>CAKQDX010000012.1 GCA_934229725.1 uncultured Streptococcus sp.
AAAAGGACTTAGTCCTGTGCAATACAGAACTAAATCCTTTGCTTAAATAATTTGTCTAACTTTTTGGGGTCAGTACAATTTATAATCTAATTGGACTCTTTCATATTTTTGTAAAATAAAGAGGAAATCTTATTGTTCTTTACTAGGTTGGTAATCTGATAAATTTTTATGAATACGTTCTGCATAGACAGCATTATCAGCAGACTCGTCAGCATCCATTAAACTGCTAACCAACTCAACATATGAATCCGTTGAAATAATCCAATTTCCATCAGTATCCTTGGTTAATTTGAAGCTCTTTTCCAAATTATCCGCACCTGTTAAAGGAGTATAAGACATTTCTTTTGTCATACCTGAAAATTGCTCCAAACTACCACTAAAATTCTCACCAAAGAGAAAATAAGTAACAAGTGCCTTATCTCTCTCTTTGTCTTTATCACCTTTGCCAGCACTATTCCATTCCGCAAGTTTACTAATATCATTATTATATAATCTAGTTAATAACTCTCGGACTGTTCTAGCTGCATCATAGCTATTGACAGATCGTGACGTAAAGGTAACCGTCGCCTCATTGCCCTTAACTTTGACATCCTTCAGTTTATAGTCCTGAATTTTCCCAATCATATTACGGCGAACCTTAAGAAACTTAGAGAGCACTTGGGTTGGTGTTTTGGCATCATAGCCCTCAATATACTTAAAGGTATAGTCAGCTTCAGGAGTATAGCCTTCTTTCTCAATAGTATCTGCAACCTGTTTCTCGAAGACATTCGTTTCGGTCCAACTTTCGTAATTCTCCCCGTAGAGTTTTGAGAAACCATTACTTGATTTTCCAAGCATGGTATCAATCAAGACTGTCGCATCAGCCTTGGCACGCTCTGTCGGTGTTGGTGCGGCCTTTTTCTTTTCCGCTGGCTTGTTTGACGCACAGGCTACGAGAATCAGACAAGCTGCTAGGACAAGTCCTAAGTAAGTAAACAGTTTTTTCATTAAGATTATTCCCTCATTTCTATTGGTTACTATTTAAGATAGCATAGGTCTGATGATTCTTCAAGGTCACTTTTCAGAGAATGAAGCAAAACTCTACCTATTATATGGTTTTCAAATCATGACTCCAAATCGTCCAAATCTAACTGCCTGCCCTCTTGGTCTTCTAAACCTGTTAGGGTAACACCTAAGAGGCGAACGCCACTGCTATTTTCCTCTAATTGATCAAAAATGGTATGGGCAATCCTTTCAATGGTATCAAAGTCCTGGGTTGATTTGTCCAAGGTCATACGCTTGGTTAAGGTCGAGAAATCCGAATAACGGACCTTAATGACAATAATACGTCCGACTTTTTTAGCTCTCTGGGCACTCTCCGCTACCCTCCTGGCATTTTTAGTCAACTCAGCCTTAATGTCATCTTCATTGTAAAGAAGCTTGCCGTAGGTTCGCTCACTTCCGATAGATTTGCGGACACGATTGGGCCTGACAGGGCTATTAGAAATCCCTCTGGCCTTACGAAAGAGGTCAAATCCGAAGCGTCCAAAACGGTCAATCAAGTCCATCTCGGGAATCTTCAAAAGGTCGGCACCAGTATAAATGTCCATATCATGAAGGCGTTCCACTGACTTTTTACCTACCCCATGAAACTTTTCAATGGGTAGCTTTTCCAAAAATTCCTGAGCCTCCTCTGGCAATACCACCGTCAAACCAGCAGGCTTTTGAAAATCAGAGGCTAGTTTGGCAATGAATTTATTGTAGGAAACACCAGCCGAACAAGTCAGATGGAGTTCCTGCCAGATATCATACTGGATGAGTTTAGCGACCTTAACAGCCGACTTGATGCCAAGTTTATTAGTCGTCACATCAAGATAAGCCTCGTCGATAGACATAGGTTCAACCAGGTCAGTATAACGCTTAAATATCTCACGAATCTGCATCCCAACCTCACGGTAATGGCTATAATTGCCCGAGATAAAAACCGCATTAGGACAGCGTTCATAGGCTTCTTTAGAAGACATGGCTGAGTGGACACCGTATTTTCTAGCCTCATAATTACAAGTTGACACCACCCCACGTCCTCCTGTTTTTCTAGGGTCATGACCGATAATAACCGGCTTGTCCTTAAGGCTGGGATCATCTCTCATCTCAACCTGAGCAAAAAAGGCGTCCATGTCAATATGAATAATCTTTCGGCTCGTATCATTAATCAGAGGAAATTCTAACATGGCTTACCGCCTCCTTTCTCAGATGTGTCTCCTTGTAAAGCTCTCCATAGAAAACTTTGGGCCTGCAAAGCATTCTCCCCTTATAATACCAAAATCTATCACAAAACAGAAATTTATAATACAGATTACGTATTTTCAAAACTGTATTATAAAAGAATGTCTCTAAAATCACAGTTTTAAAGTTGTGTAAGCGGTTACTGTGTGATAGAATACTTTTAGAGAATGTAACAGATGATTTGTTACTAGAATTATAGGAGAACCAAATATGGCAACTGTTAAAACTAACACAGATGTTTTTGAAAAAGCATGGGAAGGCTTTAAAGGAACTGACTGGAAAGAAAAAGCTAGTGTTTCACGTTTCGTTCAAGCAAACTACAAACCTTATGATGGTGATGAAAGCTTCCTTGCAGGACCAACTGAACGCTCTCTAAAAATTAAAAAAATCGTAGATGAAACTAAAGCAGGATATGAAGCTGAAGGACGCTTCCCAATGGATACTCGTCCAACTTCAATCGCTGACATTGACGCAGGATACATTTCAAAAGAAGATGAACTTATCTATGGTATCCAAAATGATGAGCTCTTCAAATTGAACTTCATGCCTAAAGGTGGTATCCGTATGGCGGAAACTGCTTTGAAAGAACACGGTTATGAACCAGATCCAGCTGTACACGAAATTTTCACTAAATACGTAACTACAGTTAATGACGGTATCTTCCGTGCTTACACTTCAAACATCCGTCGTGCACGTCACGCTCACACTGTTACTGGTCTTCCAGATGCTTACTCACGTGGACGTATCATCGGGGTTTACGCTCGTCTTGCCCTTTATGGTGCTGACTACTTGATGCAAGAAAAAGTTAACGACTGGAATGCTATCAAAGAAATCGACGAAGAAACTATCCGTCTTCGTGAAGAAGTTAACCTTCAATATCAAGCACTTCAACAAGTCGTTGCTCTTGGTGACCTTTACGGAGTAGACGTTCGTCGTCCAGCCTTCGATACTAAAGAAGCTATCCAATGGACAAACATCGCCTTCATGGCAGTATGTCGTGTCATCAACGGTGCCGCTACTTCACTTGGACGTGTGCCAATCGTTCTTGACGTATACGCAGAACGTGACCTTGCTCGTGGTACATACACTGAATCAGAAATCCAAGAATTCGTTGACGATTTCGTTATGAAATTGCGTACAGTTAAATTCGCTCGTACTAAAGCTTACGACGAATTGTACTCAGGTGACCCAACATTCATCACAACTTCAATGGCTGGTATGGGTGCTGATGGACGCCACCGTGTTACTAAGATGGACTTCCGTTTCTTGAACACTTTGGACAACATCGGTAACTCTCCAGAACCAAACTTGACTGTTCTTTGGACTGATAAATTGCCATACGCTTTCCGTCGTTATTGTATGTCAATGTCTCACAAACACTCTTCTATCCAATACGAAGGTGTGACTACTATGGCTAAAGACGGATACGGTGAAATGAGCTGTATCTCATGTTGTGTATCACCACTTGACCCAGAAAACGAAGAACAACGCCACAACATCCAATACTTCGGTGCTCGTGTTAACGTTCTTAAAGCCCTTCTTACTGGTTTGAACGGTGGTTACGACGATGTTCATAAAGACTA
Organism: uncultured Streptococcus sp.; assembly: GCA_934229725.1. Classification (GTDB taxonomy): domain Bacteria; phylum Bacillota; class Bacilli; order Lactobacillales; family Streptococcaceae; genus Streptococcus. Next base: position 3,849 of record CAKQDX010000012.1, read on the forward strand.
TAAAGTATTTGACATCGAACCTATCCGTGACGAAGTTCTTGACTTTGATACTGTTAAAGCTAACTTCGAAAAATCTCTTGACTGGTTGACTGACACTTACGTAGATGCCCTTAACATCATCCACTACATGACTGATAAGTACAACTACGAAGCTGTTCAAATGGCCTTCTTGCCAACTAAACAACGTGCTAACATGGGATTCGGTATCTGTGGTTTCGCAAATACTGTTGATACATTGGCAGCTATCAAGTACGCTACTGTTAAACCAATCCGTGATGAAGATGGCTACATCTACGACTACGAAACAATCGGTGATTACCCACGTTGGGGTGAAGATGACCCACGTTCTAACGAATTGGCAGAATGGTTGATTGAAGCTTACACTACTCGTCTTCGTAGCCACAAACTCTACAAAGATGCAGAAGCTACAGTTTCACTTCTTACAATCACTTCAAACGTTGCCTACTCTAAACAAACTGGTAACTCTCCAGTTCACAAAGGGGTATACCTCAACGAAGATGGTTCAGTGAACTTGTCTAAACTTGAATTCTTCTCACCAGGTGCTAACCCATCTAACAAAGCTAAAGGTGGATGGTTGCAAAACTTGAACTCACTTGCTAGCCTTGACTTCGGTTATGCTGCTGATGGTATCTCATTGACAACTCAAGTATCACCTCGTGCTCTTGGTAAAACTCGTGACGAACAAGTCGACAACTTGGTAACAATCCTTGATGGTTACTTCGAAAACGGTGGACAACACGTTAACTTGAACGTTATGGACTTGTCAGACGTTTACGAAAAGATTATGAATGGTGAAGACGTTATCGTTCGTATCTCTGGATACTGTGTAAACACTAAATACCTCACTCCAGAACAAAAAACTGAATTGACACAACGTGTCTTCCATGAAGTTCTTTCAATGGACGACGCTTTGGGATAAGCTAAATAAATAAGGGACTCGCTAGTGCGAGTTCTTTTATTTTTATAAAAATAATGTCATTTTATTATAACTAATTTATAATTTATATTGACATTTTATTATATAACCTATAAAATATAAGCATTTCCGTTTGGAATTTCCAAACACTTCTTTCTCAGAAGAGCTATCGTTACATCAGCCTGAGTCACTGTCACAGTAAAGAGACCTTACTAATGACAAGTATAAGCTCTTTGTGATAGGACTAAGGACGACAAGGAGGAAAGATGACTAAGAAATGTTTAACCTTAACTGGAGTACTATCACTTATGGCTAGTACTATCCTACTCGTAGCCTGCCAATCCAAGACTGACACTGAAACCTCTAAATCCAAGGATGTTCAATGGGGGTACACTGGTGCAACCGGTCCTGAACATTGGGGTGACCTCTCCAAAGATTATGAACTCAGCAAAAATGGTAAAGAACAATCTCCAATCAATATCACAGGAGCTGAGGACGTCGATCTTCCAGAACTAAACCTTCATAATCAAGAATCAGAAGGCCAAGTTGAAAACAATGGTCATACGATTGAAGTCAGCTTTAAAAATCCCAAGAATAGCCTAACGATTGGTGATGATGTCTATAAATTGCAACAGTTTCATTTTCACGCACCCAGTGAGAATGAAATTGATGGCAAAACCTATCCTCTTGAAGGACACTTTGTCTACAAGACCGATACTGGGAAAATCACAGTTGTCTCAGTTCTCTATAATTATGGGGATGAAAACCAAGCCTTGAAACAAATCTGGGATAAGATGCCTCAGGCTGCTAATACTGAAACCGAGTTGTCTCAGCCTATCTCACTAGATGATTTCTATCCTGAAAACAAAGACTACTACAACTTTGAAGGCTCCTTAACAACTCCACCATGTACTGAAGGTGTTAATTGGATTGTCTTCAAAAACCAAGAAACCGTCAGCAAGGAACAGGTGGAAAAATTCACACAAACCCTTGGATTTGAAAATAACCGCCCTATCCAAGAAACAAATGGTCGAAAAATCAAAGAATAAAGTCATACAGAAAGCTTGATGTTCCCTCTTCTCATCAAGCTTTTTTCCATTGACGATTAGCTATAAGCTTTGTTACAATGACCCTATGATTATTAAACATACAAGAGATACACTTTCAGAAACTTACCTAGATGCCGTATCCATTCGAAACACTGTTTTTGTTAAGGGCCAAGGGGTGCCTCGCTCCATCGAGATTGATGCTAATGAAGCCTACTGCATTCACTTTGTCCTCTATGATGATAAGGACCAGGCTGCTGCAACCGTGCGTTTACTACCCAACAAGGATTTGACTCAGGTCACTCTCCAGCGCATGGCAGTGCTCGATACCCACCAAGGACAAGGGCTAGGTAGCATTCTTCTAAGAGAAGCTGAAGATTTTGCCCAAGAACAGGGCTTTAAATCTATTTCTCTCCATGCTCAACTAGGGGCACTTAAGTTCTATCTCAATAATGGCTATCAAGAAGTCGGTCAAATCTTTGAAGAAGCTGGAATCCAACATATTACTGTTGAAAAATCCTTACTAAGTAAAAAAGCTTAAGCAGTATAGCAACTGCTTAAGCTTCTTCTTTTGTCGAAAATATCGGATAACCATGCTCGACAGCAAGAACTGTTACATTTTCTCTTTTCTTTACAGCCTCTACAATCTTTTTCCAGTATTTCTGCCCTGTAAAAAGAAGGACAAATACTCCCATGTAGACCAAAAAAACAAGAAATTGTTTATATTCAGAAGATGACAGTTTTGATCCTAGTTCTAGGAGCTCAAACACTCCTCTCAATAGAACTGTAAAGGTAATCATTACAAGACTAAGTCCACTAAAGTAGCCTAAACATATCAGCAAATACTCTATTTGAAGCTTCTTGGAACGCTTCTTATACAGCAACTCATAGTCTCGACCGTACTTTTCAAATACAGGAAAGGAAATATCAAGCCCTCTTCTCATACGAAGGACTTTCAAATCAGGTTGGGCACGATAACCAAGGTAATGAATCAGTTTGTATAGTAGTTCTCTTATCAAAATATAGGAAGAAGCGGTTACAGCGGACACTATACTTAAAAATATAAAAGGAAATAAAGAGAAGTAAGCTTTATCAAACGCTAACAAGCCTTCTATCACTACAAAAAACATAGCACAGACAAAGAGATTACTCCCATTAAGAATACAAAAGAGCAGACTGAGAAAGCAAGAGACAAATCTACTTTGTTTAGGTGGCTTAAGCGACCGTTGCATTATGAACTCCTTCTTCATGATTCCAATCAAAACATGGTAATTTTTGATTAACTTGGTGAGCCCTTCCTATAAGCTTCACTTTAGTCTTTATTTCTTTAGAAAAATAGGGTAAAAATACTCCTCTGAGATAACTTTTAAGTTAAAATAACGGACAAAGTGACTTTTCAGATGTATGAGCCATCTTACAGAAAAAATCAAAACACCACATAAGAACAAGAAGAGTATATAGCCAACTTTTCCTAAGGTGAAGCTATAACCGATTAGAATGACTAAGATGATGAAGAGGTAGAGTCTACCAAGAGTCGCTAGGAAATAAAGAAATTGATGTCTAAGAGAGCGCTTATCATATAGTATTTTGTAGGCATCTGTCGTTTTTTCAAAAAATACTATATATGACGTTCTACCTCGGTAATCCTCTTCTCCAAAGGGGCGGGCATGGTAACCACAGAAATGAAAAAGTTTAAATATGATGCCATGTCCCATCCTATAAAATGTCACAACCAAAAGTATGACGGCAATAACTTTTGGAATATCCACCTCTTGTACGACCTGACCAACACCGAATAGATGCTCCAACCATACAAATGTCACATAAGACAAGACTATCAAACATATCTTCAAAAAGATAAACAATTGTGTCGCCCCGGCACTAATCTCACCTTCTAGAGGATTAAAAGATGTCCCTCTTCTATTTTTATTTGTCAGAATGTACCAACTCCTCCTTCATTATTTCAATCAAAGCGTCTCTATCTTTAATCCATTGAGCCCTCTCATCCTTGTAATAAGTACGATTACTGAGGAAAATCGCCGCACGTTGAGCTGGGATGTTAATCAGAACAAAGGTACCTGTATAACCAGTATGAAGAATCCAATCACCTTGGAGGTCCCAAGCGACACTACGTTCCTTATTGGATTGGCTGATATTTTGCGTCAGATTTTTAGCAAAATCATCCTTCAAATAATGATTAACAAAAATTTCTAAGTCTTTAAGGGTTGAAAAGAGACCTGCCGACCCTGTATGCTCTTTGAGCACTCGAGCCTTGGGATCGTGAACAGTTCCGCCTGGTATACCCTTAACCGTTGGAACAGCTACATCAACTGGCCCAAACTGTGTTTCAGACATACCAAAGGGTTGAAAAACTTCGGAGTCAAAGAGCTTATCCAGACTTTTTCCAGACAACTTTTCGAGCATCAGCCCCAAGAGAATAAAGTTAATATCAGTATACAAGAAAGGTTTATCATCCCTAACTTTGATGGCGTTTATAGCAGCAATCAAACCCTCCTGGTCTAATTCATCACGATTAGGAATGAAAGGATCAATCCCACTACTATGAGACAAGAGCTGACGTAATGTTAACGTCTTATTTTCTACTGCGGGGTAGTAGGTAGACAACTTCTCATCCAAGTCCAATTTATCGGCCTGCAGATAGAAAAGACAGAGGGTTCCAACCCCGACCACCTTGGATACACTGGCTAGGTCATAGGTGAGACCTGGAACTACTGGAACACAGCCATCTTGAGTCCCTTGGTAGTGCTCCTGCCAAGCTTTTCCATCATAAAGGGCAAGGCTGGCACCCGGAAAGATGTCAGCCTTGATGTAATCTGTAATTGTTGCTAATGTTAGTTGAAAATCAGTCATTATTTTGTTAGCCAAACCTCAATATTACTCATATCAGTCAATGCAAGTAGGTGTCCTTTGCTATCCAAGTAACTTGAGAACTGCTCCTCTTCAAGTTTATCATGCAAGGCAACTAAGTCATAGTCCTCTGCCACCTTAAACTCGAGAATTTCCAAATCCCAAGTTTGATCAGGAGTTACTTGAAGGTCAGGACCTTCAGCCTTTTCAAAGTGGATAGATAAAGGTAGTTCTTCACCAAAAAGATTGTCATAGAAGAAGGCTGCTTTAACCGTATCCACAACATTCAGAGTCAAGGACTGAACGGTAAAGTCTGAAACACCTTTAAAGTCTTCATTTTCTTCAACATCTGCGTACTCAATTGTCTTAAGCGTTGACAAGTCATCCTCAGCGTGCATCAAAATAAGACCATTTTCTGGTGAAACTGTTTCAAAGGCATAACCATTTTCCCCTTGGAAAATAGCCTTGGCTTGGTGATCGTCACGCGCCAAAAGGTACTCAATCTCAAGTGGATCTGAAACCTTAATAACCACTTTATTAATTTTCTTAGGGCCTTCAACTGCACGGCAACGGTAAGCTGGAGACTCTTCAATCACAAAGAGTGATTGGCGGTCTGTCCAATCTGTGAAGACGGCAAGAGCATTTTCTTCTGTTAATAGTTTAAATCCTAGTGTATTTTGGTAAAACTCAATATTTTCTTGTCTGTTATTCACACGAAAGATTGGTGTGTGAAACTTAAAATTCCCTGATTGCGTCATGACAACCTCCATTCTTTTCTATTTTATCCAAAAAGAGGCTGTGTGACAAGGATTTTCCAAAGAAAAAATAGGATTGTAATTTTTTCACTTTCTTTCGCATAAATTGTGAAAAACATTATAGTTTATTCACTTTTTGAGTAGCTATTTCCTCATTTTAGGGTATAATTGAGGGTATGAAAATTCTCGTTAATCACATAGCATTTAGGCGGACCTATCAAGGTTTGTTTTTATTACTGATGATCGTCATCCCGAACTTTGCTTTGAGTCTGACGACCTCCTACAATAGTCAGACTGGATTGACTTTTACGAACCCTGAAAGCTGGGGAATCATCGCTATCAATCTCATCATTTTTTACCTTACCTATCTCTGGGCAAAGGGTGAAGGATTGATGACTCGCTTTAGACTAGACCTCAAGGATGCTAAAGCAATTATCTGGGGCTTTCTCACTATCTTCTTGATGGGAGTTATTGGCAGTAATCTTATGCTACTAACCCATACCAACTACCATGCAGAACTTCAAAAGACGCTCACAACAATTCCTATCCTACCTGTAGCGATTGGTATGATCACGACAGCCTTCCTCCAAGAAATCCTCTTTCGCAAGTGGATTTTCACCTGGTTAGCTCCCTATTCGAAAACGGCTGTGCTGGTCAGCACTGGCCTCTTTTGTCTCTTTCATATGCCAACTAATCTTGCCTATCTCACTCTTTATATCGGAATGGGCTTGGCTCTCTCTATGGTCTACCAAAAAAGAGAAAACCTATCTACAAGTATCACACTTCATGTTTTATGGAATCTTTACACTTTAGGTGCTACCATTCTAGTAATGACTAATCCGATGTGACTGAGAATATTTTCTCAGTTTTTTATTACTTTCAAAATTTTAAGCATAAAAAAATCTGAAGCTTAAACTTCAGATTTTTTTGTATTGATTAAAGATAGAGTGATTTGAACAACCAGATAGCTACAATCGCCGCAACAGTTGGAGCTACAATTGGAACCCAAGCATACCACCATTTAGAATCACCTTTGTGTTCACCAAGAACTGTTGTTGGCAAAATGTGGTGGAGAAGACGTGGCATCAAGTCACGGGCTGGGTTAAGAGCTGGACCTGTTGCACCACCAAACGAAATAACCAAGGCTGCAACCAAGAAACCAACACCGATGTGGGCAACCGCAAGTGCACCATTAGCCATTTGACCTGCGATAGCTTCTTTATCATAGCCAAGTTGTGTGGCTTGTGCAATCAACTTATGACCAAAATAGTTGTTTGTCATAGCAAGCGCACCGAAGAACAAAATAAATGAACCAGCGAACTCGTTGGCAAAACCATTAAGCCAAGCACGTTTGTGATTTTCCTCTGAGTCTGAGTTATCATCAACAGCAGAGATTGTAGAGAAAGTACCAAGGATGTTGTTAGGATTCTCAGTTTGAAGGTAATAAGGTTGGTGAACCCAAACCACGATAGCTTGACCAACGAAAGCTCCTAGAAGTTGAGCAATCAAGTAACCTGGAACGGCTACCCAAGAGAAGATACCTGCAACCGCAAGACCAATTGTGAAGGCTGGGTTGATGTGGTTACCAGAAACATCACCAAACATCAGTGCTGGCATCATTACCGCAAAACCATAACCAAAACCAATAACAAGCCATCCAGACTTATGGCCCTTAGTCCCTTTAAGCTCAACATTGGCAACCGAACCATTACCAAGTGCAACCATCAAAGCTGTCCCAATAAACTCAGTAATGTACTTTATAATCCAATCATGACTGAGCGCTTCTTTTAGAAAATCATTCATTTGTCTCTTTATTTCCTTTCACATTTTACAATAATTTAGACATCTATCATTTTATCAAGTATAATGTCTGATGTAAAGATATTTCTGAAATGTTTACGTATTCTTTTTTTGAGGTTTTAAAGTATGAAATTTAATCAGTTTAGTTACATCCCAGTGAGTCCTGAAATGGCTTGTCAGGAACTCCGTTCTTTGGGCTTTGAAGTCTCTCTAAATGCCAGTGCCAAGGATAATTTTGAAGCCTTTGTTCGTAAGTCCTTCCTCTTCTTTGAAGACACCGACTTAGCTTTGAAAAATTGGATTGCTGATAGGGAAACTGATCTCCTAACCTTTTTCCAATCAGACCGTCCTTTGACTGCTGATGTCTTTGGTTTAGTGGCCCTTCAACTGCTAGGATTTGTCCCTCATGTGGACTTTACCGACAGTGCTACTTTCCTGGAGAAAACGGCTTTCCCAATCACTTTTGATGGTAGTCTTAATAACCTTCATCAATTACTAGCGACACGCACACAGTCTGGCAATACCTTAATTGATCAGTTGGTAGCCCAAGATTTAATCCCTGTAAGTAATAACTACGTCTTCTTTAATGGTAAGAGCTTGGCAACATTTGACACTAATCAGCTTCACCGTGAGGTGGTTTATGTCGAAACACCTGTAGATACTGATAAAGATGGGCAGTTAGACTTGGTCAAGGTGACTATCTTACGTCCTGATGTGGATTTCCCAGTTCCAGCCATGATGACCGCAAGCCCTTATCAACAAGGGACTAATGAACCTGCTTCAGATAAGCTTACCCACAAGATGGAGGGAGACTTGCTCGTCAAACCAGCAGGTGAAATCTCCCTTAGCCAACCAGAAATTAAAGCTCCAGAGGCAGACCTAACGCCTATCAATCCTGTCACAAGGACACAGGAGCGTTTTGCTCACACAGATACCTACACGCTTAATGATTACATGTTAGCACGTGGCGTGGCTTCTATCTATGTATCGGGTGTCGGTACCTTCAATTCTGAAGGCTTCATGACCTCTGGGGACTACCAGCAAGTTCTGGCCTATAAAGCTGTCATTGACTGGCTCAATGGTCGTGCACGCGCCTTTACTAGTCGTAGTAGACAGCATACCATCACTGCCGATTGGGCTTCTGGTAAAGTGACTACTACTGGACTTTCATATCTAGGTACCATGTCCAACGCCCTTGCCACAACTGGCGTTGACGGTTTGGAAATGGTTATTGCTGAAGCGGGTATTTCTTCCTGGTACGACTACTATCGTGAAAATGGACTTCTCGTCAGTCCTGGAGGCTACCCTGGTGAGGATCTCGATACCTTGACTGAATTTACCTATTCTCGTGCCCTATTAGCTGGAGAATACCTCCGCCACCAAAAAGACTACGAGGCTTACCTCAAAGAGTTAAGCACGGCTATTGATCGTAAGCATGGTGATTATAGCCAGTTCTGGCATGACCGTAACTATGTGCAGTTCGCAGACCGTGTAAAGGCAACTGTTGTCTTTACACATGGTAGCCAAGACTGGAATGTCAAACCCATTAACGTCTATCAAATGTTCAATACTCTTCCTGACACTCTTGAAAAACACCTCTTCTTCCACAATGGTGCCCACGTTTACATGAATGCTTGGCAGTCTATTGACTTCCGCGAAAGCATGAACGCCTTGATTTGTCAGAAACTCCTTGGTTTGGAGAATGGCTACACACTGCCTACTGTTATCTGGCAAAACAACCAGTCTGAACAGACCTGGGAAGTCCTCGATAACTTTGGACACGATAATGGGAAAAACATTCAGCTTGGTGAGGCTGAAGCTAAGATTGCTAACCATTATGAAGAGGAAACCTTTGCCAAATACGGTAAGACTTATCAAAGCTTCAAGGATGACCTCTTTGCAGACAAAGCCAATGCCATTACCTTGGACTTTGAACTGGACCAAGATATCCAGATTAATGGTCGTGTCCACCTAGAGCTCAAGGTTAAGTCTAGCATAAACCGTGGTCTCATTTCGGCCCAAGTTCTAGAAATGGGTGACAAGAAGTATCTCGCACCTATTCCCGCACTCAAACGTATGAATTTAGATAATGGCCGTCTCTTCAAGGAAGAAGCCTTACGTGAATTGCCATTCAAGCAGGCCAAATACCGTGTCATTACCAAAGGACACCTTAACCTGCAAAATCGCAAGAACCTCCTCAGCATTGAGGAGGTCACGCCAAATGAATGGATGACTATCGGTTTGGATTTGCAACCAACCATCTACAAACTCAATAAAGGTGACAAACTCCGACTTGTTCTCTATACCACAGACTTTGAACACACTATTCGTGATAATAGTGACTATGAAGTGACTGTGGACCTAAGCCAAAGTCAAATGACATTGCCTTACTAAGCACCTAAAAACACGCCTTGAACCATCAAGACGTGTTTTATTCTGATTACAATCGTGCCTATACTAAGCTAAAAAGTGTGCCATCTATTTGCTTGTCGTGGTTATTTAAAATAGGCCAGCTCTTTAACCTGCTTATAAGCGTCTCCTATATTTATAAACCTCACAAAAGAATACCAGTAAGGCAATCCCCGTAAAAAACAAAAAGATGGGAAGTTTATTCATCATATAAATATTCAGCATTAGCTCAACAATCAGGGCTGACGAAGATAGTTCCCTCAACTTTGAATACCAGATATTTAAGTAAATCGTCATTACCATCACTTCAAACCAAAGGTAACAACCCTGAGTCGTAAATAAAGTAACGTTCCTGAAAGAAGTCGCTCTAGCTCTGTCATCTCTTCAGGTTTCTTCTTTGGCTTACGTCCCATTTTAGGCGGTCTCCCTCTTGTTTTCTCAACAATAGTATACCCATTTTTCTTGTATTGTGCTATCCAATTGTTAAGCAAACCTTGATTTGAGAGGCCATAGTCCAGAGAAACACTTTGTTGGGAACAACCTTTAAGCAGAACCTTATCAATCATTTCTCGTTTTAATTTAGGAGAATAGTAACTCTTCTTTCCCTTTTTGACGATGTTTATTCCATAACGGTCAATTAATTTCACCATGTACTTTAGACCAGAAACGTTCACCCCAAATTGATTTGAAAGTCGTTTAAAGCTTTTTCCTTGCTTTCTCAGTTCATATATTTGAACTTTATCTTCATAAGTCAATTTCATAATAAAAACACCCCAAGTTAGATTTTTTCTGTCTAACTTTTGGGGTGCAGTTCAGTTCGGGTAATAAGGGGGACTTTTATATTCTTATCAAATGAGAGTTGTCATTTCAAGTTCTTACATAATAGCACAGACAGGTAAGTATACCATCGGATAGGCTTCGTCTCGTGGATGCCGAGGCAGTGGCACTAGGGTTCCTTTAAAAGGGTCACCCTCCTTGTTATTCACATTTGGCATACGACAGACAGCGCCACCTTGAATAGCTTCAAGTTCTTTATATGTTAGTTCTATAAGCATTAGTTTACCTCCTTATGGTACGACAGAAGTGTATTGATATAAGGGCAGAATTTATTCCTCAAGGTGTCACTAGAGATACTAAGTTAACTCTAGGCCCCATTATTCCTGTAGATTACTTTTCCTTTCTGATTATTTTTAACACTTTGGGAGTTATATAAGCTAAGTAACAAATGTCAAGAAAAAGTAAAATAACCATATAGTTATTCCATTCTTCATCAGTACTGATACAAATACTGTAAATCGCGTATAAAATAACACCTAAATTAACCAGTCCTAGCACTGCATAAATCTGTTTAGGTGTAAAGTTTTGTTCCTCTACTGGACGAAGGCTCAGTTCTCGTTTAATAAGCAGTGGTAGATAAATCAGGAAAAGTAACGAAACCAGACCTAACGGCAACCAAAAAAGGAATGAATAACCATTAGAAAATAACTCAAGACAAATATTCCCACCTAGTAATCCTAAAGTGACAATTATTAATCGTAAATAACGTAAAGTACTTGAACGAAGTCGGTTAAGATGCAACATTTCATTATACCTCAAAGTCAATCATACGTTTCTAGAATCACGGTAACTATTAGTGAGTTCTAATAATCACCCATGTGCCCCCACAATATTGTGCACCTAATACTGCTCCACCAAGCGCTCCCGGTACAGCACCAAAGGCACCTCCAATAATAGCACCTGCTGTGGCACATATTCCAAATGCATTCCCTACCTCACCTGCAGAAAGATTACCTCCTTCAATATTAGAAAGAGTTGTATCGTTCAAGTTCAAGAATTTTTCAAGTTCTTCAGTTTTCATTATTTTTTCTCCTTAAATAAATTTAGCTTGCTCTAGTGTGGAAAGAAGGCTCCGACCACCGCTCCAATGCCAGCACAACCAACAACAGTATACGGTGTGAGAGCTCCAACGCCAGCACAATAGTAAACTCCTTCAGCAGCACCCCCAACAGAACTTAAAAAGACATCTGCTGTTCTTTTCCCTCCTCCTTCAACACTAGCAAGTGTTTCAAGGTCGAGGGTGTTAAAGTTTTCAATTGTTTGAGTTGCCATGGCAACTACCTCCTAAAATTTTTATCGTGTGATCTCTCAATCACATCTTTAGTATAGCATTCAAGTGTCTCTATCAGAGCTAGCGTCCCAAAAAGTGGCTATACGTCCTGAATGGTCATTCATATACAAAATGAAAAAAATTGAGGGAGATACTCAATCTTTTTACCTATTTAATATAATATCTCAGTGCTAACATGAGTGAAGCTAAGATTGCTAATACCCCCACAAAAGAGACAAGTGATTGCTCACCGTCATTTGTTTTAGGGAATTCTTTTGTGTCTGCTACTTTATCAGTCATTGGTGCCATTTGCCCTGTTTGAGCGTTCAGTTCCTTCTGAACCGTTGACATCGGCTGTGGTTGAACAGTTGGCAAAGATTTCTCTTTCGTACTCTCTTCGGTTACTCGTGTAGGACGAACAGTTTTAGTTTGAGGTTCAGAGATGGTTGTTTGTTCCTGATTCAAAGTCATAAAACGTGGACTAGAGCTGGCTAAATGGTCATAAACTGTTTGAGCAGGTCCACCACCAACCCATCCTGATAATAGCTGACCATTTTCCAGATAAAGTAGTGTAGGTGTACCTGGAATACCAATCTCACCAAACACATAGTTTCGGTCAAAATCCTCACGATCTGTATCGTAATACTCTAAACGACCATCCATCAGTTGGTTCAAGACCTTCAACTCTGGTGAAAACTGACGACAATAGTAGCAGGTTCCACGTCCAAAATAAATCGTATGTGCCTGACCATCCTCAGTGAAAGCATTACGCACATCATCTAAGCTTATCTTAGATAAATCAGCAACATTAGCGTCGTATTCCTCACGAGATACTGCTGGGATATCATTTGCAGTCTCCTCCTCAGACTCAGCCAAGGTTACTGATTCAGTCGCTGCTGGTGCCTCTTTATCTTCAGGAAGCGACTGCTCCTGACTATCTGATGGTTGTTCTACTGGAGTAGATTCGGTTGCTTCCACCTTTGGAGAATTATCAGCTCCCGTTTCTACCACCTCATCCGCTAAAGTAGTTCCTACCGATAGATTCAGTAACAAGGCTGAACTCATCAGCCATAGCGTTAATGTCCGTTTTTTCATCATAAACTCCTTTCAATTACTTAGTCTAGTTTAGCAATTTACAACTCTCATAGAAGCTAACGTCCCAAAAAGTGACTATACGTCCCGAATGGTAAGAATATAAAAAATCCCACTATCACCAGAAGGTTCGGGTAATAAGGGGGACTTTTATATTCTTATCAAATAAGAGCCTTTAAATTAAAGTTCTTACATAATAGCACAGACAGGTAAATATACCATGGGATAGGCTTCACCGCTTCGATATCTAGTTGGTGATACCCAACCGTCTTTAAGGGGGTCACCCTCCTTGTTATTCACATTTGGCATAAGACAAACAGCACCACCTTGAATTACTTCAAGGTCGTTATGAGTTAATTTTGTAAACATTGCTTATACTCCTTATTTTGTCAATTACTTACTTCTCTATATTATGGTTGATATACTTGATGCCCAATAAAAATAGTACGAAACCCAATAATGAAAAAAAACCTACAAATATAGCGATAACTTTTTGATAATAGAAATCTGTTGTCAAAAAACGAAGGCAACTAAGTGTCAGTAACAAGAAACAAGCTAGGGAAGCTTTTAATTGATTTAACACAGTTGGTTCTTCTCTTCTTGTCATTATTTTTCGAATGAGCAATATATCAACCACAACCACTAAGAGGGCTGCTACGATGTAGACCAATTGGAATACGGATGATAAGTTATGAAGTAATTGACTAAAAAAAAGTACCAGTAAGGATATGCTAACTACTTGGGCAATGACAAATAGCACTATATCCCTTTTTGAAACTCTATGTGTCATTGCTGTTCTCCTTAACAGCCAAGTAAGGCTACTCCGCCTCCAATAGCTGCACCTACTGCACCAGTTCCAATTGCATACGGTCCAATGAAGAAAGCCGTTCCACCTGCAGCTGCAGAGAATCCTTCTGAAGCACCTACGGCGACAGAGGCCCCACACACTCCCCATCGTTCCCAATTGACTCGTCCTCCTTCAACACTAGCAAGTGTTTCAAGGTCGAGGGTGTTACAGCTTTCAATTGTTTGAGTTGCCATGACAAGACCTCCTTAAGTGATTTCTCAATCACATCCTTAGTATAGCACTCGGGGAGTTGTTTGGAAGCAAGCGTCCCAAAAAGTGGCTATATGTCCCGAACGGTAAAAAAATATAAAAGACCACTTTAAGATGATAAAGTGATCTTAATAGTCATTATCGAATAAGAACCTTGATTTCAACTTCCTACATAAGAACACAGATAGGAAGATATACCATCGGATAGGCTTCGCCACTTCGATATCTAGGTGGCGATACCCTACCGTCTATAAAGGGGTCGTAGCTACCACCAGCTTTATTATTTGTTCTAGGCATAATACAAGATACTCCACCTTGGATGGTTTCAAGGTCGTTATATGTTAGTTCTGTAATCATTAGTTAACTCCCCATCTACATAAAAATAAACTATTTGTTCAAAGAAAATAACACTATCTTATAAACAAATTATTAAAAATTGTTATGAAAATACCCGTATATGTTCAAGATGATTTTTTATGTTTATTTTTTATTGACCTTGTTGAAAAAGATATTACCTAACAAAGCAACAACAAAACCTATAATAAAATATACCATAGATTAGCTCCACCAGCAGGTTGCTCCATAGGCAACAGCACCACCTGCACCACCTAGAACACCACCAGCTAGATAACCAGGAACTGAGCCTACAACTGGTAAAACTACATTACCTCCAAACGCTCCTCCGATAGCTCCTTGAACAGTCGCTCCACCTGCGCCTCTCCAACTACAGCCACCTCCTTCAACACTAGCAAGTGTTTCGAGGTCAAGGGTGTTAAAGTTTTCAATTGTTTGAGTTGCCATGGCAACTACCTCCTTAAATGTTATTGTGTGATCTCTCAATCACACTTTTAGTATAGTACTCGGAGAGTTGTGATGTCAGAGAAACAATATCCATAAATATCATTTCTCAATTGACGCAACTCATCCAATTCCTAGATGATTACTGACAGGAATCTTCCTATTTTTTGAGTTGTTCCCATTTGCTAAAAATCAGACTATAAGTGATTAATGCCAACCCCACCAAATTAATGATATGATGAACAAAATCTAAATTTCTAAAAAGGTTAGCAATACCAAATCCTAAAAGGAAAATGGCTAGTAGATACATTTTTTTATCTTTAAGCATAGAGTCACCTAAATATTAGCAGAATGTGGCATAACCAACCAAAGCTCCTCCCCAGTAACCTACTGGGCCTCCTGCTGATCCTACTAGAGCAGATCCGATTGTGCCGGCATAACACTTAACCCATCCGCCACCTTCAACGTTTGCAAGTGCCTCGAGATCGAGTGTTTCAAAATTGTTCATTGTTTGTGTTGTCATTCTAACAACCTCCTAAAATATTATTTTTAGCTTTTTCTCTCAAGCTATGGTTTTATTATAAGTTGTAGGCCAACAAAAAAGTAGTGACATAAATGTCACTACTCGATTTTGATTTTTAAGAAATCTTTTCGAATATAGAAGCTATGGTCTAGATTAGCTTAGGCTCTTTCCATTGCGCCTGCTTGTAGGCTGTACATCTTGTGGTAGGTGCCGCCGAGGGCTAAGAGCTCCTCGTGGCTACCGTGTTCGATGATGCGGCCCTTGTCTAAAACATAGATGCAGTTGGCATCTTGTATAGTCGATAGGCGGTGGGCAATGGCAATGGTTGTACGTCCTTGACGCATTTTTGCTAGAGAGTTTTGAACAATAGCCTCTGTCTCCGAATCAATATTAGCGGTAGCTTCATCCAAAATTAAGATTTTAGGCTGGCTAGCAACGGTCCTAGCAAAGGCTAGAAGCTGACGTTGACCGGTTGAAAAACTTGAACCTCGTTCGGAAACTGGAGCATCATAACCTTCTGGAAGTTTGTCGATAAAGTGGTTGGCATCCACAAACTCAGCAGCAGCTTTGATCTCTTCATCAGTTAAATCTTGATACATGGCAATATTGGATTTGATTGTACCATGATAGAGAAAGGGTTCCTGAAGGACAAGACCAATGTTCTTACGCAGCTCTGCCTGACTATAATCGCGAATATCTACACCGTCAAGAAGAACTCGACCTGATTGGAACTCATAAAAACGCATGAAAACGTTGATAATAGAGGATTTTCCAGAACCTGTAGAACCGACAAAAGCGATGGTTTCTCCTTTATTGACAGAAAAGGAAATATTATCCAAAATCTGGTGCTTACCGTCATAAGAGAAGGAGACATTTTCAAAGCGAATATCCCCCTCGGTAACCTTGGCATCTGTGTCTCGCTGCTCAGGCTCATAGGTGCGCTCATCAATCAAGGCAAAGACCCGACCGGCTGAGACCATAGAGGTTTGCAAGGTTGAGAAGTTTTGTGTCACTTCAATCAAGGGATCAAAGAGGCGGTTAATGTACTGGATAAAGGCATACATGGTCCCCGCTGTGATACCCAGATAGATGCCACGATAGCCAAAATAAGCCATGAGAACAGCATAGCCCATGAGCTTCAGTAAGCTCATGGCTGGGCGTAGAAAGAGAGAATCCAGTGACATGGAACGGCTGGCGTAAATCAGGTGCTCCTCATTGATGGCATCAAACTCTTTTTTGAGGCGTTTCTCTTGGTTGAAGGCCTGAATGATGCGAATCCCTTCGATACTCTCTGACAGTTTGGCATTTATATCCGAAAGCAAGGCTCTGGTCTTTTCAATGATGACTACTGATTTCTTGCGGTAGAGGTTAACCAAAAGGACAATCAAAGGAAGAAAGAGGACAATAAGCCCGGTTAGACGAATGTCCAAGATCATCATAGTGTATAGAGTGGTAACAAAGATAAAGATAGCTGAAATAAAACTAGACAGAATTCCTGAGAACATCTCGCTAATAGTCTCTGTATCATTGGTTAAGCGAGAAACGATAGAGCCCGCTGGAGTCTTGTCAAAGTAAGACATACCCAGTTTCTCCATATTGGCAAAGGCATCTCGGCGAATATCCCTGACAATACTGTAGGACACACGCGCAAAAAAGAGATTTCCCAAATACTGGATTAGCGTCTGCAAAAGGTAAAATCCATAGTAACCAATCAGAATCAAGCTTGCCGCCTGATTCATATCATGAAGATAGTGGTCGATAAAATAAGAGGCCACAAGGGGAATGATACTTTTGATAACCGTTGTGGACAAGAGAAAGGCCAAAGCTAGAAAGGTCAGGAATTTGTAAGGCTTGAGATAGGTCAAGAGACGCTTAAACACAGACCATTGGTTTTGATTAGGCATGAGCTTCTCCTCCTTCCATTTCTAACTGTTGAGACTCATAGGTCTTGGCATACCAACCACCCTGAGCTAGCAAGTCCTCATGACGGCCACGTTCAATGATGCGACCATCCTGCATGACTAAGATGAGGTCAGCGTGCACCACCGCACTCAGACGATGAGCGGTAATGATAGTCGTCTTGTCCTTACGGGTATGTTTAAGATTGTCAATAATAGCATATTCTGTCTTGGCGTCCACTGCCGATAGGGAGTCGTCCAAAATCAAAATATCTGGATCCAAAATCATGGCCCGACTCATGGCCAGACGTTGTTTTTGACCACCTGATAGGCTGACACCCTTTTCACCAATGACTGTCTCAAATCCTTCAGGCATATCCTTGATATCATCGTAAACTTGAGCTAACTTAGTTGCTTCTTCCACCTTGTCAATGGAGAGGTCGGGATTACCAAAGCGGACATTGTCTATAATAGAACTAGCAAAAAGAAACTGGTCTTGAGGAACATAACCCATCAAGCTACGCAAGTCTGATAGGCGATAGTCTCGGATGTCATGACCATTCAAATAGATGGCTCCTTGATTGACATCGTGCTCTCGCAAGAGCAACTTGACAAGGGCTGTCTTCCCTGAGCCAGTCTGTCCAACCAAACCAAGGGTTTGTCCCTTGTCCAAGGTAAAATGAATATCGCGCAAAGTATCCTCATCCTCAAAAGCAAAGCGGTCAATCGCATATTCTAAACGACCATTTTCAATACTTGGAAGAGGATGCGCAGGATCTTGAACATCTGATTCCTGCTCTAAAAGAGTCTCTATACGTTGGTAGGACACATTTCCCCTTTGTGTGATATTAAAGAGGAAGCCAATGGCCATCAAAGGCCAAACCAGCATGTCCAAATAAGTAATAAAGGTGACCAAATTTCCGACTGTTATCTGACCAGCCTGAATCATAAATGCTCCGACAAGAAGGGTTAAAACATAAGATGAGCCAACAAAGAGCAGGACCAAGGGATCAAACAGACTGTCATACTTCATGGTATGCATATTCTTTTTGAAGGTCATCTTATTGGTCTCTTGGAAAGATTGGAGCTCTGCTTCCTGATAGCCAAAAGACTTGGTTACCTTGATACCCGACACCGACTCTTGAACCTTATTATTAAGTTCTGAAAAGGCTGCCTGAGATTCGCCAAAAGCTTTATGAGTCTTTCGTCCCAAACGACTAGTCGCAAAAGCCATGAAGGGTAGGGGTAAGACAGCCACCAGTGTCATCTGCCAGGAAATGCTGAAGAACATGGTGATTAGGGTTACCAAGGCTGTGATAGACGCATCCACGGCTGACATAACACCCCCACCAGCCAAGCGGGTTAAAGAGTTGATATCATTGGTTGCATGGGCCATGAGATCTCCAGTTCGGTACTTCTGGTAAAAAGAAGGCGACATTTTGGTAAAATGCTCAAAAAGGCGTGAACGCATAATCTGACCCAGGCGATAAGAAGTCGCCAAGATGTACATGCGCCAAACATAACGCAAATAGTACATCCCCAAAGCTGCCAAAAGCAAATAAACGAGATTCAAAAGCAGAATCTGATTGGTCAATTTTCCCGATGTGATAGCATCAATGACCCGCCCCATAACCATAGGAGGAATCAGATTGAGAACCGAAACCAGACTCAGTGCCAAAATTCCGACAATATAACGGCGTTTTTCTAACTTGAAAAACCACCAAAGTTTTGCAATGATTGATTCTTTAAAAGACAAGTTACTCCTCCTATCCTTACACATGGGCGATTATAAGTCTAACGACAGCTTACTTCCAATAGCGGTAGATTGTCCCATCTTCTAGCTCAAAATAGCCAATATAAGTCAGTTTCCCAAAGTCAGTAGATTCTGGTAATTGATAGGCAAAGGAGTCAAAATTATAGACCTTGTGCCCACCATCCATAGAGTATCTCTCCTTGTCATGAATGACTGACGCATCCTTCTTAGGACTCCAAATGCGTCTAATGTCATCAGATGTCTTATACTCTCTGACGAAATTGTACAATTCGAAGTTGGTTGCCTCACTGAGATAGCGACCATCGGTGTTATAATTAGCAACCTGACGTTCTCTCTTTATCTCAGGAAAATTCCAAACCTGCCCTATTTCTCGCATAATATCGGCATCACGTCCGCTTTGATAAGCATCTGCTTTAACCGTTGGCATCGTTGCTCCTAGTGTCAATACGGTGACTACTGTCATCATTAAGTGTTTCATTGTTTCTCCAAAAGTGTTTATTCATTTTTCCCTCTTTTGAAAGTGTTGTATTTGTATGATAGAAAATAAGCGAAACCTGAGACTCAAAGGGCCTCAGGTTTTTTACTCTTTAAAATGCGTTTGAATCAGTTTGACAAGGAGGCGGTAAGCAGCTAGTGCCAGCAAACCTCCTAAAGTATTGGTCCATAAATCATCTAGCTCAAAGACACGATTAGCATCAATAAGAAGGTCTAGAATGACTTGTCCAACCTCAATCGTCAAAGACATAACAAATGTCGCTATAAGTACCTTTTTCCAAGACCTGAATCTTGGACACAAGGCTAAAAGCCCTAAAATCAGCGGACTCAGCAAGAAAATATTGGTCACATTTTGCCCAAGGACAAAGACAATTTCCTTAAGACTATCCAATTGATTAAAATTTGTCAGACTGTTGAGGGGTGTCAAAAGCACCACTACCCGACCAAAATGTTGAATACCAGGAGTTTCAACGCCTTCAACTAGCCCGTACTGGGGTGTCCAACATAGGAACACTAAACAAAGGAGATAGGCACAAACTAATATTCGGCTTACCTGTCTTCCTTTTGGTGTTAGTTCTCCATCCTTATCTACCCAAGTCTTAAGCTGAAACATCTTACTTACCTTCTGATTTACCAGAAGCTTCTGCCACAGCCTTTTGACGGTCACGTTTCATGGTGTTTGAACGCAATTGTCCACAAGCAGCATCGATATCTGTACCGTGCTCTTGACGAACCACGCAGTTAACCCCATTTTTCTTAAGCACATCGTAGAAGGCAGCCACACGTTCTTTAGTTGAACGGCTATATTGGTCGTGCTCTGATACTGGGTTATATGGAATCAAGTTGATGTATGACAACTTACGGATTTTCTTAGTCAAATCAGCCAACTCTTGAGCATTTTCAGGGTGGTCATTGACCTCATTAAGCATAATATACTCAAAAGTTACACGACGGTTGGTTGTCTGGATGTAATACTCAATCGCTTCAAAGAGTTTTTCAAGTGGGAATGAGCGGTTAATACGCATGATGCTTGAACGAAGGTCATTGTTAGGCGCATGAAGGGATACCGCGAGGTTAACTTGAACACCTTCCTTAGCAAATTCCTTGATTTTGGGTGCCAAACCAGATGTTGACACGGTAATGTGACGTGCTCCAATGGCAAGACCATTATCGTTGTTAATAGTACGCAAAAAGCGAAGCACATTGTCATAGTTATCAAATGGCTCACCGATACCCATTACAACCACGTGGCTGACACGTTCACCGTCGCCACGGTCGTCAAAGTATTTTTGCACCAACATGATTTGCGCCACAATCTCACCAGCAGTCAAGTCACGTTGCTTCTTAATCAAACCACTGGCACAGAAAGTACAACCAATGTTACAGCCAACCTGAGTTGTTACACAGACAGACAAACCGTAGTGTTGACGCATCAAAACGGTCTCAATAAGCATACCATCTGGCAATTCAAAAAGATACTTAACTGTACCATCTTTAGATTCTTGGACGATACGTTGTTTCAATGGGTTTACACAGAAATTCTCGTTCAATTTAGCAATGAAGTCCTTAGAAATGTTGGTCATTTCTTCAAAAGACTGCACACGCTTCTTGTAGAGCCAATCCCAGATTTGAGTGGCACGGAATTTCTTTTCACCGTGTTCCATAGCCCAATCAATCAACTCCTCACGAGTAAGACCATAGATAGATGGTTTGTAGCCTTCCATATCTTCCAACTTCTGGCGTTTACGACGTTCTGGCTTTGCTTGTCTTGTTACTTCTGACATCCTTTAATTTCCTTTTTTTCTGATTGTAAAATGATGACCATCTGACTTGGTCTTGCTTGGTTTCTTCGATACGTTATTGGGGATTTTAGACTTTGAGGCCTGCTTCTGACTTTTCTTGAAGTTCGACTTGCGCTCACGGCCGCCATCCTCTGGTCTTGATTTAAACTTAGGACGGCGCTTGATTTTCTCAAAGCTTGGCCCCTCTTGATCCCTGTCTCTTCGTTTGGGTTTGTCCGACTTTTGCTTGCTAGAAGCCTTTTGACTCTTATTCTTTTGCGAAGCATTACGATCTTTCTCTCTAGCTTCTTGAGAAGAGTTTCGACGACTATTCGAACGACGACGCTTGCGTCGAGGCTCATTTTCCTCTTCAAAGACAATTAGCTGTGGTTCTTCATTTTTCAAAATGAAATAGGCACAACCAAAGGCACAGTACTCACGCAAATACTCTGACAAACGGCTAATACGCTCCGTCTTTCGAGTATTTGGGCGTTCGTCCTCGTAAAATCCCTTAAGGCGAAGCTGATCATTTGACCAATCTCCAACAATATAATCATACTTGAGCATGATTTCAGAAAAACGTTGCCCAAAACGGGTAGCGTCTAAGGCATCCTTATGATTTTCAAGAACCGTAAACTGACAGGCATCTGATTTCAGAAGGTCGGCCACATACACAAAGTCTGGCCCTGGATATTTATTATAATTAAACATTTCTGGCAAGATTTCTTTACGCATGTGCCATCCTTTCTGCTCTCTCTTATTTTCTATCTTGATGCTGTGATAATGCTCTTATCCCTTATCCCAATTGGCACCATTTTTTCTCAAATATTTGGCCACAAGCTCCCTTAACAGGTCTGGAAAAAGAAGAGTCGCATCCTTTTCCTTGATGGTAGGGAAATAAGCAGCATAGTAGTACTGATCCACAAGGACCAAACTAAACTTCTCATGAGAATCTACAACCCTACCATTATACAATAAATTACCGTTTTTGTAAGCAAAATTCCCTGTGATTACCTGACCAAATGTTTTTCCACGGAAGCCCATGCCTTTAATGGTTTGATTTCTGAGGAGTTCTGCCTTGGTAAAAACTTCTTGACAAATTTCTTTGAGCTCTTGGCCGGTCACTACCAGACGGGCCATTCGCATTTGATGGGGCAGGGCTTCTTGCAGGTCTGCCATGGTCACTTGAGGACCTAGTGTTTTCATGATGAGTCCAGTATTTAAAATCGTTAACTGACTGTCCGTCTCTTGACAAACGGCTTCTAGCACCACCTGACAAGTCTCCTCAAAACTCAATTTTCGACCTAAATCAACCACCTTTTCCTGTGCTAATCGACGATAGCCTTCCTCACGCATGGCCTGAATAAAGACTTGATCTTCCTTGGCCAAATCTAAAAGATAGGTCTTGGTAGGAATAGCTACAATCTGACACTCCCTTAATTTCCCATCTTCCACAGTAAGGTCAATACAGCCGATATAATAACCATACCTATCTGCAGCCGCCAAATAAGTCTCATTAATCAACTTGCCCTCTTCAAACAGGTGGTGGGTATGGCTCCCGATAATAAGATTCACCTGAGGGTAAGTCTCTGCAATCTGCTCATCATAGCGGATGCCTAGATGACTAAGCAACACAACTATGTCTGCATCCTGAACCTCAGGACGAGCCAAATCCTCCTCCAACTGCGTGAGTGGATTCAAAACCTCCCAACCATTTGGAGCATAGGTGACATAATATGGAAACGTGTAAGCTAGAAAAGCAATCCTCGTCTCCGTTTTAGTTTGATAAATCAAATAAGGCTTAGCCCAGTCAGGTTGTCGGCCCTTGTCCTTAAGATTCCCTATGATAGGTTGAAAATTAGCCTGTTCATAAAGACAGTCTAGCTCAGCCTTAGCCAGTCCAATCCCCTCATTATTTCCGATAGTCGCATAATCTATCCCCAATTCATTCATCAGGGCGACATTAAAGCGCCCAGCTGTCGCATCAGATAAGGGGTGGGACTTATCCACATTGTCCCCAAGATCTACCTTAATCAGCTCTCTATCCGTCTGACTCAAATCATCCACAGCTCGCTTGAGTTGTGGATACTGTTCGAAATGAGAATGTAAATCATTAATATGGAGAATTCGAATCGTGTCTTTCATGACTTCTATTTTAGCACTTTTACCATAAAAAAACTTGACATTCAATCTGCCAAGCCTTTAACTATTTTTCAAACAGGAAGGTATTCCTAGTTAACTTTCTTTTTTAAATATTCTTCTATGAGATGATAGACGTCATCTGCCAGGGATATACTGACATAGATGCACACAATTGAGAAAAGGCTTCCTCTAAAGTGTTGCCAAGCAAGGAATATAAGCCCATAAATCAGGAGCGCAAGTACTATTTGGCCAAAAAATTGACTCAGTAATCGCCTAATAACGACAAGTAAGCCCATAAGTAATCCCACCTTTAATACCATAACCAATACCCTTTAAGGCTGCACCTTGCCAAGTACCTGTTTGAATACCACCTTTAACGGCTCCTCCAACAGCCCCGACACCTACGGCAGCTGTAGCTCCCCAAAAACTACATTCTCCACCCACAATAGTAGAAAGATCTTCGGAATCAAGCATGTTAATCTTATCAATAGTTTGTGTTGTCATTAAAACAACCTCCTCAAAATAATCAAATCATAGCTCTTTATTTCAAGCTTTGGCTTGATTATAAGCCAGAAGCCAACAAAAAAATAGTGACATCAATGTCACTACTGGATTTTAAGAGTTGATTTAACTTAGAACCTAGGACTTACAAATTCCTTTATTTTTAAAGGAGACTTTCTCAAAAGTTTGATAATAATCAAAAAGGCTGAAAACTTATAGTTTCAACCTCTTGAATTTTTTGCAATCAAAATTTACTGTTACCTAAAAGCCAAACTTAGAAACTTTGTTTCTTAGCTTTACGTTCAGCTCGTCCCTTAGCTCGGTTGGCCGCACGGCGTTCACGTTTGCGTTTCTCGTCAACCTTCCACTGAATTTTCTTCTTGTAGCCTGGTTTGATTTTTTTCTTTTTCTTCTTAACCAGACCAATCATTTCCGTATCAAGTTTTTGATAGGCTTTTTCACGATTGGCACGACGGTCACGGTCATAGGTATCTTGAAACTCGCCGTCCTTATAGACCTTAGGCTCAAAGGTGATCCCCATCTTTTCAAGCTCACGAATATCAGAGTCGTCGCTTGGTTGATAGAGGGTGATGGCTGTTCCTGACAAACCATTACGTCCTGTACGTCCCACACGGTGAACAAAGAAGGACAAATCTTGAGGAATGGCATCATTGATAACATGGCTAACCCCTTCAATGTCAATCCCACGCGCTGCAAGGTCAGTTGCTACAATGTACTCAAAATCAAGCTTCTTGACTTGATTCATGATACGCTTCCGTTCACGTGGTGGGATACCGCCATGAATTTTCGCAACCTTAAGACCATTTGACACTAGGTAGCTGTGCAAATCGTCCGCACGTTCCTTGGTATTAACGAAGATCATGGCCAAGTATGGCTGCATGCCCTTAAGCATCTCAAGAATCTGTTCATTCTTATTGCGCCCCTTGGTAGATACCAACCAGTTATCAATGGTATCTGCAATAACCGTTGAAGTTTTAATTTGTTCCATGACTGGATTGGTCAAATACTTCTTCAAGAATGGTTGCAATTTTTGAGGAATGGTCGCTGAGAAGACCAAGATTTGAACTTCCTTAGGCAGGCTTGCCGCAATCTTATCTACAGTATCCAAGAATCCCATGTCCATAGTCATGTCAGCTTCGTCAACAACAAAGGTATGGGCCTTGTGAATCGCCAAGTCACCAGATTTAATGAGATCATAGATACGCCCAGGTGTCCCAATAACGATATGAGGTTGGGCTACCTTAAGTTTCTCAATCTGACGTTGCTTGTCCGTACCACCTACGTAATTAACGACACGAATTTCTGTCGCAGAGTGTTTGGCAATCTGTTTTGTCGCCTGGTAAATTTGTGTTGCCAATTCACGTGACGGCGCAGTAATCACTACTTGCACATCCCCACTCTCTGGGCTGAGCTTTTCAAAAATTGGCAAGAGGAAGGTATGGGTCTTCCCTGACCCCGTCTTTGATTCACCCACCAAATCACGACCTGAACGGACTACGGGAATCAATTTCTGCTGAACAGGCGTTGGCTCCTTAAACTTAATCTCGTCAAGGGCCTCCTGAATAAATGTTTTAAAATTAAAATCTTTAAATGACATCTTTACTTACTTCTTTTCTATCTAGTCTATCCTTACCATTATAACAGAAAAAGAGCATTTCTGCTCTTTTTCGTTTATTTCATAACGTTTCCAAGAACCATCCAAAGGGTAAGGGCACTTGCAAGAGCTCCAACAGTCCAAAGGAAAGCATCAACCTTCCACTCTGACCATTTCTCTCCATTACCTGAGAGACCACCCAATTCGAGGTGATGGTGGAATGGTGTCATACGGAAAATACGACGACCTTCACCATACTTATGTTTAGTGTATTTGAAGTAGCTGACCTGCAACATAACAGAAGCTGTCTCAAAAACATAAACCAAACCAATCAAAAGCAATGTCCACTCCACACGTAAGGCGATAGAGATAACGGCAAGCATGGCACCAAGAGA
Organism: uncultured Streptococcus sp.; assembly: GCA_934229725.1. Classification (GTDB taxonomy): domain Bacteria; phylum Bacillota; class Bacilli; order Lactobacillales; family Streptococcaceae; genus Streptococcus. The sequence continues at coordinate 29,842 of CAKQDX010000012.1, forward strand.
CAAGGAACCGACATCTCCCATGAAGACCTTGGCTGGCTTGTGGTTAAAGACAAAGAAACCAAGAAGGGCCCCAATCATAGTGATGATGATTGTTAAAATAGCGAACTCACCCTTAACAAAAGCGATAATCCCGTAGGCAATCAAGCTGATAACCACAGAGATGGAAGCCAGACCATCAATACCATCTGTCAAGTTGACCGCATTTGAAAAACCAACAATCCAGAAGAGGACAAAGATGATATAGAAAACACCTAAGTGAATGGTCAAACCACCAATAGCTAGGCTATCTGTACCACTTGGAAGGACATGAATAAAGTAGAAAAGCAAACCGGCAATAATTTGCAAGGCCATCTTTTGCCAAGGTTTAAGCCCTTCATTGATTTGATGGAAAATCTTAAGGAAGTCATCCAAAAATCCAATGATACCATAAATCAAGAGTACAAAGAGTATTCCTACTGGGGCACCATAGGCTTGGTGTCCCTTACTAAAGACATGGAAATTAAAAATCAAACTAACCAAAATCGCAACTACGAGGAAGACAGTTCCTCCCATGGTTGGTGTTCCAGCCTTGGCCAAGTGCTGTTTCACATCTTCGTGCATCTGTTGGCCGCCAATTTTTTTAATCTTGTAATAAGTAATAAAGTGAGGCATGGCTAGTACCGTTAACACAAAGGCAATCACGCCCGCTATCAGACTCATAGTCATCTTAATCTCCTAAAGTAATGGTAATCTTCTTAGTTTTAGACAGGGCTTTTCCTGCCGCAACACTTTGTTTGGTAACAGTTCCTGACTTGCCACCCTTGTAAGTAATCTTAATACCTTTCCATTTAGCAAAGGTTTCAACATTCTCCTTGGTCCATCCATACATATCTGGAAGTTCGGTGAAATCATTGGTCATGATTAGGATTTGCTGGTTAGCTTTAATATTTTCTTTCGCACCTACAGAAACCTTTTCAATCTTATCACCAACACCCAGAATAATGGGATGCGTCAAGTTTTGGCGAAGGGTATTGGCCGTCTCACCTGGACGTTTTCCAATAATATCACCCGTTTGATAGCTCGTTTCATCGGTCTTTCCACTACCTTCAGAAACAGAGGTATCAAGCGTATCACCCATGGACATGGCTTCTTCTAGGACAGGGTTAACCACCGTCGCATAAAAATTATTATCCCAGGTCTTAGGTTCTTGAACCGTTACATACATGACATATTGTGGATCATCAGAAGGAACCATAGCTACAACTGAGTTGAGCGTTTCGTCGATCCCAACTTTATAGGTTCCTGTCTTTTCATCAGCCACTTGGGCTGTTCCTGACTTAACCGCAACATCATAGTTACCAACCTTAATGATTGGCGAACCTTCAGACTTGTTGTACAGGGTACCAAACTCTGGGTCTGTACCAACAGAAATCATATAATTACGGGTCTCAGAAGCAGCCTGCTTGGAAACTGGCTTACCGATAACTTCTTTCTTAGCCGTACGAACAGTACCCTGGTTGACATCTGCAACTTGTTTGATAAATTGAGGTTCCAGCATAACACCGTTGTTAGAGATAGCTGAAAAAGCACGAAGCATCTGAACCTGAGTCACTGAAATCCCTTGTCCAAAGGATGATTGAGCAATATTCACAGAGTTTCTTGAGACAACCCCTGAAGATTCACCTACCATCCCAAAATGGGTTGGAAGTCCAAACTTATAGAGTGATAGGTAGTTTGACCAAACCTTGTCTCCCATCTCTTGTTCCAACATGGTCATCCCAACGTTACTTGAATAAGAGAAAGCTTGGGCAAATGACATGGTTCGACCTGACGAGATACCTTCATTAATAGACCAGTCATTGGTTTCAACATCATCAACCTTGATACCATTGGCATTGCTAAAGGTCGCATTAGGATTGAAACTTCCGTTATTGATAGCCGATGACAAGAGCATCACCTTCATGGTTGACCCTGGTTCATATTGGGCCTCATAAAGTCGGTTAACCCAGTCATAACTTTTCTTGGCTTGTCCTTCGAGGGTATCAGAGTTATAGGTCGGACGTTGTGTCGTCGCAAGAATTTCACCTGTTTTTGCATTGACAACTGTCGCAGAGGCATTAACCCCTTGAGTTTCCTCCATAAAGGTATCCATCTGCGTTTCCAAGAAGGTTTGAAGAGGTGCTGATAAGGTCGTATAGATGTTCTTACCATCAATAGCTTCCTTGGTAACAGTTTCCGTTCCAAGAAGAGTATTACCATCCTTGTCCTTCTCGTAGATAGCTTCACCATCTTTACCTGTCAAAAGACTATTCAGCGAACGCTCTAAACCGGTTTGACCGACCAATGAATACGAACCGTCTTTTTTATTTTCAACAGCTTCGGCACGGCCAAGAAACTCTGAAGCAAAGGTTCCATTTGGATACATACGTGAGGTTGTCGCTTCAAAAGCCATCCCCTTGATATCTGCATCCTTAAAAGCCTTTTCGAGTTCCTCTTTAACAGAGTAGGTAATACCTTTACCCTTTAGACCAAAGGAAACCTGATAGGCGCCTTTAGTACGCAACTGAGCTAGAGCATCGCTTTTCTTAATGCCTAGCTTGTCCTTTAAAATATCGGCAACCTTATCAAACTGGCTTTCTTGAACGTAGAGTTTCTCCTGTGTTGCTGACACATAGCTGGTTGACACAATAGCGTAAATGGCGTAACTGGTTGAGTCTTCAGCCAAAACATTTCCATTTCGGTCGTAAATCGTCCCACGTTTGGCAGCCACTGTTGTTTTAGTGTTATATGACTTAGCAGCCTGTGTGGACAAATCAACACCAAACTTACTATCTGTCCCAATGATTACCACAAAGTTGATAATGAAGACGAAAAAGATAAAGATACTAAGAACCATGAGGTTCTGACCAACACGCTGTCGATTCTGGGCAGGTTTTCGCCTATCCTTTACGACATAATTTAGAAATAAATGTTTAAGTTTTCTTAGTCTGTTCATTGGCTATTTCACACTCTTAATACTATCGTTATTAATAGACAGGCCTGCTTTATTGGCAATCTCTTTGATACGATCAGAGTTAGTCAACTCATTCACCGCCTGTTTAGCATTGTTAAGCTCTGTCTTCTTATCACTGATCTTGCTATTAAGGTCTGTGATTTGTTGCTTGATGGCCTGATTACGTCCCTGTAAAAAGACAACCGAGATACTCATCACAACAGCTGTCAAAACAATTGCCGAATAGAAGGCCTTTTCCATACGGGTCATAAAACGAATATGGTTTCTAAGGGCTCTATTAACAACCTGATGTTCCTGATTTTCCATAATTATTTCCTGATTTTTTTAGCCACACGCAACTTAGCAGAATGCGAGCGGTTGTTTGCTTCTAATTCTTCCTGACTAGGCAGGATAGGCTTGCGATTTACTAATACTACCTTAGGTTGGAGGTCTTCGGGAATAAAGGGCAAGCCTTTAGGCACATCTACCGTACTGGCTTCCTTAAAGAGCTGTTTGGTTAAACGATCCTCCAAAGAATGGAAGGTAATGACCGAGATACGACCATCCACAGCTAGTAGGTCCAAAGCCTCCTGAATAGACTCATCCGCAGCACCAAGCTCATCATTAACTTCGATTCGGATGGCTTGAAAAATTTGTTTGGCTGGATGTCCTTTTTTCTTCAGTTCCTTGGCAGGCTTAGCAGATTTAATAATTTCCGCCAGTTCCGTCGTCGTCTCGATAGGTTTGACCTGACGTGCTTGCTCAATCTTACGTGCAATCTGCTTAGAGAACTTGTCTTCACCATACTTGAAGAAAATACGCACCAAATCGTTGTAAGGGTAGGTATTAACCACCTCATAGGCCGTTAAACTAGCTTCCTCATTCATACGCATATCTAGCTTGGCATCCTGTTTATAGGAAAAACCACGCTCACGCTCATCCAACTGTGGGCTAGACACACCCAAATCGTAGAGAATGCCATCAATTTCAGACACTCCCAGAGCTTCAAGGTTAGATCTGAGGTTACGGAAATTATCCTTAATGAAAGTCACCATTCCCTTGTCAATATAGTCCCTGAGACGCACTTGAGCGTTATCAATAGCCTTTTGGTCTTGGTCGAAACAGTACAAATGTCCTTTTTCAGACAATTGTGACAATAGATAAGACGAATGTCCTGCGCCACCCAAAGTCGCATCCACATAGATGCCATCAGGCTTGATATCAAGCATATCAACAGTTTCGTGTAAAAGAACGGTTACATGGTGAAATTCATTAGTCATAACTTTTATTATAGCACAAGAATAGAGAAATTGTCTCGACTTGAAAGTTGTTAGGATGGCAAAAAAGCCAGACCCAGGGCCTGGCTTTATGAATTATAGATTGGTTATCAAAAATCAGTCTACTCTGTAATAATAATTTTCCTCTGTAGGAATCCCTTGCGTCGCTAAAATTCGGTCCTTACTGTTATCTCCCGCATCACCTCGATCGCTAACCCCTTTAAGACAAAACTCAATTGGGGTATTACCTGTTGGATTGGAATCAACATAAGTTAGGATGAACCCACCTGAGTCAGATTGATTTGCACTCACTGAATCAATTGGGTAGGTATGTCCCCAGAGTTCCAACTGTCCGTCCGAAGTAATGGTGATGGTCTTTCCATTTGAAGATTTCCATGTCCCTACAGCTGACTTGTAGTTACCATTTTTCAGTTCATCAGCCTTAAGTGAGCTTGAGCTTGTTTTACCTTCCGACGATGTTTTAGAACTACTATTACTTGAAGCGCTACTCAAGTCCTTCCAATCCCAATCAGAAAGATCAACCATCTCTGCACCCGAATCACTGTCATCTTTTACAAGAGACTGGCCATCACTACTAAAGTGGTAGCCTGAACCATCGCCTGCTGTGGCACCAGCACTACCATAGTAGCTAAAGGTGTTATCCATAAGATAGGCCAATGTCATACGCTCACCCAACATGCCCAGTTGTTGACCTTCTGTCAGACGAATGACCTGTCCATCATCTTTGGAAATGGTGTAGATATCCGTAATCATATAGTCTTTAAAGACTTTCCCTGGTTTAAAAGCAAACACCAACTCGTCAACACCATTACCATCCAAATCACGGTAAGTATAGACAGTGGATGCCGGACTCATTTGAGAATTAGCATAGCCTACCACCAAAGGATTAATTGAGGAGTCAGTTTGATTGTCAGCTACAGCTGTTTGGTACTTGCTGATGATGTCATCATAAGCAGAGGTATCTACTTTCTTCTCTTCACTTGAGCTTTCGCTACTGTCTGATTGGGACTGCTCTACTGATGAGGATGAATTTGTCGATGATAAATGATTAGATTGATGTGAACAAGCCGCCAATAGAGCTAGGCTAGATAAGCCAGTTGCTAATAACAATAATTTCTTTTTCATAATAATCTTTCTATTCGGCTACAGTAGAGTTAACATCCCCGTTATAAATCGTAGATGTTGAAGCATCATTTTGTGATTCGGTATAAGTTGTTGGGGGAGCATAATTATACTGTGGCGCTTGGTAAGTCCCTTGGACTGAAGAAGGAGTCGTTGTGGCTGCCTGTGCCTGACTAGCTGCTACGGATGCGGTGCTAGAGCTTGATGACTCGCTAGACGTTGATGCTGATGATGACGTGCTAGAGCTTGATGATTTAGAGGGTGCCTTAGCTTTTGATGACGATTGTTTGGTGCTGACCCTCACTCCTACATCGGCACGATGATGAGTAGGACGGAAAAAGACAATAGCCAAAGCCAATAAAAGAGCTGGTAGGGTAAATGCCAAAATAAGGTAACGTTTTTCTTTTAAGTGACGAAATAGTTTCATAAGTTATTCACATTTCTTAAATTATATTTTAGTATTGATTAGTCTCAGATAAGATTATATCAGAAATATTAAAATGTGCAACATTAACATAAAACTTTTTTGGCATAAAAAAACCAACTCTAAGAGTTGGTTGGTTGTCATTATTGCTGTGGGTTATTGAAGTTGTTAAATGGCACTTCTACTTTCGTTGGTTGGCAGAGCAAAACAATGAAGATAATACCACCGACAAATGGAATTAAAGGAATAAAAATAAATGCCCAATTGTAGCCAGCATCACGTAAACGGCGAATTGTTACAGCAATACCAGGTAAAAGCGCAGCAATCCCAAAGGCAAAAAAGATAAATAGGATGATAAATGAAATAACAGCTAAAAAGCTTGATTCTGTCGCACCTGCAATGCCTCCAAAGATTGCTAGCAACACATAAAAAGCAATAACTGTTAACATATTTGCCAAATATGCAAACCAGTAATCTGAACGTGTTGAACGTCCCTCAAAATCTACGTAGCCCTTCCAAAACTTCTTATAAGCTTCGATCATAATAAAATCTCCTCATTTTTTGATACTTATAGTATAGCAATAAAAAAAGAATTTGACAAATTGACTAAAAAGCAGCCTTACTAGGCTGCTAAATACTTATCATTGTTGTGGATTATTGAACTGGTTGAAAGGAAATTCTACTTTTGTAGGTTGACAAAACAAAACCAACAGAACGATATCGCCTATAACAGGCGCATAGCGTAAGAAAATCAATGCCCAGTGAAAACCGGCATCACGTAAGCGACGCACCTGAAGGGCAATAGATGGAATATAGTTAGCAAAACAATATAGCATTGCAAACCCATACAGTAAGTTGAGAATAAGATGATAACGACTACCTGGACTATCAAATACAATGGCAACTATAACCACGGTAAATAAAATGATAGTTACAATCGTATTCGCTAAAACTGCCAACCAATAATCTGAGCGAGTTGAACGTCCTGTAAAATCGACATAGCCCATCCAATACTTTTTATAAGCTTTAAACATGGCAAAATCTCCTCATTCTTGATACCACCAGTATATCAGAAGACCTGTCGTCTAGCAAACTAACTTAAAAAAGCTCCTTCATGGAGCTTGATGGTTTATTCTCTAATTTGTCCTTGTCCGTTAATATAGAACTTGGTTGAGGTTAAGGCCTCAAGTCCCATTGGACCACGGGCGTGCATTTTTTGGGTTGAGATTCCGATTTCTGCACCCAGTCCAAAGACGAAGCCGTCTGTGAAGCGGGTTGAGGCATTGACATAGACAGCTGCAGCGTCTACGTCGTCTTGGAATTGCTCAGCACGACTAATATCCTGAGTCACGATAGCTTCTGAATGCGATGTCGTGTAGGTATTAATCCAACCAATAGCCTCGTCAAGGCTGTCTACCACTTTAACAGACATCGTATAGTCCAAAAACTCGGTCGCAAAGTCTTCTGGTAGGGCTGGAACAGCTTTGTCCATCACTTTCAAGGCACGCTCATCTGCACGAAATTCAACAGCATGAATTTTAGAAATAGCCTTTTCCAATTGAGGTAGGAAGTCTTCCGCAATATCAGCATGAACGACCAGCGATTCTGCAGCGTTACAAACGCTTGGTCGCTGCGTTTTGGCATTGATGACAATCTGTGTCGCCATATCCAAATTAGCATATTTATCCACATAAATATGACAGTTACCGACACCTGTTTCAATGACTGGAACCTTGGCTTTTTCTTTAACCGTTTGGATGAGACGGGCCCCACCTCTAGGGATGAGCAAGTCTACGTACTCAGTCGCCACCATGAGTTCTTCTGCTACTTCGTGAGAGGTATCTTCAACTAACTGAACGGCATCTGCTGGAATTCCTGCAGTTTCCAAGGCCTTACGGGCTACTGTAACTAGAGCCTTATTCGAATTAATGGCATCACGTCCCCCACGGAGAATGATGGCATTATTGGTCTTGAAGGCTAAGCTAAAAGCATCAATTGAGACATTGGGACGGCTTTCAAAAATCATGGCGATAACTCCCATAGGGACACGCTTTTGAACGATTTTAAGGCCATCGAGATTCGTATAGCCACGCACCACTTGACCGATAGGATCTTGGAGGTCTGCGACCTGACAGACACCTTCCGCTATCCCTGCAATACGATCTTCCGTTAGGAGCAAGCGGTCTTGCATGATTTCGGAGATGCCATTTTCTTTGGCATTGGCCATATCCTTAGCATTTTCAGTGATAATATAGGCACTTTCGGCTACTAGAGCTTTAGCTACCTGGTTTAAAAGGTCGTTTTTGGCTGCTGTTGATAATTTAGCGATCTGACGACCTGCTACTTTGGCCTGTTGGCCAAGTGTATCGATATATGTCATCTTAGTCCTCCTGTTTAAAGAGTGTACCGATTTTAGCTCCTTCGAGGACACGAAGGATGTCACGTGGATTTTCACCATTCATCAAAACCATTTGGCTATGATTCTCAAAAACCATCTGGGCAGACTTAATCTTACTCATCATACCACCCGTACCAAATTTACTACCGGCACCACCAGCCGAGGCCAGAATTTCCTCTGTAATCTCTGGTACATAGCTACGAAGGGTTGCATCCTCATAGATATTAGGGTTCTTATCAAAAAGCCCATCAATATCTGACAACATAATCAGAAGGTCTGCACCTACAATCTTAGCTACGATAGCTGACAAGCGGTCATTGTCGCCAAACTTAGTCGCATGATCCATCTCATCTACGCTGACAGCGTCATTTTCATTCACGACTGGAACCACTCCCAGTTCAAAAAGACTGTCAAAAGCGTTGATAGCATTAGAGAGACTCTCAGGATACTCAACCACATCTCGAGTTAAAAGGAGCTGAGAAACCTTAGTCTGGTAATGTGCAAAGACCTGAGAGTAGAGGCTCATCATGGCAACCTGTCCAACACTTGAGACGGCTTGTTGCTTGCCAACTTCTACCGGTCGCTTATCAAGGTCCAGGACATTAAGACCAAAGCCCATAGCACCAGAAGATACCAAGACGACTTCAATCCCCTTATTATGCAGGCTGGAAATCACAAAAGCCAGTTGATCGATTTTTTCAAGATTAATTTTTCCTGATGGCAAAACCAGAGAGCTAGTCCCGATTTTGATAACCAGGCGTTTTACTGAGTCAAAATTTCGTTTCATATTTATGATTATACACTAAATTCAGGCATTTTAACACAAATAATGCATAAGTTTTCATATAAGGAATTGGCTTAAAAAGAGTCCCTCCTATTTGGAGAAACTCTTTAAACAATTTGGTCTAAGCAAAAAACATGGCTCTAATGCGTTTCCAACGCTTGCGATCTCCAAAAAGGTAAACCATTAGGACAATTAAAGTTAGAATCACGGCTGTTATCGCATTAACGGCAAAGGCTATCCAAACCTTGCTGACAAAGAAGACAATACCTCCTAGCAAGGCAGCAACGATGAGAGTGAAAATGAAAATTCCCACAAAAAGCCACTGTCCACCACCTCGATTAAAGAGTTGGGTGACTTCCTGCCAATTCAATTCCAACAGTTTAAGGTCCCTCTCGAAGAAATAGCCTCCTAGCAGATAGGTCGAGACAAGGAATCCAAGGATGAAACTAAGGACTAAAACGGGATGAAGTTGAGCAAGGAAAAGCAAGCCAAGTCCTCCTAACAAGAGGGAAATACCAACTTGCAAGCTATAAAATAGCCAAAACTTCTGACGAAGGTAGTCACCCGTATTGATTGGCAAACTACGAATAAAATCAAAGTTTGTCCCCTCCAAGGAAGTCGCCACCCCTAGAAAACTGGTTGGTTGTGCTGAAAAGAAGCCAAAGGCCATCCCGATTAAAAGCAGGAGTCCAAAATAATCCGGTCCTAAATCTTTCAAAAAGACTGCTCCACCACCCATCATAACCATATATAAGATTGGCACCATGTAGGTATTAATAATAAGGGTTGGATTTCCCAAGGTAGATAAATGGTGACGAACCAGGACCTGCCGCTGGCTACGAGTCATAGCCTTGGCCTTTACCTTACTAGCTTTTTGACTATAGAGGGCCTCGTGGAAATAGCGAGGCATTCTGACCTTATAAAACCAATAGGCTAAGAGGAGCACCAAGGCAAGAGGAAGGTAAAGATTTAGGAGGGCCTCCATAGACAGCGGGGCAGTTACGAGATCATAGTAGCCTCGCAAGTAAGGGAATAAAGGAAAATCGGCATGTCCAGCACCCTTAATATAACCATTTATAAAACTAACCAACATAATAGGCAGCATGAGTAATAGGGTTGATAGGGTCATCAGGATAGTCGAATAGAGCTTTTGACGAGAGCTACGAACAATCAAAGTCCCAATGCTGTTGGCGAGAAGGACTGACAGAACGAGATTGACAAAAAGACAAAGGACAAAGGCAAATAGCCCTACAAGTATCCCCAGTGGACCAATAAATTGCCAGTAAGCTAAGATGAGCAAGCTAAGAAGTGGAACCATAAAAGTCATCCCAGTCATAAAACCTGATAAGGTCTTAGCTAAAAAGACTTCCGACGGTTTCAAAGGTAAAGGCAGATAGACCTTGCTATCCTTACTGTCATAAAAGGTGCTATAGAGGGCTGTGAAAGTCTGAACTAGACCCATAACCGTAAAGGTCAAAAGATACAAGGTTAAGACACCAGGGTTGGCCTTGTAATTGACACCGATAAAAAGGTAGCTATAGAGCACCGTAAAAAGAATTAAAATCAAGAGTTGCTGCCTGAGCATGGCATTTACAATGGAGAAATTAGCTTTTTTCTTTTTCTCCTGACGTTTCTGAAGACTAGTGACAGCTTGAGGATTCGCATAGAGGAGATTGATTTTGAAAAGCTCCCAAACGTGGTTCCAGTTCATGACTACACCTCCTCGACCTTGCGTCCAACCATTTCTAGATAGATGGATTCTAAATCCTTGTCAGGGTACTGAGCTTTCAGCTCAGCTAAGGAACCTTGGAAGATGAGTTTTCCTTTCTTCAAAATACCAATGCGCTCACAGAGTTGCTCAGCTACACTCAGGACATGGGTTGAGAAAAGGACGCTATTTCCCTCCTTGGCATGATGACGCATGGCTTCTTTCAAATCATAGGATGCCTGTGGGTCCAAACCTGTCAGAGGCTCATCCAAAACCCAAATCTGTGGATTAACCAAAAGAGCACCGATAACAACAACCTTCTGACGCATACCGTGTGAGAAGGAAGAAATGAGGTTATAGCGATTTTCAGTCAAATCAAAGGTCGTCATGAGGGCTGTTAAACGTTCCTCAACCTGACTAGCTTCCAAATCATAGATACGTGTCAAAAAATACCAGTAGTCATTGGCAGTCAAATTCAAAAATAAATCTGGTGAATCTGGCACATAAGCGATTTTTTTCTTAATAGCATCTCGGTGCTGACTAAGAGCCATATCGTCAACATAAACCTCTCCGTAGCTGGCCTCAATGATAGATGTCAAAATAGAAATGGTCGTGGTCTTACCAGCACCATTGTGGCCAATCAAGCCAAAAATTTCCCCATCACGAATCTCTAGATTAAGGTCTGAGAGGGCATCCTTATCCTCATAACGCTTAGTCACATGTTCAAATCGAATCATCTTTTATCCTTTCTTGAGCACTTATTTAATCATAATGCCATTTTGTTGCTTTTTATTAGGGTTAAAATTAGATTTATAAGATTATTTTTCATAAATAATAACTTAAAAACCGCTAAATAAAAGATTGGATAGCGTTTTCTACTAATCTCTCATTTATTGTATCATTTCAAAGGTACAATTTCAAGAAAGTCTTTGATATTACTTCCTGTTTTTGCATTCATCCTTTGATAATGATAGACTTATGGTATTTAGTATCAAGAGGGGGTAAAGCACTAATGCCAACTGGAATTATCATCAATTCGCTATCAATTATATTAGGAGGAATCGCTGGAGGGCTCTTCGGCGACTATCTCAGAGAAGACTTCAAGGAAAACCTTAATCTCATCTTCGGTCTAGCCTCTATGGTTATGGGGATTAGTGCTATTATGAATATGGTTAACATGCCTGCCGTTATCTTTGCGGTAGTTATCGGTACTATTATTGGACTGGCCCTAAAGTTCGGAAACCTCATCAACAAGGGAGCTGGGCTTATGGAAAAAGGCTTGTCCAAAATTACGCCAAGTAAGCAAACCGGACTGGCTCACGATGAGTTTTATGCGCAACTCTTGACAGTAATCGTCCTCTTTTGTGCAAGTGGGACAGGGATTTATGGGAGCCTTGAGTCTGGAATGACAGGTGATGCCTCTATCTTGATTTCCAAGTCTATCCTAGATTTCTTTACAGCTATGATATTCTCTTGTAGTCTGGGTTATATCGTTTCCATGATTGCCATTCCACAATTTATCATTTTTTTCCTCCTCTTTGTGAGTGCTGGTTTCATTCTTCCTTTGACGACAAAGGCCATGATTGGAGATTTTAAAGCTTGTGGGGGCTTCCTTATGATTGCGACTGGTTTTCGTATTATGAAACTGCGTCAATTTCCAACCGCCGATATGATTCCAGCCATGATACTGGTCATGCCGATTTCCTGGGCCTGGGTCAATGGGGTTCTGCCTTTGATTAGTTGATGTTACAATTAAAATGAACAAGAACCGTCAGTCTCGTGCCGGCGGTTTTTGTCTGTATTTCCTGTCGTTATGGAGTTCATCTATTAAAAACTAGTAACACTTATGATGTTTATTTCTAATTTTTCTAACCTTGTTTAGATTAAGATGAGTTTGTTATAATAGCCTTCGTAGGCCTACGAGACCTACAAAATACTTTTTTTCATAACTGTTTCCATCCTCTAATATTTTAATGAACTTACAATACTGATGGAAATTTATCGGAAAGACTGGTGGAAACACCGGTCTTTTTTTACTTGGTTTGGGAGACAAAAACCATTCTCTCACTATGAAAGAATGGTTATGCGATAACTTATACTTCTACGACTTCCAAGTCTTTTCCACCGAGGAGAATGAGGTACTTGTCGACCTTGTCCACCTGGTAAGCTTGACTGAGAGCCTTGGCATAGAGGCTCATTTGGCCTGTGTAGCGCTCTTTAATCTCACTTGGGTGAGTGAAGCGGTCCGTCTTGTAATCAAAGAGGACAATTCGATTTCCAAGAAGGAGGTAGCCATCGATGATACCACGAACGACGAAGTTTTCTTTACTAGCTGGGTCTTCTGCCAACATGGCAAACGGTGCTTCACGACGTAGTTTATCTCTATTAGCTAGAATGAGTTTTCCAAGTTCGGTATCAAAGAAACCTAAGAGCTTTTCTAATTGCACACGTGCCTTGACCTGCTCATCAGCAGATACTCGCCCAAGAGCTTGAGTCAAGTCCTGGAGGGTCACAGTATCAGAAAGAATCAAGCGTTGCATGAGTTCATGGGTAGCAGAACCAATCGCAGCTCCTGTAACTTTCCTTTTTTGGCCAAAGTCTGGAAGCTCAAAAGTAGTGGCTGTTTCAAGAGGTTGGACTTCCTCTTTCTTATCCATGATATCTACACCCTCTGTATCCATAACTGGTTCGTAGAAAGTCTTCAGCTGGCTTGGAGTGCGCACCGATGGTAGGTCAATTGCTGATGCATAGAGCTGGTTGAGTTTTTCAACGCTTTCTAAGACCGTCAGGGCACGCTTAATGTCTTTCGTCTGGCGATTGTTAGAGAGATCATCAGCATTTACTGCTGCTTGAACTTCAACCTGTCCAATAGCTTCTGGTGTCAAGTCCTCAGCCTCAACGAAGCGAACAGTAAACTTGAGGTCCTTTCTCATAAAAGCAGTGTCCAGTGCCATAATCCAGTCCTGATAAGTAGATAGTTGGTCTCTCAGAACTAGGGGTAGGCGATTATTTTCGACATCCGTACCATATTGCTGGGTTAATTTTTCCTTACTGCCCTTACCAACCAGGTAGAGTTTTTTCTCTGCACGGGTCATTGCAACATAGAGCAGACGCATCTCTTCTGAAATACTTGCTCGGCGCTCTTCCTTACGATTTTCCTGGAAAGTCAAGGTTTCAAGAACAACATTTAACTTAGGCAAATTGGTATTTATCTGGTCTTTGAGGTCAGCTAGATACTTAATACCAATCCCTTTTTCACGGTTGATGATGTACTTACCACTCAGGCCATCCTTGCTGTGCCCAATGAACTTGCGATTCATCTGCAAGACAAAGACATACTTAAACTCCAGTCCCTTAGCCTTGTGAATGGTCATGAGGCTAACGGCATTTTTGGGAACCAAGTCTGTCACTTCCTCTAGGTCGTTACCGCTAGAAATGATCTTGTCAATCATACCGATAAAACGAGAAAGTCCCTTAAACCCTGTCTTTTCATAGGAATTAGCACGCAAGGCAAGGGCGTAGAGGTTAGCCTGACGTTGCTCGGCTCGTGGAAGACTACCAACATAGTCGTAATAGAAACGGTCGTTGTAAATCTTCCAAATGAGGTCATAGAGCGAATGCCATTTACTGTAGTCACGCCAATCTGCCAATGTCTCTGTGAAAAGAGTCAACTTGGCATCAAGTCCTTTCGTCACGACCTCCGGATGAAGACCTGATTTCGTATGGGCTGCAAGAAGCTTGTCATAGAATTGCCCCTCATCAGCCTGGATAGCGATACGAGCCAGGTCATCCTCATTGAAATGAAACATTGGTGAACGAAGGAGGGCAACCAAGGCATAGTCGTTAAGAGGATTATTGATAGCACGAAGGGTGTCCAACATAATCATGACTTCTAGTGACTCAAGATAACTTGACTTGTACTCGTCAGGAACCAAGGGAATTCCGTTCTCCTCAAAGCTCGCCATCAAGTCCAGATAAGTGTTACGAGTTGGTGCTAGGAGGGTAATGTCCTCAAAACGGACTCCCTGCTCGTGAAGTTTAATGATTTCTTTGATAACCAAAGAAATCTCACCACTGCTGATAGGTTGATCAGGACCTTCCTCGTCAGGATTTGCACCGGTTTCATCACTATTGTAAATCAGAACCTCAGTCTCATTTTCAGGATGAGGCTCTTTTTGCTTCTCGCTACCCGCTACCAACATATGTGTCTTGTCATAAAGGATATCCCCGATTTCCTGGTCCATGAGGTGGCTGAAAACACCATTGGTCGCATCAAGAACTTCAGATTGGCTACGGAAGTTCTCTTTAAGGAGAATCAGCTTACCAGCATCTGGATTGTCAAGGAAGAGCTGAAACTTGCCATTAAAAATCTGAGGGTCTGCCTGACGGAAACGATAGATGGATTGCTTAATATCTCCCACCATGAATCGGTTGTGACCGTTAGAGAGGAGCTCCAACATGCGCTCTTGGGTATGGCTATTATCCTGATACTCATCCACCATCACTTCATGGTAACGGTCACGGTAGCTGGCTGCCACCTCAGGATTTTCCTCCAAAATACGGATGGCAAAGTGGGCGATATCTGAGAATTCAAAGGCATTTTCCTGAATCTTGGCCTGTAAATATTGGTCTGAGAAATCAAGCACAAAGGACTGAAGCAGCTTCAACAGAGGTAGGATGTCATCATTATGCTTGGTCAAAACCTCGAGAACAGTGAGCTGGCTATTAACCTCTCGCAACTGGGCCACAAACTCATTTTTGGTCTTGTTATAAGCCTCCTTATAGGCCTTGAGTTCCTCATCTTTGGGACGGGTCATATTGGTTAAACCAGTACCTCCTGACAGAGTCAAGACTTGTTTGAGCAAATCCTCTATATCGCTTTGGTCATTGGCCAAGCCCACCTCAAGAAGACTAATGGCATCTGACACATTATTCAGATACTTAGCCTTGGCAAATTCACGCTGAGCAAGGCCTAGATGGTCTCTTAAGAAGGCTAAGAAATCAGCCAACAAGCCATCTTTGAGACCCTCTAAAAGCTCTGCTTTAGCTTGTTCTGGGTTAGCTTCTACTTGTCCTTTCAAGAGATTATGACGTAGCCATTTTTCAGGACCTGCAGTAGCCTGAGAAAAGCTATAGACATCGTAAACTAGCTCACGAAAGGCCTTACTGGTCTTGCCATTTCCAGCGAAATTACGGACCAATTTTTGGAAAAGCTGAGCGTCTTTTCCTTGCATGTAATCGTTGAAGAGATCAGCATAAACCTCATTTTTCATAAGTGTCTGCTCGGCAGGATCTGTCATGATGCGGAAAATAGGTGACACACCGAGGAGATAGCCAAACTGATTGACCAATTTCTGAGTAAAGGCATCCATGGTTCCAATGTCAGCCGTCCCAATCTTGACAATCTGGTCTGAAAGAAAGGCACGCTCTTCATCTGTCTCAACCTGTCCCAACTGCTCTGTCAGACGCTTTTCCAGACGCTCTTTCAACTCACCTGCAGCCTTTACCGTAAAGGTTGAGATAAAAAGTTGATCAATGCCAACGCCACGTCCAATCATATCAAGGATACGCTCAACCATGACAAAGGTTTTCCCTGATCCAGCCGAAGCTGACACAAGAATATTAGTACCATTACTGTAAATGGCCTCAATCTGCTCAGGTGTTAACTTGCGTTCCTTGTCAGAAGCGGCTTCTTGGGCAATGCGTTCCTTAATCTCTGTTGGACTTAAAAAAGCTTTAGTCAACATGGTTGTCCTCCTGGTCTTTTTTGTCTGCTTCTACAGCTTTATCAGTGACTGGAAAGGGGATGATATTCTCAGCAACTTGCATCTGATTCTTATCTTCAGCTTTTGCCATCAACTCCAAATAGGCTTCCTTTTTACCTTTTTTTGGTAAACGCAAGAGTTTTCGAGCCTGTCCCATGTGACGGTCAGCCTCGAAATGAGTAATGGCCTTGATTTGGTCCCCTTGAACAGACTTGCCATCCTCAGTATAAGGATTGACTGCAAAATTCCCACTTCGGATAATCTTCGCAGCTCCTGTAAAGAGCTTAAGATTATAATCCAACAAGGTCTCTAAGTCCTCCTTGTTGTAGGTGACAGTCTTTTTCAAATCATAGTTTCCACCAGCCAAATGCTCCGTTTCTGAAGCCACAAAAAGCCCCTTATAGGTTAATTCCTTATGAGCTTGAGCTGCTAGCTTATCCAGACCAAACTGGGCCAGATTAAGCTGTGGATCCTGCATGTGAAGATACATGGCCCCAAAAAGCTGATTAGCATCGACCTTATAGGTTTGTCGAAGGGCCTCCAGATAGGTCACCAACTGCGGACTGAGGCCATTGTAGAATTTCTGAATGTCAAAGACATTTTTACCTGATTTGTAGTCAACGACACCCAGAGCCCCATCTGTTAAACGGTCCACACGGTCAATAATCCCTGTAATCTTGATGCTGTTAGCTAAAAGCAGGTCAAACTTGGCCTCCTCACGCTCAACCTTAACAGCCGCATTATCACGCAAAACACTGGCAGTTGAACGGGCAATATCCTCCAAAATCTGACGAGACAAGCGACTCTCTTGATCCTCCGTATAGAGAATTTCAAAAGGTTGCTCCTGATTGGTCTGACTAATAGCCTTTTCCAGTTTATCATCGAAGTTTTCTGACGAAGAATCCCCCATGACACGCTCAAAGACCCGGTGCAAGTAAGTCCCGTGGTGTCGAGCATCTGGATGGATGGACTCCAACTCTTCAAGTCCCAAAACATAACGCAAGAAATAAAGATATTGGTTGTTATAGAAGGTCGTCAGAGCCGAGGCTGATAATTTCAGTGGTTCTTCCCCCGGAAAGACCAGCTGCATAACCTGATCATCCACCTTGGTCGTCGTCACATCGTCAATCACATGTGGAATCAAGACTTGGTCCTTATCAAGTCGCTTACGGAGATAACGCACAGCAACTGACCAGAAAGTCTGCGTTTCCTTGTCCAAATCAGCATCTAGCTGACTGCTGTTAAGGGCAATAACAGTTGATAGGAGGTCCTTGTAGTTCCCAATCTGGTCACCCTTGGCTTCGAAACGATTGCGTCCCTTTTCAAGCAAAGGAAGACCAAGGTCAAGCAGTTCCTTCAAATAAACTGACATGTCGTCCTGCGTCTCATTGAGAATTTGTGGCTGACTAAGCACCAATTGTTCACTAGCCGCATTGAAAAGCGACATAGCCACGAAATGCCCTCGCTGACTATTGCTCTGCGTGACAATATCCAAACTCCTGTGCTCATCCGTCGCCTCATTGATACGACTGCGCTCCTCGTCAGACAAGAGACTCTTATTTTGTCCTACCTTTGGAAAATGTGACTGGGTCATGCCCAAGGCAAAAACATAAGGCGCTGAATGCGGCTGGATCAAATCATATTTCTTCACATTGACGACATCGACTGTAGCTGGGACCGTACGGTAATCACAGGCCAACATTCCCGAACGCAAGATAGACAAAAAGTCATCCACTGACAGCGATTCGTTTCCAAAGATAGTCTCGACCTGCTCCAAGAGTTGGGTGAAAGCCTTCCAGACCTGTTCATTCTGCTCTTTTTCAGCCTCACTTGCCTTGACAGTCAATGCCTCCATTTGACTTGGCAATTGCACAGTTTCTAAAAAGGCCACCAGTTTCTTGAGTAGACTAGAACCCTTTTGTTTGCGACTGTTAAGCAACTTGTCCAAGGGCTCTACCAGTTGTGACCTCAAGGCATTGAGCTGGTCCAAATCATACTTATCACGACTATTAGCCGTAAAATCAAACAAGAACTTGTGACGCCCCTTGATATCTGCAAAATTGACATAATATTCAAAAAGGTCCAAGTCCTCCTGAGCAAATCCACCATAAAGACCAGATTTCACAAGGTTAAGCAAATCCTCGGCACGATAATTATAGCGCTTGATACGCTCTAGCGAATCCACAAACTGCACCAAAGGATGGCTAGACATGCTTTCTTCCTTACCGAAATAATAGGGAATATCAAATTTTCGGAAAATCTGCCCCACCTGAAGCTTATAACTATCCTCATCACCAAGTAAGACTAGAATATCCTTATAGCGCTTGCCATCTGCTAGCAACTGACGAATACTCTTGGCAACCTGAGCTACTTCTTCCTTTTGGTTAACCACTTCCCAAACCTGCAAAGCTTCTTTGTCCTGATCAGTCAGCTGTTCGTCTATAGTACTAAAATCATGACGGCTCTCTAAAAGGCGACTGATACGTGCAAAAGAAGGATTCCCCTCCTTGTCCGTCATCACATAATCTGGTGTCACCTTATAGGTCTGTGCTAAAGTCCTCAAAAAATCCACTGAGGCCTGATAAACATTGCCATAGACAAAGTTAGCCTTATAGGCTTTTTGACTGGCATAAGTCCCAATAACAATCTGGTGACACTTGTCATTCAAGAGGGCAATCAGGGCTTCCTCCTCAGCTGAGAAACGGGTGAAGCCATCAATGACCAAAACCGTATGGCTTAATGCCTTATCTAAATGCCCTGAGTTAATTTCCTCAAAGAAGGCGCTGAGCTTGGATTGATTGTCAAAATCCCCTGCCAACAAAAGGTCCTGAGCCGCACTGAAAATCTTTACCAAATCCTCCTGCTTCTCTGCTTGATCCAAATACTGCAAATCCAGTACTGTCATATTGGCCTGTTGCAACTCTTTGCAAAGGTCCACCAATTGGTTAATAAAATTACTATCCTTACGCAAACGACCATAAACCTTAAGCTCATCGTCACCCATGTGCGACAGTACCTTATAAAAAATCATGGCCAGACCAGTATCATCCAACTGGGTTTTAGGATTACTCGTATTGAGAATAAAATACCTAGCCATCTGAGTAAAACGAGTCACCGTAATCTCAAAGGATGCTGACTGAGGCAGATACTCCAAGACCTTACGCTCCTTCTCAAATGACAGGGCATTAGGAGCAATATAAAAGACCCTCTTTCCCTTTTGAGCATAGCTGGTCGCCTGCTCCGTCAGAATTTCTGTTAAATCCTGAGACATATCCGTATAAAGTAATTTCATAAGACGTCCCTTTCTTGTCTATCTGCCGGCCAATAGGACTAAGTAAGACTCACAATCTCCTAGCTCTAACAACCATTAATCCTTGCTATTATAACACAGAATCAAGCAACAATCAGACTCCTCCCTTGTCACCTTTCTCCTCCAATGTCCTAAGCTTCAGACATAAGCACAAGCACGACAGCAAAGAGCCCTCTTTTATGGTCCTGTAGTCCAAAAAAGAGCCAAATCCTTTGATTTGACTCGAGATCTTTATTTAAAAATTAATTCCTGTTTAAAGAGGTAATCACCACTACTTGTCACTAAGTTGGCATCCCCATATTTCTTAAGAATATCCTTGGCCGAGTGGAGGTTAAGTCCAGAGGTCTTCTTCTGATTTTCCTCCTGCATAATAGCGTCAAGGTCAACTCTTTCTTCTTGCGTTCGATTTTCCATGACAAAATGATAGCCTCCATCCTTATCGTGTTGATGAAAACTAAAGCTAATTTGAGCGGCTGGTACTTGCTTGCTCTCGTCAATCGCATTACTAAAGAAAATAGACACTAGCAAGGTTAGGTCAACCACATTCATAGCAAATCCCTTGATTTCCTCAGGAATGTCACAGGTCACTGGAATATTATTACGTTTAGCCTCCATCATACGAGCTGAAAGAAGGCTACGCAGAGGTAGAGAATGAATATTTTCCAGCTTAGGATTCTCAACGACACGAAACCGTTCAAACTCCTTGGCACTCTCTCTTAAAACATTTTGATAAACCTGTTCAGCAAGAGCCTCTTCCTGATCTCGTACTTCCTCCGAAAATTGTTCCACAACCGTCTGATAAGACTGCCTGTATTGTAACAACTCATTATAGAGAACATCGATTTTCTGATTGGCCTTGGTCAAACTATTCAAATGCCTTTTTTCCTCCATAGCCAAGCTCTCTTCCAGATATTGCCTAGACAATTGATTGAGGTGGGCAATAAGGAAAATAAAGGCTATTGCAGACAAGAGAACCCAGAACATACGCAGCCGCAATTCCAACTCTGGAGAATAGAACGGAAGCCAAGCATCCAAATTCATGCAAAGATAGATGCCCAACAAATAAATCGCCATTGCCAAGGCAACACGTCGAGAAATCTGAATATTGTGGAGAGAATCATCACTATAGACCTTCCAACGTTTCAAATCCAAGCCTAAAAAACGGTTAAAAATGAAATAAAGTGGCAAAATCATACTATAGGTCAAGAGATAAAAGAGAGCATTACTCCCCACCTCAGCTACAGGAATATTCAAGAGAAGCGGGAAAAAGAAAAGTCCCAATAAACGAAAGAGTAAATCCGATGTCACCACCGGAAACAAGGTATGAAAGGCATACTGCGTTAACGACCAGGTCTTTCCCTTGGCAAGAACTGCCAAAATCATCAAAAGAAAGACATCCACAACAGTCGTCAGATTGTTAATATTGTATTGAATAGCCACATCAAGTAGGGCCAAGGTCAAAAAGACCGTCCAGGAGATACGAATATCCGTCATCCGCCTGAAAATAATACAGTTGATTGTCAGCGTCAGAATAATCTGGACAGCCAAAAAGGCATCTGTATCATAAAGATTTAAAAAATTAATTCCTAAAAACGATTCAAACATTTAATCTCTTCCCCAAAAAAATTTCCAATGACTCGTTTAGTATTCAAATTGCTGTCTATAAATCAACTTGTCATCCTTAAAGCTAAACTTAGACTGAGGATAACGTTCCATAATATCCTCAAGTTGTTCATTCATTGACAAGCCTTCTTCACCTTCCTTATAAGCTCCCCTTGCTTCACCCTGACCGAGAGTCACCTCCACAGAGAGAACCTGCTCCCCACCTCTTTGAAAATACGACAGGCGAACTAAGCACTCTTCTTGACCATGCGCTTTTAGCAAGGCATTGTCCAAGAAAGTTGATAAAACCCCTGATAAATCCACCACATCAATATGAACTGGTGAGATAGGATCCGGAATTTCTAGGATAAAATCAAGTCCCACAGCGTGAAACTCCATATACTTACTCTCAATCACAGACCGTAGCAGTTGAGAATGGAGATTGGAAATATCTGGTATCACTTTTTTGAAAGGAACTTCCTCCTCAGATAGGATCTGAGAATCCCCCTCTTGACTAGTGGCCAAAACAGTCTTAACCTTTTTAGGCACAGCTACCTTTGGAACCCCATCACGATAAAGTTCCTGATAAAGGTGCAAAATATGCCTACTAGATTCCTGCAAACTTTGGAAGTGACGTTCCTGTTCTTCCTTCAACTCTATAAAAAGTTCATCCTTAACCCATTGGTTGGCATAAGACACGACTAGGAAGAAGGCCCCTGTGGCTAATAAAACAACCAGCTTAGCATAATTGTTAACCACTTCCACAGGCCAAATACTAGCAAAGTAAGGCAAAAAATCATTTAAAAGGCCATATGAGAGAAAGGCAAAGCTAACCCCGATAACAATAGGAGTAAAGTGTAACCGTAAGCGTTCCTTGTCTTCAACCTGCAAATAGTCATAACCAATAAAACGGTGAATCAAAAGATAGAGTGGGTAGGTAGCTAGCACACATATGAAAGTCGTCAGAGGCTCTGGGATACGACTGACCAAATCATCCCCCAAAAGTAGAGGGAGGATGAAAAACGAGAGCCCTCTCATGATGATGTTAGTCGTTCCCCAGGCATAGAAACTGTTAAATACTGGCTCAATCCACGGCAGATCTGGACGTTTGTAATAACTAAAACAAAATAGAATGAGAGGATTAAGCAAAAATTTGAATCCTATAGGAAGAATTGGTGTCAGAACAACTGAAATAAGGCCACCCACTAAAAGTAGTCGCCAAGAGACCTTAACTCGACCGGCAGCATTGAACATCAGGTAATTCACCAAGAAAATCAAAAGTGCATCAATAACTATCAACCAATGAAAGTCTTTGAAAACAGCAAGCAGCCATTCGACAATATAAGTCATTCTTTTTCCCCCTCCCTTAACATGAATTAAGAAACTTTCTCAGAAAGCATCTATACAACACTACTCATTATATAGCTTTTTAGAAGTTTTCACAATAATTAATTTTTAAAGAAAGTCTATGAAACGTCTAATAATCCACTTATTCATGTAAGAAGAGCTGGCTTATTAAATTAAAGTTACAAATGTAACATAAAAGGTTGAGATAATTTTATCTCAACCTTGTTAATTAAAGACATATTCTTTTAGAGACTTTCTTTAAGTGATAGACAGTCAGTCTACGTTTTCAATCTTATCTCAACCTTTTAGCTTTAATAGGCTAGTCAGCCTTATAGTAGAATTGTTTGGCATCTGATTGTGTCCCTCCTGATTGAGTCACTAGGATACGATCTTTAGTATTATCTGAAGCATCAGGGTAATTTCCTGACACATTTGGCAAGGTCGTACCTTTCGGAATGAAAAAGATGATTGCACCATACATTCCTGTTCTTAGACTCGCTCTCAGGTACCCATTTTCAAGACTAGAATTAGCATTTTGAACTTCATAATCTGTCGGTGATGTTACTTGATCCTTAGAAAACGTCAAAGTGTTACCATTTCCATTCTTCCAAGTACCTTCAAGGCTTTGGAAGTTATTGTCCTTAATAGCAGTAACATCCATGCCAGTTTGCTCAGTCTTAGTGTCTGTTTTTGATTCTGTCTTAGCTTCTGATGAGCTTGATGAAGTTGATGTTGATGACGTTGTTGAACTTTGTGAAGAACTTGATGACTCTGAGCTTTCAGACTTACCAGCGCTAGAATAATGCTTGAGCAACTCTTGGTAGGCCTCTTGCATATCATCTGGTGCCACCTTATAAGTCTGAACAGCCTTCTTATCGTAATTGCCAATCCAGTAATTAGTCACATAATAAACGGTACCATTAGAACCTAGAACAATTTGGTAAGAATCCTTGTCTTGATCAACCAAATCCTTGTAGAGCTTGTTGTAGCCATTATAATTGCCACCCGTCTTGTCATCAGCTGAAAAGTCCTTGAAGAGGGCTTTTTGTTCCGCATCATTGTCCTCATACATGGCATGTTTTTTATCCTTCAAGGTATAGAGACGGAAGGATGACGTTGGGCTATAGTCTGCAGTCTTACCACTATTTTCATTAATTCCAAGAGCAAAGGAATCAACCCTATTTTTATAGTCCTTGAAATCATAGTTTGAAGCTTCTTTACCATTGACGATACCACTAGGAACACCTGAGATATTTTCATAACCATCCGCATTGATAAGGTTGGCTAAAATAGTAATGTTTTGGCTACTGCCTTCTTCCTTAGGTGCCTTGAATGAAAGGAAGGTAGGGCTACCATCGTTGACCTTGGTGATGCTATCAAAACTGCTTTGAACCAAGACGGCATCTTTGGCATAGTCAGACTGATAGAGCCATTTCCCAAAGGCTTCCGTGATGTACTTGATATCCTCAGTCGAATAGTCCGCAACATAGGTGGTTTCCTTATCACCATTGACATCGGTCTTGGTCTTGATATCTGCATCTGGCTTGCTGGTATCGTTCGAAGACGTACTTGAGCTGGCATCACTACCTGAAGAGGAACTGCTTGATTCCAAAATATCCTTAATGATGCTCTTAACCTCACTACTTGAAGAAGTTGATGAAGCCTCGCTAGACTGAATAACTTCAGAGCCTCCGTCAACCTGAGTATAGGTATCTGAATCGGTCATTTCAACCTTGGCGTCACCCCCAGGCACCATACTTGGTGTGATACGGATAGTGCCGTCCGAGTTTCCATCATTTCCGGCCAACTTAAAGCTCAAAGAACGGTCTTCGCCAGCTTGGGCATTAGCCTGATAGGTGTCCCCAGTCTCCGTATTTTTGACTTCGTATTTATCACCCTTGACCTTGCGGACTTCAAAACGGACCTTATTTCCCGTCTTCTTGTCAACCACGGTTGTGGCATAAACCCTAGAAGAGGACGTAAAAGCCGTACTCTGAGTGTATTTTCCAAGTACCATGAAGACCAAAAAGACAAGTAAGGCCAAACCGATAAACTTTTTATGTTTAAATTGTTTCATGAGGTCCTCCTAGATAAACAGATAGCCGACAACATAGCCAAAAAGAGCGATACAAATCAAAAGCAAAATTTCTAAAACTAAAAACCAGCTAAACTTAAGATCACCCAAACCAATCTTAGACAAAACTTGTCTGAATTTAGAATTTTTCTGTCTGCTCAAGCCACTAGAAAGGGCAAAGCCGGACTTAGCAGCTTCCGCCACTTCCTTATCACTTGGCTTGCGACCATGCTGCACTTGGAAATCAATCAGCCATTCATCATATTGTTGCATTTATTTCTCCTTCTTCTGAAGTGTGACGAAAAAGAGTAAGGCATAAACCAGACAATGAAGCACCAAGGCCCACCATTGACCCCGGAAGTCGCCTGTAGACCCTTGAAAGGCCTCCAACTGACTCTTGGGTACAGGGACACCGTACTTAGCCAAGCTAGATGGTAGGTCTGACAAATCACTAGAAATCCCAAACAGCTTATGGCCATAACCAAGATAGATAAATTTTTGTACCCAATCAATGGCTTTGGGCAAGGATAGGATAGTCCCTGACAATGAAAATTGCATGATACCCACAACAACTGCTAAGATAACAGAGGTGATTTCAGATTTTCCAACCAAGGCTGAGATGAAGAGGGCAATAAAGTGCGAGGCCAAGAAAACCAAGAGCACTGTAATGCCAACTTCCCAACGGTAGGAAGAAAAAATATGACCAGCATCTGGAAACTCCTTGTCAAAGTACTTACTAAAGATAGAGTAAGAAAGGATAAAGACAATGGTTTCCAAAACAGCAAAGAAGGCGTGAATCCCCATGCTGGCTATGGCAAAGGCCGAACGACTCAGACCTGAGAAAAAGTCACGGTTGAGAACCGAGCGCTCCTTGGAAATATAAATACTATTTTGAACCACAATCAAAAGACTGGTTGAAAAAAGTAAGAGAAAGAGCGTCATTCGAGTTGTTTCGAAATCTTTCAAGAATCCCTTTTCTTGAATGTAGAGGATTAGGCCTTCAAAAGCGATGATGCCTAGAAGAACCTTAACAAA
Organism: uncultured Streptococcus sp.; assembly: GCA_934229725.1. GTDB lineage: Bacteria > Bacillota > Bacilli > Lactobacillales > Streptococcaceae > Streptococcus. Next base: position 55,680 of record CAKQDX010000012.1, read on the forward strand.
ATCCATGTAGTGGTGTTTAAATTTATACCAACTTAATCGTAATGCTGCGTTCATAAGTCTCCCTAAATTTTGTAAATGCGTGTTGAAGCATTGAGCTCTTGATAGACATCTGCGATATTCATATCCATGTATTTACGAATCATGTAAGGATCGCTGGTCTTATACTCCAAAAGCAACTCTTCATAGGTCCCTGCAAAAGTCGGACGTCCCTTAGACAAGAAAATAATTTTGTCAAAAATAGCCAAATTTTCCGTATTGTGGGTAATAACCACGATAGACTTATGGGCTGATTTAGCCAAGATTTTCAAGGTACGTAAGAGATTACGGTCACTGAGGGCATCCAAGCCGGAAGACGGCTCATCCAGAATAAAGTAAGGACTAGGGCTAAGAAGCTCAATACCAATGGATACACGGCGTTTTTGCCCACCAGAAAGCTCGGAAATTTTCTTGTTGGCAAATTCCGTTAAGCCCAAATCTTCCATGATGCCAGCGATGCGTTGCCTTTTAGTCGATTTACTGCTCCCTTTAAGATGGTGGGCTGCATAAAAATCAAAAGTCTCAGACACCCTAAGATACTCCCGAAGCAGATTCTGTTGGGGCACATAAGACCAAGAACGTGAGCCTGCTGTCACAGGTTTTCCATTTTCCAAGATACGAAATTGTTGGCAAGTCGGTTTAAGCTGGCCAAGGAGAATCTCCGTCAAGGTTGTCTTCCCTGAACCAGAAGCCCCTAGGATGCCGACAACTTGACCAGTCTCCATCGTAACATCCAAATCTGTAAAGAGCTGGTTATCATTGCCCTTATATTTAAAACAAATATGTTCAAATGTTAATTGATTGGTTTCCATTAAAATCTCCTAAGACATAAGTAACATCAGGGCCACAATAAGGACGGCTCCGATGATAAGGACGATAACATTGATGTTGAAGATGAGAATCAAGCTTAATAGAATCACAAAAGATAGGGCCGCAAAGAGGTAATTGTTTAAAGATGACTCTTTAGTCTGAGTCACCCTAACAGGCGCAAAAGGAATTTCCTTTTTAGCAGGCACCTCTACCCTCTTAGGAATCGGCTTTTGCTCAACTTCTAAAACCTTTCTCTGAGCTTGTTTGAGTTTTCGATCGTATTGAAATTTTTCATAATCTGAGAAAAAGAGCTGGCGAATCGTGTAAAGTTCGTTGCGCAGACGTTCTCCCTCTTGGTCCAGGGTTCCATTAGTCCAAAGCTCCTCTAGCTCCTCACGTAGATAGGATAGAGCCACGAAACAGTCTTGGGCCGACATTTCTGGAGAAATACGATTGCTGACTGCTCTCAAATAGGACAATTCTTGCCCTGTCTCTGTATCAATTGCTTTGTAATAGTCTATCATGAGATGAATTTAGCAAAAATAGCTTGAAGTTCTGACAAGTCTTCCTTAACCACTTCTTGGGTTTGACTGACTTGTGCGTTGACTGAGAAGCGTGCTACAACAGTCTTGCTTCTCGGATCAGACACTGTCACTGTAACGATTTGTTCTGAGTCAAAGGCATAAGTAACCTGAGCCAAGAGCTCGCCTTTCTGACGTGGTTGTGCCACCTGTCCTTTCACTTCTCCTAAAATCTTAACGGCAAAAGGATTTTCATAATTACCTTCTGTGATACGTAGCTTGAACTTATTCTGCCCGTCTACGACCGCAAAGAGATCCTTAGTAACGGCCAAAGGCAAGACAGAGTTACGAGGAACCACAACACTATTGTAGTAGTCACCCACAAAGCTATAGTTCCTGTTAGGATTTTTCTTGAAGAGCAGACCGATTCCCTGAGAGGTCACATCCTTGACAACCACCCTGTCTGTCTCAGTTGTCTTACCATCCTGGTGTTCAGAGAAGCTAACCTCATTGTTGACAATAAGATCGGCTAGAATAGATGCCCCCTGTGCCACGATAGTATCTGGATTAAGGTCAAACTTAGGTTCCAAACCACTCATTAGACGGATCATTTGACGAATCATTGGCATCCGTGTTGATCCACCCACAAGGAGAATATGATCAATCTCTTCCCACTTCAAACCGGACGCTTGAAGGGTAGACTGTACCTTAATTTCAGTATCTTTGAGGAGGTCCAAGGTAAGTTCATTGAAAATTGCCTGAGTAATCAAGACACCGTAACCTTGACCATTGACATAATGCTCATAAAGAGCTTGGTCATTAACAGATAGGCTGGTCTTAATTTGCTCAGCCTTGTACTGAAGTTGGATTTTTTCCTTCTCAGAAAGGTTGGTCATATTGACCCCTTGTTTTTCCAACTCCTGCATGATGTAGCCAACAAGACGTTTATCAAAGTCAATTCCACCAAGACGTGAATTTCCGTCAGTTGCCAAAATATCGTAAGCATGATCAGCCACGCGCATGATGGTAACGTCAAATGTTCCCCCACCAAGGTCGAAGACCAAGACATTTCCTTGAGCATTTTTAGTGTGGGCATAGGCAATAGCCGCAGCCGTAGGCTCATTGATAATACGCAAGACATTAAATCCTGCAATACGACCAGCATTCTTAGTGGCCGCACGTTGGTCTGACGTAAAGTAGGCAGGCACAGTGATGACAGCATCCTTGATGCCGTCTGCTTGACCTATTTCTTGACCAACCACATAAGCACGTTTACGGAATTCATTCAAAACCAAGGCTGAAAGAATAATAGAATTAACACGTGTGTGGTCTGGTGTATCACTGGCAATCGGACGACCAATATCACGTTTGAAGTCAAATTTAAAGTTTTCTGTACTTCCGATTTCTGTTCCACGCTCGATAGCTTCCTTACCAAAGGACACATGGTTTTTACCACCGATATTTGAGAAGTAGACCGCTGAACGCAAGACCTGATCGTCATTCGTTCCCATCGGAATAATCTCTGGCACATCTTCACGAACAACAGCCATGACCGAGTTGGTTGTTCCTAAATCAATACCAATTGCTTTTTTTCTCATAACAATTTCCCTTCTAGTCTCATCTTGAGTTTATCTGACTGTCAGTCTTAGCAGGCATTCGCCTAGATTTTTTAATATCATTTTCGTCACATAAAACGTCAATAGAGTATAGTCATTCCAGTCTAGTTTTTCACTATACTATATTATCACAAATAAAGAGACTATAAAATAGGAAAAGGGGAGTGAGACCGAACAACTTTTCAAAAATTGTTCCTTGTCCCACTCCCTTGTGTATCAATTAGTCTGATAGACTGGATGAAATTAGAAATATAGGAGTATTATCCGCTTAAATTGTCATTCTTTATAGCTTGTACTTGTTTTACTAGTCGTAACTTCTCTCCTAACTTAATCAATCGAACTCTCACCAACATAGATGATTTCTAGATTACCCAAGGAAACATCCCCTGTGATATAGAAATCCTTGCTAGTCAAATTGCTTGGATTTTCCTGGTGTTGAATAGCCGAGAGCGAGTTGTCCACATTGATATGAACTCGCCAATCACTAGGCACATAGAGACTAAGACTTCCCAGCGAAACATCCACATCAAAATGGGCAGACGCCCCTTCAATACGGCAGTTATCAAAATAAACTGATGCTTCTCCCAGACTTACATCCGCACTTCCATGAGTAAAGTGTTGGTCATTGAGATATTTGGTCACCGTTGAAAAACTCACATCAATATCATTACCACCATTTTGAGCATCTGACCCGGCAGCATAAGAACCAAAACGGTTTTTCGCTTTACCTGAAGGTTTGAAGAGAATATTCAAACCAATAACTGCAAGAATAGAAGAAAGGATAACGACAGAGTTGGATACTGGAAGAAAATGAAACTGTCCATTAAGTGAAAAGAGGGCCAAAACACCATAGATGAAGCCCCAACCAAAGTGGCGTTTCAAAAAACTAGAAAGGGAAAGAACGGCTAACAAGACCACCCAGGTCAGCATCCAAATACTAATTTCCCATGTTACAAAATAGCCCTGCAAAACTACCAAGGCTGCTAGAAGGATTAAGAAAATCCCAATTAATTTTTTTCTCATCATGTTACCTCATTTCATTTAATCGTTCTTTTAAGACTGGATAGTAGCGTCTCGATACATGAACCTGCTTGTGAGTCTGATAGAAATTAACCGTGCTGGTCCCTGAAAAAGACTTCTCTAAAGAATAAATCTGCTTTACGTTGACAATGGTTGATTTGGAAATCCGACAAAAGGCAAGCGGAAGCAGTTCTTCTAACTCATAGAGCTTCTGCTTGACCTCATAGGCCTCGTCCCTGGTATGCCCATAAATTTTCTCCCCATCTGTTTCAAAAAAGAGAATCGTTTCCAAATCTAGAAAGTACTCACTACGATCCTTGTAAAAGGCTAAAGGGGCCAACTTTTGCTTTAGAATAGATTCTTGGAGCCGCGCTATTTCTTCTGTTAATTGAGGAGCTCGAATCAAGATTTCAGGCTCATCCATGGATGGGTCCAGTTCGATTCTAACTTTCATAATACTCCTTTCCTGTCCTTTTGATGGTTCCATTATAACAACTGCTTTAAACAAAACAAGGCCTTTTAGGTAAGTGGCACGGTTTCCCCCCTAAGAGGTTAGTTAAGGCAAGCAAAAAGAACTTGGCTTCCACCAAGTTCTGGCTCTATAATTTCTGTAGTGGGTAAAACCACTGTAGAGATTATAGAGCTTTTTGAGTGTACACAAAAAGTCCCATAAGAACTATAATGAAAAGCAACCAAACCATCATTAGGAAGAACTTATGAGACTTATTAAGAATACCACAGAATTAATCGGAATTAAAAATCCAAATATCATTATTTCACTTGTTTTTGAAAAAGATACCTACATTGAGGTTCAAGCAACACTCGATTACTCTGCACCACCATGCCCTCACTGCCAAGGAAAAATGAACAAATATGACTTTCAAAAGCCTTCTAAAATCCCTCTCCTCGAGCAAGCGGGAACTCCAACTCTACTACGTCTTAAGAAGCGCCGTTTTCAGTGTAAAAGTTGTAGAAGAGTCACGGTAGCTGAGACAGCAACATGGCCTAAGTACAACTACTACCGTGCAGATGAAAAATACCAAGATATCGCACGCATGCTTGGACTTCCAGCTTCCACTCCAGAAGAAGGGGTTGAATCTTATGCAAAAGCTGTCTACGAACTCGGTGAACGTATTGGGATCCAAATGAATTTTAGAGACCAAGGAATTGACGAAAAAGAATGGAAAGAACATTCTCGTGAATTAGCCTTCCTGGCTTATGAAGACCAATGTTCACCAGCTACCCCACGTCTTCCAATGGTAGACCATATGCAAGAAATCATCGAAGATGCATACTATGGCTACAAAGAAAGACCAGGACGCCGTAAATAATTGTTTATCAGTCTAGAAGCAAGACAAAAACTCAATTTGAGGGAAAGATCCAGTAATTTTTCTATGATAAAAGGCATCCTATCAAGGTTTTTGAATACCTGATAGGATGCCTTTTTATGATGTTGAGGCCTTTTTGCCCTTTTTGAAAAACTAGAATAGAAACAAAATATATAGTAGATTGAAACTGGACTAGTACACCTCTACTTCTAAAATATTGTTAGAAATCGATTTGACTGTCCTGATCTATTTGTCCTGTTCTTATTTCATTTTACTACATCTCAAATTGAGTATGACGAAGTGCGCTCCCATGTTCAGGGAACGCACTTCGTCATATTTTTCATATTCTTGAATCCATCAATAAAGACTATTGGGATGAATTTTTAAAGTTGAACTAATCATTTTTACAGGATGAGGTTTACAGCAGAGAGTTTGAAGGCTTTATCAAAGGTTTTTCTTGGCATAATGTCTTTTCCTCGTTTCCACTTAATTTTGTGTCTACTTTATTATACCAAGTCCACCCTTAAGTTAGATTTGTTATCTAACTTAAGGAAGCTAGAAGGATGAGAATCCAGGTGGTCAAGAGTCCCAAACTTAAGCAGATGGGGACACCCAGAATAATTTGCTTTTTGAAGGCAAGGTCACGTTCCTCTGTATTGGGAAATGAGAGTTGAATGAGAGAACCAGCTGATGAAAAGGGTGAGATATTAGTAGATAGAGAGCCAATAACGGTGGCTGTTGTGAGTAAGTGAATATCAATCTGGGGATTTTGAGCACTGATGATAGCAATGATGGGAAAGAGGGCTGGAACTACAACGGATAGGGTGGAACTAAAGAGTGACATCACTCCAGCTATCACACAAAAGAACAGAGGTAACCAGAAATGAGGAATGGTTGTTGTCATGAGGTGCCCTATCAGTGTGACTAAACCTGACTTGACCGCTAGAGACATTAGTAAGCTCATGCCGCAGAGCATGATAATTGTAGCCCAGGGAACCTTAGCCAAAATGGCTTCTTGCTTCCCTAATTTGAGCCTTAAGGCGAGGCAGACCATGAGTATTGAGACAAAGCCAATATCAAATGTTTTTCGATAAGTAGCTATCCAGGCGATGTTTGGGAAAATGAGATGCAACAAGGGAAAAAGCCAAACCAAAACTATGCTGCTGATCATGAGCAAGGTGGTTTGTCTTTGAACCTTGCTGAGGAGTGGTGGTTGGTCAATAGTCAAGGATGAGTTTGTTCTTCCCTTACTATAGTGGCTGTAACAGGATAATAAAAGCAAGACGATGAATGGGTAGATAATGCTGACGAAAAAGATATGATTGCCAAGTGAAAAAGCTTGCTCTTCCCATCCCATTTGCTTAAACAGGCCTTGAAAGACAATGCCTGAGCTACTGGTTATCAAATTAGCCCCTCCTGAAGCTCCCCAATTGACGGCTTGAGCTCCAATCAAAGGGTGTTTGTCCGCTTTTTGACAGAGGGTAATCGCTAGAGGACAGCAAACGGCCATAGTAGTGAAAAATCCAGCACCTAAAGCAGACAAAAGGGTTGCCATCAGGTATAAAATTATGTAGAGGGCGTTAGGGTGGGTGCGTGTGCGGTAGAGAATGTGTTGGGCCAAAACATCAAGAGTACCGTTAGTTGTTGCAACGTTATAAAAGAGAGAGACGCTAAAAATGGTAAAAAAGAGTGAGGTTGGCCAAAAATGAAGAAGTTTTTCGGGGCTTAATCCCATGAGAGTGGTTGCGATGAGGTAAGAAAAAGCAATAGCCAGCAGGCCAATATTGATTTTGGTGCGGAAACCAATTCCAATGGCTAGAGCAATGGCGCTAATCATTATTAAATGAATCATTGAATTGTCCTTTCAGTTAGAATATGGAAATAGGTTGGCAATTTTGGCGCTCAAAAGACCACCTGTTTCCTATTGGTACTTTACTATTATACACAAAAAAAATACCATTGTATATACAATGGTATTGACAATGGTATTGACACTTATTATAATTAAAAATGAGGTATTTAGGTTTGTGATTTCCTTTGGAAGTTAATAGTAATTGCCTCTAGTGCTTACAAGTGATATTAAAAAGAGAGGACTTAGTGATGTCAATCATTTCAACTGATTTAACCCCTTTTCAAATAGATGATACATTGAAAGCAGCCTTGCGAGAAGATATTCATTCCGAAGATTACAGTACTAATGCCATTTTTGATCATCATGGCCAAGCCAAGGTGTCGCTTTTTGCCAAGGAAGCTGGTGTTTTAGCGGGGCTAACCGTTTTTCAAAGGGTTTTTACCCTATTTGATGCCGAGGTGACCTTCCAGAATCCTCATCAATTTAAGGATGGGGATCGTTTGACTAGTGGCGATTTGGTTTTAGAAATCGTAGGATCGGTGAGAAGTCTCTTAACATGTGAACGCGTTGCCTTGAATTTTTTACAACATTTATCAGGGATTGCTTCGATGACAGCTGCTTATGTAGAAGCCTTAGGCGATGATTGCATTAAGGTATTTGATACTCGAAAAACTACTCCTAATTTACGTCTTTTTGAGAAATATGCCGTGAGAGTTGGCGGTGGCTATAATCATCGCTTTAATTTATCAGATGCTATCATGCTAAAAGACAATCACATTGCGGCAGTAGGTAGTGTTCAAAAGGCAATTGCTCAAGCGCGTGCCTATGCCCCTTTTGTGAAAATGGTCGAGGTGGAAGTGGAAAGCCTTGCTGCTGCCGAAGAAGCTGCGGCGGCGGGTGCTGATATTATCATGTTGGATAATATGTCATTGGAAGAGATTGAACAGGCCATTACCCTAATTGCAGGACGTTCTCGGATTGAATGTTCTGGAAATATTGATATGACCACTATTAGCCGTTTTCGTGGTTTAGCGATTGATTACGTCTCCAGTGGTAGTTTAACCCATAGTGCTAAGAGTCTTGATTTTTCCATGAAGGGGTTAACCTACCTTGATGTCTAAGTTGCAAAATAAACTAACTTTTTAAAGGATGTCTTTCCTCTAGAACGAGTTTTATGTCAGATAGTTTAAACGCCTCTTCAAATATAGTAAAATGAACCAAAAACAGTACACAATGTGGTATAATCTTTTTATGGCATATTCAATAGATTTTCGTAAAAAACATACTAAGATTAGTAGTGAAGAAATCTCTGACGGGAGAGAGTACTCACTACTTTTTCTTTATGTTAAAGTAGTGGTGTCTTGTAAAGTCGTAGGGCTCTATAGCGCTAGACGTCGCTTGACAAACTGGCAAGACACCTTGTTTTAGGTGGAGTTTGATCAAAGTATGTGGGACGCTAAACGTCGCATATTGAAAATAAAATCACTAAAACATGGAATTATTCAAGACAAAAGAGGTAATGTCATGTGTACAGTATTTGGAATTGATGTAAGTAAAACAAGTTCTGAGGTGGCAATTTTAGTCAACGGCGAAAAAGTTCATGGCTACACCATGCTCAATGATGCCATTGGATTCAATCGCCTGTTGGGCGACTTGAAAATTGTTCATAACCCTGAGATTATATTTGAGGATATAGGCGTCTATACGTGTATTATTTCTCCAAGCTTTTCTTTCGTATAGTACTGCGTCAAAAATTCCTTTACAGTATCCGATGACAAAATGCTGGCTTTATCTTCCGCTTGTTTATCCTCTACAAGTTTAGCTTCAGCCAATTCAATCTCTTTACGACTTTGTTTAACAGTCGAGTGTTGACCAGCAGTATATCCCATCATGAGAATAAAGCTAGTTGCAGCCACTGCTCCAACACTAATTAAGGCTTTAGTTTTGACTATATTTAACATCTTAGACCTTCTTTCTAAAAAACTTGGTCAAGTATACCAGATAAAGCTTGGAGCTTTTATCACAAGAAAAAGACTCCGAAGAGTCTTCGTATTACTTATGCAATTCTTTATTACTCAATGTATGAAAAATCCCCCACAGAAGAATATTTACAATGATAAACAGCAATATTTCCACTAAATTAAAGTCTATCAAATTCCGTGACCTCATTGCCACCATAGCTTGGGAGTAGGGATAGATTAAAGATAATTTATCTGATACAAAAATCATCATAAATCCTATGAAAGTACCAATAGCACCAATTCCCACAGATTTACTGAAAACACGAGTTTTAGCTGTTACAAAAAACTGCACTGCCATCATACTAATTGTTCCAAAAATCCCCAATAAATCCCACTTGAGGTAGGTGAACAAATTAGAAATTTCTAAATGAGCTAGGTGAGCACTGACATAAAAAATACCAAACAAGAACAACTGTAAAACAGCAATAAACAAGATAATTACTATTTCTTTTGCCAATAATAATTTCCCAAGACTGACATTATTAGCTCTGAGAAATTCAATATTTTTTCTATCAAACTCTTTTCCTAACATCATGGCTACATAAAGGCTGACCAAAATCGGAAAGAAAAGCTGGCTATAATAGAAGGTCAATTGTCCCCATAAAACAGGTACCTTTTCACTTTCTGTAACCATAGAATAAGCTGAACCAAAGTAAATCCCAAGACCAATCAGGCTACAAAAAGCTAAGAACCAAATACCAATCATCAACATGGAAAATTTTTTGGTTTTCCGCCATTCTACTGATAGATAAGACATCATAGCTTGCCTCCTTTCTTTTCAACCAGATAGATAGATAAGAAGAGATAGATTAGGGCTATTGGCAAATATGTAAAGAGTTTAAATCCTAGGTTTGTCACCAAAACATAACTCACTTGACTGGCGACTTGCTGGTAATCCACCAGAGACAGATATCCTATACCACCAAAAGGGAAAATCAGCTGTAGAAAAGCTGGTGCATGACCAAATCCAAATCCAAGAAATCCTCCGAAAATCCCTAATGCCAGTATCAATGCCTGCTTTTTCAGTAAAAACTGCAAAGTCAAAAACAGACAGGTTAAGATAAAAGAGGCTAGCAAGAAAATGACGATTTGCCAGAGGATTAGGCTAACAGGCGTTTCTAGACCAGATAAGATTGCAATCAACTGGACTACTACTCCCTCCAAAAAAGCGAGGAAGGTCAAAACGAACATAGTCAGGCCAAGCTTACTCAGAAAGATATGCCGTACATTTTCACCATTTGCCAAAAGCAGTTTGAAAGTGTTGCCCTCCTTCTCGTTCTTGACAATCCGCGATACAAAGAGAGCAACCACAATAGGAAGAATCAAGCCATTTACTTCTTTTATCATATAGAAAATTAGGCTAATCTGGTGCATGTGTGGATTACTTAGGTAGCGTGTAGCGGCTGCAATTGCCCAAGCAAATCCAACTCCCATAACTAGTATGCTAATGAGGAAGGATTTGGTTCGTTTTGCCTTGAGCAATTCAATAGACAAATTATTCAACATAAGACTCACTCCTTGGTTAAGCTGAGGAAGATAGATTCCAAGGTTTCTTGTTCTTGCTTCACTTCATAAATTGGAACTTTCTCGACTATTAAATCTCGTAACAAACTAGAAATCTGCTGATCGGCAAGGTTAGTCAGCTTGAGTTTATCCTCTTGTATCTCTAACATCTTGCACGGATAACCAAATAACACTTGGCTAATGGCTTCACGTAGACCTCTAAAATCCCCACGCACTTCCAGCCATTTATTGGACTGAATTTTGCGAATTTCTCCCTCGTAAACCAGTTGACCATGATTGATAATCCCCACACGGTCAGCGATATGCTCTACTTCAGAAAGGATATGGGTAGAGATGAAGACAGTAATGCCCTGTTCTTTTGCCAACTTGATAATCAGTTCCCGAATTTCATGAATCCCTGCTGGGTCTAGCCCGTTTGTTGGCTCATCCAGTATCAACAAACGTGGTTTCTTGACTAAGGCAAAGGCTAAAGCCAAACGCTGTTTCATACCCAAGGAATAATCTTTAACCAATTTTTTCTTGTTTTTAGGTTGATCTAACCCCACAATTTTCAAGGTTTCCTGAATATTTTCCTTATCAAATCCAAGGATTTTTTGGAAGACCAAGAGATTTTCATAGCCTGTTAAATTAGGATAATAAGACGGTTCTTCAATCATAGAGCCAATCTGATTAAGATACTGCTTGTCCGTACCTATGGGTTGACCGAACACTTCAATCTCCCCAGCTGTACGAGAAATCAAAGACAAAATCATCTTCATGGTGGTTGTTTTCCCAGCTCCATTTGGACCTAGAAAACCATAAATCTCACCTTGTTGAACTGATAAGGAACTAAGGTTAACTACCTGAGTGTCCTTAAATTCCTTTTGTAAGTTTTTTATCTGTAAAACATTACTAATCATTATGAACTTTCTCCTTTAAACCAAATAATTTTCTATAATTTTGATTTCTATAAATCAAATTATCATGAGTATCTTTGATAACATCTCCACTACTCTTATCAACAAAAATGATAGAATCAACATAATTCACAATATCTAATTGGTGATCACTATTACCATATTTTGTCTGAATAAAATTGATTACTTAAAACAATGGTTTGGATTACTCCACCACCAGCACCAAGAACGTTATCAAGTTCTTCAAGAGTCAATTCTTGAAGAGAATTCATTGCTTCAATCTCAACGAGATTTATTTGTTGTTTAGCCATTTGGAAATACCTCACTGATTAAAATTTATTTGAGAAGTATCTCTATCTAGGTTATGTCTT
>CAKQDX010000013.1 GCA_934229725.1 uncultured Streptococcus sp.
ATACTTAAAAAGAATGTTGATTTATCAGCATTCTTTTTCATTTCAAATCAATTCTCGGAATTAGAAATAGGGGGGTGCTAGACGGCATCAAATATCCAATCTTATTTAGAAAACCTCCAGCACTATAGGTTAAAAAAGGAGTTAAGATGTTAGAATACAAACAAGAAATTCCAGCGATAGAAGACCTACTCGCATTGTACAGCTCGGTTGGCTGGACCAATTATACTAACAACCCATCTATGCTAGAAGAAGCTGTCAAAGCCAGTCTCTGGCAGTTGGCAGTCTATGATAAGGAAGAGTTAGTAGCCTACATTCGCTTGGTAGGAGATGGTCACTCTGTCATTTTTGTGCAGGACCTCTTGGTGCGACCAGATCATCAGCGTCAAGGTATCGGAAAGAAACTTTTAGAAGAGGCTTTAACAACTTTCCCCAATGTTTATCAACGGCTCCTTGCCACTGAACGTAGCGAGAAAAATCTAGCCTTTTACCAATCTCTGGGCTTTGTCGAACTTTCAGAGCAAGCCTGTACAGGGATGATTTATAAAAATTGATGTAGAGGATTTCCGGACAGGGAATCCTTTTCTTCTTGTTTTACCCGACATTGCTTGAAAACGATAGTAGAATAGAGCTAGATAAAAGGAAGAGGAGAAAAGACAAGTCAAATAAGGGAGAAATATCCAGACTATTATTTTGCTTAGAAAAGCAGGTCTTGATTGTAAATGTACTGCGAGTCTATGCACCTTCCGATTTTTTCCGTTCTCTTTTTAGAAAACTCAGACTTCTATCCACTCTGATAAATCTATTCATGTTATAATAAGTAGATTAGATGACAGGGAGAAAATATAAAAACATGATTACATCAACGTATGATTGGAAAATAAATACAAAAGAGCCAGATGCTGGCTTTTTTAAACTTGCTAAAGAGCATGGGCTGGCAGAGACAGCAGCCAAGATTGCCTTTGAACGTGGCATTACGACAGAAGAGGCCCTTGAAGACTTTCTCAAGGCTGATTTATCACACCTTCATGATCCTTATCTTCTGCATGATATGGATAAGGCAGTGGCTAGAATTCGTCAGGCCATCGAAAATTATGAGCAAATCTTAGTCTATGGAGACTATGATGCAGATGGTATGACATCAGCATCGATTGTCAAGGAAGCCCTTGAAATGATGGGCGCTGAAGCTCGAGTTTATTTGCCTAACCGTTTTACAGATGGTTACGGACCAAACGAAAGTGTCTACAAATATTTCATTCAGCAGGAAGGTATTTCACTCATTGTTACAGTGGATAATGGGGTAGCGGGGAATGAGGCTATTGCTTATGCGCAAGAGCAAGGTGTGGATGTTATCGTTACTGACCACCATAGCATGCCAGCTCAGCTTCCAGATGCCTACGCCATTGTCCACCCAGAACATCCAGATGCTGATTATCCCTTTAAGTATCTGGCAGGTTGTGGGGTAGCTTTCAAATTGGCAACTGCCCTCCTTGAAGCTCTTCCTACAGAGATGTTGGATTTGGTAGCCATTGGGACCATTGCCGATATGGTTAGCCTGACGGATGAAAATCGTATTATGGTCAAGGTGGGGCTAGAAATCCTCAAGACTACTGAGCGTATAGGGCTTCAAGAACTGCTTCGTATTTCCGATGTAGACCCAACAACGATTTCTGAAGAAACAGTAGGTTTTAAACTGGCTCCTCAACTCAATGCCTTGGGACGCTTAGATGATCCAAATCCAGCCATTGAACTATTAACCGGATTTGACGATGAAGAAGCTCAGGCCATTGCACTGAATATAAATGCTAAAAATGAAGAACGCAAGGAAGTTGTTCAAAAAATATTTGATGAAGCCATGACTATGGTAGACTTGGACAAACCTGTTCAAGTTTTGGCTAAAGAAGGCTGGCATCCAGGTGTTCTCGGCATTGTTGCTGGTCGCATCATGGAACAAATCAGTCAGACAGTGGTAGTTTTAAATATTGAAGATGGCTTGGCTAAGGGTTCAGCACGTAGTTTGGAATCTATCAATATCTTCCATGCCCTAGATGAGCATCGAGAGATTTTCACTGCTTTTGGAGGGCATGCTGGAGCGGCTGGAATGACCCTTCCAGAGGAAAATCTTGGTCAACTCTCCGATATTTTGTGCCATTATGTCTATGACAATGACATTGATACAAGCGCTAAAAATACACTCAATCTAGACGAGGAACTCAAGCTCAGTGAGCTTAGCTTGGATACCATAAAGAGCCTGGAAAAATTAGCTCCTTTTGGCATGGATAATAAAAAGCCAGTCTTTTGGCTACATGATATTATAGTGACTCAAGCCAGGACTATGGGGCAAAATGGAGCCCATCTTAAGTTTAAGGTTAAACAAGGTAAGGCTAGTTTTGATGTTGTCGCCTTCAATAAGGGTGATTTGCTTCAAGAATTCCAACAAGCTCAAGGTTTGGAATTAGCCGTGACCTTATCTGTAAATGTTTGGAATGGTCAGACAACACTCCAGCTTATGCTTGAGGATGCGCGTGTAGAAGGCATCCAATTATTTGATATTCGTGCTAAAAATATGACTCTACCAGAAGGCGTACCGATGGTAGAAGAAGCATCGGACACAGCACCTGCGGTAGTCCTTAATAAGTTGCCTGAATCTGCGACAGAATTGAAAGAGTGGTTTGAAGGTAAGGATTTCCAAGCGATATACTTTAAGAATAGCATCAAACAGGCTTATTATCTGACCGGCTATGGAACCAGAGAGCAGTTCGCAAGGCTCTATAAGACCATCTACCAATTTCCAGAGTTTGATGTCCGCTATAAACTAGATGATCTCAGTCATTACCTTAAAATTGATAAAATTCTCCTTATCAAGATGATTCAGATTTTTGATGAATTGGATTTTGTGACCATTGATAATGGTGTCATGACGGTTAATAAAGAAGCTAAGAAACGTGACATTGAAGACAGTCAGATTTTCCAAGACCTTAAACATTTAGTTAAGTTCCAAGAACTTATGGCTTTGGGAACACCACGGGAAATTTATGATTGGCTCTACAAGCCAGAGCAGTAGTGACCAAATAAGATAATTGGCTTAGAATCTAGGGGTTAGCATTTTCTAAATCCACGGATTCATGCTATAATAATATGTAAATATTTTTTGGCAAAATGCCTATAGGAAGAACAAATGAAATTAGAAGACTATATTGCATCTATTGAAAACTACCCTAAAGAAGGGGTTACTTTCCGTGATATTAGCCCATTGATGGCTGATGGAAAAGCTTATGGCTATGCTATTCGTGAAATCGTTCAGTATGCTACGGACATGAAGATTGATATGATTGTTGGTCCAGAAGCACGTGGTTTCATTGTGGGATGTCCAGTTGCTTATCAACTTGGAATTGGCTTTGCGCCAGTTCGTAAACCTGGTAAATTGCCACGTGAAGTCATTTCAGCAGATTACGAAAAAGAGTACGGTATTGATACCCTCTGTATGCACGCTGATGCCATTAAGCCTGGCCAACGTGTCCTTATCGTTGATGATCTCTTGGCGACTGGCGGAACTGTGAAAGCCACAATCGAAATGGTAGAACGCCTTGGCGGTGTTGTTGCTGGTTGTGCCTTCTTGATTGAACTTGACGGTCTTAATGGACGTCAAGCTATCGAAGGCTATGACACTAAAGTATTGATGAACTTCCCAGGATAATTTATTCCTGATTTTACAAAAGGCCTTAGGGCCTTTTTAACTCTTTTAAACAGAATATGCTTTCTTATATAGTTTTAAGCTATAGCTAACTAGAGAAAATATATATTTGATAACAATACCTCCCCGGTTTATAATATGAAGATAGAATAGACAAGGATGGAGATGTTGTTATGCCTATAAAACTTGATAATAAGTTACCAGCTCTTGATGTATTGCGTTCGGAAAATGTCTTCATCATGGATGAGAATAGGGCAAGTAGTCAGGATATACGACCAATGGAGGTCCTAATCCTTAACCTAATGCCAACTAAAGAAGTGACAGAAACCCAGTTGCTACGTCTTTTGGCAAATACGCCGCTACAGATTAACGTTGAGTTTCTTTATATGGCTAGCCATAAATCGAAAAACACCCATGCCGAACATATGAAGACTTTTTATAAGACATTTGATGAAATCAAGGACAAGTATTACGATGGTCTTATCGTGACGGGTGCTCCTGTTGAACAAATGCCTTTTGAGGAAGTTGATTATTGGCAGGAATTGACACGAGTTTTTGACTGGTCTAAAAAGCATGTTTATTCAACCCTCCATTTGTGTTGGGGGGCTCAAGCAGGTCTTTATTACAAACATGGGGTTGATAAGGTTGCCTTGCCAGAGAAATTATCTGGTATCTATAAACAAACCGTTGACATGCCAGAAAATTTCCTCATGAATGGCTTTGATGACAGCTTTGTGTCACCTCATTCACGCTATACAGAAGTCACTCTTGAAGATATCAAAAACAAGACAGATTTAGATGTTGTTGTTTCAGGACCTGAAGTAGGATTGTCTATTTTAGCTAGTAAGAATCTTCGTGAGGTTTATAGTTTCGGTCATTTTGAATATGACAGAGATACATTGGCTAGAGAATACCGAAGGGACTTGGATGTTGGCATAAACCCTGATGTACCAGCGAATTATTTTCCAGAAGATGATCCTAATCAGGAACCTCAACTGCGTTGGAACCTTGCGGCATCGGCTTTCTTTAGTAATTGGATTAACTACGCAGTCTATCAAGAAACACCTTATCGTTTAGAAGAGTTGGAAGATGATTTTTCATTCTACGGTTATTTGTAGCAGACAGATTCAAGAGTCTTTGTGTGACCATTTAGACTTTTGACGTCAGTCTAGCAACTCTGAAAGGTTATTATGAGTTTTTTTGAACAGTATCGATCAGGAAATCTGGTCCTTCCAAACGCCTTGTTTTTCCATTTTAAGGAGATTTTTCCGTCAGCGGATGACTTTTTAGTTTGGCAATTTCTCTATCTACAAACGACAACTCAGATTGGAGAAGTGGCGTCTAGTCAGATTGCGCAGGCAACTGGTAAGACACCAACTGAGGTTAATAAGAGTATCACGACATTGACTGAGGCTGGACTCCTTGATTTCACAACGATTAAGGTTAATAATGAAATTGAGATGGTTGTCGATGCTTCACCTGCTTTAGCTATTTTAGATAAACTGGTGAGTAAGGAAAGGACTGTGTCAGGCCCTGTCGTTGGTCAACCAACCAATACACAACTCATCAAACAACTGACGGATGAGTTGGAACAGGCTTTGGGAATCTTGAATCCTATGGTTATTGAAGATTTAAACAAGGAAATTCAAGAAGAACATACTGATCCCGAACTTATTCGTGAGGCTTTGAAAGAAGCAGTATTTAACCGCAAGACAAATTGGAATTACATCAAAGGGGTTCTTCGCAACTGGAAATTGAGTGGTATTACGACAAAAATTCAAGTTGAAGAGCGTCGTTTGGAGCATCAAGGGAAGAAACAGGCTCATCAGGTTTCAGAAGACTTCAAAACAGGTATGGATGCAGCTCGTCAATTGTGGGGTGGCCAATAATGTTGGGAAGAAAGCGTGTTAATGAAGCTCTAGCCTTGATGGGAGAGATGTTTCCCAACGCTCATGGGGAGTTGGAGTGGAAAACTCCTTTTCAACTCCTTGTTGCGGTTATTTTATCGGCGCAAACAACAGATAAGGCTGTAAACAAGATTACTCCCGGTCTGTGGGCTCGTTATCCAGAAATTGAAGATTTAGCATCTGCCAATCTTGATGACGTTGAAATGTGCTTACGGACCATCGGTCTCTACAAGAATAAAGCTAAGAATATCATTAAAACGGCAAGAGCTGTTCTAATGAATTTTGATGGTCAAGTTCCCAAAACACACAAAGAATTAGAGAGTTTACCTGGTGTGGGAAGAAAAACAGCTAATGTTGTTTTAGCCGAAGTTTATGGGATTCCGTCCATTGCTGTTGACACACATGTCTCACGTGTTTCAAAACGCCTGAATATTGTAGCAGAAAACGCTACTGTAGAGGAAATAGAAGCAGAGTTGATGAAGAAAATCCCTAAGAGAGACTGGATTATTAGTCATCATCGCATGATTTTCTTTGGACGTTATCATTGTTTAGCTAAGAATCCTAAATGTCAGTCCTGTCCCCTTCAAAGTTATTGCAAGTATTATAAGGAAATGATTAAGAAATAAGTTGGAGAATGTGAGTTTCTTCAACTTTTTTATAGCTGTAAGATTTTGTTACAAACTAGTAACTTGACAAAAGTCTCAGGCTTTAAGAAAATAGAAGAAACGATTTAGAAGCAGGAGCGGTATAGTATGGCTGAATTCAGTAATGAAGAGTATCTCAGAGCCTTAGCAGATAATGGTGATAGAGAAGCAGCCAAAGAATATGAGCAGGCTTTGGATAATCGTATCTTTCAGTTGCAAATTTCTTTGGCTCAAACGAGTGATCCACAGGGCCGAAAGGAAGTGCAAAAACTCTTGGAACAAGAGGAAAAGAAAAAAAGGGACTACTTTCAAGAAAAAGAGGAAAAAGCTGTGAGCGAATTTAGACGTCGTAAGAATGAACCTACTAGAAGTAGGAAGGTTTCGAGTTTGGATAGATTAAGAGACCCTAAAGTGATTAGATGGGTGATTGGCGTTGTGGCGGTGGCTGCTGTCGTGATTCCCGTTGTCACTCTAATGTGGTATAGTAATAACCAAAACGAAAACGTAACCAATCCTTGGAAAAATGGCCAGTTAGCCAAAAGTAAGGAAGCAGCTGCAGCATCATCAGATAATCAGTCCTCTAATGTTGATACGTCATCATTGTCTGATCAGCAGTTAGAAGACTGGGTAGTTTCTACCTATGCCAAGGAACAAGGCTCAACCGGCGAAAGTTATAAAAATCTGGGTTGGAATGTTTATTCATGGACTGACGATGACGATAATCTAGTCTATGCCCAACTCTCTGATAGTTATGGTAATGATGTTCTTCTTTTCCGAGTTGACAAAAAAGGTCAGTTAGAAGCCTATGGTGGTCTTGATGGTTCAAGTGGATCCTGGGACGTCGTTTCCAAAAAATATTCAACAAGCTAATTAAACCGTTATAAAACGCCTGACTAGGGTGTCTGAGACTGTCTTTTGACAGTCTTTTTTGGTATAATTTAAGGTAATCGTGTATACAATTAAAAAGTTGATTATGGAGATTTGAGATTGTCAGTTGGACGGAACTTTTTTAGTCTCACCGGATTTCTCACTAATCAGTTTTAAAAAGGAGAGTTGTCGTGTCAGACTATTTATCGGTCACCTCTTTAACCAAATATTTAAAAATGAAATTTGACCGTGACCCTTATTTAGAGAGGGTGTATTTGACAGGTCAGGTTTCCAATTTTCGTCGTCGGCCGAGTCATCAATATTTTTCTCTTAAGGATGAGGGAGCTGTTATCCAAGCAACAATTTGGGCAGGAGTCTTCCAAAAACTTGGTTTTGACCTCGAAGAAGGAATGAAAATCAATGTCGTTGGTCGGGTACAAATCTATGAGCCTAGTGGTTCCTATTCGATTATTATCGAGAAAGCTGAGCCAGATGGTGTGGGTGCTTTGGCTCTCCAATTCGAACAGCTTCGTAAGAAACTAACTGCTCAAGGTTATTTTGACGAGCTTCATAAACAGGCTCTTCCTAATTTTGTCAAAAAAATTGGGGTTGTCACGAGTCCTAGTGGTGCGGTTATTCGAGATATCATTACAACCGTAAGTCGTCGTTTTCCAGGGGTAGAAATTCTACTCTTTCCTACCAAGGTTCAAGGTGAAGGAGCTGCACAAGAAATTGCTGAAAATATCCAAAGAGCCAATCAAAGGGATGACCTGGATCTTTTAATCGTCGGTCGTGGTGGAGGTTCAATCGAGGATCTCTGGGCCTTTAACGAAGAAATTGTGGTGCGGTCGATTTTTGAGAGTCGTTTGCCTGTGATTTCTAGTGTTGGTCATGAAACCGATACGACTCTGGCTGATTTTGTAGCGGATCGTAGGGCCGCTACCCCTACTGCAGCGGCAGAGCTTGCAACGCCAGTATCTAAGGCAGATATCTTGGTTTGGATAAGAGAAAGACAAAACAGGGTTTATCAAGCTTGTTTGAGACGTATACAGTATAACCAAGAGCGTTTGGCTAAATTATCACAGTCTGTTGTCTTTAGGCAGCCTGAGCGGCTTTATGACGGCTACTTACAAAAGCTGGACCAATTGACAACCCGACTTGAAACCTTGATAAAGCAGGAGTTTGAGCGCAAACAAAAAGAAACGGCTCTTTTAAGTCAGAGACTGCAAGGTTTGAATCTCTTGCCTAGTGTAGAGAATTATCAGGACCGTCGAGAGTCCTTACAGCGTTTGTTAGTTACTACAACCAAGAACTCCCTTAAAGGCTATCGTGTCAGACTAGAGAAGGCGCAAGAGGCCCTATTATCACTGGATACTAGCCGTATTGTTGCGAGGGGCTATGCTATTGTCAATAAAGACGATAAGCCTCTAACCACTATCAAGGATATTATTGCGGGTGATCAATTAACTATCCAAATGAGGGATGGAGAACTAGAAGTAGAGGTAAAAAATGTCAACGAAAAAAACATTTGAGGAAAACTTACAGGACCTAGAAGCCATCGTTACTAAACTTGAGACTGGCGATGTTGCTCTTGAAGATGCTATTGCGGAGTTCCAAAAGGGTATGGCCCTCTCTAAAGATTTGCAGAAGACCTTGGAAGATGCTGAAAAGACACTGGTTAAGGTTATGCAAGCAGACGGTACAGAAACGGAAATGGATGCCTAATGACCAAGCGTGAAAAAATTGATGCTGCTATCCGTGATTACTATCAAAAGAAGAATCTTCCAGTATCACATGAACTGATTACAGCGATTCTTTATTCAGTTGATGGCGGCGGTAAGCGTATTCGTCCTCTCATTTTCTTGGATTTACTTGAAGGATTTGGTTTAGAATTAACTGACAGTCATTTTGACGTCGCAGCGAGTCTTGAAATGATTCATACAGGCAGTCTGATTCATGATGATTTACCGGCCATGGATAATGATGATTACCGTCGAGGACGTTTGACAAACCATAAAAAATTTGACGAAGCAACAGCCATCTTGGCTGGGGATTCTCTCTTTTTAGATCCCTTTGATTTACTTGCCCAAACAGAGCTTTCTGCGGAAATTCGTGTTCAATTGATTCAAGCATTGTCTCATTCCTCAGGAACTTTTGGTATGGTAGGTGGTCAGATGCTGGATATGAAGGGTGAAGGTCAAGAACTTGATTTATCACAACTAGCTCAAATTCATGAACATAAGACAGGTAAGCTCTTAACCTTTCCTTTTGTGGCAGCAGGTATTGTTGCTCAACAAGGACAAGAAGTTTTGGATAATCTTCAAGAAGCTGGTCAGCTGATTGGTCTAGCCTTTCAAGTCCGTGATGACATCTTAGATGTGACAGCTGATTTTGAAGCCTTGGGAAAAACACCTGGAAAAGATGTGGTGGCTGGGAAATCAACCTACCCTGCCCTACTTGGTTTGGATAAATCATATGACATTCTCGAGGAATCTCTTAACAAAGCTGAGACTATCTTCCAAAATCTGGCTGAGAGTCAAGGCTTTAAAAAGGACAGTGTTATAGAAATCATAGAAAGGTTACGACTCCATGCCTAAGGAAAGAGTAGATGTCTTGGCCTATAAACAAGGCCTTTTTGACACACGAGAACAAGCTAAACGAGGCGTTATGGCTGGTTTGGTTGTGAATGTTATCAATGGTGAGCGTTATGACAAACCTGGAGAAAAAATTGATGATGCGACAGAGTTGAAGCTTAAAGGGGAAAAACTTAAATATGTCAGTCGTGGAGGTCTTAAACTTGAAAAAGGCTTGAAGGTTTTCAATCTCTCGGTTGAAGGCATGACTACGATTGATATTGGTGCTTCGACAGGTGGTTTTACTGATGTTATGCTTCAAAATGGGGCTAAACTGGTTTATGCTGTTGATGTCGGTACTAACCAGCTGGTTTGGAAACTGCGTCAGGACGAACGTGTTCGTTCTATGGAACAGTATAATTTTCGTTATGCTGAACCTACCGATTTTACTGAAGGCTTGCCATCATTTGCATCTATTGATGTCAGCTTTATCTCTCTTAATCTGATTCTACCTGCTTTGGCCAAGGTATTGGTTGATGGTGGACAAGTTGTTGCCCTGGTCAAACCGCAATTTGAGGCAGGTCGTGAACAAATTGGGAAAAATGGCATTGTCCGTGAGAGCAGTGTTCATGAGAAGGTGCTAGAAACAGTCACTGCTTTTGCAGTTGATTATGGCTTTTCGGTTAAAGGGTTGGATTTTTCCCCTATTCAAGGTGGCCATGGTAATATTGAGTTTCTGGCCCACTTGGAGAAAACAACTTCGCCTAAGAATGAGATTATATCCGCTATCAAGGAAGTTGTAGCACAAGCACATAAGGAGTTTAAGAAAAATGAAGAAGAATGATCGTTTGGAGCTAATCCGAAAGATTGTCCAAGAAAATAAAATTACGACTCAGGGAGAATTGGTTAAATTACTCCAAAACGAGGGCTTAAAAGCTACTCAAGCCACCGTATCACGTGATATTAATGAAATTGGAATCACAAAAGTCCCTTCTGAAGATGGTTCCTATATCTATGGACTTTCAAATGCCCCTAGACGTTTAGGTGTATCTCCAGTTGGATCTAAGCGCTTAATCCGTATTGACCGTCAACAAGCTTTCATGAATATCCAGGTTCAGCCTGGAACTAGTCGTCTTATCAAAAAGATTCTTTTGGACGAATACAAGCACTTGATTTTTAGTTTAATTGCTGACGATGACACCCTCTTTTTAGTCGCTCAGTCAGAATTAGCAGCTATTGAATTACAGGGACAGATTGTCAAGTGGGTTGAAGAATAGGAGGACTTATGCTTCTCGAAATTACGATAAAGAATTTCGCAATTATTGAAGAAATTTCTCTTAACTTTGAAAATGGGATGACTGTCCTTACTGGTGAAACAGGAGCTGGTAAGTCCATTATTATTGATGCAATGAATCTAATGCTAGGGGCACGAGCTTCTAGTGAAGTGGTGCGTCACTCGGCTCCTAAGGCAGAAATTCAGGGATTCTTTTCAATTGAACAAAATCCTGCTTTAGTCAGTCTCTTGGAAGATAATGGGATTCCCGTTGAGGATGAATTGATTATTCGCCGTGAAGTTTTCCAAAATGGTCGAAGTGTTAGTCGTATTAATGGCCAGATGGTGAACCTAACCATTCTTAAGGCAGTGGGACATTTTTTGGTCGATATTCACGGTCAACATGATCAGGAAGAACTCATGAGACCTGCTCTTCACATTAGCATGTTGGATGCTTTTGGAGATAAGGCGTTTTTTCAAACGAAGAAAAAGTATCAAGAATATTTTGACCGCTATCGTGAGTTAAGGAAAGCTGTTCTTGACAAACAGAAAAATGAGCAAGAGCATAAAGCCCGTATTGAAATGCTGGCTTTTCAGATAGCAGAAATTGAGGCAGCTTCTTTGAAATCAGGAGAAGATTTTGCTTTGATGAAGGAGCGAGATAAACTACTGAATCATAAGCAGATAGCCGATACATTAACAAATGCCTATGTCATGTTGGATAATGAAGATTTTTCTAGTCTATCCAATGTCCGCTCTGCCATGAATGACCTTCAATCTCTTGAAGAGTATGACTCAGACTATAAGGAACTCTCTGGTAATCTATCAGAGGCCTATTATGTTCTTGAGGATGCGACCAAACAGTTGGGTGATTTTTTAGATAATCTAGACTTTGACGCAGGTCGTTTGCAGGAAATTGAACACCGTTTAGATACCATTAATGCTATTACCCGTAAATATGGTGGAACTGTCGATGATGTCTTGGATTACCTGGACAATTCGACTAAGGAATATAACCTTCTGACTGGGAATTCCAGCTCATCAGATGCCATGGAACAAGAACTTAAGCAACTGGAAAAAGACTTGCTTGCATCTGCAGAAACCTTACAGGCGGCACGTCATCAGATTGCAACGGCTCTAGAAGCAGAGATTAAGGCTGAGCTATGTGACCTCTATATGGACAAGGCAGATTTTAAAGTAACCTTTACGAAGGGGAAATTTAATCGTGATGGCAATGAACAGGTTGAGTTTTACATTTCGACAAATCCAGGTGAAGGTTTTAAACCGCTTGTTAAGGTTGCGTCAGGAGGAGAATTGTCTCGACTTATGTTAGCTATTAAATCAGCTTTTGCCCGAAAAGAAGACAAAACCAGCATCGTCTTTGATGAAGTGGATACTGGTGTTTCAGGCCGTGTTGCTCAAGCCATTGCTCAGAAGATTCATAAAATTGGAAGCCACGGTCAGGTCTTGGCCATCAGTCATCTTCCGCAAGTTATTGCTATTGCTGATTATCAGTTCTTTATTTCTAAGGAAAGTGATAATGAGACGACGGTATCGCGTGTCCGTCTCTTGACTCCTGACGAAAGGGTTGAGGAAATTGCTAAGATGCTTGCTGGTGACAATGTGACCGATGCTGCCTTAAGTCAAGCAAGAGCTTTGCTGAAAGTAGATGATCCTGTTTAGATAAACAGTTGGGCAAACCTCTCTAGTCGTGCTATAATAGAATAAAAATTTGTGTTAAGCGAGAAAATTATGAGTAAAATCAGAATTGTAACCGATTCATCAATCACGATTGAACCAGAATTGGTTAAAAAGTATCAAATCACTGTTGTGCCATTATCAGTTATGGTTGACGGTGTCATCTATTCAGATAGTGATCTCCGAGAAGAAGGTCGCTTCTTGGAAATGATGAAACATAGTAAAGAGTTGCCAAAGACAAGTCAGCCACCAGTAGGTCTGTTTGCTGAAACTTATGAAAAACTTGTCGATGAAGGTGCTGAGCATATCGTGGCTATTCACATCATGCATACCCTTTCTGGGACTTGTGAAGCCTCACGTCAAGGTGCTAGTCTTTCAGGTGCTGATGTGACTGTTATGGACTCAGGTTTTATAGATCAATGTCTTAAGTTTCAAGTGGTCGAAGCGGCTAAATTAGCTCAAGCAGGTGCTAGTTTGGAAGAGGTTATAGCACGTGTTGAAGAAGTAAGGAGCAAATCTGAACTTCATATCGGCGTCTCTACTCTTGAAAATCTAGTCAAAGGTGGTCGTATTGGACGTGTTACAGGACTCTTATCATCATTGCTCAACATCCGTGTCATCATGGATTTGAAAGATTATCAGTTGAATACTATTGTTAAAGGTCGTGGGGCTAAGACCTTTACAAAATGGTTGGATTCTTACATCGACAGTATCAAAGATCGTAAAGTAGCAGAGATTGGAATTTCTTATGCAGGTAAACCTGATTTGGCGCATGAATTTGCTTCTAAACTTGAGGTATTAGGTGCTCCAATCTCAATTCTTGAAACAGGGTCAATCATTCAAACGCACACTGGTGAAGGCGCCTTTGCCGTAATGGTTCGCTATGAATAAGTTGAAAGAATCTGTATTACTTAGAAGCCTTCTGGGCTTCTTCTTGCTTTTTTTCGTATTCGTTGTGCTCTTTATCTTTATCGTGCCAAGTAATCGTCAGTCATTAAAAACTGTCGGAAAACTGAAATCTGATAAAAAGGATAGGGTCACCTATGTTGCTATCGGGGACTCCCTTACTCAAGGTGTAGGGGATACCACGAATCAAGGCGGCTTTGTTCCTATTTTGTCTCAGGCAATGGGGGCAGATTTTAACTGGCAGGTGACTTCAAGTAATTATGGTGTTGCTGGAAATACCAGTAACCAAATTCTCAAACGGATGAAGGGAAAAGCGGACATTCAGAAGGACCTTAAAGAGGCTAAGCTGATGACTTTAACTGTTGGCGGTAACGATGTCATGCATGTTGTTAAGGATAATATCACTAATCTTAGTGTTGATACCTTCAACAAACCTGCTGTGGCTTATCAAAAGAGGCTGCGACAAATTGTTGAGCTTGCTCGTAAGGACAATAAAACATTGCCGATTTATATCGTTGGTATTTACAATCCCTACTATCTGAACTTTCCAGATATGACAGAGATGCAAACGATTGTTGATAATTGGAACAAGGCTACGGAAGAAGTTTCCAAGGAATATCAAAATGTTTATTTTGTTCCAGTCAATGATTTACTCTATAAGGGAATTGATGGTAAGGGTGGCGTGACCAGTGCGGATGAAACATCCCAGTCCTCTAAATCATCATCAAAGAACCTTAACGATGCCCTTTTTGAGGATGACCATTTTCATCCCAACAACACAGGCTATCAAATTATGTCAGATGCTATTTTGAAACGTATTACGCAAACAAAGAAGGAGTGGTCAGGTGAGTAAGGTATGGAAATGGCTATTTTTAGGGCTACTAGCCTTGAACTTAGCGCTAGTAAGTGTTGTGACATATAGAGTCATGACCCCAGTGGAGACAAGTTCAGTGTCTTTACCTAAGGGTGCTACCAAAATTGGTCGTTACAGTATGACAAAAGAAGAACTTGATGCAGCTTTAACCGGTTTTGCTCAAGACTATTCCACTGATAAAATGCATTTCAAGGTTAATGTCACTAATTCTAAAATTGTTTTTGAAAGTAGTTATAAGGTTTTAGGGTATGCTGTACCCCTCTATGTTTATTTCACCCCGGTTGTCAGCGAATCAGGTGCAATCGTTTTAAAAGTTTCTGATCTTTCAGCTGGCTCTTTAAGCCTTCCTGTTTCAGATGCTCTTAAGATGATTAAGCGTTCGACAAAGCTACCTGATTATATTTCCATTGATAACAAGAAGGAAAAGGTTACCCTAAATATTCAATCAATGAAAAATGAAAAAGGAATAACGGCACGTGCCAAGAGTCTTGATTTGGTCAATGACCGTATCGAATTTGACATCTACAAGACAATAAATTAAAAAGCCTTTACTTTTTGCAAAAAAGCAATGAAATTAGCGTTTATTGCTTGACCTGATAGGTCTTTTAGGATAAGATAATACTTGTCCAAGCGCTAGAAAAACTATACGCTTAGAAATATATTGGAGGATTGTTACAATGGCTAACAAACAAGATTTGATCGCTAAAGTTGCGGAAGCAACAGAACTTACTAAAAAAGATTCAGCAGCAGCAGTAGACGCAGTTTTTGCTTCTATCGAAGAATTCCTTGCTGCAGGTGAAAAAGTACAATTGATTGGTTTCGGTAACTTTGAAGTACGCGAACGTGCTGCTCGTCAAGGTCGTAACCCACAAACTGGTGAAGCTATCTCAATCGCAGCTTCTAAAGTTCCTGCATTTAAAGCTGGTAAAGCTCTTAAAGACGCAGTTAAATAATGTTAAAACCCCTAAGCTTTTAGGGGTTTTGCTTTACATGAAATGATAGAGGGATGCTATGACAACCTTAACCGTGGTAATGATTTTTCTTCTGGTTTTCACAGTTATAAAACTATCAGGTATTGTTGCTATAAGTAAGCTGATTAAGCCTAGTGAAGAACAGATTGAAGAAGCACGTCAAAAACGTCTTCAAGCTGAAAAAGAGGGCAAGGACCCTTTTGAAGACTGGGATGAACATGACGATGATGGTCTTGTCTAACAAGAGAATCCTCATCAAAGCATACAAAAAGGGCTTGGAGATTTTTCCAAGCTCTTTTTTAGTGAATTAATCAATATAGTGAAGTTTTCCACGGAAGTCTTCAAGGCTTTCATAGCCTTTTTCTTCCATGATTTCTTTCAGTTCTTTAGTAATTCGTTCAAAGACAGCCACACCTTCTTTTTGAAGTGCAGTACCAATTTGGACCATACTTGCTCCACAAAGGATATGTTCAAAAGCATCACGACCAGATTTGACACCACCAGTACCGATGATTTGGATTTCAGGTTTCAGACGTTGGTAGAAAGCATGAACATTTGCCAAGGCAGTAGGTTTGATGTAGTCACCACCGATACCACCAAAACCATTTTTAGGTTTGATGACCACAGATTCGTCTTCAATATAAAGTCCATTACCAATTGAGTTGACACAGTTGACAAAAACAAGTGGGAATTGGTTGAAGACAGCAGCTGCTTGATCAAAGTGCACAATATCAAAGTAAGGTGGTAATTTGACACCAAGTGGTTTCGTAAAGTAAGAAAAGACTTCAGTTAAGATCTCGGTTGTTGTTTCAAAATCGTAGGCGATTTGAGGTTTACCTGGAACGTTAGGACATGAAAGGTTGAGTTCAACGAGCCCTTCATAGTCACTTTCTTGAACTTTTTTGAGAATGGTATGTGTTTCCTCAGGTGACAAGCCAACTAATGAAAGAAAATGATTTTTTGTATTAGGTTGCTTTTGCAATTCAATGACATAGTCAAGGTAGTATTCAAAACCGTTATTAGGCAAACCCATAGAGTTGATAGAGCCAAGAGGTACATTCACATAACGTGGTTCTGGATTACCGGGGCGGGCTTCAAGTGTTCCTGTTTTTGTGACGAATGAACCTGCAGCTGAAGCCTCAACCTCTGCCAATTCTTCCTTAGTCATACAATGAACACCAGCAGCATTCATGAGGCAGTTATCAAAAGAAAACTGGCCAATTTTTGTAGCAGTAGAAACCATAAGATCCTCCTTAAAGATCACAAAGCAAAATGTTACTATTTCATCTCATTTTAGCATGAAAAGGGGCCTAAAACAAGGAAAGAATAGGCGGGCAATAATCTTAAAAGTGAATTTTCCTAAGCATCTTTAATACCTCAGGCAAGAAGCTGTAGACTTTTACAGAATTTTTTGGATTTTACTGGCTTTTTTAAGGTTTTTTGGGTAGAATAGAAGGAGTAAATGGGTATAACCCAAAATATAAAGGAGACATTACTAATGGTAAAATTGGTTTTCGCTCGCCACGGTGAGTCTGAATGGAACAAAGCTAACCTTTTCACAGGTTGGGCTGACGTAGATCTTTCTGAAAAAGGTACTCAACAAGCTATCGACGCTGGTAAATTGATCAAAGAAGCTGGTATTGAATTTGACCAAGCTTACACTTCAGTATTGAAACGTGCGATCAAAACAACAAACCTTGCGCTTGAAGCATCTGACCAACTTTGGGTTCCAGTTGAAAAATCATGGCGCTTGAACGAACGTCACTACGGTGGATTGACTGGTAAAAATAAAGCAGACGCTGCTGCACAATTCGGTGACGAACAAGTTCACATTTGGCGTCGTTCTTACGATGTATTGCCTCCTGCAATGGACCGTGATGATGAACACTCAGCACACACTGACCGTCGTTATGCTTCACTTGACGATTCAGTAATTCCAGATGCTGAAAACTTGAAAGTTACTTTGGAACGTGCCCTTCCATTCTGGGAAGATAAAATCGCTCCAGCTCTTAAAGACGGTAAAAACGTATTCGTAGGAGCACACGGTAACTCAATCCGTGCCCTTGTAAAACACATCAAACATTTGTCAGACGACGAAATCATGGATGTTGAAATTCCAAACTTCCCACCATTGGTATTCGAATTTGACGAAAAATTGAACGTTGTTAAAGAATACTACCTCGGGAAATAAGCTGAGTTAAGTAGTTATTACTAACAATTAGAAAAGTTGGCTTCGGTCAGCTTTTTTCTTTTCCTGAAAAAAATTGTAAGAAACGGTCAGAAAAGTCAGTCAATTCAGTAATTTTTCCTTGACTTTCAAGTTGGAAAGATGTATCATATTAGACAAGATACATCGAAAGGAAATGAGTCAAATGACATTCGCAACTACAACTACTTTGCTATTGCGTGATGAGGGCTAGTGCAAAAGCATTAGTCCTGTTTGGCTTACCAAGCGGGAGATAAAAACATCTCGCTTGGGTTTCCGAGTGAGATGTTTTTTTACTACTATCGTTTTTATTTTTAGAAAGAGGATTGTCTATGCGTAAAGTAGAATTTCTTGATACGAGCCTTCGTGATGGTGAACAAACACCGGGTGTTAACTTTTCAATCAAAGAAAAGGTTGCCATTGCTAAACAACTTGAGAAGTGGGGGATTTCTTCAATTGAGGCTGGTTTCCCAGCAGCTAGTCCAGATTCATTTGAGGCAGTAAAACAAATTTCAGCTGCCATGACGACGACTGCGGTTTCTGGCTTGGCACGTTCTGTAAAATCTGACATTGATGCTTGTTACGAAGCTATCAAGGATGCTAAATTCCCTCAATGCCATGTCTTTATCGCAACAAGTCCTATTCACCGTGAATACAAATTGAAGAAATCAAAAGAAGAAATTCTTGAGATCATCAAAGAACATGTGACTTATGCGCGTGAACGTTTTGATGTCGTTGAGTTTTCACCTGAGGATGCTACTCGTACAGAACTCGATTATCTCTTGGAAGTTGTTCAAACAGCAGTTGATGCAGGCGCAACTTACATTAATATTCCTGATACAGTTGGTTTTACAACTCCTGAAGAGTTCGGTCATATTTTCAAATACCTCATTGAAAATGTTAAATCAGACCGTGAAATCATCTTTAGTCCTCACTGCCACAATGACCTTGGCATGGCTGTAGCTAACACACTTGCAGCTATTAAAAATGGTGCTGGTCGTGTTGAAGGAACTGTGAATGGTATCGGTGAACGTGCGGGTAATGCAGCACTTGAAGAAGTGGCTGTAGCACTTAATATCCGTGAAGACTACTATCAAGCAACAAGTGATATTGTGCTTAATGAAACAGTCAACACAGCTGAACTTGTGTCTCGTTACTCTGGAATTGCGATTCCTAAAAATAAAGCTGTTGTTGGTGGAAATGCCTTCTCTCACGAATCAGGTATTCACCAAGATGGTTTCCTAAAAAATCCTCTTACATATGAAATCATCACGCCAGAGCTTGTGGGTGTTAAGAAGAGTTCACTTCCACTTGGTAAGTTGTCAGGTCGTCATGCCTTTATTGAAAAATTGAAAGAACTTGAGCTTGATTTTGTTGAAGAAGACATCAAACCACTCTTTAAGAAATTCAAGGTCTTGGCTGATAAAAAACATGATATTACTGATGCTGATATTCGAGCACTTGTGGCTGGAACTAATGTTGAAAATCCAGAAGGCTTCCACTTCCAAGATCTTCGTTTGACAACTAATGCTGATGAAACAATCACCGCAGCTGTTAGTCTGGTTAATGAAGATGGTGAGTCTGTGGAATTCTTGGCAAATGGTCAAGGGTCAGTTGAAGCTATCTTCAATGCTATTGATAAATTCTTCAATCAAACCGTTCGCTTGACTTCTTATAATATCGATGCTGTAACTGATGGTATTGACGCTCAAGCTCGTGTACTAGTAACAGTTGAAAATGTGGATACAGATACTATCTTTAATGCTTCTGGTTTGGACTTTGATGTTTTGAAAGCTTCAGCAATTGCCTACATCAATGCAAATACGCTTGTTCAAAAAGAAAATTCTGGTGAAATGGCACGCAAAGTTTCTTACCGTGACCTTCCACAAGCCTAAGAGGAGTTAAACATGACAAAAAAAATTGTAACACTTTCTGGTGATGGTATTGGACCTGAAATTATGGCGGCAGGTCTTGAAGTTCTGGATAAAGTAGCTTCAAAAATCGGATTTGATTATGTTATTGATGCTAAACCTTTTGGTGGTGCTGGTATTGATGCTGAAGGTCATCCACTTCCTAAGTCTACCTTGGATGCTGCTAAATCAGCAGATGCTATCCTCTTGGCAGCGATTGGGGGACCAAAATATGACAATGCGCCAGTTCGTCCTGAACAAGGACTTTTGGCCATTCGTAAGGAATTGAACCTCTTTGCTAATATCCGTCCTGTTCGTATCTTTGATGCGTTGAAACACTTGTCACCTCTTAAACCTGAACGTATTGAAGGTGTTGACTTTGTCGTTGTACGTGAGCTTACAGGTGGTATCTACTTTGGCGAACATATTTTAGAAGAAGATGAGGCTCGTGATATTAATGATTATTCAGCTGATGAGATTCGTCGTATCATGCGTCGTGCCTTTAAGATTGCCCAAGGTCGTGGTAAGAAAGTTACTAGCATTGATAAACAAAATGTCTTGGCAACTTCTAAATTGTGGCGTAAGATTGCTGATGAAGTTTCATTGGAATTTCCAGATGTAACCCTTGAACACCAACTCGTTGATAGTGCTGCCATGATTATGATTACCAACCCAGCTCGTTTTGACGTGGTTGTGACAGAAAACCTTTTTGGGGATATTTTGTCAGATGAATCAAGTGTCCTTCCAGGAACTCTAGGTGTTATGCCATCTGCCAGTCATTCAGAAAATGGGCCAAGTCTTTATGAACCAATTCATGGTTCAGCACCTGACATTGCTGGTCAAGGAATTGCCAATCCGATTTCAATGATTTTGTCAGTAGCAATGATGCTTCGTGAAAGTTTCAATGAAACTGAAGGGGCAGAATTGATTGAAAATGCTGTTGATAAGACCTTGAATCAAGGTATCTTGACACGTGATTTGGGTGGTCAGGCATCTACTGCTGAAATGACAGCAGCTATCATTAGCAATCTCTAAAATCATGGCACTAAAACAAGTGTTACTTTCTGTTTTGTTGGTATGGAATCTCCTTGTTTTATGTGCTTATGGGCTTGATAAACACAAGGCTATTCGACATAGGCAGCGGATTTCTGAGAAGACATTATTATTGCAGACCCTTCTTTTGGGTGGTCTTGGTGCTTCTCTAGGTGGGGTTGTGTTTAGACATAAAATTAAGAAATGGTACTTTAAGCTTTGCTGGCTTTTGGGCCTAATAATTGATTGTATTATGTTATACCTCATCCTAACGAAACTTTCGGATTAGTCTATCCTTAGATAATAATTGGAGTATTTTATGAGCGGAAAATCAATTTTCGATAAACTTTGGGAACGCCACGTTGTTACTGGTAACGAAGGTGAACCACAATTGATGTATGTGGATCAACACTATATTCACGAAGTTACAAGTCCACAAGCCTTTCAAGGACTTCGTGATGCTGGACGTAAAGTGCGTCGCCCAGATTTAACTTTCGGTACGACTGACCACAACGTTCCTACAGTGGATATTTTCAACATTCGTGACCTTATTTCTAAGAACCAGATTGACACTTTGGCGAAAAACGTTGAAGAATTTGGTATTGATGCGGCTACCCACGGTACTGCTCGTCAGGGTATTGTCCACATGGTTGGTCCTGAAACAGGTCGTAGTCAACCTGGTAAATTTGTAGTCTGTGGGGATAGTCATACGGCTACTCACGGTGCCTTTGGTGCCATTGCCTTTGGTATTGGGACATCTGAGGTGGAACACGTTTTCGCGACACAATGTTTGTGGCAAGTGAAACCTAAGAAAATGAGGGTTGAATTTGTTGGTAAACCTCAGCCAGGTGTCTATTCAAAAGACTTTATCCTCGCCCTTATTGCTCGCTATGGTGTGGATGCAGGTGTAGGATACGCAGTCGAATATTGTGGTGAAGCTATTGATGCCCTTTCAATGGATGAACGCATGACTATTTGTAACATGTCTATTGAATTTGGTGCTAAGATGGGTCTCATGAATCCTGACCAAAAGACTTATGATTATGTTGAAGGTCGTCCATGTGCACCTCAAGGTGAAAAATTTGAAGAAGCAGTAGCTGACTGGAAAACTTTGGTTTCTGATCCTGATGCTGAATATGACAAAGTCATCACAATTGATGTTTCTGAGTTGGCTCCTATGGTGACATGGGGAACTAACCCTGAAATGGGTGTTGAGTTTGATCAACCATTCCCAGAAATCAATGACTTCAATGATGAACGTGCTTACGAATATATGGATGTAAAACCTGGTGACTATGCTAAAGACATTGATTTGGGTTATGTCTTTATCGGTTCTTGTACTAATGCACGTCTTAGCGACCTTGAGTTAGCAGCTAAGTTTGTTAAAGGGAAACATATTGCCCCAACATTGACAGCTATTGTTGTACCTGGTTCACGTCCCGTTAAGAAAGAAGCTGAGCGTCTTGGCTTGGATAAAATTTTCTTGGATGCAGGATTTGAATGGCGTGATCCAGGTTGCTCAATGTGTCTTGGTATGAACCCAGACCATGTTCCTGAAGGTGTGCATTGTGCCTCTACAAGTAACCGTAACTTCGAGGGACGCCAAGGATACGGAGCTCGTACTCACCTTTGTAGTCCAGCAATGGCAGCCGCAGCGGCTATCGCTGGTAAATTTGTAGATGTACGTGATATGCCAGAAGTTCAAGCATAAGGGAGAAGATAATGGAAAAATTTACCGTCTATACAGGGAAATCAGTACCTTTGATGAATGATAACATCGATACGGACCAACTCATTCCCAAACAATTCTTGAAAGCTGTTGATAAAAAAGGCTTTGGTAAGAATTTGATGTTTGAATGGCGTTACCTCAATGATAACTACGATGAGAATCCTGATTTTGTTTTCAATAAAGATGAATACCGTGATGCAACTATCTTGGTTACGGGTGATAACTTTGGTTCAGGATCATCTCGTGAACACGCTGCATGGGCATTGGAAGACTACGGTTTCCGCTGTGTTATCGCAGGATCATTTTCAGATATTCACTACAACAATGAATTGAAAAATGGTATGTTGCCAATCGTTCAACCCTTGGAAGTTCGTCAAAAATTGGCTGCTCTTCCTGCAGGTGAAGAAATCACGATTGACCTTCCAAACCAAGTCATTAAATCTTCAGCTGGAGAATTTCCATTTGAGATTGACCATGAGTGGAAACGTAAATTGGTCGAAGGACTTGATGACATTGGTATCACACTTCAATATGAAGATTTGATTTCTGCTTATGAAAAGAAACGTCCAGCCTACTGGCAATAAGGATTTTTTAGCTTTAATAACGCATGACCTTGAAATCAGTGATTATATAGTCATGTAAGGATGGGATAAGAACAATAGGTATTAAAACTTGTTCTGTCCCATCTTTTTGTTTTCGGGAGGAAGACAAAGCGGTTGCATTTTTACAAGATTGGTGTGTTATAATAGAAGGATAGAGAGGAGGCTCTCATGTTTGCCCAATTAGATACAAAATCAGTGTATAGTTTCATGGATAGTGTCGTAGATTTACCAAGCTATGTCCAACGTGCCAAAGAACTTGGCTATCAGGCCATTGGATTGATGGACCGTGATAACCTCTATGCTGCCTATCATTTTGCACAACTGGCTACTAAACATGGATTACGTCCCTTGATTGGTATGGAAGCAAATTTAGTCTACGAGGGAAGAACGATTGCATTTCGTCTCTTAGCTAAAAATAATCAGGGCTATAAGAATTTGATGAAGTTGGCAACAGAGCTCTCCACAGGACAACGTGAGTTTACGGCTTTATCCAACTATTTGAATGAGATTGCGCTTATCCTACCCAGCGAAGAGTGGGAACCAGGAACGGCGTTTGAATCAGATGTCTTCATTGGAGTAAGGCCAGAAGATGCGGGTAAAGAGTTTGATTACCCTGTCCTCCCTTTACATACAGTACGTTACTTTGAAAATGCAGATCGCTCGACGATTCAGATGTTGCATGCCATCTCACAAAACGTTTCCTTGTCTGAAGCTGCTATTTGTCCCATGAATCAACTTCTTTTCTCACCTCAAGAAATGGAAGGTGCATATAGTGACATTCCAGAGGCTTTGAATAATTTGGAACAACTTGTTTCAGACATTACTTATCAATTTGATACAGATCTGAAGCTTCCCCGTTTTAATCGTGATATGCTGGCAGTTAATCAATTACGCCAATTAGCCCAAGCTGGATTGGAGACTAAAGAGTTAACAGCCCCAGTTTATCAGGAACGGTTAGACAAAGAATTAGCAGTCATCCATCAAATGGGCTTTGATGACTATTTCTTAATCGTTTGGGATCTCCTTCGTTTTGGGCGTAGTCGTGGATACTATATGGGAATGGGGCGTGGGTCCGCAGCTGGTAGCCTAGTTGCCTATGCTTTAGATATTACGGGTATTGATCCTGTTAAAAATGACTTGCTATTTGAGCGTTTCCTAAATGAAGAACGGTATACCATGCCAGATATTGATATTGACTTACCCGATATCTATCGAAGTGAGTTCCTACATTATGTGAGAGACCGTTATGGCAGTATGCACTCTGCTCAGATTGTCACATTTTCAACCTTTGGAGCCAAGCAGGCAATTCGAGATGTTTTTAAACGTTTTGGAGCTAAGGAATTTGAACTGTCTCAACTCAGCAAAAAGATTTCTTTTCGTGATAATCTAACCTCTGTCTATGAGAAGAATATGTCATTTAGGCAATTGATTAATCAGAGACCAGAATTCCAGAGGGCCTTTGAAATTGCTAAGGCAATCGAAGGACAGCCTCGACAGACATCTATTCATGCTGCTGGTATTGTAATGAGTGATGATGACTTAACAGAACACATCCCTCTAAGAGCCGGTGAAGACATGATGGTTACCCAATACGATGCCTCTGCCGTAGAAGCCAATGGTCTTCTTAAGATGGACTTCCTGGGGCTTCGCAATTTGACCTTTGTTCAAAAAATGAAGGAAAAGTTGGAAGAGGAGCAAGGAGTCGCCATTGATATCAAGTCGATTGATTTAGAGGATTCTCAGACGTTAGCTCTTTTTGCCAGTGGTAAGACCAAGGGGATTTTTCAGTTTGAGCAAGCGGGTGCCATAAATCTCTTAAAACGCATAAAACCCTCTAAATTTGAAGAAGTGGTTGCCACAACCTCTCTTAACCGTCCTGGGGCTAGTGATTATATAGACAATTTCATCGCTCGTAAGTATGGAAAAGAGAAAGTAGATCTGATTGATCCTGTTGTTGCTCCTATCCTTGAGCCAACTTATGGTATTATGCTCTATCAGGAGCAGGTTATGCAGATTGCTCAGGTGTTCGCTGGCTTTACACTGGGGAAAGCCGACCTGCTTCGTCGAGCTATGTCTAAGAAAGATGCCAATGAAATGTCCAAGATGTCTGAGGCATTTATGTCTGGCAGTCAACAATTAGGACGTAACCCACAGATTGCTGAGCGCCTCTTTAGTATG
The DNA here is from genome assembly GCA_934229725.1 of uncultured Streptococcus sp. Classification (GTDB taxonomy): domain Bacteria; phylum Bacillota; class Bacilli; order Lactobacillales; family Streptococcaceae; genus Streptococcus. The sequence goes on from CAKQDX010000013.1 coordinate 25,062, forward strand.
ATGGCTAAGTTTGCCGGATATGGTTTTAATAGGAGTCATGCCTATGCTTATTCAGCTTTAGCTTTTCAATTGGCTTATTTCAAAAGCCACTATCCTCAAGTTTTCTATGACGTTATGCTGAATTACTCGTCTAGTGATTACATTAAGGATGCTATTGAAAATGGCTTTTCTTTGGCTAGACTGGATATCAATAGAATTCCATTTCATGACAAAATTTCAGAAGGCAAAATTGTCTTAGGTCTAAAGACTATTAAAGGATTTCCTAGAGATTTTGCGCTTTGGATTATTGAAGATCGAAAGGAAAATGGCAAATACGTCTCTATCGAGGACTTTTTGACACGTATTCCCAAGAAATATCAGAAAGTAGACGTATTGACACCTTTAATCCACATAGGCTTGTTTGACATCTTTGAAACGAATCGTCAGAAAATCATTGGAAATTTAAGTAACCTCTTTACTTTTGTCAATGAGTTGGGTAGCTTGTTTGCGGAGTCGTCCTATTCCTGGGTTGATTATGACGATTATAGTCAGATAGACCGTTACAATATGGAACAGGAGTTACTGGGTGTTGGTCTTAGCCCTCATCCCTTACATTTGGCTCAGAAAACGGCTACGCGTCCTTACCAGCCCATTTCAGATTTGGCTGTAAATAGTAAAGCCACTGTATTGGTTCAACTAGAATCAGTTAGAATCATCAGAACAAAGAAAGGTGATCAGATGGCTTTTCTGAGTGTCTCTGATGGAATAAACAAGTTAGATGTGACGCTTTTTCCAGAAACCTATTTTTATCATAAGGATAAGTTAAAAGAAGGTGGTCTCTTTTATCTTGAGGGACGAACTCAGGAGCGTGATGGGCGAATCCAATTAATTTTGGCGAATATGGAAGAAGCTAGTACGGAACGTTTCTGGATTTTACTAAAAAATCATGAAAAGGACTTAGAGATTTCCAAAATTCTAGCCAAGTATCCGGGGAACATTCCTGTTATCATCCGTTATCAGGAAAGTAAGGAAACAATAGTCAGTCAACGTTTTAGGGTGTCTGATGAGGTAGAATTGCAAAAAGAATTGGCCCAATATACTCTAAAAACAGTTATAAGATAAAAAACTGGTAAAACTTTTCAAATTTCAAGCTATTTAGAATTGTTTGTGTTATAATAATAATGTTAAATATATAAAAGGAGTATCAGGAATAATGAAACGTATTGCTGTTTTGACTAGTGGTGGAGATGCCCCTGGCATGAACGCTGCAGCTCGTGCAGTTGTTCTTAAAGCAATTTCTGAAGGAATTGAAGTATTCGGCATTAATCGTGGATACGCTGGTATGGTTGAGGGAGATATTTTCCCACTTGACGCCAAAGGTGTATCTAACATTTTGAGCCGTGGTGGTACTTTCCTTCAGTCTGCACGCTATCCTGAGTTTGCCCAACTTGAAGGCCAGCTTAAGGGTATTGAGCAACTTAAAAAGCATGGAATCGAAGGTGTAGTTGTTATCGGTGGAGATGGCTCTTACCATGGTGCTATGCGTTTGACTGAACATGGTTTCCCAGCAGTTGGTCTTCCAGGAACTATCGATAACGATATCGTTGGTACAGACTATACAATTGGATTTGATACAGCTGTTGCGACAGCAACAGAAGCTTTGGATAAAATCCAAGATACTGCTTTCAGTCATGGACGTACTTTTGTCGTTGAGGTAATGGGACGTAACGCTGGTGATATCGCTCTTTGGGCTGGTATTGCTTCAGGTGCTGACCAAATTATCGTGCCAGAAGAAGAATACGACATCAACGAAGTGGTTCGTAAAGTTAAAGAAGGTTACGAATCTGGTGCAAAAACTCACCACGTAATTGTACTTGCTGAAGGTGTTATGGGTGCTGAAGAGTTTGCAGCTAAGATGAAAGAAGCTGGAGATACTTCAGACCTTCGTGCTACAAATATTGGACACGTGGTTCGTGGTGGTTCACCAACAGCTCGTGACCGTGTTCTTGCGTCATGGATGGGTGCACATGCTGTTGATCTTCTTAAAGAAGGTATTGGTGGTGTTGCCATTGGTATCCACAATGAAGAACTTGTTGAAAGTCCAATCCTCGGCACAGCAGAAGAAGGTGCTTTGTTCAGTTTAACTGAAGATGGCAAGATTATTGTCAACAATCCACACAAAGCTCGTCTTGATTTTGCAGAGCTTAACCGTTCTTTAGCTAACTTGAAATAATAGCGGTTCTATTAATTATTGTTAATCCGTCGCAAAAGCGACAATAAATATAAGGGAGTTTTATTTATCATGAATAAACGCGTAAAAATCGTTGCTACACTTGGTCCTGCGGTTGAAATCCGTGGCGGCAAAAAATTTGGTGAAGAAGGCTATTGGGGTGAAAAACTTGACCGCGATGCATCTGCTAAAAATATTGCTCAGTTGATTAAGGAAGGTGCGAATGTTTTCCGTTTCAACTTCTCACACGGTAACCACGCTGAACAAGGTGAACGTATGGAAGTTGTTCGTCAAGCAGAAGAACTTGCTGGTCAAAAAGTAGGTTTCCTTCTTGATACTAAAGGTCCTGAAATCCGTACTGAATTGTTTGAAGGTGATGCAAAAGAATATTCATACAAAACTGGTGAACAAATTCGCGTTGCTACTAAACAAGGCATCAAATCAACTCGTGAAGTTATCGCTTTGAACGTTGCCGGTGGACTTGACATCTTTGATGATGTTGAAGTTGGTAAACAAGTTCTTGTTGACGATGGTAAACTTGGTCTTCGTGTTGTAGAAAAAGATGCTGAAAAACGTGAATTCGTCGTTGATGTTGAAAACGATGGAATCATCGCTAAACAAAAAGGTGTTAACATCCCTAACACTAAAATCCCATTCCCAGCACTTGCTGAAAGAGATAATGACGATATCCGTTTCGGTCTTGAACAAGGTCTTAACTTCATCGCTATCTCATTCGTACGTACTGCAAAAGACGTACAAGAAGTTCGTGCCATCTGTGAAGAAACTGGTAATGGACATGTTAAATTGTTGGCTAAAATCGAAAACCAACAAGGTATTGAAAACATTGATTCAATCATCGAAGCTGCTGATGGTATCATGATTGCACGTGGTGACATGGGTATTGAAGTTCCATTTGAAATGGTTCCAGTTTACCAAAAAATGATCATCACAAAAGTCAATGCTGCAGGTAAGATTGCTGTTACAGCAACAAACATGCTTGAAACAATGACTGATAAACCTCGTGCAACTCGTTCAGAAGTATCTGACGTATTTAACGCAGTTATTGATGGTACTGATGCTACAATGCTTTCAGGTGAATCTGCAAATGGTAAATACCCTGTAGAATCAGTTCGTACAATGGCTACAATTGATAAAAATGCACAAACTCTTCTTAAAGAGTATGGTCGTCTTGATTCATCAACATTTGGTCGTTCAAGCAAGACTGAAGTTGTTGCATCTGCAGTTAAAGATGCTACTAACTCAATCGATATCAAACTTGTCGTTGCACTTACTGAATCTGGTAACACAGCTCGTTTGATTTCTAAATACCGTCCAGAAGCTGACATCTTGGCAGTAACATTCGATGAAATTACTCAAAAATCATTGATGCTTAACTGGGGTGTTATTCCAGTAGTTACTGAAAAACCTGCTTCAACTGATGACATGTTTGATGTTGCTGAAAAAGTTGCATTGCATTCAGGTCTTGTAGAATCTGGTGATAACATTGTTATCGTTGCTGGTGTTCCAGTAGGTACAGGTGGAACAAACACTATGCGTATTCGCACAGTCAAATAATTTAAGTTTCTACTTAAATAGAAAGAAGGTCCTAGGGATCTTCTTTTTTTGTGCAAAAACGAAGAACTTTGTATATTGCATTTTGATATTAGGCTCCCAGTATCAGTGAAGAATCACAGTCTTCAACATCATAATGATGGAAAGAAAGTCTATCTTGACAAAATACCTCTATATGATTATAATTATGTTTATAATCATATAGATACTAAACTTCAGATACAAGTTACAAAAATAAGGAGGTATGGTTATGGCCACAAAAAATATTTATGTTGCAGAAGCAGATCTACACTTATTTGATGATGCTGCCAAGTATGCCGGAAGTGTTTCTGCCGCTGTGATACAGGCTCTTCAGGACTTTCTAAGTGTTCAACGCAACAAAAGCGAAGGATATGACAAGATTGAGTTAAATCTCTATGAAAAAGGGGTAAGAAGAAAGGTAATGTTCTATGGTAGGGAGATTACTCGTGTAGAACGTCCGGTAGTCGGTGGAATAAGGATTGACACGATTTATAAAACTGCAAAAGGGCAGCTTGCAGTGGCAACCAAGGTTCGCAAGGAGCTTCCGAATTGGGCGAAAGGAAATACACACGTATGGGAAAACCCGCAGTCTTGGTCACATGATTTTTGGAATCTGGGGGACAGAGTGTTAAACGTATATCCGGACATAGAGAGCCTAAAGGAGAAGGATGCGTATCTTGCCGAGTGCTACGAATCTTCTCTTTCGGAAAAGCCTTATGAGTTTTTGGATATTTAGATTAGGTATAAATACTAGATTTATAGAACTATAACAAGCAAATAATGAGATAGCTTTGTGTTTATATATCTTATGGATTTCAGAGATGAAAAGAAGGAAGCTTTAATTAATATTGCTATGGTATATTTATCTGGTGTTCGGGATTATCGTCTCTCTCCTCGCGGTTAATGTAAATCATGTTCAAAAATTGATATTAAAAAAAGCGGAGCGACTCTTAGACGAGTCTGTTCGTACCGGAATTGTAGAATATCATTTTTCCGTTGATGGGATTGAGATCATTTCTCAGCTTGTGATCAGCAAAAATTATTGAACCGCATATAAGGGCTACGCTACAAAGGGGCAATATATATACGCGGTAACCATACTAAGGGCGGTATTATTTTACATCATGGGCAGTAAGGGGGTATGAGATGGCGCTGATTACTAAAATCAAAGCCTATCGCGAACAGGCCGGAATAAAACAATTTTTAATATTTTTTCTATTTTGGGGGCAAAATCCCGACATCTACATCTAGTAACGCTATCCAGCATCACGTTCACAACTTGACGATATAGAGCTTTCTTGATATTATTTAGTTAAATATATTTTAAGTGGGGTGAAAGGATAATTAACTTTTCTTGCAAATAATCTTAAAAAAGCAGCATTACCAGTATGTATGGTATTGTTGCGCCCATTGCGAGAAAGTTAAATTCTATTTATCCAGAATATCTTAGTAGTATCACTCTCATGGAGTGGTTCCATTTTGCTATGATGAGCTGCAAGAATTAACTTTCTTGCAGCTCTGTTTTTGTTTTTTGTAGTTCTATATTTCTAGAGTCATTAAACTTATTCAAAGGTTATATGGCTATTTTTAAGACAAATTCTGATTGGCTATTTGTTAAGTGAGTGATATTTTTCTTTCAGAAGTTCTTGAATTTAGATTTTAGTTGCTAATTGTAATTTTTTTTAAATTGGAATTGATGACTTATGAGGATTAAGCAAAATGATGAATTTTAATAATTGCTATAAAAAGCTTATTTTGAAGACGTATTTTTGGAATCAATGAAGATATAATTTTGTTTTTTCAGATAATTCTAAATTCATGGAATTATTCGTATATTTGGGGCTTAGGCTACAAAGAACTAATATATTTGTGCTGAATTAGCAACACTTGTCGTCTTTGATTTAAGATTAATTTAAAATATTTGAAAATATGAGCAAATATTCCCACAAATATTAGGAAATTTGTTAGAATGTATAACGATTAGTATTTTTGAATACTTTTAATCTCATTGAGGGGTGAGATACTTAAATGTATAAATGTGGAGGATTACCAAAGTGGGTAAAGATTTATTTAATGATCGTATAAGTCGATTTTCGATTCGTAAATTGAATGTAGGAGTTTGTTCGGTTCTGTTGGGAACTCTGGTTATGGTTGGTACTGCTAGTCAAGTATCTGCCGAAGAAACAGCTAACCAAGTTCAAGCAGGAGATGTAACTAGCTCTACTGCAACAGTGAGTGATGAGTCATCTTCACAGACTGCTGTTGCTGCTCAAGCTTCAACTGAAGTTGCAAATATCTTATCTAGTTCTGAGGCAAATAGTCAGTCTCAAGCTGTTTCAACAGCTAGCCAAACTGCTTCTGAAATGCCAACGACATCAACTTCTAGTGAAGCAACATCTCAGGCAGCCGTTTCTACTTCGGAGACATCAGCTAGTTCTGTAGCATTTTCAAATAGTGTTCCTAGTTCTGTGAATGTAGCTAGTAGCACGACTGGCGCTTCAACGACAGCATCTAGTTTAGCAGCCACTTCTGAATCACAAGCCTCAGCAACAGCATCTGAAGCTCAAAATGTGAACATTGAAGTAGCAGCCTCTAGTAGTAACTCGCTTTCTGGAGGGGTTGAATCTCCAGTAGTGGAACAACCTGTCGTGACAGCTGAAACTTCCGGTAAACGTCGTAGTCGTCGTTCTGTTGGGGATCCAAATGATCCAAACCTCATCGGAGATGATGTCCAAGATGCCACTTCAACTCCTAAAGAAGAAAAACCAGGTTTCACTACTAATATCAAAGCCACTGACTTGGCTAGCCAAATCTCTTGGTTGGATTTTGGAGATGTGGCTAACTGGACAGGAACAACGACGACATCGAGTGGGAATCTTGCCCTTCAAGTAGGGTCTACCTATACTAAGGAAATTATGCCGGGTTATGTGGTAACTATCAAAGTCAAATCTTTGAAACCCTTCCAAGCAACAGAAATCTACAAAAAGCGTTTAGAAGACCGAGGAGCAACAGAGGCTGAAAAAGCCACATATGATCCAAATGCTAGAAATGGTTATGTGAGTGGGGCTACTTCAAATGATACCAAAGCAGCTTTTAATGCTGGTGAAGAAGCCAAAGTTGTTGCCGAAGCTCAAACCAGATGGTCAGAAATAAAAGGGGAAGGTATCAATACTGGGACTAAAAAAACAACCATCAGTTCCGAGTTTGATGGTGGCAATATTGGGGTTCAGTTTGAAGTTTCTGCTACCTTCCGTGGCAAAAATGTGAAACCTGCTGTAGTCATGGCAGATGGTGAGTCTGCTAACCCTGGTGAATTGCTTATGTTCACTACAAACGGAGAAGGATGGCAACAAATTGGTGAGTGGTATAAATACGGAAATAAAGCTACTAAAACTTTTATTCCACAAGATACAGATAATTTATTTGGCTCAAATCCTTCCACTAATATAAGTGGTATGAGTCTCTATAGGACGAACCTTGACCAACTTCGACGTTCAAATCAAGTTGGACCGGATAAAAAAGCAGTTGCTTGGAAGTACTTTGGAAGTGCTGATTTAACAACCGGAGGTCTCGGAACAGGAGTCTTCGGGCCAAATATTTCTGCAAGTGCTGTTGCTGTTCCTCTTGTTATGACTAAGGGGGCTTCTGAGATTGGTCTTTATATCGTCTCTGGTGGGAAACAGTCAGCTATGTTTGGATTTTTCCCGCTTGATGAAGGGGATGCACCAGCGTCTTATGGTAAGGCTATCCACTCTATTGCAACCGTTGATGGGATAACAGGTAACAAAGTCAATCAACCTTATCTTGGTCACTTGAGTCCAGATATGGATGAAAACAACGCCCTTGATTGGTTTGGTGATGATAATGCAACGACAGCTGATGAAGGCGTTGACCAATTGCTCCCAGCTGAGCTCAAAGGGACAACCAATGAGATGATCAAAATGGATCGTACGCATCCAGGAAACTACACCATCACTCTTGAAGCCCATACAGATGGAGCGCCTCAAGCCAATATTTATGGCTGGATTGACTTTAACCAAAACGGTACCTTTGATGAAGATGAACGCTCTGACTTGGCTACTATTACCAAGGATGGGTCCGTTACCCTAAGATTCACCAAGAGCACGACCTATATCGATCCAAGTGTCAATGAACTAGGCGTCCGCGTACGAATTGCTAAGGATGCTGTTCAAATTGAAAGTCCTACAGGAATGGCCTTCTCAGGAGAAGTCGAAGATTTTAGGACTCAAGTTACCCACCCACCAAAAGGTGAAGTTAAAGAAACGTCTGGACTTCAAGGCGAAAAACAAACAGCAACAGTTGCCTTTACGGCTCGTGGTCTCTACAAGTATAGCCGTACAGCTGTAGCTCAAATTGACGAAACTGTTGCCCCAGAAATAGTTGACAATCGTACAGGTCAAGTCGTAACACCTGGCGCAGATGGTTATTATGCTGTGGCTGGTCAAGGAAAATACAAGATTACCGCTAACGGCACTTCTGTTGACGTTGAATTTATTCCAGAAGATCATTTCCTAGGTACAGCGGATGGTATTTCTATCCGTCGTACAGATACCAATGGCTATGACACAGGTTGGTCTACTAAATTTCCTGACATGGAAGCCAATGTCGATACTGCCATCAATACCATGGACGGTCTTTACATCCCAACTGTTACTCCAAAAGACATTGAAGGTGAAAACAAGACATCTACCGATGTGCAAGGAGCAACACAAACAGGTACACCAACCTTTAATGTAGTTGGAACCAACCTAGATGGTAATAAGATTACTGTCACTCCAAGTGCGCTATATCCTGCTAAATTGGTAGACCCAGCAACTGGTCAACCGACAAATGCGCTTTCTGTTACGGTAGCGGGAGAAGGAACTTACACTATCGATGATACGACTGGTAAAGTGACCTTCGTTCCAGAACCTGGTTTTACAGGTACTGCGAATGGCGTAACGGTGACCTTGTCTGCTCCTGTTGGACGAGATAAAGATGGTACGATTCGTGATGAGTACGTTAAGACAGCGACTGCTAAGTACACTCCAACTGTAACACCAATTACGGTTACTCCTACAGATAAAGTTTCTGCAGATGTTCAGAACGTTCCTCAAACACAAACACCAACCTTTGATTTAAGTAATGACAAGACAGCTCAAATCACAAGCAAAAAATTGGTGGATCCAGCAACTGGTCAACCGACTGATGATGCAACTGTAACTGTAGCGGGAGAAGGTAGCTATACTATCGACCCAACGACTGGAGCAGTTACATTTACTCCAGAAAAAGATTTTGTCGGAACTGCTAAAGGTGTAACGGTTCAAGCAACTGCTACAATTACAAATGCGAACGGTAAGACTGCAACCATCACATCGGATGCGACTTACACACCAACAGTTGTAGCAGCAGTGCCAACAGCTCAACCTGCTACATCTAAGGATATTCAAGGTGCCACACAAACAGGCACACCAACCTTTGCAGGTACAACCGTTCAAGTTAACGGTCAAGACAAGGCTATTACCATTAAAGACAATAGCTACACATTGTTAGACAAAGACGGTAACGAAGTTTCAACGACACCAGCTTATGCGGCAGACGGTACAACCGTGATCGGTAATTTCACAATTGACCCAGCAACAGGTCAAGTAACCTTCACACCGACTGATAAATCATACACCGGTGCAGTTACACCAGCTAAGGTTCAAGCTGAAAGCTCGAATGGTATCAAGGTGGCTACAACCTACACACCAGAAATCGTTCCAGTAAGTCCAACCGCAACACCAGCTGAGTCAACTGATATTCAAGGTGCCACTCAAACAGGTAAGCCTGAATTCCAAGGTGGAACTGCAAACGTTGATGGCGTTGATAAGACAGTAGCGATTAATGAAGCTGTACCAGCTAAATTTGACGATGGTACTACGACGAAGACAGTTCCAAACGTCGGTACTTACACAGTAGCATCAGATGGAACAGTAACCTTCGTTCCAGAAAAATCATTTGTAGGCACTGCACCAGCGGTAACCGTTGTCCGTGAAGACATGAACGGAACCAAGGCTTCTGCGACCTATACACCGACAGTTACACCAGTTAAGCCTACTGCGGATCCAGCAACTTCAACTGGTAAGCAAGGTCAAGAACAAACAGGCAAACCAGTCTTCACTGAAGGTAATAGCCGTGTACCAATGAACGATAGGGTTGCTGCAACCTTTGATGATGGTTCAACGACGAAGACAGTTCCAAATGTTGGTACTTACACAGTAGCTTCAGATGGTACGGTAACCTTCGTTCCAGAAAAATCATTTACTGGCGAAGCCCCAGCAGTGACTGTTGTGCGTGAAGACATGAACGGAACCAAAGCTTCAGCGACTTACACACCAACAGTAACACCGGTCACACCAACAGCGACTCCAGCAGAATCAACTGGTCCTCAAGGTGTGGTTCAAACGGGAACAGTAACCTTCACAGAAGGTGATCCTGTCGCACCAATCGACAAAAATACCATTACTCTTCTTGATGAAAACAGTCAGCCAGCTGCGGCAGTATTTGCCAAATCACCTGCAGGTGTAATTATTGGTACATTTACGGTAGATAAGATTACTTCAGTGGTGACATTCACACCAAGTGATAAATCTTACTCAGGTGAAGTGGTTCCCGTTAAAGTTCGAGCTGCAGATACTAATGGTACAACTGTAGAAACAACTTATACACCTAAGATTACGCCAGTTGTCCCAACTGCAGAAGATGCGACATCTACAGATATTCAAGGTGCGACACAAACCGGTAAACCAACCTTTACCGAAGGTGATAGCCGTGTGCCGATGGATGATGACACACCAGCGACTTTCGAAGATGGTTCAAAAACTAAGACAGTTGATGGTGTGGGTACTTATACAGTAGCTGCTGACGGAACAGTTACCTTCAAGCCACTTCCAACATATGTTGGTACACCTGAAGGCGTAACGGTTAAGCGTGTCGATAAAAATGGTACGGCTGTAACAGCTAAGTACACACCGACAGTTACACCAGTAGTACCAAGTGCTACACCAGCAGTTTCAGAAGACGTTCAGGGAGCTACTCAAACCGGTAAACCTGAATTTACGGCAGGAAATAGCCGTGTACCTATGAATGATGCTGTTCCTGCAACCTTTGACGATGGTTCAAAAACTAAGACAGTTGACGGTGTTGGTACTTACACAGTAGCAACGGACGGAACGGTAACCTTTGTTCCAGAACCAAGCTTTACTGGTACAGCACCAGCAGTGACTGTTATGCGTGAAGATATGAACGGTACTAAAGCTTCAGCAACTTATACGCCGACAGTTAATCCTGTAACTGTAACACCAACTAATAAAGTATCTGAGGACGTTCAAAACGTTCCACAGACAGAAACACCAACTTTCGCCTTGAGCAGTGACAAGACAGCTCAAATCACAAGCAAGAAATTGGTGGATCCAACAACTGGTCAACCGACTGATGATGCAACTGTAACTGTAGCGGGAGAAGGCTCTTACACCATTGATCCAACTACAGGGGCTGTAACCTTCACACCTGAAAAAGACTTTGTCGGAACCGCTAAAGGTGTAACGGTCAAAGCAACTGCAACTATTACAAATGAAAACGGTAAGACTGCAACCATCACATCGGATGCGACTTACACACCAACAGTTGTAGCAGCAGTGCCAACAGCTCAACCTGCTACATCTAAGGATATTCAAGGTGCCACACAAACAGGCACACCAACCTTTGCAGGTACAACCGTTCAAGTTAACGGTCAAGACAAGGCTATTACCATTAAAGACAATAGCTACACATTGTTAGACAAAGACGGTAACGAAGTTTCAACGACACCAGCTTATGCGGCAGACGGTACAACCGTGATCGGTAATTTCACAATTGACCCAGCAACAGGTCAAGTAACCTTCACACCGACTGATAAATCATACACCGGTGCAGTTACACCAGCTAAGGTTCAAGCTGAAAGCTCGAATGGTATCAAGGTGGCTACAACCTACACACCAGAAATCGTTCCAGTAAGTCCAACCGCAACACCAGCTGAGTCAACTGATATTCAAGGTGCCACTCAAACAGGTAAGCCTGAATTCCAAGGTGGAACTGCAAACGTTGATGGCGTTGATAAGACAGTAGCGATTAATGAAGCTGTACCAGCTAAATTTGACGATGGTACTACGACGAAGACAGTTCCAAACGTCGGTACTTATACAGTAGCATCAGATGGAACAGTAACCTTCGTTCCAGAAAAATCATTTGTCGGCACTGCACCAGCGGTAACCGTTGTCCGTGAAGATATGAACGGAACCAAGGCTTCAGCGACTTACACACCGACAGTTACTCCAGTAACACCGACTGCAACACCAGCTGAGTCAACTGATATACAAGGTGCGACTCAAACAGGCAAACCAGTCTTTACTGAAGGTAACAGCCGTGTGCCAATGAACGATGATGTTCCAGCAACCTTTGATGATGGTACTAAAACTAAGACAGTAGATGGTGTTGGTACATACACTGTAGCATCAGACGGAACAGTAACCTTTGTTCCTGAGAAATCATTTACTGGTACAGCTCCAGCAGTTACTGTTGTCCGTGAAGATATGAACGGAACGAAAGCTTCTGCGACATATACACCGACAGTTACACCAGTTAAGCCGACTGCAGAGCCAGCAACTTCAACTGGTAAGCAAGGTCAAACTCAAACAGGTAAGCCTGAATTTACTGAAGGTAATAGTCGTGTGCCAATGAACGATAGGGTTGCTGCAACCTTTGATGATGGTACAACAACGAAGACAGTTCCAAACGTTGGTACCTACACTGTAGCATCAGATGGAACAGTAACCTTCGTTCCAGAAAAATCATTCACCGGCGAAGCCCCAGCCGTAACAGTTGTTCGTGAAGATAAGAACGGAACCAAAGCTTCAGCGACTTACACACCAACCGTAACACCAGTAACTCCAACTGCGACTCCAGCAGAATCTACTGGTCCTCAAGGTCTGATTCAAACGGGAACAGTAACCTTCACAGAAGGTGATCCGGTTGCCCCAATCAACAAGGATTCTATTACCCTTCTTGATGAAAACGGCCAACCAGCTGCTTCAGTAGATGCCAAATCACCAGCAGGTGATGTTATTGGTACCTACACCGTTGATAAAGAGACAGGTGTGGTAACTTTCAAACCGACGGATAAATCTTATTCAGGTGACGTCGTTCCTGCGAAAGTGCAAGCAGCCGATACAAATGGAACAACAGTAGAAACAACTTACACACCTAAGATTACGCCGGTGGTACCTACTGCTGAACCTGCAACATCTACAGATATCCAAGGAGCCACTCAAACTGGTAAGCCAGTATTTACTGAAGGCGACAGCCGTGTGCCGATGGACGATACCGTTCCTGCAACCTTTGACGATGGTTCAACTACCAAGACAGTCGATGGTGTTGGTACTTACACAGTAGCCCCAGACGGAACAGTTACCTTCAAGCCACTTCCGACTTATGTTGGAACACCTGAAGGCGTAACCGTGAAACGTGTTGATAAGAATGGTACGTCAGCAACTGCGACTTACACGCCAACCGTTACTCCAGTAACTCCAACAGCGACACCAGCTGAAACGTCAGGTGTTCAAGGGGCAACTCAATCTGGCAAGCCTGTCTTCACTGAAGGCGACAGTCGCGTGCCAATGAACGATGCTATTCCAGCAACCTTTGATGACGGTTCTACTTCTAAGACAGTTGATGGCGTTGGTACTTATACAGTAGCAGCAGACGGAACTGTAACTTTTGTTCCAGACCCAAGCTTCACTGGTACAGCACCATCTGTAACCGTCGTTCGTGAAGATAAGAACGGAACCAAAGCCTCTGCGACTTACACACCAACTGTAAATCCAGTTACTCTTACTCCAACAAATAAAGTTTCTGAAGACATTCAAAATGTTCCTCAAACAGAGACTCCTACATTTGCTTTGAGTGATGATGAGACTGCTCAAATTACAAGCAAGAAATTGATTGACCCTGTAACAGGTCAACCGACTGATGAAACAAGTGTGACAGTAGCAGGTGAGGGAACTTACACAATCGATCCGACTACCGGAGCGGTTACCTTCACACCTGAAAAAGACTTTGTCGGAACTGCTAAAGGTGTAACTGTTCAGGCAACTGCGACAATTACAAATGAAGCTGGTAAGACTTCAACTATTACTTCAGATGCAAGTTACACACCAACAGTTGTAGCAGCTGTTCCAACAGCTCAACCAGCTACATCTAAAGATATCCAAGGTGCGACTCAAACCGGTACACCAACCTTCGCAGGTACAACTGTTCAAGTCAATGGTCAAGATAAAGCAATTACGATTAAAGACAATAGCTACACATTGTTAGACAAAGATGGTAACGAAGTTTCAACGACACCAGGTTATGCGGCAGACGGTACAACTGAAATTGGTACTTACTCAATTGATTCAGCCACTGGCCAAGTAACCTTCACACCAACTGATAAATCCTACACAGGTGCTGTGACACCAGTTAAGGTTCAAGCTGAAAGTTCAAATGGAATTAAAGTTGATACAACTTACACACCTGAAATCGTTCCAGTAAGCCCAACAGCAACACCAGCTGAAACCACTGATATTCAAGGTGCCACTCAAACAGGTAAACCTGAATTCAAGAGTGGTACAGTAACCGTTGATGGCGTTGAGAAAACAGTAGCCATCAATGAAGCTGTCCCAGCGACATTTGACGATGGTACAACTACGAAGACAGTTCCAAACGTTGGTACTTATACAGTAGCATCAGACGGAACAGTAACCTTCGTTCCAGAAAAATCATTTGTCGGAACTGCACCAGCGGTAACCGTTGTGCGTGAAGACATGAACGGAACCAAGGCTTCTGCGACATATACACCAACTGTAACTCCAGTGACACCGACAGCGACACCTGCTGAATCAACTGATATCCAAGGTGCGACTCAAACAGGCAAACCAGTCTTTACTGAAGGCGACAGCCGTGTGCCAATGAACGATGAGGTTCCAGCGACCTTTGACGATGGCTCAACTACCAAGACAGTGGATGGCGTTGGTACCTACACAGTAGCATCAGACGGAACAGTAACCTTTGTTCCTGAGAAATCATTTACTGGAACAGCTCCAGCAGTAACAGTTGTTCGTGAAGATAAGAACGGCACCAAAGCTTCTGCAACTTACACACCAACAGTAACTCCAGTAACCCCGACAGCGACACCAGTTGAAACTACTGGTAAGCAAGGTCAAACTCAAACAGGTAAGCCTGAATTTACTGAAGGCGACAGCCGTGTACCAATGAACGATGACGTTCCAGCAACATTTGACGATGGCTCAACTACCAAGACAGTGGATGGCGTTGGTACATACACAGTAGCAGCAGACGGAACTGTAACCTTTGTTCCTGAGAAATCATTCACAGGTAAAGCGCCAGCTGTAACGATTGTTCGTGAAGATAAGAATGGAACTAAGGCTTCAGCGACCTACACACCAACAGTAACTCCAGTAACTCCAACTGCAACACCAGCGGAATCTACTGGACCTCAAGGTTTGGTTCAAACTGGAGCTGTAACCTTCACAGAAGGTGATGAAGTATCTCCAATTAACAAGGATTCGATTACTCTTCTTGATGAAAATGGTCAACCAGCTGCTTCAGTAGATGCGAAGTCACCAGCAGGTGATGTGATCGGTACTTTCACAGTTGACAAAGAAACTGGTGTTGTGACCTTCACACCAACGGATAAATCCTACTCAGGTGATGTGGTCCCAGTTAAGGTTCAAGCAGCTGATACAAATGGAACTACAGTAGAAACAACTTATACACCGAAGATTACTCCAGTTGTCCCAACTTCTGAAGATGCAACATCTACAGATATTCAAGGTCAAACACAATCTGGTAAACCAACCTTCACCGAAGGAAATCCAAATGTTCCAATCGATGAAGATACACCAGCGACCTTCGAAGATGGCTCAACTACGAAGACCATTCCTGGTGAAGGAACTTACACTGTTTCTCCAGATGGAACCGTAACCTTCGTACCAGAAAAATCATTCACTGGAACTGCTACAGGCGTAACAGTGAAACGTGTTGATAAGAATGGTACTGAAATCACAGCGAAGTACACACCAACTGTGACACCAGTAACTCCAACAGCTGCACCAGCTGAATCAACAGATATTCAAGGTGCGACTCAAACTGGTAAACCAGTATTTACTGAAGGCGACAGCCGTGTACCAATGAACGATGCTGTTCCTGCAACCTTCGATGATGGTTCAACTACCAAGACAGTTGAAGGCGTTGGTACATACACAGTAGCAGCAGACGGAACAGTAACCTTCGTCCCAGAAAAATCATTCGTCGGAACTGCACCAGCGGTAACAGTGGTTCGTGAAGATAAGAACGGAACCAAAGCTTCTGCGACTTATACACCAACCGTAACACCAATTACACCAACTGCAGAAGATACAACATCTACTGACAAACAAGGTCAAACGCAAACAGGTACACCAACCTTCACACCTGGTAATCCAAATGTTCCAATGGATGATGCTACACCTGCAACATTTGAAGATGGTTCAACAACCAAGACCATTCCAGGTGAAGGAACTTACACTGTTTCTCCAGATGGAACCGTAACATTTGTTCCAGAAAAATCATTCACTGGAGAAGGTACAGGCGTAACCGTGAAACGTGTCGATAAGAACGGTACTCCAGTTACTGCTAAGTACACACCAACAGTAACACCAGTAACTCTAACAGCTACACCAGCTGAATCAGAAGCACCTCAAGGTGTGGTTCAAACTGGAACTGTAACCTTCACTGAAGGTGACCCAGTTGCACCAATCGACAAGGATACCATTACTCTTCTTGACGAAAATGGTCAACCAGCAGCATCAGTAGATGCGAAATCACCAGCAGGTGATGTGATCGGTACCTTCACCGTTGATAAAGAAACAGGTCTTGTGACCTTCACACCAACGGATAAATCTTACTCAGGTGATGTGGTTCCAGTTAAGGTTCAAGGTAAAGATACAAACGGAACTGTCGCTGAGACAACTTACACACCGAAGATCACTCCAGTTGTACCAACTGCTGATCCAGCAACATCTACAGACATCCAAGGCCAAACACAAACAGGTACGCCAAGCTTCACACCTGGTAACCCTGCAATCCCAATGGATGATGATGTGCCAGCAACCTTTGAAGATGGCTCAACAACTAAAGTTATTCCAGGAGAAGGAACTTACACAGTTGCTCCAGATGGAACAGTGACCTTCGTTCCAGAAAAATCATTTACAGGAACAGGTACAGGCGTAACGGTCAAACGTGTTGATAAGAACGGTACGCCAGTTACAGCAACTTATACACCAACAGTAACCCCAGTTACACCAACTGCTGAACCAACAACATCAACAGGTAAACAAGGTCAAACGCAAACAGGCAAACCAGTCTTCACTGAAGGCGACAGCCGTGTACCAATGAACGATGATGTTCCAGCAACATTTGAAGATGGTTCAACTACGAAGACAATTCCAGGTGTTGGTACTTACACAGTAGCAGCAGACGGAACTGTTACATTCGTCCCAGAAAAATCATTCGTCGGAACTGCACCAGCAGTTACTGTTGTTCGTGAAGATAAGAATGGAACCAAAGCTTCTGCAACTTACACACCAACTGTGACTCCTGTGACACCAACAGCAGAATCTGCAACATCTACAGACATCCAAGGTCAAACACAAAATGGAAAACCAAGCTTCACGCCTGGTAACCCAAGTGTTCCAATGGATGATGATGTACCAGCAACCTTCGAAGATGGTTCAACTACGAAGACAATTCCAGGCGAAGGAACTTATACTGTTGCTCCGGATGGAACAGTTACCTTCGTACCAGAAAAATCATTCACAGGAACTGGAACTGGCGTCACAGTCAAACGTGTGGATAAGAACGGCACACCAGTTACCGCAACTTATACACCAACTGTAACACCAGTAACTCCAACAGCAGAATCTGCAACTTCAATTGGAAACAAGGGTCAAACCCAAACAGGCAAACCAGTCTTCACAGAAGGCGATAGCCGTGTTCCAATGAATGACAAGGTTCCAGCAACCTTTGACGATGGTTCAACTACGAAGACCATCCCAGGTGTTGGTACTTACACAGTAGCAGCAGATGGCACTGTAACCTTCACACCAGAAGCTGAATTTACAGGAACTGCCCCAGCAGTGACAGTGGTTCGTGAAGATGTGAATGGAACCAAAGCCTCTGCAACCTACACACCAACTGTTCGTCCAATCACTAAGTTTGTGGACAAAGAAGGTAAGGAAATCCCAGGATATCCAGCTCTTGATGGTGAACAACCAAAAGCTGAGATTTCTGGTTACCGCTTCGTCGAAACCAAGAAATTGCCAAATGGTGATTTCGAACACGTCTACGAAAAAGTGACAACTTCTTATGTGGACGAAAATGGCACTCCAATTCCAGGTTACCCAACAGAAGAAGGCCAACAACCTAAGAAAGACATTCCAGGTTATGAATTTGTGAAGACAGTTGTAGATGAAAATGGTAATACCCAACACATCTACAAGAAGACTGTGACTCCAACACCAGTACCGGATTCAACACCGACACCAGAGCCACAGCCAACTCCACAAGCAAAACCAGAAGAATCAGTTCTTCCAGAAACAAAAGAAGAAGCAAGCTTCATCAATCCAACTGATGAAAATGCTCAACTTCCAAAAACTGGTAGTGAAGATTCAAACCTTGCAATCTTTGGTTTAGCAAGTCTTCTTGCAGGATTTGGACTTTACGGCACTAAACGTCGTAAACGCTAAAATAAGCTTTGTTCGTAAAGATATCAAGGCTTTTCGAAGTCAAAGCAAAAATAGCTCTCTTGTCATATGACAGGAGGGCTATTTGTATGCTCTTGTAAGCCATTATTGTAAGTCGTCAAGGTTGACTTTGCCCCCCTAGAAGCGTAAGCTAGAAGTTAAATAAAGGAGGTCTTTCTATGATTGAAGTCACTTATCTAAATACAGCTAAACAAGTAAAACATGTTTCTTATGAAAATTACAATGAGTTTGTCCGAGCGCAGCAGGCCTGTTGGATTGATCTTCCAGATTCAACACCAGTAACCAAGGTAACCATTAATGGTCATGATATTGACTTTAAGGGACCTTACGGTGAACTCTATTTCTACATAATGAAGCTAGACTTAAGTCAATACCAATAAATAGAATCGGACATTATGTTCCGGTTCTTTTTTTAACAAGACAATTTTTATAAATTAAGAATATTGCTAATTGACTGAAAATGACTTACAATAGAAAAGAAGAATTTATAAAAGGAGATAAATATGAAAAACAAGCGTTTAATTTGGACTTTGGTTTTCTTAGCTATCTTGACGCTCGGTTCTATTGGTACAGATCTTTTCAAAAAAGAACATCAAGATGCTAATAGAGTTGTCAAAGTTGGAATCCTCCAGTTCGTAACGCACGAGGCCTTGGATCAAATTGAAAAAGGTGTCGAAGATGGTCTTAAAGAAGCTGGTTATAAGGGGGATAAGGTTAAAATCACCTTATTAAATGCTGAAGGGGACCAATCTAAAATCCAAACCATGTCTAAACAATTGGTTAATGACAAGAATGACGTTGTTATCGGTATTGCTACGCCAGCAGCACAAGGGCTAGCGGCAGCTACCAAGGATATTCCAGTCATTATGGGAGCTATCTCAGACCCTGTTGGGGCCAAATTGGTTAAAAACCTTAAACATCCAGAAGGCAATGTTACAGGTACATCCAATCAAGTGCCTATTAAACAAACAGTGGAGTTGGTTAAGTCCTTGACGCCAAATGCCAAAACCATTGGTATTCTCTATGCTTCTAGTGAGGATAACTCCAAATCACAGGTTGAAAGCTTTAAGAAATACGCTGAAAAAGATGGTTTAAATGTGGTTGAATACGCCGTCCCATCAACCAATGAAATCAACACAACCATGTCAGTCATGACTGGTAAGGTAGATGCTATTTGGACACCTCAGGATAATACCATTGCCTCAGCCTTTTCTACAGTTGTTTCCCAAGCAAACCAAGCTAAGATTCCAGTTTATACGACTGTTGATACTATGGTTAAAGAAGGCGGTCTGGCTTCAGTTGCTCAAAGCCAATATGAGCTTGGAAAAGCCACAGCCCGTAGTGCCGTTAAGGTTCTTAAAGGTAAAAAAGTGAAGGATGTCCCAGTTGATGTGATTGATGATGGAACACCGACCCTCAACCTCAAAGTAGCTCAAGACCTCAACATCACTATCCCTGAAAATGTGCTTAAGCAGTCAGACATTGCTGTCAAGGCTGATAAATAAGGAGGACTTATGATTATTTCATCTATTTATCAGGGGCTTCTATACGGAATCCTAGGTCTTGGGATTTACATGACCTTCCGTATCTTGGATTTTCCTGATTTGACAACAGAAGGTTCTTTCCCACTAGGTGGGGCAGTAGCAGTAACCCTTATGAATTTTGGTTGGAACCCCATTCTTGCGACCTTGGTTGCTGTCCTGGCTGGATGTGGAGCTGGACTTGTGACTGGTCTCCTCTATACTAAGGGTGAAATTCCTACTATCTTGGCAGGGATTTTGGTTATGACCTCACTTAACTCAGTCATGCTTATGATTATGGGAAGAGCCAATCTCGGTCTTCTTGATATTAAAACGATCCAAGATTTACTTCCTTTCAGTAAGGACTACAACCTCTTGATTGTTGGTCTCTTAGCCGTAACCATTGTCATTGCTGCCTTGATTGTCTTTCTCAACACGCGCTTAGGACAAGCTTATATTGCTACGGGTGATAATCGAGACATGGCCAAATCTTTTGGTATTAACACAGACAATATGGAAGTGATGGGACTTGTCATCTCAAACGGTATTATTGCTCTTTCAGGAGCTTTGATTAGTCAACAGGACGGTTATGCCGACGTTTCTAAAGGGATTGGGGTTATCGTTATCGGACTTGCCAGCATTATCATTGGTGAGGTTTTGTATGCGACCAACTTGACCTTGTTGGAACGCTTGATTGCCATCTGTATTGGTTCTATCCTCTACCAATTCCTCTTGACTGGCGTTATTGCTCTAGGCTTTAACACCAACTACCTCAAACTCTTCAGTGCGATAGTTCTTGCCCTCTGCTTGATTTCGCCTGTCCTACGCCGAAAATTCTTTAAGGGGGTGACCTTATCACGATGACAGCAATTGTAGAACTCAAAGATGCGACTGTTAAGGTTAATAACGGTTTTGACACCGAAAAAACAATTCTGGACCATGTTAATCTCACTATTAGAGAAGGTGATTTTATTACTATTCTCGGTGGAAATGGTGCCGGAAAATCAACCCTCTTTAATGTCATTGCAGGAACCCTCATGTTGACCAGTGGTCAGATTTTTATCATGGGTGAGGATGTTACGGCACTTCCTGCAGAGAAGCGTGCAAAGTATCTCTCACGTGTTTTCCAAGATCCTAAAATGGGAACAGCTCCTCGAATGACTGTTGCGGAAAACCTTTTGATTGCCAAATACCGTGGCGAAAAACGAGGCCTTAAATCACGTCAGATTCACCTGTATACCGAGGAGTTTCAAGGTTTGATTGAACGTATCAGTAACGGTCTGGAAAAACACTTGGAAACACCAGCAGGTCTTCTCTCAGGTGGTCAGCGCCAAGCCCTCAGCCTTTTAATGGCAACTCTTAAACGTCCTGAGCTCTTGCTCTTAGACGAACATACCGCAGCCCTGGATCCAAAGACCAGCGTGGCTCTTATGGAGTTGACTGATGAGTTTGTAACGGGTGACCACTTAACCGCCCTTATGATTACCCACCACATGGAAGATGCCCTTAAATATGGAAATCGTCTAATTGTAATGAAGGATGGTCAAATCATCAAAGACCTCACCAAGGAAGAAAAAGGTCAATTGGATATTACAGACTACTACGCAATGTTCGAGTAGGTCTAGCCTGACTCTAAATTGTAAAATAAGCCAAAAAGTTGTATACTTAAAGGGTATGCAACTTTTTGTTGTGGCCTGTAAATCGACAAGAAGACTGTTCGCACGAACGTTCAGCTTCTTGGACCGTTTGTAAAAATAGGCTCTAGAAGAGAGTCAAACTAAAAAGGAGAAAAACAAGCATGAGCGATATTAAAATTATTGCCCTAGGTGGAGTCCGTGAAAATGCTAAAAACCTCTATATTGTTGAGGTGAACGACTCTATCTTTATTTTGGATGCTGGTCTAAAGTATCCTGAAAATGAACAACTGGGTGTTGACTTTGTCATCCCTAACTTAGACTACTTGATTGAAAATAGAGACCGTATTCAAGGGATTTTCTTGACACATGGACATGCCGACGCTATTGGAGCCCTACCTTATATCTTGCAAGAAGTTAAGGTACCTGTCTTTGGTTCATCACTCACTATTGAGTTGGCTAAGCTATTTGTGAAAAATGCTGGCGTTAAGAAATTCAATAACTTCCATGTTATTGATGCCGAAACTGAAATTGAATTTGAAGATGCAGTAGTCTCATTCTTTAAGACAACCCACTCTATCCCAGAATCAATGGGTGTTGTTATTGGTACAGACCAAGGCAATATCGTCTATACTGGGGACTTCAAATTTGACCAAGCAGCTCGTCCTTACTACAAAACTGATTTGGGCCGTTTGGCTGAAATCGGTCGTGATGGCGTTTTGGCTCTATTGTCTGACTCAGCGAATGCGACAAGCACTGAACAAACAGCGTCTGAAGCTGAAGTTGGTCAAGAAATGGACCATGTGATTTCCGATGCCGAAGGCCGTGTGATTATCGCTGCTGTTGCCTCAAACTTGGTTCGTATCCAACAAGTCTTTGACTCAGCAGCTGACCATGGACGTCGTGTTGTCCTTACTGGTTTTGATGTTGAAAATATTGTCCGTACAGCCATTCGTCTTAAAAAATTGACCGTTAATCATGAAAAACTGATTGTCAAACCTAAAGATATGGACAAGTTTGAAGACCACGAGTTGATTATCCTTGAAAATGGTCGTATGGGTGAACCTATTGATGGCCTTCAAAAGATGGCTGTTGGTCGTCACCGCTACGTTCAAATCAAAGAAGGCGATTTGGTTTATATTGTAACCACACCAAGTATTGCCAAAGAAGCAATAGTAGCACGTGTCAACAATGCTATTTATAAGGCTGGTGGTTCTGTTAAGATGATTACGCAAAGTCTGCGAGTGTCTGGACATGCCAATGCCCGTGAACTTCAACTCATGATTAACCTTCTTCGCCCACAGTATCTATTCCCTATCCAAGGTGAGTATCGTGACCTTCAAGCTCATGCCGAGTTGGCTTTGGAAGTTGGTCTTCTTCCTGAGAATATCTACATTGTCAAACGTGGTGATATCATGCACTTGTCTGAAGATCAAGGTTTCCTTCATGAAGGAGCTGTCCCAGCTGGTGATGTTATGATTGATGGTAATGCTATCGGTGATGTTGGGAATATAGTCCTTCGTGACCGTAAGGTCTTGTCTGAAGATGGTATCTTCATCGTAGCCATCACGGTTAACAAGAAGGAGCGCAAGATTGTCTCTAAAGCACGTGTGAACACACGTGGATTCGTCTATGTTAAGAAGAGTCGTGACATTCTCCGTGAATCTGCTGATATTGTCAATGCGACTGTTGAAAATTACTTGGCAGGAGATAGTTTTGATTGGGGAGAACTTAAAGGTGCCGTTCGTGATGACGTCGCTAAGTTCCTCTTTGACCAAACCAAACGTCGTCCAGCAATTCTTCCAGTCGTTATGGAAGTACGTTAATCAACGATTAGCGTGTGAGTGTGTTACTGACATTCATTGATATTAGGAAGTCTCATAAGACTGTTTTGAAAAAGCAAAAGCTGGGTCAACCCAGCTTTTCTATCATTAAGAAAGGAAAAGACAAATGGCTTTTTTTCAAATTGAATATTCATCTGACGTTCTAGGACAGTACCGACAAGTAGATGTCATTTATCCAGACCGTGATCAAATTGCAGAAACCGAAAGCGATACGGATATTCCAGTGCTTTATCTCCTTCATGGCATGGGGGGCAATCATAATTCTTGGGCTTTCCGTACCAATATTCAACGCCTTCTTCGAAAGACTAACCTCATCGTCATTATGCCTAATTCTGAAAATGGATGGTATACCAATACGAATTATGGAGTTCGCTATTACGATGCCATTGCCAAGGAGCTTCCACAAGTCATGCAGCGTTTCTTCCCAAGTATGACGAAAAAGCGTGAAAAGACTTTTATCGCTGGGCTTTCTATGGGTGGCTATGGTTCTTTCAAACTAGCCTTAACGACCAATCATTTTGCTTGTGCAGGTTCATTCTCGGGTGCTCTTGGTTTATCAGCAGAGATAATGACAGATGAGACCAGTGAGTCTAAGGCATACTGGCAAGGTGTTTTTGGCGATTTGAAAGGAAAAGACATTGCGCAACACAAACTGGTGAATCTAGCCAAGCAACATGACAAGAAAACCAAATTCTTTGCCTGGTGTGGCTTGGAGGATTTCCTTTTTGATACTCAAGATCAAGCAGTTGCTGATTTGAAGGCTCTTGGCCTAGATATTGACTACCATACAGACCATGGAAGACATGAATGGTATTATTGGGAAAAACAATTGGAAGCTTACCTGGAATGGTTGCCAATTGATTACGTAAAAGAAGAACGTTTGTCTTAATGGGTCAATCTTGTAACATCTTGTCAAAGAGATGATAAAAGCTTAAACTTATATTTTTTACTTGTCAGAACTATTAGAGCTTGATATACTAAGGGAAGTTTCGAAAAGGAGGCTCAAAAAATGAAAAAATTCGTTAGAGTAATCTACCGTATTCCCAAACTCATTTTACAATTTATTTGGAACCTCATTTGGGGCCTATTTAAACTTGCCCTTATCCTAGCCTTAGTTGGTTACGGACTTATCTATTATGCAAACAACTCTCAAAGCACACTAGCTACCAATATTAATCAAGCCTTTCGACAAGTTGAGTTAGGTTTTAGTGGCAACAGTACCAGTGATGTTGAAAAATCGGTCTCCAATCTCTCAACGACAGATACTATCCCTGAGTCAAATGGGGCAAGATGGGCACAAAATACAGCCAGCATCTATATTCAGTCTACTGATGAAACCTTGGTCGCTGCATATAAGGAAGCTATCACAAATTGGAATAATACAGGTGCTTTTATCTTTACCTTTACAGATGATGCCTCAAAAGCTGACATCGTAGCGACAGACTATTCGGATGCTAATTCACAGGCAGCGGGTCTAGCAGATAGTCAGACCAATGTTGTGACCAATCGCATTACCCATGTGGAAGTCAAACTCAATCGTTATTTCCTTTTGAATCCTGATTTCGGCTATACCCATAAACGTATTGTCAATACAGCTGAACATGAATTGGGGCATGCCATTGGCTTAGACCACGATGATTCTAAGGTCTCAGTCATGCAGTCAGCAGGGTCTTATTACGGTATTCAACAGACCGATATTGATCGGGTTCATGCTCTTTATGCTAATTAGGGAGGTTTGTAATGCGTCTTTTAAAACGCCTTGCCAGACGTTAC
Source organism: uncultured Streptococcus sp. (assembly GCA_934229725.1). Taxonomy (GTDB): domain Bacteria; phylum Bacillota; class Bacilli; order Lactobacillales; family Streptococcaceae; genus Streptococcus. Next base: position 50,514 of record CAKQDX010000013.1, read on the forward strand.
CCTATGCAGACCTTTCTCTTTCTTTTTAATGCTGGGGTCTTTACCTGGTTGCAAACAACAGGAACTATAATTACACACCGTTTAGGCTTGTCAGGAGATGGTATTTGGCTCTATATTCCCGACTGGCTTAAAATAGTGACTCGTCATTCTATGGAGAGTATTCAAACGCTATACGGTACCTCGGGTTGGACTTGGTTGATTATTTCCATGCTTTTAACTTGGCTTGTGACCTTTCTTAGAGGTTTGATGAGAGCGGTGATTCTCATTCTGATAGTTAGTCTTGGCTTATGGCTAGTCTACCGACACTTTGAACTTTTACAAAATCTAAAACTGTCCTAGTAGGGCAGTTTTAGTTTCCTCTAACAAGTGACTTGGCTATCAAAACATAGACTATTTTCTGTAGATGAAATGAGACAGTTCCTTTAATAATTTCAGAACGAGCTGTAGACAAGACTTTTCGTTGTGAGAAAAGTAAAAGCTTTAGGCACTCGGAAGTTTTGAGACACTAGGCTCAAAACTTAGCTATGGAATTCCGAAGGAAGTCGCTAGCGTCCGCACTCACCTAAGAAAAGTCTAAAAAGAAGAATTAAGGTCAATTTAAAACTGCCCATCAGGGCGGTTTTTGATTCATTAGCCCGTTCATTTTCTTTAAAAATATGGTATAATATAGCTAATTTATTAATTTGGAGGACATTATGGCTTTAGCAAAAATCGTTTATGCCAGTATGACCGGTAACACGGAAGAAATCGCAGATATTGTTGCCAAAAAATTGGAAGAATTGGGTCACACTGTTGATGTAGACGAGTGTACAACGGTTGATGCCGCTGATTTTGAAGATGCGGATATCTGTATTGTCGCAACTTACACTTATGGTGATGGAGAGTTGCCAGATGAAATCGTTGACTTTTACGAAGATTTGGCTGACCTTGACTTGTCAGGCAAGATTTTCGGTGTTGTAGGTTCAGGAGATACCTTCTACGATTATTTCTGTCATTCAGTAGATGAGTTTGAAAATCAATTTACTTTTACAGGTGCGACTAAAGGTGCAGACAGTGTAAAAGTTGATCTCTCCGCTGAAGATGAAGATATCGAGAACCTAGAAGCTTTCGCTGAAAAAATTTCAGATGCATTAGCATAGGGAACAAGCAGAGTTATTTCTGCTTTTATTGTAGTCAAATTTGGAGTTTTTATGAATGAAATAGAAAGAGATTTTAGGACGCAATCTCAACATCTCCTATGGTCAGTTTGGCGTGGGCTCTTAGTCGGTGTAGCTGCAGGTGCAGTCGTTAGCCTCTTTCGTTGGTTAATTGCTAAGGGAGCCCAGATATCGGTAGCCATTTATCAAGATGCCCTACACAAACCAGTTCTTATTTTAGGAATTGTCTTTGTCAATTTGGTCTTTGCCATCTTGATTGGTTATCTCATAAAACAAGAAAAAGATATTAAAGGTTCAGGTATTCCTCATGTCGAAGGGGAATTGATGGGACTTTTAGATCCCTCCTGGTGGTCTGTTCTATGGCGTAAATTCCTTGGCGGCGTCCTTGGCATTTCAATGGGTCTGATGTTGGGACGTGAAGGACCGAGTATTCAGTTGGGAGCTATGACAGCGAAAGGTTTGTCCAAAGGCCTCAAACTTTCAGCCCGTGATCAGCGTGTCTTGATTGCTGCTGGGGCTGCCGCTGGTTTGTCAGCAGCCTTCAATGCCCCTATTGCCGGTCTCTTGTTCGTTGTTGAAGAAGTTTACCACCATTTCTACCGTCATGTTTGGGTTAGCGCCTTAACAGCGTCTTTAGTGGCTAATGCTGTTTCCCTGCGTGTCTTTGGACAGGAACCAGTCCTAGCCATGACAGAGAAATTACCTTTCTTTCCACTTAAGGATTATTGGATTCTATTGCTTTTAGGCATATTTCTGGGAGTTCTTGGATATGGCTACGAGTGGGTCGTTTTACGTATTGGCAAAGTTTACCAAGTTTTGGGAAAATTGTTCCATCTACCCTCTCATTTTCATGGGCTTTTGACGGTGCTTCTTATCATTCCAGTGGGTCTATACTTCCCAAATCTTCTCGGTGGTGGTAACGCCTTGATTTTAGCGTTAGATGGCCTGCGACCTGTTTTAACCGTAGCAATTCTTTACTTGGCAATTAGGTTCATTTGGAGTATGTTGTCTTTTGGTTCAGGATTTCCTGGTGGGATTTTCCTTCCTATTTTGACCTTAGGTGCTCTTTCAGGTGCTGTATTTGCGGTAGCTTTTGAAAATCTAGGACTTATACATCCTAATCAGTTTCCTGTTTTCATCATCCTTGGTATGGCTGGTTATTTCGGTGCGGTGTCTAAGGCGCCACTTACGGCTATGATTTTGGTGACTGAGATGGTCGGTAATCTTAACCAGTTGATGACTATTGGAGTAGTTACCTTGATAGCCTATTTGATTATGGATTTCATGGGAGGAGAGCCTGTTTATGAAGCCATGCTTCATGATTTGATTGCTCACACACCAGAGAAAGTAGACAAAACACCAACTATGATTGATTTACCTGTTAAGGACAATCTTGCAGGGCGTCTGGTTAAGGATTTAACTCTGCCTGAAGGTGTCTTGATAACTACCCAGATTTATAAGGACCAATCTGAAATCGTTCATGGCGATACGCAATTAAAGGCTGGAGCTACTCTATATCTGGTTGCGGATGAAAGTCATATCAGTCAGATTAGAAAACTGTTTAAATAGCAAATTCAATGACTTGAGACTCTTTTGTCCTCAAGTCATTTTTGTTATAATGGATAGAACAAAAGGAGGTCATCATGGACTTAAATGAGATTCGCCAACAGATAGATGCCGTCGATAAAGACATTGTAGCTCTGTTGGAAGAACGTATGAAATTAGTAACTCAAGTAAGTGCTTATAAACAGAGCACCGGAAAGGCAATTTATGATCCCGAACGAGAGCAGGCCCTGCTAGACAAGGTAGGCGCTAGTGTTCTTAATCCTGAATATAAAGAAGCTATCGTCGCAAGTTTTGCGGATATGATGAAGCATTCACGCACTTATCAAGCAAGTAAGCTGGAAGGAAAGTAGGTCTCTAGGATGAAAGTTAAACAATTAAGTGAGAGTCAAGGTCTCTCATACTCCAATCTAGTGATTTTGAGTCTCTATGCTGTTTTTCTAGGAGTGATAGTTGGACTGATTGATGCTATTTTTGGTCGTGTTCTTATAGGACTTTCAGAATATCGGGACCACCATCTCTTTTATCTAGTTCCAGCGCTCCCTATAGCGGGGCTTTTGATTGTTTACCTATACCAAAGGTTTGCGGGCAAAGCAGCACAAGGGATGGGTTTAATTTTCAAGGTTGGTCACAATGAGGAGAAGCAGGTACCTTTAAGATTAATCCCACTTGTGACAGTGACAACGTGGCTGACCCATCTTTTTGGGGGTTCGGCAGGTCGTGAAGGGGTAGCAGTGCAACTTGGTGCCACAGTTTCCCATGCTTTTAGTCGCTACTTTAAGATACCTAACGCCTCACGACTATGCTTGACAATGGGGATGGCTGCTGGTTTTGGAGGACTCTTTCAAACACCAATTGCTGCGACTTTTTTCGCCCTCGAAGTTTTAACTTTAGGTCAGTTGAGTCTTCCAGTCTTGATGCCGACTCTAATAGCTTCATTTGTTGCAAGTACTACCAGTCACCTCTTAGGTCTTGAAAAATTTAGTCATTTTGTGGCTGACAGTCTGGCAATAGACCTAGAAACTTTTATTAAATTAGCTCTTTTAGGTCTGGCCTTTGGATTGGCTGGGAACCTTTTTGCCTATTTGTTGTCATTGGCTAAAAAGAAGGCTGCAACTATTCTTCCAAATCCTTACTATCGTGTTCTTATAGGAAGTATCGTGTTAACAGCTCTACTCTTAATTTTGTGGAAAGGCCGTTATACAGGACTTGGAACAAATGTGATTGCCCTTAGTGTTAATGGTGGGACCGTCTACTCATGGGATTGGCTTTTGAAATTACTCTTGACCGTCTTCACCCTCTCACTTGGTTTTCAAGGAGGAGAAGTGACCCCCTTGTTTGCCATTGGAGCAAGTCTTGGTGCTGTTTTAGCACCCGTTCTAGGTCTTCCAATTCCACTTGTAGCAGGTCTTGGTTATTTGTCAGTCTTTGGTAGTAGTACCAATACACTCTTAGCACCTATTTTCATTGGTGTTGAGGTCTTTGGACCAGCCAACGTCCTTCCGTATGTGATTGTTATGGCATTTGCCTATCTCATCAATCATAAGACTAGTATCTATGGCCAACAAAAAATGCTTGAAATGCAATAAGATACTAGACAAGCGAGTAAATTTTTGATAAGATACTAAGAGTGTGTAATGGACGCACAAAAATAACGGCTAATCCGCTGGGACACAAAGGTAGCTCTTAAGATTAGTAAGATAGGAGTATATAAAATGAATCCATTGATCCAAAGTTTGACAGAAGGTCAACTTCGTACTGACATCCCATCATTCCGTCCTGGTGACACAGTTCGCGTTCATGCGAAAGTTGTCGAAGGAACTCGCGAACGTATCCAGATCTTTGAAGGCGTAGTTATTTCACGCAAAGGTCAAGGGATCTCAGAAATGTACACAGTTCGTAAAATCTCAAGCGGTATCGGTGTAGAACGTACTTTCCCAATCCACACTCCACGTGTTGAAAAGATTGAAGTTGTACGCTACGGTAAAGTCCGCCGTGCTAAACTTTACTACTTGCGTGCTTTGCAAGGTAAAGCTGCACGTATCAAAGAAATCCGTAAATAATTTACAGATTTCAACAAAAAAATCTGTCCTAGTGGCAGATTTTTTCATAAGTCCTCTTAGTTAAATGGATATAACAACTCCCTCCTAAGGAGTCGTTGCTGGTTCGATTCCGGCAGGGGACATTTTTAAGCCTTTAACCATGCGGTTTTAAAGCGATTTGTCCACATTCTGCCCCAAATTTATTTAAAGTTGTTTGACACCTATTGAAAGATAGGTGTTTTTTTGAAATGGTAAAGGACTTCGTACGCTTTCTTAGCATAGTTTCTTAGTCTAAAACGTCTAAAACGAAAAAAAATAGTTTGTCTACGCTCCGAGTAATGGAAGAGGAGTTAAAAAGAGTAATAAAAAAACCAGGTTTCCCTGGTCCTTACTATTAGCGGCTTACACGACGGCGAGCTGCTTTTTTACGGTTTTCTTCGATGAAAGCCAATTTCTTTTCTTCTGGTTCGATAATTGTCTTTTTAACTGCGAAAACGGCACCTGCAACAGTAGCAGCAGTTCCGAGAACGCCAGTAGCAAGACCTTTAGCAAATGAATGTTTTTTAGCCATGAGACTATCCTCCGTATATGTTATAATATGCTTATATTATCTAAAAAAATATCTAGAATAGCAAGTGAAAACATTATGAAAACCAAACTTATTGTAGTGGCGGGGCCCACTGCTGTGGGGAAAACAGCACTTGGAATAGAGTTGGCCCAGCGTTTTAATGGCGAAATTATTTCAGGGGATAGTCAGCAGGTTTACCGCCAATTAAATATAGGGACTGCAAAGGCTACTCCTGAAGAACAGGCAGCAGCAGTTCACCATCTGATTGATGTCCGTGATGTTGATGAGTCTTATTCAGCCTATGATTTTGTGACTGAGGCGCAAATTGCCATTACTGATATTGTTAATCGTGGCAAACTTCCTATTATTGTTGGTGGAACAGGCCTCTATTTGCAAAGTCTTCTTGAAGGTTATCATCTGGGTGGTCAAGTGGATCAAGAGCAGGTGTTAGCCTATCGCTCTGAGTTAGAGCTCTTATCTGATTCGGAGCTTTTTGAGCAGATTGATAGCTTAGGTATAGAGATCAAGGAGATTAATCGTCGTCGTGCCATTAGGGCGCTTGAGTTGCATCGCTTTTCGGAGAATCTTGAAAATACAGAGACGACTTTTGATCCTTTTATTATCGGATTGGATGATGAGCGCTCTCTGATTTATGAACGTATTAATACTCGTGTTGACAAGATGGTTGAACTTGGGCTTTTGGAAGAGGCTAAGTGGCTTTATGATAATTATCCTGAGGCCCAGTCGGCGCGTGGCATTGGCTACAAGGAGTTATTCCCTTATTTTTCTGGGGAACAAACTTTAGATGAGGCCCTAGAAAAGCTCAAGCAAAATACCCGTCGATTTGCTAAACGTCAATTAACCTGGTTCAGAAATCGCATGACGGTTAAGTTTTATCAGATTTCTAGTCCAGATTATCCTGAAAATGTGATTCAAGATCTTGCTTTATTTTTAAATGAAAGGGAAGGATAGGAGTAGGTGGTTCCTAGTTTTAAATGCCTATCTTTGCTATAATAATAACTATGACTAAAGAAGAAAAAAAATCGGCTTATGAATTAATGATTGCCCAGGCAGAAGCACTTTTTGCTAATGAAGACAATGCTCTAGCCAACTTCGCCAATGCTTCAGCTCTTTTGAATACCACTTTGCCAAACTCGGTATTTACAGGCTTTTATCTGATGGATAATGTCAAAAATGAGTTAATCCTTGGACCATTTCAAGGTAAGGTGTCTTGTGTGCACATTGCTCTGGGAAAAGGTGTTTGCGGTCAGTCAGCAGCAGAAAATAGGACATTAATTGTAGAGGACGTCACCAAACATGCCAATTACATTGCTTGTGATTCTGCTGCTCGAAGTGAGATTGTTGTTCCCATGGTTAAGGATGGTAAATTAGTTGGAGTCCTTGATTTGGATTCTCACCAAGTAGGAGACTACGATGACGTTGATCAAGACTATCTTGAACAGTTTGTCAAAGTCCTTCTTGACAAAACAAATCTTACTTTTGCAATGTTTGAGGTTAACTAATGTATCAAGCCTTATATCGTAAATACCGTAGTCAAACTTTTGGCGAGATGGTTGGCCAAAAAGTGATTTCAACCACGCTAAGACAGGCGGTAGAGTCAGGGAAAATCAGCCACGCCTATCTCTTTTCTGGTCCCCGTGGTACTGGTAAGACTAGCGCAGCAAAAATTTTTGCCAAAGCAATGAACTGTCCTAATCAGGTCGATGGTGAGCCATGTAACCACTGTGATATTTGTCATGACATTACTAATGGCAGTCTTGAAGATGTCATTGAAATCGATGCGGCTTCTAATAACGGTGTGGACGAGATTCGTGAAATCCGTGATAAATCAACCTATGCCCCAAGTCGTGCTACTTACAAGGTTTATATCATTGACGAGGTGCACATGCTGTCGACAGGTGCCTTTAATGCGCTTCTGAAGACCTTGGAGGAGCCCACGGAAAATGTGGTTTTCATTCTTGCGACCACTGAGTTACACAAGATTCCAGCTACTATCTTATCTCGTGTCCAACGTTTTGAGTTTAAGGCTATTAAGCAAGCTGCTATAAAGGAACACTTGGCTTCAATTCTTAAGAAAGAGGGGATGACCTTTGATGACGAGGCTTTGACCATCATTGCCCGTCGTGCAGAGGGTGGTATGCGTGATGCCCTTTCGATTTTAGATCAGGCGTTGAGCCTTTCTTCAGATAATAATGTCAGTCAAGCTGTCGCTGAAGAAATCACGGGTTCTATCGGTCTAACTGCCTTGGATAGTTTTGTTGCTAATGTTCGTAATCAGGATACCACACAAGCCCTGTCAAATCTTGAAACACTCTTTGATAATGGTAAATCCATGAGTCGTTTTGCGACAGACCTTTTGGAATATTTTCGTGATCTCCTTATTGTCCAAGCAGGTGGTGAAAATAGTCACCATAGTCCTCTTTTTGAGGAAAATTTATCCTTAGGACAAGATCGTCTTTTTCAAATGATTGATACTGTGACAACCGCCTTACCTCAAATTAAGACAGGAACCCATCCCAAGATTTATGCCGAGATGCTGACGATTAAACTGTCTGAGACACATGCACAAGTCACACAAGAAATCCCAGAAAACTTACAAGAAGAGTTAGACCGTCTTCGTCATGAAGTAGAGGAACTTCGTAAGGCTCTCAAGGAAGGTCAAAGTCAAGGACTAGTAGCGCCAACTCGAAAGGCAAAACCGACCTACCAGTATAAGGTTGACTCTGAGAAAATACTGACTATCATGCGTGAGACTATGGAAAATCCACAAAAGTCACGACAATGTTTGGATGCCCTTAAGGCAACTTGGTCTGAAATTTTGGATTCAATCAGTCCACAATATAGAGCGCTTTTGAATGGTTCAGAACCTGTTCTTGCCAACCAAGAAAATGCGATTCTGGCTTTTAATGCGGCTTTTAATGCTGAGCAGGTGATGAAACGTAGTGATCTTAACGCTATTTTTGGAAATATCATGAGTTCAGCGGCTGGTTTTTCACCTAATATCATGGCTGTCCCGAAAGCAGAATTTGAAAAACTTCGCACAGAATTCGCACGAAGCCTAAAATCCAAGGAAGAATTAGAAAAAGAAGATCGTGAAGAGTACATCCCAAAAGAACTTGAATTTCTCTCTGATGTGGTAGAAATAGAGGACTAAAAAGGTCCGGTGGACCTTTTTAGGTCCGAGCCTAGAAATAAGAAAGCGAGGAGGGTCCGGTGGACCTTTTTAGGTCCGAG
>CAKQDX010000014.1 GCA_934229725.1 uncultured Streptococcus sp.
AATTTAAAAAATCTCAATTACAGTATAGCACAAGAAGAGTTTTTTGCGCTATTTTTGATGTTTTTTTCAAATAAAAAATCCCAACGGCGTTAGGATTACTTATCATTTTTGATACGACCAATTAACAATTCTCCTGCAACAGTCAATTGCGTCACTGAGCTCAAGTCCAAAGTAGCCTTATTAGCATGGAAGAAAAGAGGTGTCATCTCAGAAAATGCTTGAACATGCTCTGCTGGCATAGACCAAGTCTTAGCAATCGTCACACGCTCCAAAAGCTCACAGGAGTCCTGAAAATGCTCCAAAACATCCTGGTTGGAATAAGCCTGCGCCTCTGGTAACAGTTGGCGAAACTCTTTAAGATGATCTTCGTGAGGAATAACCTTGAAAATCAAGCCCTGATCAGTCAAAAGCCGTCCAAATTCTTGATAATTAGCTGGCGAAAAGATATCTAAGATGACATCGATACTGTGTTCACGTAAAGGCAATTGAGCCAAATCACCAACAAACCAAGCTACATTTTTCTGAGGATTTTGACGAGCCGCAAGAAGGATAGAATCCTTAGACAAATCAAAGGCCATAAAATCCTTGTCAAACTCTAAAGCCAACTGACGGCTATAATAGCCCTCACCACAGGCAACATCTAGAACATGCGAATGTCTAGGAAGGTCACGCAAGCGCTCTGAAATCACCTTCAGGATAGGATCATAATAGCCCGCTGTCAGAATATGACTTCTATTTTCAAAAGAAGCCATATCATAGTGCTTATCTCCCTTATTCTGTCTCAAAAAATTAACAAAACCCTGCTTGGCGATATTAAAGGTATGCCTAGTCTGACAAACCAGACTAGACTGGTCCAAACGCATTTGTGCTTGACAGATGGGACACACAAAAAGACTCTCTTGATCTTTAAAAACACTAAATTTGGCCATAAATCCTCCTCGACACCAAAAAAGAGCACACACCTGAAATCGCTTAGGGCTGCTGGATTCCTCCCCTGACCCGCTTCACGCACAGATGTTGCTCCGAATGATATTATACCATAAATTGAAGTGATTGCAAGTAGCGAACCCCTGATACTGTCAATGAGGACTATCCTCCATATCTCCCTACAAATAACCTCCGTCACTACCAACCCCTAACACCACAACTAAGGCCATAGTGACATCTATGTCACTACTTTTTTATTTCTCCACCATTTATAATAAAACCATAGCTTGAGGAAAAGGCCAAAAGCTAGTGACAATGCTAGCTCAACGGAAAGGAGAAGATTATTTTAGGATATCTCTTACTTCATGGTGAAGAGGCTAAGAGATTAAAGAACTCACCAAAAATAAAAAAGGAGAATGACAATGATGACTAAAGAAATGAATCTTGCAGAACTAGCTGCAGTAACAGGAGGCGGATGGAAGACCAACATCGCTATTGGAGGACTCTGCCTAGCTTCAGGACCTATCGGAACTCTTGTATGTGTTGGCGCTTATAATGACTACAAGGATTCTGCACGATAAGATGAAAGGAAACAGCAACAATGATTAATAAACTCAAAATACATCAAAACATGACTCTTAAAGATCTTGAAAGTGTATCAGGTGGGGCGGTTCCTTGGGCCGTTATCTCCGTCGGGATTGCTGCTGCAAAGCTGACTTACGACCTAAGCTATGCCGCTGGTAAAACTTATTACAACCTCACACACTAACAATAAGAGCTTATACCATAATGACATCTCAAAGATTTTGAGGATGATAACCTATGAAAGATACAAGAAATCAAACAAACGATACTACTAATAAGCAATCGTCTAAATGCAATAATTATCTGCTCGTAAAAGGGGCCTTGATTGGTATTATCTCTACCCTACTTCTGATACTTCTAATCAACCTTATCTTTTATGTACGATTGGGTACACCAATTATTGATACTAATTTGAAGTCTGCTTGTAGTACTCTTATCTTCTTCCTCCCTATTTTTCTTTTGACAAGAGAGAAAGAAAAACCTAAAGCTAAGACAGAGTAACTCAAACAGTCTTCAAGAAAACAAAAACTCTCATTTCCCATTGAAAAATGCAAGTCCAAAAGGGCTTGCATTTTGCGCTTACATCTCTTGTATTGCTTCTAATTTTGCTAGACGTTTAGCTTCTTTCTTTCGTTCTCGACTTTGACGGAAAAAGTTTTGCATGATTTCAGCACATTCTTTCTCCATAACACCAGTCTCAAGATCAACACGATGATTGAGACGCTCATCTCTTAGAATATCGTAAAGGCTCCCTGCCCCACCGAATTTTTGATTACTCGCTCCATAGATAACTTTAGGAATACGAGCTAAACCAATGGCACCACTGCACATCACACAAGGTTCAATAGTAACGAAAAGCGTGCAATCAAGCAAACGCCAATTCCCAATAGTCCTATTTGCCTCCTGAATAGCCATGACCTCAGCATGCATGATTGCTTGGTTAAGTTCCTCACGCGCATTGTGTCCACGGCCAACGATTTCTCCATCCTTAACAATAACACAGCCTATTGGGATTTCTGCCTTATCTAAAGATTTTTGAGCCTCCTTAAGAGCCTCAGACATGAAAAAGTCTTTCTCCTCTTGAGTAAAGTCAATCATTAATGTTACTCCTGTTCCAAGATTTTTCATATATCACCACAGAGTCAAAATGGCAGTGTGATGGTCTACCATGATTTTTAAAAAGGAGGCTTCTAGACAACCGACTCTTTTTAAGGTTTTGGCGTACCTCCTCGCTTAACTCTTTTTATTATAACATAAGAAAAGCTTGAGCAAGGCTAGCCTTACCAAAGTAGACAAAAAAAGCTAAGACAAACCCGCTTAGCTTCAAACACATTAGTTTGGTGAATCTTAGGAGTCACACCAATGTGTTTCTCCAAGTCTAACGAAAAGTCAATGACCGCTTAACATCCTAGTTAATATGTCAGTCGGAATGTCAACCAATTGTCTGTGAAATCATTATATCAACCTATAGACACATAACAAAAACGCAACTGTATCAAACAATTGCAAGGACAGTGTTCTAGTTAAGGTGTTCCACACTTTCCTCCAAACAAATAATGTCTACTACAAAAGTAAAAGGTAACTTTCATAGCTTTTTCCTTACCCATCTATAGTTTATCATGAAACCTCTATCATTTAATTTAAAAATTGGTAATAAAACAATGATACAAATGAGGAGTAACTGTTAATTGTACACTTCATTTTGAATAATTTTATAAACTCCGAGAACCCTTGTTATTATTGCATTTGTCAATACTTATTATTATTTTTTCTACTCTACCAAGGCTATTAACCACCTATAATTCTAAGTCTTATCTAATTTTACTGTTAATTAAGTCTTACAAGTGTTTAATATTTCCTCCAATAACGCTTTAACTTAGGCAAGAAAGAATATTTATTTTTTAGAAGCGACCAAGTAAACTGACAAACTAGAAGGGGAGTTCTTCTTCCAAAACAAGGTCAGCCAAGTCATTTTCAGGCTGATTTTCCCTAACAGCACGCTGAGCACGACTCTCTAGAAGTTGGAAAGAGGAACAAAGCACTTCCGTAACATAATGAGTTTGACCATCCTTATCGTACTTACGGGTACGTAGCTCACCATCAAGAGAAATTAAACTACCCTTGCTAGCATAAGATGCTAAGGTCTCAGCTAAACGGCCCCAAACCACCACTGTGATAAAGTCAGCCTCACGCTCTCCATTTTGCGTCTTATAGCGACGATTAACCGCAACTGTGACACGTGTAAAAGACCTATCACTAGCAGTCTTAACCATCTCAGGTGTCGCTGTCAAACGTCCAATCAAAATAACTTTATTATACATTTTTTTACCTCCACCTATCTATTCGTAAGAGGGAGTAAAAAAATGACAGAATACAAAAAAGAAGCAAAACAATCGCTTCTTCTCTTATTTACCCTTTCCAGTGTTTGGCTGGATCAAAAGCTTCTCCGACTACTGCTGAATCATCAAGTTCAATAATGCCACGTTTTTGTGGGGCATTTGGAAGTGCCAACTCACGTGGGGCACACATCATACCATAACTATCTTCACCACGAAGTTTACCTGGGAAGATAAGGGCACCGCTAGGCATCATAGCACCAGGAAGAGCTACGATAGTTTTAAGACCAAGCGCTGCGTTTGGTGCTCCTGCAACGATTTGGACCTTCTTATCGCCGATATTCACTTGGCAAATATTAAGGTGATCGCTGTCTGGATGTGGAACCATTTCGTCAATTTGCCCAACCACAAAGACTGGACCCTGTGTATTTTCCAAGCGTTCTTCAAAACCTTCTTTAGCCAACTCCTCGTTCAATACAGCTACATCTTGGTCTGACAAGAAAACTTGACCGTTACCTTCAATATCAATGAGGCTTGACGCTTCAAAAATATTCCAAGCAAGAGTCTTGCCTGTTTCATCAGCTGTGACACGCGCCACTTTACCTTTACGTTCTACGCTACGTTTGATGTCCTTAGTATCTTCCAAGATAACCAACAAAACGTCGCCAACTTGTTCCTTATTGTATGCAAAAATCATGGGTTCTCCTTATACTGTTGCCAAAAAGGCATTGATTTCTTCTTTTGTTTTACGAGCTTTATTGACCAGACGCCCCAATTCTTGACCTTTCTGAGTCACGACAAAACTTGGGATACCAAAAATATTCCAAGTTTTCGCCAAAGCCATATAATCATCACGGTTAACACGCACAAAGGTCATATCTGGATGGGCAGCCTCAATATCAGACATAACGGGATAGATAAACTGGCAGTCTGGACACCAATCAGCAGTGAAAAAGAAGACCACTTTTTGGTCACTCTCAACATAACCTGCAAGTTCTTCGAGATTCTTCGGAATAATCATGCCTGCTCCTCCTCATAAGTCAAGACATCATCAACATAAGCAAAACGATAAGTGCGCCCATCTTCTAAGACGATACCTCCCGTAAGCCCTGGATTTTCCTTATCAGTAGGATTCGTATAGAGAACGGCAATAGTCCCTAAATGTGATAGTTCTTGTCTAATATTTTGAATTAATGCGGTATTCTTCGCTTCTATATGTGAGCGTCTCTGCTTTTCTGCCATTGCCAAGAGACTTAAAGCACCTAGCCCACCAGCAAACAAAGCTAATGTTTTACGTTTCATATGAAACATTTTACCATATTTTTAGAGGAATGGGGAGAGGCTACCTATCTCTTGAGAATCGTGCTAAAATAGTAGCATGTACTACTTAAGGAGGATTTTATGACTACTCTATTTGATAAAATTAAGGAAGTCACCGAGCTTGGTGCTACTTCAGGATTTGAGGCTCCTGTACGCAACTACCTTCGCAAAACTATCACGCCACTCGTAGATGAGGTGCAAACAGATGGCCTCGGCGGTATTTTCGGTATTAAGCACAGTCAGGCAGAAAATGCCCCTAAGGTGCTTGTGGCTGCCCACATGGACGAAGTGGGGTTTATGATTAAGGAAATCAAGACAGACGGGACTTTCCGTGTCGTCGAACTTGGTGGCTGGAACCCACTGGTTGTCAGCTCACAACGCTTCACCCTACACACACGTGACGGTCGTATCTATCCTGTCATCTCAGGTTCAGTGCCACCTCATTTCTTACGTGCTAGCGGTGGCGCTGCAAGTCTTCCTAGTGTCTCTGATATCGTCTTTGATGCTGGTTTTGCCAACCAAGAAGAAGCTAATGCCTACGGTGTTTTCCCGGGTGATGTCATCATTCCTCAATCAGAAACTATTCTCACAGCCAATCAAAAAAACGTGATTTCTAAAGCCTGGGATAACCGTTATGGTATCCTCATGATTCGTGAACTCTTGGAAAATGTCAAAAATCAAGAACTCAACAACACCCTAATCGCTGGGGCCAACGTTCAAGAAGAAGTCGGTTTACGTGGTGCCCATGTTTCAACCACAAAATTTAATCCTGAGCTCTTCTTTGCGGTAGACTGCTCTCCTGCAGGTGATATCTATGGTAATCAAGGTAAGGTAGGTGACGGTACCCTTATTCGTTTCTTCGACCCAGGACATATCATGCTGCCAAATATGAAAGATTTCCTTTTGACTACTGCTGAAGAAGCTGGTGTCAAATACCAATACTACTGTGCTGCAGGTGGTACTGATGCTGGTGCCGCTCACTTGCAGAATGCTGGTGTTCCATCAACAACCATCGGCGTTTGTGCCCGTTACATTCACTCACACCAAACCCTTTATGCTTTGGATGACTTCCTAGAAGCACAAGCCTTTTTACAAGCCATTGTTAAGAAGTTGGATCGTTCAACAGTGGATTTGATTAAGAACTACTAAGACAAGGAGTAACCCATGATTATTGGTTTTATCGGCGTTGGAAAGATGGCAACAGCCATTATCAACGGCTTAAACACAAGCTCACATCGTATTATTATTTCAGGGTCTTCCTTGGCTCGTTCACGCCAAATTGCAGAGGAATTAGAGGTTGAAGCAGCTGCTTCCCATCAGGAATTGTTGGATAAGGCTGATTTGGTCATCCTAGGTATCAAACCCCAAATGTTTGATAAGGTACTAGCTGGCCTCAACTTCCATCAACCTATCATGAGCATGGCTGCTGGAGTAACCTTGGAACGCCTCGCTTCACTCACTAGTCCAGACCTACCTCTTATTCGTATCATGCCTAACCTTAATGCTCAGATTCTTAAGAGCACTACCGGTCTTTGCACCAATGATAAGGTATCTGAGGACCTTTTGGCAGTTGCCAAGGAAATCACAGACAGTTTTGGAACCACTGTCGAATTGGCTGAAAAGGACTTTGATACCTTCACTGCCCTAGCTGGCTCTAGCCCTGCCTACATCGCCCTCTTTATCGAGGCCCTAGCCAAGGCTGGCGTCAAAAATGGCCTAAGTAAGCAGGTCGCTCTAACTATTGCCACACAGACTGTTCTAGCTACTGCTGAAAATCTTAGTCTGGGTAGCGACAGTCCACATGATCTTATTGACAAGGTTTGTAGTCCTGGAGGAACTACAATCGTTGGTCTTATGGACCTTGAGCGGACTGGCCTCACCCATAGCGTCGTTTCAAGTATTGATACCACTATTGCCAAAGCCAAGAAATTATAGTAAAAAGCTCGGAAAATTCCGAGCTTTATTTGATATAGGGAGCTAAAAATTGTAATAGTAACATCATTGAAACCGCAATACTATTGTTAATCATATGAGCCATGATACTATATTCTAGCTTCTTAGATACACGATAAACAGTTGCAAGGACAAGTCCCATACCTCCATATATAATCCAGACACCCATACTATTAGGCGTATGAACAAGGCCAAAGAGTAAACCACTTAGAATCAAACCAACAATAGAATCTGGATTAAAGACACGTCCCATGAGAAGGCCTCTAAAAACCAACTCTTCCACAATCGGTGCCATAATCACCGTAACTGTTATAAGAACAAAAGGATTCATATGGGCATTTTCTATGGCTGCCTGATTGGTGCTGTTACTAACACCTTCCCACATCATGACCATTGCACCAAGCCCAGTGACAATGTAAATACCTAGGTAGGTCAGACCAATCATTCCCCATGCCTTCATGGAAGATAGAGCCCTAAAGCCCTCAAGAAGACCCATACGTTTGCCCAAGAAAAGAGCTCCTGCACTAATGAGTAGCATAACCAAGATTAGGAGACTCACTGCCCTCACATCTTTAACACGAACAAATATTGTTGGAGTCTGTTCAATACACAAAATTAGGAAAGCCAGTAAGAAATAAAGAAAACGTTTTAAAATGGACTCTTTGTTCATAAGAAGCTACCTCTTTTTATTGTTATTTTGTACCTTTATTATAATACAATTCAACTACTTTGACAAGATACCGTGAAAATAAGAGATTCAATCTTGAAAAGACGAAGGACTCTTATCCTATTTTAGATAGAACGAGTTTAATAAGGACAAATCCTACAACTAAGCCATAGAGCAAGACAGATAAGACTGTAACATATGGTAACTGAATATTGACAAAGGCATATAGGGCAATCAAAGCAAATATAAGCAAAAACTCTAGAATCAGAGTTGCGACTGCTGACGCCTTCAAAATCTGCTTATTTCGCTCATCGTAGGCGGCAATATACATCTGGTGAAGGCGTTTGGGATGACTAAGAGTAGCAAAATAATAGATCGACAAGACATAAGACCCAATAGTAAAGCCCAATACTAATCCTAGAGCATAGTCACTAAGACTGTTAGAGCGAACAATAAATAAGCCCAAAACACCCAAAGAAAAAAAGGAACAAGCTACTCGTGCGATGTATTTCTTAAACTCGGCCTCTGTTTTTCTCTTTCCTAATAACATTTTTATTAACATATCTTAACACTCCCTTTATTATCCTTTATAAGAGCAATATAACTTTTTTCACTGACAACTTTAAACACTTATTCACCTTAAACAAAAAGGCTGAGTAGTACACTTATGCTATTGTTTAAGATATGAACACCCATACTGTACTCGATACGCTTAGTCTTATAATATGTTATCGCAAGACCAGCTGACATAATACCATAGATGACAATTGTCTGAAGCGTAAATGCTGAGTGACCAGCCATAAAGAGAAGACTGGAAATAACAAGACCCGTCTTAAAGTATTTTCCAAAGAGCACCTTGGCTAAGAGTCCCCTAAAAATGATTTCTTCCATAATCGGAATAATAAAACCAGCGACTACTAGGTGAAGATAGAATGGTACGTGGGCAAAGATATCATTTAAAGCATCTTGATTTTCCATAGTCGCATTGTGTGTTAACTGACCAATAAAATACCCTAGAAGATCACCTAGGAAAAAAATGACGAGATTAAGAGAAGCAATTGCAACGAGACGTCTCCAATTAATCTCTTTAAGCGATAAGAGTTTAAATCTATAAGCAATCACGATAAAAATAGCCAAACTCCCTAATGCCCAAATACCGTAACCTATTTGCTCGACAAGTGCAAACTTACTATCCTGAGTAAGTAGCGGGAAAGCACCTAATAGTGTTAAATCTAAGATTAGTAGAGTGAGCGCTAAAACAATAACACCAATTTTCTTCATGACTTGTTTAAACATATCTTTACTCCTTAATCTTCCTCAAAAATAAAGACTTCTTCAATAGTCTTTCCAAAATACCTAGCAATTTTAAAAGCCAGCTCCAAGGACGCATTATAGCGACCTTTTTCGAGTGAAATGATGGTCTGCCTCGTTACCCCCATCTCATCTGCTAACTCTGCCTGACTAATCTTATTAGCCTTACGAAGTTCCTGAATTTTTGTTTTCATATGGTACCTCAACTCTATTGTTTCTTCTCAAATCGTTAAACTCCTTACTTTTCTTTGTTAAGTTAACTTTACATTAATAGTATAGTTCACTTTACATATTTTGTAAAGTCTTTTTTACATTTTTTGTAAAGTTTTCTTTACTTATTGAACTAGACATACTGGCATAGGCAAATGTTTCCGTCAGAGCATTCAAAAAAGCTGACTGATTGCTCAGCCAACTTTTCTGGTCTTATCAATTTTTTGATAACTTATTTAGATTTAAGGCGCTCAACATCACGCGCAATCACCAATTCTTCATCTGTTGGGATGACAAAAACTTTAACAGGTGACTCTGCTGTTGTAATATCGCCAACATGTCCAAAGACATTCTTTTCAGGATCCACTTCAATACCAAACCAAGTCAAACCATCTAAAATTGACGAACGAACTTCTGCAGAATTTTCACCAATACCTGCTGTAAAGACAATGGCATCTGCTCCGTTCAATACGCCAAAGTATTGAGCAATGTATTTACGCAAACGATCTACATAAAGATTGTAGGCTAAAATACATTTTTCATCGCCTTCATTTTTACCAGCAATGATATCACGCATGTCGCTTGATTTTTCAGAGATACCAAGGAGTCCTGATTCTTTATTAAAGACGTGACGAATACGCTCAGCATCCGCCATTTCAGGCTCACGATCAATGATGAATGGAATAATCGCTGGGTCAAGATCCCCAGTACGTGTTCCCATCATAACCCCACCAAGTGGTGTCAATCCCATAGACGTGTCTACTGATTTACCACCATCCACGGCAGTAATTGAAACACCATTTCCGACATGGGCTGTGATAATCTTAGTTTCTTCAATTGGCTTACCTAACAACTTAGCTGCTTCTTGAGAAACATATTGGTGGCTTGTTCCATGTGCTCCGTATTTACGAACTTGATAGTCTGTATAGTAACGATTAGGCACTGGGTAACGGTAAGCCACTTCTGGCATAGATGTGTGGAAGGCTGTATCAAAAACAGCAACACTGGTAATATCTGGAAGGAGCTCCTTAAAGGCACGAATCCCTGAAGCTGCACCAGGATTATGAAGTGGAGCCAAAGCAGACAATTCTTCGATTTTCGCTAATGCTTCATCATCTACCAAACTTGATTCTTTGAAATACTCACCACCAGCAACCACTCGATGACCTACACCTGTGATTTCATCATAATTCTTGATGATATTAAAACGAATCAAATCATCAAGTAAAATTTTGACAGCCTGGACATGATCGGTAATATCTAAAATTTGCGTTTCAGAATCATTATCAAACTTAACTGTTGAAATAGAGTCTTTTAATCCGATACGCTCAATCAATCCTTTGGCAAGTACAACTTCAGATGGCATTTCATACAATTGCCATTTCAAACTTGAACTTCCTGCATTGATTGCGATTGTTTTTGTCATAAGTCACCTCTTTGTAAAACGCTTTCAGTAATATAGTCCTATTTTATCATGTTTTTTTATAAAATGGAATTGTCTGATTTCCATTTTTGGAAATTCTCAGTAAAATCTTTGAGAATCTCTGGATTTTGTAGATCACTAAGCGGATAAACAAAGGTCTCTGGAGCATTTTCTGTTTGCTTTTTAAGCACAAAGATAGACTTCATATTGTGTTTATTGCCAAAAGCTGCTTCCGGAAGAGTGATAACAGCAATAATATCAGCATAGCCTGAAAGCCATTTCTTAAGCAAATCACTTTGTGGGCTTGTCAAAAGATTAGTTGGTGCCAAAAGAATAGCAATACCGTCTTTCTTCAAGTACTTAAGCGATTGCTCCATAAGAAGATGATGGGCATAAGTGTGTTCACCAGTTGCTGCCACCTTGAAACGACTCGCAATTTCATCATTAGGGTAGTAACCTACTGGCAGGTCACTGATAATAACATCGCTTTCTTTGAGGATATGGGGGCGAACTGCGTCTTCTTGAATGTAAACCGCTTTTGAGTTCACCACATCCGCAATACTGGCTGACAAATCAATAAGCAAATCGTCAACTTCCATCCCCATATAATTAAGGGTTTTCTGACTATTATTTAAAAGAGTTTCAGCCAAGTTTCCTGTCCCCGAACCAATCTCCAAGACATCTAATTGATCGTCCTTGGTCAAACCCTCTAGTAGGTAAAGAATGATAAATCCAATAGCATCTGGTGTAAATTGGTGATTGGCTTGTAAGGCTTCCAACTGCCCTAGTTTGATAAACAAAAACTGAAAGGCTTGACGCCACTCCTCTTTACTTAGATTAAGAGCACGTAATTTCTCGTTATTTTTGATGATAAGTTCGTTATCAACCTCAGCCCCCAAATAATAGGAATTTTGCTCGATAAGGGCATCGTAAGCATGGGTTCCAAGATCATTTTCAATGGTTTGGACATTTTCTAACAACAGCGCAAAAGCTGTCTCAATTGCTTCAAAATTCATGATTTCCTCCGTCCCTCTATCATATCAAAAAGGGGGGAGAATTGCTATTTCTGATTCTCTTTCTTCACATAGTGATAGGTCTTGGTGTGCCCCTCATTCTCAACCCTAACAATCATCTTCTTGTCTTTTACCTCATAAGTCGTACTTCCCTGAGCAAAGTTAAAAGCACCCGACTCCTTGTCAGCCAAATCCACAGTCATTTCTGCCATAAGTCGACTCTGGCTAGCTACTGTTTGTGCTTGATTTTGTCTAGAGCTAGCAACTACCCTATCCAGATAAACCTGAAGAAGAAGTGTAAAAATGCCAGCCATAAAAAGGGCATAGAGGAGAACACCTCCCCTAACTTGTTTTTTCAAAAGCATAAACGAAACTCCTTTGCAGACCATTTTTAAGAATAACTTCAATGGTGACTATCTGATTTTTTTGACTGATCGTGCTA
The DNA here is from genome assembly GCA_934229725.1 of uncultured Streptococcus sp. GTDB lineage: Bacteria > Bacillota > Bacilli > Lactobacillales > Streptococcaceae > Streptococcus. The sequence goes on from CAKQDX010000014.1 coordinate 12,188, forward strand.
GATTTTAAACCGAAAAGCATGGGTTGATAGCCTCGACCATCGGCGTTGGTTTTTCGAAAATCAGAAGCATTTGAGAGACCAAAGGCCAAGTCTTGATTATACTGCTTGACATAGAGCTTGTTGCCTTCTACTTTAACTAACTGACAACCTTCTAACTCTGCCTCCATTTGTTGGACAAACAGAAGCCAATCTTGATTTTCTTGTTGTCTTACCTGTTTGACATTGCTTACCAGAACGGTGGTTAAGCCTTGATATACTTGGACAGAACCAGCTATAACCAGTAAGGCTACCAGACATTCCAAAAGGGTAAAGGCGCGAACCTTACTATTTAGAGACATGAGTAATTTCCTTTCCTGATTCATAGACTGTGATGCCTTGCTTGCTACGTTTTACTGTTACCGTGATGCCATTTAAAGTCAACTGATCCTGTTTGGTCTGGACGGCCATAGTTGCCACACTCAAGACCTCTTGCTGATGAAGATTCTTAGCCATTAACCTACGATTGGTATTAATTTGCTCTAAGATGAGGCCACTGACAAGCACTAAAACGGCCATAGCTACCAAACTTTCGATGAGAATATAGCCTCTAAGAGACCGTCTTTTTATATTTTCCACTGCCCATGTTAAGCTGATAAGTCACCACCTCCTTGTCACTTGAGAAACGAATCTTACTAAGACTAGAATTGCCTCCTTTAGCATCAAATACTAGGGTCTGCCCCTTATCCAGATGAATGCTTTCAGGAATAGAGAGACTGGTTCTTCCATTACTAATCTTATCCTTAGTCAGCTGCAATTCAATGTTAGTCCCTTCCGCTGCTGCCAAGCGCTGACTATCCCGGTACAGATACTCAAAGCGTAGATAAAAAAGATTAGTCTCGACTTGCTGAAAAATCCCTGTCACTGAACCTGACAAACTCAGAGTAAGAAAAGCAACGACTGCTAATGTCACCAAGCTTTCCAACAAGGTGAAGGCTCTAATTGGCAACTGAGCGGCTTTCACCACCATGTTTCGCATAATAATCATTGTATGAATCTGCCTGTTTTTGTGTAATTTGACCTGATGAAACAAGAGCTGCTAAACTAGCTGTCTTGTTATTTTTCATTTCATAGAGTTCTGCTTGAGAATCCACAACTTTGACGACAGCTGCATTTCCAGTTTCTTTTACAGAATCTTTTTGCTTACTCAAGTTAGGAACAAAGAGCAAAAGAAGAATACTGATAATAAGCAACACGACCAGCATTTCAATCAGAGTAAAAGCACGTAACTTAACGGCATTCAATTTTTTTAACATCAATTTCATGACATCATTCCTTCCATATTTTGATACATCGGTAATAACATGGCTGCATAGATCATTACAATCACGACAGCAACAATAACAAAAATGAGGGGTTGTACAAAGGTTGTCGCCTTATTAAGACGGTTAAAGAAGGTCTGCCAAACCTCTTCAGCATAGACTTCAAGTTCATATCCCAACCTCGCATTAGCCTCCCCATAAGCAATAATTAGGGAGAGCTCCTTAGTGAAAAACGGATGACTGGCAATACGTTCAGGGAAACTCTGCCCCAGCATTAAGGCTTCTTCCAAATCGGCTCCCAGCTCACGAAAGAGCTTAGATTTTTGCTCTTGCATAAGAGCCACTAGATCTAGCAAGTCAACGCCTTGACCTAATAGATTTCCCCACTCCCTAGCATAATAGGCGGTCGTGTAAAGCCTTACTGTCTGACCAATAAATGGGATTTTGACCATTCGCCTATAAAAAACAAGAGCTGACTGTCGTTTCACCCAGACATAGAGGAGAATCCCTAGCACAAGGAATCCAAACAAACTCACAAAGAACAACTGAGGAAAGATTTGAACCAGTTGTACTGCCCAGTTATCCTTACCATCACCTTCTAAAAGTTGTGGTAGAAGATAATTTTTGAGCCCCAACATAATCAAAATCAGAAATCCCAAAAGCAAGATAGGATAAGTCGCCACTTCCATGAGTTTCTTACGAACCTTGGTCATGCGAAGCATATAGGTTTCAATCTTAGTCAAACTTCCTAAAAGATCTCCATGCTTATCAGCAAGTGCAATCTGAGTGACAATATTATCCGAAAAGCCCACTGATGCGAACATCTGGTCCAATCTCTCACCACGCATTAAACTTTCTTTCATAAGCGATAATGAGGATTCTTTCAACAAATGACTGCGCTCCAAGAAAGCCACAATTTCAGTTAGGGTGAATCCTGCCTTCAAGAGTTGTTTGAAAAGCTGAATAACCTTGACTTGTTGGTTAATCTTTAATTTTCTCCCCTTGGATATCCCTTTCAGTGAGATGTCCTTGTTTAACCAAGTCTTCCAATTGCTGGTTCCAGCTGGTTGACGAATGGTTTTGGAAACTTTCTTTAGCAAAATCGATCACACCCCCTCCCTTTATCAAACGCATATAGGCAATACCTTGAAGAGCATTATCCAATTCAGACTTGTCTACACCAAGGTCCAGGAGGCGTTCATAAACACCGGCCACACTCTTGGCGTGAATGGTTGAAAGAACAGTCACTCCTGTCAGACTAGCTCTAATAACGGCTCGGGCAGTTTCTCTATCCCGAATTTCTCCAATAATCAGAACATCCGGACGATGACGCAGAGATAGCTTAATCAAATTATCATAGGTCATGTCTATCGCCTGATTAACCTGGAGCTGCAAGACATTATCCTGTTTAATCTCTACAGGATCCTCAATTGAAATCACCTGCTGCCCCTTAAAACGCTCCTGTACCAGGGCATGCATAAGCGTCGTCTTTCCAGAACCCACAGGACCTGCAAAAAGGTATAAACCTCTATAATCCAATGCATCCACAATTGGCTGAATCCCTTGATTCCAGTACTTTAACTCTCTTCGTTCGGAATGAAGAACACGAATAACCAGGCTTTCCAAGCCTCGATAGTCTCCAACAGTTGATAAACGCAGAGAAACCAAGTGATCATCCCCACAATCATAGTCACAAGAGCCCAGTTGACTCCTACGCTTCTCACCTACCATCATTCCTGCCACAAATTTAAAGTGACCAATAAGACTAGCCATGAAATCAGGCCGATATACATCAATCAATCTCCTCTCTTGCCCAACTCGCATATAGAGCTCGTAATTATCCTGACGTGGAATGACATAGATGTCTTGAGCCCCACAACTATCAGCATTTTTGATCATTTCCTTAGCAAATTCTGTTACCATAAGGACCTCCTCATAGTCCTATTCGCAAAAGATTGTAAAAAGAACCAAAAAAAGAGGATTAACTCTAAAATCAGAGCAAATTCCTCTTTTTCATGTCATGAAGCTATTAAGTAGTCAATACATCCAAATCCCAAGCACTTTGGAAATTTATGTATCTTGCATCAAACTATAATCTTTAATAACTTATATATCTAATTATTTTAATACTAAAAAAATCTACCTATACCTTTTGGAAAGCTCCAAACCAAAAGCCATCATCTCGAATAAAAATTTCATTTCCAACTTCCATACATCACTCCATCATTATTTGTATTTCCAATTTACTAAAACTAGAGCAGACACTACCATGACACCACCTATCAACAAATTTAAAGAAAATTTTTCATGCAACCCTATAATCGAAAAGATAGTTGAAAATACAGGAACTAAAAACAAAAAACTACTAGCCACCGTAGCTCCTTTTTGTCCTAAACTAAAAAACCATAATCCAAACGAACCAACAGAAGCAGGTATAATTAACCATACAAACCAAATCCAACCCCATAAGCCCAAGTTCAAGAAATCATAACTTTCATGTAAAGGTAATGAAAACAAATAAAGAAATACCCCACCAAGCAACAGTTGCCATCCTGTAAAAACCCACGGACCATTATCAAATGGAACTTTTTTGGTAATAATCGTATTAATAGACCAACAAAATGAACCTAATAAAGCAAATAGAGAACCAAAATTAAATGCTGTATTGTCCAATCCAATACAAGTTGACACTCCTGCAATTCCTAATAGTAAAGCACTAACTTTCTTAAATGTGAGTTTATCTTTAAGAAAAAAGTGAGCTAAAAGTGCTAACCAAAGGGGATTCGTAAATAAAATAATTGAAGACATTGAGGACGAAACACCATAAGCTAAAGCAAGATTAAGAAAACCCATAGTCCCCGCAGTTTGCAATAACCCAATAGTCGCTACAAGAGCAAGTCCTCTTAATTTACTTTCTCCACTTTTAGGAATAATAGAAAAGCAGTTTCTATTTATAATTGTTAAAGCAAGCATTATCACTCCCGCAATAATAAATCTTACACCTCCAATCAATAATGGTGGAGTATTTTCAACCGCTATTAGATACTTTCCTGTTGGAAAAGAGGAGCCCATAAAAATAGTTGTAAGTAGAATAGAAATAACAAAAATAATGTCAGAATTTTTCTTCATTTATAGTCACAGCTTTCTTTAAAGGATATTTATGATATTTTTTGTCTTTTATTATAGTCAATAAAATTGAATTGTCAAGATATTTATCAAAAATCCTAAAATGATATTTTACTTTATTGTGTATTGAGAAAAATAAAAAAAAAGTCTATACTGTTACTTTGAATGAAACTTATCTTTTATACGGAGGTGCTAAGATGCGTTTATCATCAGGATGGGAGCAATCTATCTATGTTTTACTCATGCTAGATCAACTACCAGAAGGAAAATACATCAATTCTGTTTTCTTGAGTGAACGACTGGGAGTTTCAGATTCTTATTTAAAAAAAATTATTAAGCTATTAGATAACGAGGGGTTAGTAAAATCAGTTCGAGGAAAAAATGGAGGAATAGCCCTCTCCAAACCTCTGAGTCAAATCAGTTTTTATGATGTCTTTGTTGCAATCGAGGGGAAAAATAAAATCTTTGAAAGTCAAAATCTCCTAAAAAAATTTTTAGGAGATGAAGAAGGTTCAAGAGCTAAAAAATGTGTTGTCACTAATTCACTTGATGTCATTGAAAACACACTAGTTTCCACATTGATTTCTATCACTCTCAGTCAAGTTGCTTTTCAAGCTGAAATGAACTATGATTTAACTGACATTCGAAATTGGATTAACAAACATCAAAAAAGTTGAAGAATAAATATTCAACTTTTTTATAAATTCTTGACAAATATTTCCATTTGTTTTATATTTTATTTGAAGATATAAAATATCTTCTTTATCGTAAATATATATATTATACACTTTCATCTAGATGAAAACAGCAAATTCTTATGAAACTTCTCTAACTATAGTTTGAGAAATATTTCTACTAAAAATTTTGTGCTAGGTACTGATTATAAAGTAATAGTTTCTATAATAGACTAGAGAGTTTTAATAAGGTAATAGCGAGTTTTACAGCTGATTTTTAATAAAATCCAAGTTGTATAAATACTATAAAGGAGGACAACTAAAATGGTAGTTAAAGTCGGAATTAATGGATTTGGTCGAATTGGTCGCTTGGCATTACGTCGTATTCAAACACTTGATAACATAGAAGTTACTCACGTCAATGATTTAACTGATTCAAAAATGTTAGCTCATCTTTTAAAATATGATAGTACTCAAGGAAAATTTAAAGGAACAATTGATGTCAAAGATGATGGATTTATTATTAATAATAAGTTTATCAAGGTAACTAGTGAACCTAATCCTGAAAAAATTGATTGGGCTTCTTCAGGAGTTGACATTGTATTGGAGGCAACAGGTTTCTTTGCAACAAAAGAGAAAGCCGAAAAGCATCTTCATAAAAATGGTGGAGCAAAGAAAGTAATTATTACTGCACCGGGTGGAAATGATGTCAAAACTGTCGTATTCAATGTAAACCATGAAACCTTGACTGGTGAAGAAACAGTAATCTCACCAGGTTCATGTACAACGAACTGTCTCGCACCTATGGCTGACACTTTAAATAAAAAATTTGGAATTCTTGTTGGTACTATGACAACAATTCATAGTTACACTGGAGACCAAATGACGCTTGACGCACCTCATCGAAAAGGGGATTTACGACGTGCTCGAGCTGCCGCAGTGAATACAGTTCCAACATCATCTGGTGCTGCCAAAGCTATTGGTCTTGTCATTCCAGAGCTAGATGGTTTGCTAAAAGGCCATGCACAACGTGTAGCAACTCCTACTGGCTCTCTTACAGAACTGGTTAGTCTCGTAAAAACACCTGTCACTGTCGAAGAGGTGAATGCTGCAATGAAAGCTGCACAAAATGAAAGTTTTGCCTATAATGAGGATTTTATTGTCTCTAGTGATATTATCGGTGATACCCATGGTTCAATCTTCGATGCAACTCAAACAGAAGTTACTACAGATGGAAAAAACTTTCTTGTTAAGACTGTAGCTTGGTACGATAATGAAATGAGTTTCACAGCTCAATTAATCCGCACCCTAGAATATTTTTCTAATATTTCCAAATAATTGAAGAGTTAGAATTAATAAAAAGCAGCGAAGATATTTTAATAAAATATCTTCGCTACTTTTTATTTAACATAATATTCTACTTTTCTCTTACATTACAGAGGGATTCTTTATTTTTACCTATAATATCAAACAAAACTCTAAAATTTTAATCATTTCTATAGACTTAATCAAATAGTCAGAAAAAACGAACAACTTCGAGCTTCAATTCAAAAATCCTGATTATCGTTTTATTTTACAGTGGGCATGAGTTGGAAGGTCATTACGCTTTTCATAGCCTGGACGATATTTTTCCTCAGGAATTTCCTTCCAATCGTCCAAGAGAGCGATAGATTGGTAAACCTGTAGGTATTCGTTACACTCCTCACACCAATGTTTATTCTTTTGGTCCCAAAAAGCAGTCATGACACTACTACGACTAATATAGCTTGGCAAGATTTCTTCCATGGCAAACCAAAGTTTTTTGTAGTACTTTAGAGCATCGTAAAAATCTTCAAATTCCTTTGTGCTGATAATATCCTCTTGCCAGCCTTCTAAGAACCACCACGGCTCCAAGTCACCTTTCATCTCAACTACTTGGTACATCTTTCTTTCTCACTTCATCTTTTGTTTCCCTATTATACAAAATTTTCTGGAAAAGATAAAAAAAAATGGTTTTATTTTTCATATTTATCAAGAAAAGAAGACATTCTGGTCATATAAATACAAAAACATACTAAGATTAGTAGTGAGGAAATCTCCGACGGGAGAAAGTACTCACTACTTTTTTCGTTATGTTAAAGTAGAGGTGTCTTGTTAAGTCGATGAGTCCTTTGGCGCTAGACGTCGTAACTAAAACTGGCAAGACACCTGTTTTAGGAAGAATGTTATCAAAGTATGTGGGACGAAAAACGTCGAGTATTGAAAATGACATCACTAAAGCAAGGAATCATTCAAGACAAAGAGGTAATATCATGCGAGTAATTTTTGGGATTGACGTGAGTAAAGCAAGTTCAGAAGTGGCCATCTTGGTCAATGGAGAGAAAATACATGGCTATACCATACCCAATGATGCCATCGGATTTAATCGACTACTCGAGGACTTGGGGACTGTTTACCAACCAGAGATTGTCTTCGAGGCGACTGGTGTCTATTCTCGTCGTCTTCAGGCCTTCTTTGAGGATAATAGTTACGCTTATATACGGCTCAATCCCTTAGAATCCAAGAAACAATTAGATAGCTTGCGAGTGCGTAAAACCGATAAGATTGACGCTGAAAAACTAGCTACGTCTCAGTTTATCCTCAATCGTAAACCAAGCTATGTCCAAGAAGCGCTTTATCAAGAATTACGCGACCTCAGCCGTTTCTATCAGAATCTTACTGAGGATATTGTCTGCTCTAAAAACCGCCTACACAAGGTTTTACAGGTCACTTTTCCTGAATTGGAAAACATCTTGTCGTCACCAACTGGGTAACAATATTGGAACTTGGTCATGGCTTTTCCATGTAATAGTTTTGTACTGGAGTTAGATGACGCCGCATTAAGAGCTATCATCCGTCAGTCTACATCAAAACGCATCTCTGAAAAACGTGTGACTTACTTAGTAGATAAGCTTACAAAACTAGCTAATCATTCTTATTGTGCGGTCAAGAAAACCTCTCCAATGATGGAAGAGGTCAAATACTATGCAGGGGAGTTACTTAGGCTTTCTGAATATAGACAAAGTGTTTTAGAGGAGATGATAACATTGGCTCAACCTTTGCCAGAATACGAGATTCTTCTCTCTATTCCTGGAATAGCTGAAACCACAGCGACAAGCATTATTGGTGAACTTGGTGACATTCGTCGATTTCACTCTGCCAATCAAATCAATGCTTTTATCGGCATTGACCTCAGACACTATGAATCTGGGGACTTTCTAGCCAAGGAACATATCACCAAACGTGGGAATCCCTATGCCAGAAAGATTCTCTTTAAGTGCATTCATAACATAGCTTCAGCTAGCCACACCAATCCTTGTCATATCGCAGACTTCTATGAGAAACGCAAAAGACAATCGCAAGTGACTTCAACCAAACCACACACGATTGCCTCTATACATCGTCTCATTAGAACAATGTATTACCTTATAACGCATAACAAACTTTACGATTATACTTCTACCCAAAATCGGTAAAATTGTTTATGCCATATTATTGTAACGCCTTATCAAAAAAATCACCAGATAAGGTGTTGGTTTAGTGTACACTTTTTACACTAAACTTTAGTTCAAAAAAAGACAATTTCCTTAGTTTGACTATGGAAATCAAACTATTTTTCATCAAATACCTTGATATGCTTGACAAATGGTAGAAAAGGACTCACAGCTGTGAGCCCTTTTACTGTAACCTTAGTCTTCAGATGTTTCCACAATTGCTTCATCAACAGCAATGTTTTCAATAACTTCAACTTCGTTAACTGAAAGTGGTTCAATGTTACGGTAGCGAGCCATACCTGTACCAGCAGGGATAGTCTTACCAATGATAACATTTTCTTTAAGACCAAGAAGATGGTCTTTCTTACCACGGATAGCAGCATCTGTGAGGACACGTGTTGTTTCTTGGAAGGAAGCCGCAGACAAGAATGAATTTGTTTCAAGTGAGGCTTTAGTGATACCAAGAAGAACTGGACGTGATGTTGCAGGAAGACCACCAGAAATAACAATATCCTTGTTAGCATCTGTGAAATCTGCAATGTCCATAAGTGTTCCTGGAAGAAGATTTGTGTCACCTGGATCCATGACACGTACTTTACGAAGCATTTGACGAACCATTACTTCGACGTGCTTGTCACCGATTTCTACCCCTTGGCTACGGTAAACTTTTTGTACTTCTGCAAGAAGGTAAGTTTCAACTGACAAGGTATCACGAACTTCAAGAAGGTGTTTTGGTTGGATTGAACCTTCTGTAAGAGGGGCACCACGGTGAACTTCATCTCCCACTTCAACTTTCATACGAGCTGTAAACGGTACAACATATTCACCCATGCCAGTTTTACCTTGAACGAAGACCTTCTTAGTACGTGTTGCAGCATCTTCTTCGATTTCGATAACATTACCCTTAACTTCAGTAATGACCGCTTCCCCTTTAGGGTTACGAGCTTCGAAGATTTCCTGGATACGTGGAAGACCTTGTGTGATATCGGTGTTTGAAGCTACCCCACCGGTGTGGAAGGTACGCATAGTAAGCTGTGTACCAGGTTCCCCGATAGATTGAGCAGCGATAGTACCAACCGCTTCACCAACTTCAACCGCATCACCAGTTGCCAAGTTAATACCATAACAGTGACGGCAGACACCATGGCGTGTGTTACATGTAAATACTGAACGGATAGTGACTTCTTCAACACCAGCATTGACAATAGCAGCAGCCATTTCTTCAGTAATCAAGGTATCTGGACCTACGATGACTTCACCTGTTGTAGGATTCTTAACTGATTTCTTAGTGTAACGACCTTGAAGACGTTCTTCAAGTGTTTCTGTAACCTCTTTACCGTCAGTAATCGCACGGATGAGAAGACCACGGTCTGTTCCACAGTCATCTTCACGGATGATAACATCTTGGGCAACGTCAACCAAACGACGAGTCAAGTAACCTGAGTCGGCTGTCTTAAGGGCCGTATCGGTCATACCTTTACGAGCACCGTGAGTTGAGAAGAACATTTCCAAAACGCTCAAACCTTCACGGAAGTTTGAAAGGATAGGCAATTCCATGATACGTCCGTTAGGAGCGGCCATCAAACCACGCATACCGGCAAGTTGGGAGAAGTTAGAGATGTTACCACGAGCTCCTGAGTCCATCATCATAACGATTGGGTTCTTAGAATCTTGTGTCTCAATCAGACGTTTTTCAAGTGCTTCTTTAGCTTCACGCCATGTTGTTGTAACAGCAACATAACGGTCATCATCTGTCATCAAACCACGACGGAAGGCTTTGTTAATTTCTTCAACACGGTGGTGAGCAGCATCAATAATTTCTTGTTTGTTATCGATAACTGGGATATCGGCGATACCCACTGTCAAACCAGCAAGTGTTGAGTGATAGTAACCAAGGTCTTTCAAACGGTCAAGAAAGGCTGATGTTTCAGTCGTGCGAAGACGTTTGAAGGTTTCAGCGATGATGTTACCAAGATTTTTCTTCTTAAATGGTGCATTGATTTCCAAACTATCAATAACGGTTTGGATATCCTGACCTGGTTCAAGGAAGTATTTATCTGGCGTACTATCGGTCAAGTTTTCATTTGTGATTTCTTGGAGGTATGGAATTTCTGCTGGAATAATCTCGTTAAAGAAGATTTTACCAACAGTTGTTACCATAATCTTGTGAAGTTGGTTTTCTTTCCAAGGTTTATCAGGCATACTGTCTACAGCAATACCGACACGGCTATGCAAGTGAACATAACCATTACGATAAGCCATCACTGCCTCATCAATATCCTTGAAGACCATACCTTCACCTTCACGGCCTTTTTCTTCCATTGTCAAGTAGTAGTTACCAAGAACCATATCCTGAGATGGCGTTACGACTGGTTTACCATCTTTAGGGTTAAGGATGTGTTCTGCTGCAAGGAGGAGCAAGCGTGCTTCAGCTTGAGCTTCTTCAGACAATGGAACGTGAATGGCCATTTGGTCACCGTCAAAGTCGGCATTGTAGGCTTCACAGGCAAGTGGGTGAAGGCGAAGAGCCTTACCATCAATCAAGACTGGTTCAAAGGCCTGAATCCCCAAACGGTGGAGGGTAGGTGCGCGGTTAAGAAGTACTGGGTGTTCCTTAATGACGTCTTCAAGAATATCCCAAATACGTTCATCACCACGTTCAACCATACGTTTAGCGGCTTTCACGTTGCCTGCGTATTCACGCGCAACGATTTCACGCATAACAAATGGTTTGAAAAGTTCGATGGCCATCAAACGTGGCACACCACATTGATACATTTTAAGTGTCGGACCAACGGCGATAACAGAACGACCAGAGAAGTCAACACGTTTACCAAGCAAGTTTTGACGGAAACGACCTTGTTTACCTTTAAGCATGTGGCTCAAAGATTTAAGTGGACGACTACCTGGTCCAGTGATTGGACGACCACGACGTCCATTATCGATAAGGGCATCTACCGCTTCTTGCAACATACGTTTTTCATTTTGCACGATGATACCTGGGGCATTCAATTCAAGCAAACGAGCCAAACGGTTGTTACGGTTGATAACACGACGATAAAGATCGTTCAAGTCAGATGCTGCAAAACGGCCACCGTCCAATTGAACCATCGGACGAAGATCTGGTGGCAATACTGGCAAGATGTTAAGTACCATCCATTCTGGTTTGTTACCAGACTTGTAGAAGGCATCAAGAACGTCCAAACGACGAACAGCCTTAACACGTTTTTGACCAGTTGCTGTCTTCAATTCTTCCTTGAGTTCAGCAATTTCAGCTTCCAAATCCACTTGTTTCAAGAGATCTTGGATAGCTTCTGCACCCATTTTAGCGACAAATGAACCATGTCCATACTCTTGCAATTTTTCGCGGTATTCACGTTCAGTCAAGAGAGATTTTGGTTCAAGTGGTGTTTCTTTTGGATCGATAACCACATAAGCTGCGAAGTAAATAACTTCTTCAAGCGCACGAGGGCTCATGTCCAAAGTCAATCCCATACGAGAAGGGATTCCCTTGAAGTACCAGATATGTGATACTGGTGCTTTCAACTCGATGTGACCCATACGTTCACGACGAACCTTAGCACGTGTTACTTCAACACCACAGCGGTCACAAACGATACCTTTATAACGGATACGTTTGTATTTTCCACACGCACATTCCCAGTCCTTAGTTGGACCAAAGATCACTTCATCAAAGAGACCTTCACGTTCTGGTTTGAGCGTACGGTAGTTGATTGTTTCAGGTTTCTTAACTTCACCATAAGACCATGAACGGACTTTAGTTGGTGAAGCTAGTGTGATTTGCATACTTTTAAATCGATTTACGTCAACCACTAGTATTACCTTTCTTTTTTTCTATTGACAATAGCAGCTCTATTGTCACCTTTATCAGCTACCTTAGAGGGGGAAGAATCTTCCTCTTCTAAAGCTTATGTTTATTCTTCTTTATTTGAAGCTTCTTCTTTAGCTTTTTCTAATTCAGCAGCTTCTTTGGCCTGTTGCACACGTGCTTTTTCAAGATCATCAACGTGCATAACGTCGTCATCTTCACCTTCATCAAGATCACGCAATTCAACTTCATGATCGTCTTCATCAAGGACACGCATATCAAGACCGAGTGATTGCAATTCTTTAACAAGTACTCGGAATGATTCTGGAACGCCTGGTTTTGGAATTGGTTTACCTTTAGTAATCGCTTCATAGGCTTTCAAACGTCCGTTAACATCATCAGACTTGTAAGTCAAGATTTCTTGAAGAATGTTTGAAGCACCGTAAGCTTCAAGGGCCCAAACCTCCATCTCACCGAAACGTTGTCCACCAAATTGTGCTTTACCACCAAGAGGTTGTTGAGTAACAAGTGAGTAAGGGCCAACTGAACGGGCATGAAGTTTATCATCAACCATGTGGTGAAGTTTGATCATATACATGACACCAACTGACACACGGTTATCAAACGGCTCACCTGTACGTCCATCGTAAAGGATTGTCTTAGCATCACTATCCATACCTGCTTCACGAACAGTATCCCAGAGGTCTTCTGAGCTTGCTCCGTCAAAGACTGGTGTTGCGATGTGGATACCCAAGTTACGAGCAGCCATACCAAGGTGAAGTTCCATAACTTGTCCGATATTCATACGTGATGGCACCCCAAGTGGGTTCAACATGATATCAACTGGCGTACCGTCTGGAAGGTAAGGCATGTCTTCAACCGGAACAATACGAGAAACAACCCCTTTGTTACCGTGACGACCGGCCATCTTATCTCCGACCTTGATTTTACGTTTTTGAGCAATGTAAACACGAACAAGCATGTTAACACCTGATTGCAATTCATCACCGTTGGCACGTGTGAAGATTTTAACATCACGAACAACACCATCACCACCGTGAGGAACACGAAGTGACGTATCACGTACTTCACGAGATTTGTCACCAAAGATAGCGTGGAGAAGACGTTCTTCAGCTGAAAGGTCTTTTTCACCCTTAGGTGTTACCTTACCAACAAGAATGTCACCTTCTTTAACCTCAGCACCGATACGGATAATACCCATTTCATCGAGGTCTTTAAGGGCTTCTTCACCAACGTTTGGCAATTCACGTGTGATTTCTTCAGGCCCAAGCTTTGTATCACGTGTTTCTGATTCGAATTCTTCCAAGTGAACAGATGTATAAACATCATCTTTCACAAGACGTTCACTCATGATTACGGCATCCTCGAAGTTGTAACCTTCCCATGTCATGTATGCGACGATAGGGTTTTGACCGAGGGCCATTTCGCCACCTTCCATAGATGGACCGTCAGCGATGAAGTCACCTTTTTCGACAATATCACCAACCTTAACCAAAGTACGTTGGTTATAAGCAGTACCTGAGTTTGAACGGCGGAATTTTTGAACAGTATAAACATCAAGCGAACCATCTTCACGACGAACTTCAACCTTATCGGCATCAGAGTAAACAACTTTACCGTCATGTTGAGCGATGACAGCAGCCCCTGAATCGTGGGCAGCTTGATATTCCATACCAGTACCAACAAATGGTGCTTTTGGATCAATCAATGGCACAGCTTGACGTTGCATGTTGGCACCCATGAGGGCACGGTTAGAGTCATCGTTTTCCAAGAATGGAATACATGCTGTCGCAACGGCAACTACCTGTTTAGGAGAAACATCTACGAAATCTACAAGGTGTGATGGGTACTCTTGGTTATTACCTTGGTGACGACCCATGACGATTTCTTCTGCAAATGTACCATCTTCATTCAATTTAGAGTTGGCCTGAGCAACTGTGTACTCATCTTCTTCATCGGCAGTCAACCAAACCACTTCGTTGGTTACCTTACCAGTTGCACGGTCAACCTTACGGTATGGTGTTTGAATGAAACCATACTTGTTAAGGTGTCCGTATGAAGACAAGTTATTAATCAAACCGATGTTAGGTCCTTCAGGTGTTTCGATTGGACACATACGACCATAGTGTGTGTAGTGCACGTCACGAACTTCGTATCCGGCACGGTCACGTGTCAAACCACCAGGTCCCAAGGCTGACAAACGACGTTTGTGTGACAACTCTGACAAAGGGTTGTGTTGGTCCATGAACTGTGACAATTGAGAAGAACCAAAGAATTCTTTAACCGCTGCAGTTACAGGACGAATATTGATGATTTGTTGTGGTGTCAAGACTTCGTTATCTTGAACTGACATACGTTCACGCACGTTACGTTCCATACGAGCCAAACCAATACGGAATTGGTTAGCCAGCAATTCACCAACGGCACGAATACGACGGTTACCAAGGTGGTCAATATCATCTACTTTACCAATACCTTCAGCAAGGTTAAGGAAGTAGCTCATTTCAGCCAAGATATCCGCTGTTGTCAAAGCACGAACCTTATCGTCTGGGTTGGCATTACCAACAATTGTAACCACACGATCTGGATCATTCGGTGCAACAACCTTGAATTTTTGAAGAACAACAGGTTCTGTAACAACTGCATAATCGTTTGGTGTGTAAACAAACTTGTTCAAATCACCATCCAAGTATTCTGCGATTGAATCAATCACATCACGTGTCATTTCAGTACCAGCTTCAACAAGGATTTCACCTGTTTCAGGATCTACCAAGTTTTCCGCAATAGTTTGTCCCAAAAGACGTGTCTTGATGTTAAGTTTTTTGTTGACTTTGTAACGGCCAACAGCAGCCAAGTCATAACGACGTGGATCAAAGAAACGAGCTACAAGCAAGCTACGTGAGCTGTCGGCAGTTTTAGGTTCACCCGGACGAAGACGTTCATAAATTTCTTTAAGCGCTTCATCAGTACGTGAATCTGCTGGGTTTTTGTGGATATCTTTTTCAACAGTGTTACGAACCAACTCGCTATCACCAAAGATATCAACAATTTCGTCATCACCTGAGAATCCAAGCGCACGCACAAGCGTTGTGAATGGAATCTTACGTGTACGGTCGATACGAGTATAGGCGATGTCTTTTGAATCTGTTTCAAGTTCAAGCCATGCCCCACGGTTAGGGATAACTGTTGAGCCATAACCCACTTTACCGTTTTTATCAACCTTATCGTTAAAGTAAACACCCGGTGAGCGCACCAACTGAGAAACGATAATACGTTCACCACCATTGATGATGAAAGTACCCATCTCAGTCATAATAGGGAAATCTCCGAAGAAGACTTCCTGAGTTTTGATTTCACCAGTTTCTTTGTTAATAAGACGGAAAGTCACAAAGATTGGTGCTGAGTATGATGCATCGTGGATACGAGCTTCTTCAAGTGTATACTTAGGCTCTTTCAATTCGTAACCAACGAATTCCAATTCCATAGTGTCTGTGAAGTTTGAGATAGGAAGTACATCCTCAAAAACCTCTTTAAGACCAGTATCCAAGAAATCTTTAAATGAATCCGTTTGGATTTCAATCAAGTTTGGTAAATCAAGAACTTCTTTAATTCTTGAAAAACTACGACGGGTACGATGTTTCCCGTATTGAACGTCATGTCCTGCCAAGTCTTCTACTCCTTTTCTACATTCGAGACCTGCTTTGCAAGTCGTGCACTTTAAATATTTGCCATCTTTTTAGTGCTTTATCCAATCAAATGCTAAATCTGACCACTCTGATAACAGATACTCAGAGATAGATAATGCGTGAATTTTTAGAACCTTTAAATATGCGTTACAATGCTTGAAAATCCTAAAAATAAGCACAAAAATAGCAGCTAAATCTGACCGAAAAAACGTTGATTTAACTGCTGTATCTCTTGATTGGACAATATTTCAACCAAGTAAGACGACAAATAGTTGCTTATATTATACCTAATTTTTAGCTTTTTTGCAAGTTTTTGGGAGAATTTTAATGTCCTCCAAGAATACTAGACCAAGCCTTTTGATAGTCACTATCCGTTCCTCCGATAGCAAACTTATAAGTGGTGTCGCCAGGCCCATTTTTGGCCCAGTAACTATCAACCATTTCGCCACTAACGGAAACATTACGACCATTGACCGACACTGTTGCTGGTTTAAGACCTGTTGATTTAAGGACACTGGCTTTTATGGCACTTGAATCCATGTTAAACTTATCACCTGTCTTGAAAATACCTGGATTAGCATTGTAGATAGCTGAGGTTAAACGCGCCATATATTGGGCATTGTAGGTGTAACCTGTTTTAGAATCGGTCGGTGTATTATTGTCATAACCAGCCCAACCACCAAGGGTAATCCCAGGAGTTGACACAATCAGCCAAGCATCCGCAAAATTATCTGTCGTTCCTGTTTTACCCATCCAATCAGCTGAAGCCGCTGCACCATTGACACTTTTCAATTCAGAATGGAACTGGGTCGTTGCCCCCTTAACGACAACTTCTTTGAGGAGATTATCCATAATACTTGCCGTGGCCCTCGAGAAGACTTGAACCCCTTCGGATTTATGCTGATAAATAACCTCGCCTGTACGATCAGTAATACTATCAACCATATAACCTTTTTCGTAGACACCACCATTTGAAAGCATCTGATAAGCATTGACCTGTTGGGCGACTGTCGTTTCAATCCCACCACCAAGAGGTAGACTCTCGATATTATAGTTTGCAATATTGTAACCCATCTTGGTCATGTACCCCTCAACATCAACATCATTACGCTGAAGCATCTGGTAGGTCCAAAAAGCAGGAATATTCCATGAGGTATTAAGAGCCTCCTGCAGATTCATCATAGCCGTACCCTTATTGCCATCGTGAAGAATCGGTGTCCCGCCTGTAAAATTGGCTGGATAATTGGAAAGGATACTGGAGCTGCCCATCAACCCCTGATCAATAGCAATACCGTAAGCAATAATAGGCTTAATAGAAGAACCTGGAGAACGTGCCGTATCAAAGGCATGGTTATTTTGGTTATTTTCATAACTACGACCACCAACAAATCCTAGAATTGCTCCAGTCGCATTGTCCATCAGTACATTTCCGACTTCAACTCCACTATTGCCACCTTGATCGAGTAGGCCACCATATTGACTAGCAGCATTTTGCATCGCATTATAGACGGCATCGTCAATTGTTGTCTTGACATGATAACCACCTGTTTGTAACTCTCGAAGAGCCATTTCACGGTAGGTTTCCTTTGTCTTATCATTTTTCAATTCTTGACTTGAGACCTTGTCACGCTTCACCAAATAATCATACATGACATCCTGAGCTTCAGACATGACAGAATAGTACAAATAGTCATGACTGACGGCATCTGGATTCTCGCCAGCCTTGAAATCTTTAGTAATATCATAATTCTTGTAACTATCGTATTGTGACTTATCTAGGTAGCCGCCTCGATAGAGATTGTAAAGGACATCTTTTTGACGCGCTAATCCATAAGACAGATCATTTGCGTTCTTGAGTTGACCATCCGCAGTATAAGGCGAATAGACAATGGGACTCTGTGGTAAACCTGCAAGATAAGCCGCTTGAGGAATGGTTAAATCCGCAGCAGAAACCCCGAAAATTCCTTGAGCAGCTTCCTCAATACCAGCGATATTTTTTCCCCTATAGTTACGTCCAAAAGGAGAAACATTCAGGTAGTCGGTTAAAATTTCATTTTTTGAAGCACGGCGCTCCAGTTGTAGAGCATAGATGATTTCTGCCGCCTTACGCTTAAAGGTTGGGGCATCTCCCGTGACCTGTTGCTTGATTAACTGCTGAGTCAGCGTTGAACCACCACTTGAGGACCCAACTCCTAGGACCGATGACACCAAGGCCCTAAAAACCGCCTTTGGGACAACACCCTTATGCTTCTTGAAATTTTCATCCTCGGTTGCGATGATGGCATTTTTGACGTTATTAGAAATCGCATCACTTTCAATGGGGGTTCTCAATAAGTCCGTGTCAATATCCGCAATCTTCTTAGAGTCAGAATAACTCATCGAAGATACCAGACTAACCTCACTAATCTGATTCAACAAGGTTTTATCCTTAATTGACGGAACGGACTCAATTTGACTCCCCAAATAGCCCAAACCAATACCAGCACCAAACAAGGTAAGGACGATAATAACCACATAAAAGAAATCAGACAAGAGTTTTAATGTTTTTAAGAAAACATCGCCCATATCTAGGAAAGTCATCCGATCCTCAGACGACTTCTTCACTTGCTTGTGATTTTTCTTAGACTCAGTCACAAGCTTCCCCTCTCCTAAAGATTTATCTCCTTTTTTAGACCTGAAACCAGTAAACTTTTTACGAATGGCTTGACCTGGCCGTCTAAAAAAATTTATTATTTTTTCAAAATTCATAGAAATACCTCAAAGCCTATTATAACAAACTTTGACAAAGCTTGCATAGGGTTGCTTTCTTTTGGTATAATGGTGCAGAATATACTTTACTGGAGAATATCATGACAATTTTTGAAGAACTAAAAGCACGTGGCTTGATTTTTCAAACCACAGACGAAGAAGCCCTTGTAAAAGCCTTTGAAGAGGGACCTGTGTCATACTACACTGGTTATGACCCAACAGCAGACAGTCTCCATCTTGGGCATCTTGTAGCTATCCTTACAAGCCGTCGCCTGCAATTGGCTGGACACAAACCTTACGCCCTCGTTGGTGGCGCAACAGGTTTGATTGGTGACCCATCATTTAAAGATGCTGAACGTAGCCTCCAAACCAAAGAAACCGTTGAAGGTTGGGTAGAAAAAATCCAAGGCCAACTCTCCCGCTTTCTTGATTTTGAAAATGGTGACAACAAAGCCGTTATGGTCAACAACTATGACTGGTTTGGTTCAGTCAGCTTCATCGATTTCTTGCGTGATGTGGGTAAATACTTCACGGTTAACTACATGATGAGTAAGGAATCTGTTAAGAAGCGTATCGAAACAGGTATCTCTTACACTGAGTTTGCTTACCAAATCATGCAAGGTTACGATTTCTATGAACTCAACGATAAATACGGTGTAACCCTTCAAATCGGGGGATCTGACCAATGGGGTAACATGACAGCAGGTACTGAGCTCTTGCGTCGTAAAGCAGACAAATCTGGACACGTTATCACTGTGCCACTTATCACAGATTCAACGGGTAAAAAATTCGGTAAATCTGAAGGTAACGCTGTCTGGCTTGATGCGACTAAGACAACACCTTACGAAATGTACCAATTCTGGCTTAATGTTATGGATGACGATGCCGTTCGTTTCTTGAAGATTTTCACTTTCTTATCACTTGAAGAAATCGAAAAAATTGGTAAAGAATTTGACCAAGCTCGTCACCAACGCTTGGCACAAAAGATCTTGGCTCGTGAAGTTGTGACCTTGGTACACGGTAAAGAAGCCTACGAACAAGCTGTTCACATCACTGAACAACTCTTCGCTGGTAATCTTAAAGCCCTCTCAGCACGTGACCTCAAAGTTGCTCTTCACGGTGTGCCAACCTATGAAATTTCAGCAGACGAAAATCTTAACATCGTTGAACTTCTCGTCAATGCCAAGATTTCTCCATCTAAACGCCAAGCACGTGAAGATGTACAAAACGGTGCTATTTATATCAACGGCGAACGTGTCCAAGACCTTGATTATACGCTTTCAGATAGCGATAAAATTGACAACGAAATCACAGTTATCCGTCGCGGTAAAAAGAAAAACTTTGTCTTGACTTACTAATAAATACCAATTCTCACTCCTTAATGGAGTGATTTTTTTACCCTAAATATCCAATATAAATTCACAATAAAAAAAGAGTGGCGGTCTGCTAGCCCACTCTCAAGACCTACTGCTCTCTCCAAGACACAAAAAAACCAGCACTAGGCTGGTTTTTTTGAGACTATCACATTAGTTATAAATCTTGAAAGCGTCGTCGTCGTTTTGACCAACGAATGGCATTGCTTTACGCAATTCAACACCAATCTTTTCAATTTCAAGTTCTTCAGCTTCTTTACGGTAAGCTTTCAAACGTGGGAAGCCAGCATCGTGGTCTTCAACGAATTCACGAGCAAATTTACCTGATTGGATATCAGCAAGTGCAGCTTTCATGTTTTCTTTGACTTCTGGACCGATGACACGTGGACCAGTTACAAAGTCACCAAATTCTGCAGTATTTGAACATGATTGACGCATTTTCTTGAATCCACCTTCATAAATAAGGTCAACGATAAGTTTCATTTCATGAAGAACTTCAAAGTAAGCCAATTGTGGTGCATAACCAGCTTCAGTCAACACTTCGAAACCTGCTTCAATAAGGTGTGTCAAACCACCCATAAGAACTGCTTGTTCACCAAACAAATCTTCTTCAGTTTCTTCTTTAAATGTTGTTACAAGCAAGCCGACACGTGCAGCACCGATACCTTTAGCCCAGTCCATTGCAATGTTTTGAGCATTTCCTGTTGGATTTTGGTAAACAGCGTAAAGAGCTGGTACACCAAATCCTTCTGTATATGTACGACGTACCAAGTGACCTGGTCCTTTAGGAGCAACCATGAAGACATCAACATCTTCTGGAGCTTTAATGTAGCCAAAGTGAATATTAAATCCATGGGCAAAACCAAGAGCTTTACCTGCACTCAAGTTTGGCGCAATTTCATCTTTATAGATGTCTTTTTGAATTTCATCTGGTGCCAAAACCATAATGATATCAGCCAATTTAGTTGCTTCTGCTACTGTGTAAGTATCAAAACCATCTTCTTTAGCTTTATCAAATGATTTACCAGGACGTACACCGATGATGACATCATGTCCTGAATCACGCAAGTTTTGTGCATGCGCATGACCTTGTGAACCGTAACCAATAACAGCAATTTTTTTGCCGTCAAGTGCTGGTACTTTTACGTCTTTTTCATATTCCATTTGAACTGCCATAGTAATATGTCTCTTTTCTAAAAAAATATTTTATTGCCTTTTTAAGGCTGGGTTAACAAATTTAAATTGGATTTTTAATCACGGGTAAATCCAGTAGCACCCGTACGAGCGATATTCTTAATACCATAAGGTCGAATAACTCGTAGAAGCGCCTCGCTCTTTTCAGCATTTCCAGTCATCTGGATAGTGATAGAGCTCGGTGCCACATCAACCACCGAAGCACGGAAAGGTTGAATAATCGCCAAGATTTCAGCACGTTTAGAGGTTGGTGCTGATACCTTAACTAAGATAACTTCACGCTCCAAATGTGGCTGATCTGTAATATCGCGAATGCGAATCACATCAATCTGACGATTGAGTTGTTTGATGATTTGTTCCACCTCATTGTGAGAATTTACATCAATGATAATCGTAATACGTGAAACATTCGGATCCTCTGAAGCACCAACAGAAATACTTTCAATGTTGACTTGACGTCTTGAAAGGACACCTGTGAAGCGGTTAAGGACACCAGAACGGTTTTGAAGTTTAGCAGTTAACATTCTACGCATTGAACTTCACCCCCAACATTTCGTTATTACTCTTACCAGCCGGAACGATTGGCAAAACATGCTCCTTACGAGAGATGTCTACCTCTATGAACATTGGCACATCTTCCTTGATAACTTCCAAATCCTGATCAATTGTTTCTGGATTATCAAACTTATAAGACTTGATGCCATAAGCTTGAGCCATCAATTGGAAATCTGGAAGAGTTTCAAAGACAGATTCTGATGTACGTCCCTCATAGAAGGACTCTTGCCATTGGCGAACCATACCAAGTGAATGGTTGTTGAGCATGACAACCTTGATTGGTACCTTATAAATGTTCAAGATAGCCAACTCTTGGTTAGTCATTTGGAAACCACCATCACCAACAAAGAGGACAACTTCTTTATCAGGATTGGCAATCTTAGCACCAATAGCTGCTGGAACACCAAATCCCATTGTTCCTAGGCCACCTGAGGTAACCAGTTGGCGTTCATTTTGGTATGGATAATACTGAGCAGTCCACATTTGATGTTGACCAACGTCAGTAACCACAACAGCATCACCCTTAGTCAATTCACCGATACGTTCGATAACTGCCTGAGGTTGTACCATACGTTCTTTCTTGTCGTAAGAACGCACACGCTCTTTATCTTTCGTGACTTTTTCAATCCATTTTTCAGTGTTGTTTTTAACAACAGGTTCTGCTAAAAGCATCTCAAGAGCTTGCTTAGCATCCCCAACAACAGGAATATCTACAGCAATAATTTTACCAATTTCAGCCGGATCCACATCAATGTGAACGACCTTAGCATTCTTAGCAAATGTTTTAGGATTACCTGTTAAACGGTCATCAAAACGACAACCAATAGAAATCATAAAGTCAGCGTCAGTCATAGCAATATTAGCTGCATATGAACCATGCATACCTCCCATGCCCAAGAAAAGGGGATGGCTAGTAGCAATTGTTCCTTGACCTAATAGACTTGTAACAACCGGAATTTGGTAACGTTCTGCAAAAGTAACTAACTCCTTAGCAGACTCAGAATAAGATACCCCACCTCCAGCTACGATAACTGGTTTTTTAGCCTTGCCCAACTGTTTCAAGATTTTCTTAATCTGCATTTCGTTTGGTCTTAGCGTTGGTTGATAACTTGGAAGATAAATTTCAGGATCGTAAATAAAATCCGTTTCCTTAGCTACAATATCTTTTGGAAGGTCAACAACAACTGGTCCAGGACGACCTGTAGTCGCCACATGCACAGCCTCCCTTATAATACGGGGAATATCAGCCGTATCGCGAACTTGGTAGTTATATTTTGTAATTGGCATTGTAATACCAACGATATCTGCTTCTTGAAAGGCATCCTTACCAATAGCAGGAGTAGCAACCTGACCTGTAAATACAAGGAGAGGTACACTATCACTCATAGCATCTGCAATCCCTGTGATAGCATTAGTCGCACCAGGACCACTCGTTACCAGAGCAACACCAAGTTTACCAGTTGATTTTGCATAACCCTCAGCTTCATGCAAACTTCCTTGCTCATGACGAGATAAGATATGATTAATCTCGTCATTTTTATAAATAGCATCATACAAAGGAAGAACCGCTCCGCCAGGATACCCAAAGATGGTTGAAATCCCAAGTTCAAGAAGTGTATCAAGAATCAAATCAGCACCAGAGCGTGCTTCTTCAAGTTCAATTTTCTTCACATGGACCTCCTTTAGTAGTTGGTTTTTTTCGAATTGTCTAAAAATTCAAAACCTTGTATACTATGATAACATTTTTAACCAGATTTGCAAGGGGTTAGGAGAAAAATATCACAAAC
Source organism: uncultured Streptococcus sp. (assembly GCA_934229725.1). Taxonomy (GTDB): domain Bacteria; phylum Bacillota; class Bacilli; order Lactobacillales; family Streptococcaceae; genus Streptococcus. The sequence goes on from CAKQDX010000014.1 coordinate 35,991, forward strand.
TCTTTGGAAAGAATGGTTTTAGTTCTTCTCCTGTGCTTGACGTTCTGCCTTACGTTCTTCAAACTCTTCATCACTCATCAAGGTTCCACCGACATTAGCAGATTTGGCAAAAGCTGTGTAACGACGCAACCAACCGCTTGAAATTTTTGATTTGAACGGTTTCAAGTGTTTGCGACGTTCTTCAAGTGTTGCATCATCAACAAGCAAATCGATGGTACGATTTGGTAGATCAATCACGATTTCATCGCCATCTTCAATCAAGGCGATATTACCACCTTCAGCAGCTTCTGGGGATACGTGACCAATAGCAATACCACGAGTCGCTCCTGAGAAGCGGCCATCTGTAATAAGAGCTACATCTTTACCAAGCCCACGCCCGACAATCTTAGAGGTTGGCGCCAACATCTCTGGCATACCAGGACCACCCTGAGGACCTTCGTAACGAATGACGACGACATGTCCCTTCTTGACAGTTCCATTGTCAATCAACTCAAGGGCTTGATCTTGTGAATCACAACAAATAGCTTTACCACGGAAAGTTTTAACAGATGGGTCTACACCACCAACCTTGATAACAGCGCCATCCTGAGCAATATTTCCGTAAAGGATAGACAAGCCACCAACTGGTGAAATAGGATGCTCGATTGGATGAATGATTTCTTCATTTTTAATTTCAGCACCAGCCACATTTTCTTTCAAAGTCTTACCAGTGACTGTGATGCGGTCCCCCTTAATGGCACCTTTCTTAATCAACTGATTAATAATGGCTGGAACACCACCAGCTTCGTGCACATCATGCATGGTGTAAACACTTGAAGGGGCAATTTTAGAAAGATATGGTGTCTTCTTAGCAATCTCGTTAATGTCCTTGAGGTTATAATCAATTCCAGCTTCACGCGCAATGGCAAGCGTATGAAGAACGGTATTGGTTGAACCACCCATGGCCATATCGAGCGCAAAAGCATCATCAATCGCTTCTTTAGTTACAATATCACGTGGACGAACATTGTTTTTGATGTTATCCATCAATTTTGTAGCTGCTTGACGAACCAATTCACGACGTTCATCTGAAACAGCTAGGATAGTACCATTACCTGGAAGTGCAAGCCCCAAAACTTCCATCAAACAGTTCATTGAGTTGGCAGTAAACATTCCTGAACATGAACCACATGTTGGACAGGCATTTTTTTCCAAATAATCGAGCTCTTCCTTGCTCATATCTCCAGCCTGATAAGTACCTACAGCTTCAAACAAACTTGATAGCGTAGCCTGATGACCAGTCATGTCAACGCCACCCTTCATAGGGCCACCTGAGCAAAATACTGCCGGCACATTCGTACGCATAGCCGCCAAAATCATCCCTGGTGTAATCTTATCACAGTTAGGAATATAGAAAACCCCATCAAACCAGTGGGCATTAATAACAGTTTCAGCAGAGTCAGCAATTAATTCACGAGAAGGAAGGCTGTAACGCATCCCAATATGCCCCATGGCAATCCCATCATCTACACCAATTGTATTAAACTCAAAGGGAATACCACCAGCTTCACGGATAGCTTCTTTGGCAATATCTGCCAATTCACGTAAGTGAACATGCCCTGGAACAATATCAATATAGGAGTTACAAATAGCAATAAAAGGCTTTTGCATATCCTTGGAAGATTTAACCTGTCCAGTCGCATACAAAAGTCCACGTGCTGGCGCCTTATCAACACCAACTTTAATCATATCACTTCTCATGATGTTACCTTCAATCTATAAAATTTCTCACATCATATGTTACCACTTTGCAAAGTAATGTCAAGGAATTTTCAGAATATTTCCGTAATTCCGAAAAAGCGTTCCTGCTGTATCGAAACCGACAAAACAAAAAGGAAGTCCTAAGACTTCCTAAATGATTATTGCAAAATTACTCAACGCTAAAGATATATGGATATACTGGCTGACCACCTTGGAAGATTTCAACTTCAATATCTTCGTGTGCTGCTTCCAATTTATCAGCGATTGCTTGAGCTTGTTCTTTATTTCCTTCTTCACCAACGTAAATCATAACAATTTCGCTATCTTCGTCAATCATCTTGTCAAAGGTATCAAGAAGGGCCTGATCCATATCTGGTGTAGACACAAGAATCTTACCATCAACCATACCAAGGATGTCATTTTCATGAATCTCAAGACCATCAATAGTTGTGTCACGTACCGCTAAGGTCACGCTACCACTTGTGACGTCTGAAAGACTAGCTGTCATCGCTTCAACGTTAGCTTCGATACTTTGGCTAGGGTCAAAGGCAAGCAAGCTTGTAAAGCCTTGTGGAACTGTACGTGTTTCAACAACTGCCGCATTGACATCTACTACTTCAGCAGCTGATTGTGCCGCCATAAAGATGTTTTTATTATTTGGCAAGATGATAACATTCTTGGCATTAACTTGCTCAATAGCCTTAACGATATCCTCTGTTGACGGGTTCATTGTTTGACCACCTGAAATCACATAGTCAACACCTTGAGATTTGAAAATATCTGCAAGTCCATCTCCAGCAACAACTGCAATAAGGGCAAAATCTTTAGGAGCTGACTGCTCTGTTTGCACAGCCTCTTCTTTTTGCACTTGTGCATCGTGTTGGTTACGCATGTTGTCAACCTTAACTTTGACAAGGGCGCCATACTTAAGACCTTCTTGCATGACAAGACCTGGATCTTCCGTATGAACATGGACCTTAACAATCTCATCATCGTTAACGACAAGGAGAGAGTCGCCAAGATTACTCAAGTAATTACGGAATTCTTCATAATCAAAATCTTTGACATATGTAGGTCCTTGTTTAAGAGCAACCATAATTTCAGTACAGTAACCAAATTTGATATCTTCGGTCGCTACATGACCTGCAACAGATTTATGGTGCTCAGCATTAATCATTTCAGTCATGGTAGCAGGTGTTGCTTGGAAATCCTCTGAAGCAATATACTCACCAGTAAGTGCTGACAAGAACCCTTCATAGATAAAGACCAATCCTTGACCACCTGAATCGACAACGCCGACCTCTTTTAAAACTGGTAGCATTTCTGGAGTCTTAGCCAAGGCTGCCTTAGCTCCTTCAAGAGCTGCACGCATAACCTCAACAGCATCATCCGTTGATTCTGCTTTTTTAATAGCTGCTGTGGCTGCACCACGAGAAACAGTCAAGATTGTCCCTTCAACAGGCTTCATAACAGCTTTATAGGCAACTTCAACACCTGATTGGAAAGCACTGGCTAAATCCTTACCATCAAGTTCGATTTTGCCTTTGATACTTTGTCCAAAGCCACGGAACAATTGAGAAGTGATGACCCCTGAATTCCCACGAGCACCCATCAAAAGTCCCTTAGACAAGATTTGTCCAACTTCACCAACTGTTGATGCAGTCTGATCGGAAACAGCCTTAGCTCCGTTATCCATGGTCATACCCATATTAGTTCCTGTATCTCCATCAGGAACTGGGAAGACATTAAGCGAGTTCACATATTCTGCCTGCTTACCAAGACGAGTCGCCGCAGCCTCTACCATTTCTTGAAGCAAGCTTGTTGTAATTTTAGACACTAGTTTTCTCCTACGACTTTGATGCTTTGAACGTAAACATTAACAGTTTCAGCCTTGATACCCAATTGATTCTCAAGATTGAATTTTACACGTTCTTGAATATTTTTAGAAACCTCACTGATCTTGACACCGTAACTCATGACAGTGTAGACATCCACAGTGATGCCTGCATCAGTAGATTTCACGACAACTCCTTTTGCGTAGTTTTCTTTTCCAAGAAGTGCTTGAAAATTATCTCGGATAGCACTCTTACTTGCCATACCGACAACGCCAAAAATTTCTGTTGCTGAACCGCCAACTACTGTTGCGATGACATCATCTGACAATTCGATTTGACCATCTTTTGTATTGATTTTTACAGTCATAATTACTACCTCAAAAAGTTTTTATCAGCTTATTTTACCATATTCAAGCCTACTTGTAAAAAATAAGAAGGAGATACCCCCTGTAGAGAGCATCTCCTCATCAATTTATCATTAAAACTGTCTCTTTATGAGATAACGACGGTACATCACGTAGAGGAATATCGCACGCCATACATTATCCACAACGGTTGCGATCCAGACACCTGCAAGACCCATTCCCAGACTCACTCCAAGGAAGTATCCTGAGAAAATTCGGATGATCCACATCCCAATAGTCGTTGCATAAAAAGGCATCTTAGCCTTACCCAGACCTTGCCAAACTGCTGTGTAGACTAGAGTCCCTGAAGTCACAGGATTCCCAAGGAAAGAATAAAGAATAACTACCTGACTAGCCGCAATAGCTGCTTTATTATCTGTAAAAAGTCCTGACAAACCATGACCAAAACCTAAAATAATTCCCGATACCAGAACCATGAGAACGGTCGAAATCCAGTAAGATTCTCGAATAATACGCTTCATCTGCGCCTTATCCCCTCGACCCAAACTATTGGCAACTAGAATTACCGTTGCTGTCGCTACTCCCATACCAGGCATATAGTTAAACTGGGTAAGATTTTCACCAATGGCATTACCTCCGACAACAGCTGTACCAAAGGTTACAATAATAGCCACGATTACCACATCACCAGCACGCATCATCAGTCGTTCACCTGCCGCTGGTAGGGCAATCCCCAATAACTCCTTGTTCAATGGTTTTGTAACCTCAAACTGCTTCACATCCAATTTCATGGCTGTCCATAAAATCACTGTCCCAACCAGACGAGAGAAAACCGTCGCTGTCGCTACCCCAATAATCCCCCAATGGCCAACAAAGATGGCTAAAGAAGATAAAATAGCATTAAGCACATTGGTCAAAAGACTGACGACCATAGAAATACGAGGCCGTCCCTTGGCTCGTAGAATATTACCAAAAGTAGTCATCAAGCCTAAAAAGACAACCCCTCCACCGACAAGGGCTAGATAGAGACTACCAGCCTGAGTCACCGATTTCTCAGTACCTAAAAGATTTAGAATGGTTCCTCCACCCAAAATCGAAAGTAGACCAAGAACCAAACTAAGGGCAAGAGTAATAATGATAGCATCCCATGTATCTCGGTTGGTCGCTTTGACATCACCTTTTCCTAGGCTTCTAGCAATGACACTAGCACTTGAGGCCCCCAAGGCAATAAAGATAGCCTGATAAATGGTAATGATATTATTGGCCACGGAAACCCCTGATATGGCGACAATACCAACCTGCGCCACTAAATAAGAATCGACAACCCCCATCAACATTTGCAAGAGGTTCTCAGCCATAGCCGGCAAGGCTATATTTAGAATTTTCTTTGTTTCTGTCATAATATTCTCTTTTACATTGATAAAAATAGGGCTGATTGCTCAGCTCCTATTTTTTATTTTTATAAGCCAAGATAGCTTTCAACTGCTTTTTGCATGTCAGCTGCCGCAACAACTGTTTTATGGCGAACTTCTGCACGTTCAAGTCCATCTACAGCAGCTGGGATAGCTACACCTGAAAGTTGGTGCAAATCTTCTACTGCTTTGAAGTCATCCCCACTGTCTTTACCAGTGACAGCTGAGACAGCTACACGTGGGAACTTATATGGGCTAGCTGTTGAAGCGATAACTGTTGGTGTGTGATCATCTGTCTTTTGAACATAGGCTTCGTAAACCGCTGAGGCAACTGCTGTATGAGGATCTTCGATATACTTATCTTCATCATAAACACGCTTGATTTCAGCAGCTGTTTCATCCTCAGTTGCAAAACCTGCTGCAAACAAGTCTAAAATATCTTGATTTGCATCAGCCAAAGTATACTCACCCTTAGTCACAAGCGCATCCATAAGTTCTTTAGTCTTAGTTGCATCATTGCCAAGAAGGTGGAAAATCAAGCGTTCCAAGTTAGAAGATACCAAGATATCCATTGAAGGACTTGTTGTTACCTTGAAATCACGCTTCTTGTCATAAGTACCTGTTGCAAAGAAGTCTGTAAGGACGTTATTTTCGTTAGAAGCGCAGATTAACTTGCCAACTGGAACACCAATTTGACGTGCATAATAGGCTGCCAAGATGTTACCAAAGTTACCTGTTGGTACTGTAACGTTAATCTTATCACCGTTTTGAATATGACCCGCCTTAACCAACTGTGCATAAGCATATACATAGTAAACCACTTGTGGTACCAAACGACCAACGTTCATTGAGTTAGCTGATGAAAATTGCGTATGATGTGCTAACAATTTCTCACGTAAATCAACATCGTTAAACATGCGTTTGACATCTGTTTGAGCATCATCAAAGTTACCATCAATAGCAATAACATGAGTGTTCGCACCTGTTTGAGTTGTCATTTGCAATTCTTGGATTTTTGAAACACCATCTTTTGGATAGAAGACAATAATTTCAGTTCCAGGAACATCCGCAAAACCAGCCATGGCAGCCTTACCAGTGTCCCCTGATGTCGCTGTCAAGATAACAATCTTATTATCAACACCTTGTTTTTTAGCTGATGTTGTTAGTAAGTATGGCAAAATTGATAGTGCCATATCTTTGAAGGCGATAGTAGAACCATGGAAAAGTTCAAGATTATAATGATCCTTAAGTTTCACAACAGGAGCAATAGTAGCCGTGTCAAACTTGTCATCATAAGCATTTGTGATACAGTAATCCAATTCTTCTTCAGTGAAATCATCCAAGAAAGCTGACAAAACCAATTTAGCAACTTCTTGATAAGAAGCGTCTTGCAATTGGTCAAAGTCTAGCGTGAGCTCAGGAATTGACAATGGTGTGAACAAGCCACCATCTGTTGCCAAACCTTGAAGAATAGCCTGGCTAGCTGTCACTTTATTATTTTCATCACGTGTTGATTGGTATACAAGTGTCATGGTAAATCCTCTTTTTTAGATAGTCTTTGGCTCCATTGTAGCATAATTGTCAGAATATTTCTACACATATTGTGACTTGTGCAAAAAACATTCGGCTTTCACTTGATATACAGGATTCAAAGACAAGGAAAAATCCGGAATTTTTCTATTCCGGATTTTGGTTTAAAATTTATCTTTAGTGTCATTCTCAGTTGAGAAGGTCATATCTTTTGATTTACCATCACCACTAAGGATGATTTTTTTATCCTTCTTGGTAACTTTTAGCTCTTGGCCTTTTTTCACATTTAGACCATCGATATCAACATCTTTGTTGACAGAAGTAACAGTCATTTTATGCCCTAAACGGCTAACTTTCCCTTTAAAGAGGGTCGTTGTAGTTTCACCTGTCTTGGAATCATACTTTTGACCACTATCTTTAGCAGCCTTTTCAAGAGCTTCATCAAGTTCTTTCTCTATGGTTTCCTCACTGTAATAATTTTCGAAGGATTCTCCATAAAGGTCTTTAAATAAATCGCCAAAGGTTGAAAAGGTCTTTTGAACCCTCTCACGGTAGTCTTTGATGTAGGTTTTCTTATCAAACGTAAAGCTTGCAGTCACCTTTGCATTGCTACCTTTTGCCTTCATGGTTACAGCAGTTTTTGTAATATACTTTTCAAGCTCTTTGCTATCCACATCGGTCAAACCTTCAGTCATACTTGAACTGTATTCTCTACCTAGAGAGTTGCTGTACCACTTACCATCAATATTGCCTGTCACATAACGGTAGCCCGTAAAGCCACCAACACTTAATAGGATAAGAGCTACGGCTGAAAGAACAGAAATGATGATAAGTTTTTTCTTTTTAGCATTTAAGCCTTTTTTAGGAGCCATATTGGTCACAGCTGCTTGCCCTTCTGGAAAGGCAACTGTTGCTGGTGTAGCTGTTATTGGTGTTCCTTCAACTGATGCAGGGCTAGCACTTGTCTCAACGATTTCTGCCTCAACCTTAATAGGTTCAGCCGTAGCTGTTTCTTCTGCTTTAACTGGCTCCTCGTTAACAAACTCTCCAGCCTTCAAAGCATCCGCCATTTCCTGCACACTCGGCTTACGTCCATTCACCGTTTCAAAATAGTCCAACCATTCCGCTCTTGTCATGTATATTCCCCTTTAATTACATTTTTAATTTATTTTCTAGTAAAGTTAATGTCACCAAATTCACTGTGTGCTTTGATGACAAAGCCACCATTGTTAGGTGTATAGTCTAATACGTCACCTTTTTTAAAGACATCCGAATCTCCAGCACTAGCTATTGTGATTGTTTGCTCCCAACGGTTTATGTCACCCATGAAAGCAGTTGTTGTTACTTGACCTGTTTTAGCATCGTAGGTATAACTCTTGGGAAGTTCTTTTTTTATCGTCTCATCAAACTGTTTGTAGTAATCTTTTTCTGACAATGAATAACTATCAAACACCTCTGAGAATTCCTCCCCGTACTGACCTTTCAGTTCATTGACCCTACTCTTGTAAGCCTCATAAAGACCTTTTCGATTATAGATAAAACTCACCTCTAATCGGGCTTTATTATCAGTAATGCTCATCGCTGTATTGATATCAGTGATAAGGTTTTGTCCCTGTGGTAAGGCATTACTGATCTTCTGCTTAGCATTGGCAGTATCTTTTAGAGTAGCCAACATTTTCTCACTAAAAGTCGGGCTTATCCAATCGCCCTCAATACTAGCTGCTTGATATCGGTAGCCCATCACCGCAAAAACAATCAAAAGTATGGTGAGTATTGCTGCAATCACACCTGATACCATTCCCAAAATATTCTTTGAAGTTATTGGCGCTTTTGATTCGTTCATCTTTTGACTGGGATTGAATTGAACACTCACTACCCTATCAGCATCAAACTCTCTAAACTTATTAGTCGCTCTATTCCCTTCTATGGAGGCCCTTGGAGGCCTCGTTTCACGAGGCTTGAGAGAATGTGCTGTATCACCCAAACTAAGCCCTTCTTCTTTTGTCATAGGAATCTCCTTATTTTGCTGTAAGGCTATTATAACAATTCTTAAAGCGATTTGCTATCTTATTCAGGTAAGTTCTTAATTTTTAATTTAGATAAACACTCTAATCTAATAGCTTTTTAGCCAAAAAAAGTAGCCCTTATAGAGCTACTTTAGTTCATCGTCTACCCTTTATAATCAAAGGCAATTTCGATAATTTCTTTCAATTCTGAAATAAGTGGTTCTTTTGGATTAGCTGTTGTACATTGGTCTTCATAAGCATGTTCAGCCAAAGTATAAGCAGTGTCCTGAAGAAGTTTCTTAGTGACGCCTTGTCCTTTCCAGTTCATGTCAATTCCAACAGCAAGTCCTAATTCATAGACTTTTTTAGCCAATACTTCAACCAACTCTGCGTCTGATTGCTTGTCAGTTCCCCATCCCATGTAACGAGCAATATCTGCGTAATCCTTGTCTGCACGGAAGTAATCATATTTAGGGAACATCGCATGTTTTTGAGGGTCACGTCCATTGTAGCGGATAACGTGTGGCAAAAGGATAGCATTCGTACGTCCATGTGGAATATTGTACATTGGACCAACCTTATGCGCTAATGAGTGACTAATACCAAGGAAGGCATTTGCAAAAGCCATACCTGCAATGGTTGATGCATTATGCATCTTTTCACGTGATTCTTCATCAGCAAAACGATAAGAATGTTCTAGATTTTCAAAAACGAGTTTGATAGCTTGAAGAGACAATCCACGTGTGTAGTCACTTGCCATTACTGACACATAAGATTCAATAGCGTGAGTCAAAACGTCCATACCTGTATCAGCAGTAACGCTAGCAGGTACACTCATAACCAAGGCTGGGTCAACAATGGCAATGTCTGGAGTCAAAGCATAGTCAGCCAATGGGTACTTGATATGTGTTTCACTGTCAGTGATAACTGCAAATGATGTTACTTCTGAACCTGTTCCTGAAGTAGTTGGAATACAGATAAATGTTGTTTTTTCTGCATAAGGAATCTTGTAGGTACGTTTACGGATATCCAAGAATTTTTGTTTAGCTCCAAAGAAGCTTACATCTGGGTGTTCGAAGAACATCCACATTGCCTTAGCGGCATCCATTGCAGAACCACCACCAAGGGCGATGATAACATCTGGTTGGAAGTCTACAAAGCGTTCCAAACCTTTATAAACTGTATTTGTAGATGGGTTTGGTTCAACATCTGAGAAGACTTCAATCAATGGGTCATTGTGGTTAAGTTCCAATTGTCGTTTAACCAAATTGGCATAACCAAACTGAACCATACCTGGGTCACAGACCAACATAACACGTTCAGCCTTGATGTGACGCAAATAAGTTATTGAGTCTTTTTCAAAGAAAATTTTTGGTGGGACGCGAAACCACTGCATGTTATTGCGGCGCTTTGACAGTGTTTTAATATTAAGAAGGTCAAATGAGCTAACGTTATGAGAAATTGAGTTGTGACCATGTGAACCACATCCAAGAGTCAATGATGGAATCATATTGTTGTAGATATTACCGATACCACCTTCAGATGATGGGCTATTTACCAATACACGGCAGGCTTTCATGCGAATACCAAATTGGAGTTGAAGGTCTTCATTTTCAGTATGGATAACAGCTGTATGTCCAAGACCACCTAAGTTAAGCATGCCTTCTGCTTTGGCAAATCCATCTTCAACACCATCAGATTTAATAAGAGCGAGTACTGGAGACAATTTTTCCAAGGCAAGTGGGTGTTCCATAGTTGCATCTGGAATTTCTGCCAAAAGCATTTTTGTACCTGCAGGAACTTTGATACCAGCTTTTTCTGCAATTTCAACAGCTGAGTGACCAACAATCGCTCCATTTACAGCTGTACGTGCTTCGTTAAGAACGGCTTTTTCCAATTTAGCAATATCAGCTTTTTTAGAGATAATCACACATTGATGGGCTTCAAATTCAGCCTTAACTTCATCATAAACAGCAGCATCAACGATTGCTCCTTGTTCAGAAGCACAAATCATACCATTATCAAACGTTTTTGAAACAATGATATCATTAACAGCACGTTTAATTTTAGCATCAGCTGCAATGTAGGCAGGAACGTTACCAGCACCTACACCAAGGGCAGGTTTACCAGTTGAATACGCAGCCTTAACCATACCAGGTCCTCCAGTCGCAAGAACTGTAGCAATCTTTGGATGGTTCATCAAAAGACCAGTTGCTTCAATAGATGGCTCTTCAATCCACTGGATACAGTTCTTAGGTGCACCTGCTTCAATCGCTGCATCACGAACGATACGAGCAGCTTCTGCAGATGATTTTTGAGCTGATGGGTGGAAGGCAAAGACGATAGAATTACGTGTTTTCAATGCAATCAAGGCTTTGAAAATCGTTGTTGAAGTTGGGTTAGTTGTTGGTGTTACCCCACAGATAACCCCAACTGGCTCAGCGATAGAAACCAAACCTTGTTCTTTATCTTCAGCCACAACGCCTACTGTTTTGTCATATTTAATACTATTCCAAATGTATTCAGAAGCATACATGTTCTTGATGGCTTTATCTTCATAGATACCACGTCCTGTTTCATCAACAGCCAATTTTGCCAAGTACATGTGTTTATCTAGGGCAGCAATCGCAGCATGGTGAACGATATGGTCCACTTGCTCCTGCGTAAAGTTAGCCATAGCATCGAGGGCTTCAACCCCCTTTGTTGCTAATTCATCAATTACTGTTTGAACATCTTTAGTTTGTTTAGTCATAAGAAACTCCTTTGAATACTTGTTAAAAACTTCACAAGCTTTAACACAAATCTATTATAGCGTTTTCTACACATTATGTAAACCCTTACATTGATAAAAATAAAGAAATCCGTCCATTTTTGGACAGATTTCCTCACTTTTTACCAAATAATGACACGATTTTCTGGGGCACGCCACATACCGTCTCCCTCTTTGACGTCAAATTCCTTGTGAAATTCGTCGAAGTTGCTCACGATAACATTGGTGCGCCATTTAGCTGGAGCATGCACATCCACGCTGGCCAACATTTGCATGTATTCTTCACGTGCTTTCATACGCCAGATTGTCGCAAAGTTAACAAAGAATTCACGGACCGAAAAATCTTCATCACGTTTAGCCGCTTCTAAGGCACAGGCCACACCACCAAGGTCTGCCACGTTCTCAGAAACAGTCAGTTTGCCGTTGACCTTAGCACCGTAAGAGTCCAAACCGTCAAACTGGTCCACAATCTTGTCAGTACGTTCCTTAAAGGCTGCATAGTCTTCTTCAGTCCACCAGTTCTTAAGGCTACCATTCTCATCAAAGGAAGCACCGTTTGTATCAAAGGCATGGGAAATCTCATGAGCAATGACAGCACCAATACCACCGTAGTTGGCTGATGACGATTGGTGAAGGTCATAGAAAGGTGCTTGAAGGATAGCTGCTGGGAAAACAATTTGGTTCTGCTGTGGATCATAATAAGCATTAACCATATGGGCAGGCATATGCCACTCACTACGATCAACAGGTTTATTCCACTTGCTCCAACTATGTGCAACTGAAATTTCGACTAACTTCTGTGCATTCTCAACAAGTGACAAGTTCTCATCAATAATCTTCTTGTCATAGGTTTCTGGCAATTTTTCTGGATAACCGATGTGAGGCGTGATGACATTGAGTTTCGTAATTGCCTTTTCACGTGTCTCAGGGGCCAACCAATCTGCTGTTTGAAGGCGTGATTTATAAACATCAATCATAGTTGCCACCTTGGCTTCAACGTCTGCCTTAGCTTCTGGAGAGAATTTTTCACCAGCATACCAAAGTCCTAAAGCCTGATTGTAAGGGCCTTGTGCCAAATAGTAGGCTGCTTTTTTCTTTTCCATGGCTTGTGGTGTTCCTGAAAGTGCACGACCATATTTTCCAGCCAAAATGCGAAGTTCGTCTGTCAAATAGGCATTCCAAGATGTAGCAGCATCAATAAGTAAGTCCGCCTTAAGTAACTCCCAATTTGCTTCTGAGTAATATTCCGCCGCAAACTCTGTCCAGAAGCGCTCTTCAGGAACGATAACTTTATCAGGAACTTGGCCCAAGATTTCTGTGAAGATGTTATCAAGTGGGAGTTCCGGTGCCAGCTTGGTAAAGTCTTCCCAATCATATGGGTGGTAGAGTTCTACATACTCGGAAGATTCTTCACTCGAAAGGACATACTTGGCTAACTTAGCATCAAGTGCGATAACCTTGTCCAAGGTATCTTTGATTTCTTCAGCTGTAAAGCCATATTTCTCAAGGAGTTCTTCTTGCATTTCACGCCAAATTCCTAAAAGCTCCTTACCCTTCTCATTATCCTCCGCGTAATAGGTTGTATCAGGTAAAATAATACTTGGTGCTGATGCCCAGAGGACATTTAATTGAGCATTCATAAAGTCTGGAGACACGCCAAACGGGAACTCATTGGGCTTACCAGACATCTCATACTCAGCAATTTTCGAAGCAAATTCTGAGAATGAGGAAAGCTTCTTGTATTCTTCAATCCAAGGCTTAACAGGTTCGATACCAACTGCCTCACGTTTGTCAAAGTCCGCAGCCATACGGTGAAACTTAATGAAGTTTTGTAAAATAGCATTGTCAGGAATATTTTCTCCTGCCAACCACTGATCCGTTGTTTCAAGCATGAGGTCTTCAATTTCATCTGCTAAATCTGAGAATCCACCTGTACGTGGTTTGTCATCAGGAATCACGGCTGTCTTTTCCCACTCACCATTAATCGCATGGTAAAAATCATCTTGTAAGCGTGTCATTACACTTCCTCCATCAACATTAAAAGTGTTTTCATTATAACAAAATTCCCCAGCAAAAGCATTTGCCGAGGAAAAATTGGCTTATTTAACTAGGATTGCCAAGGTTTGATAAGGTTTAAGAATTACCTTTTCAGCAAACTCCGCATCGTCATAGTTGGACAAGAGCACTTGTCCAGCTTGGTATTCTTCTGGAATCTCCACTTCAGCTTCACTTCCATAGAAATTATTGAGTACCAAGAGTTTTTGATCATCTAAGTGGCGTTCAAAGGCATAGACTTGTTGACTATCTTCAAGTGCTGGCTGATAGCTGCCTTCTGAAATAATCGGCATTTCTTTACGCAAGCGAATCAATTCTTTATAGAATTTAAAGATTGGTCCATCAATTTCATTTTCAACGTTGATGTCTTTGTAAGATTTACCAGCTTTCAACCATGGAGTGCCTGTTGAAAAACCTGCATTTTCAGAAGCATCCCATTGCATTGGTGTACGAGAATTATCACGGGACTTAGCTTGGATAATCTTAAAGGCTTGCTCAGGAGACTGGCCCTGGTCCAAGAGCATTTGGTAAGCATTGATGGACTCGACATCCACATAGTCTGCCATAGAATCATAGTCTGGATCAATCATGCCGATTTCTTCGCCCATATAGATATAAGGGGTTCCACGTGACAAGTGAATGCTAGCTGCGAGCATGGTCGCTCCTTCATTACGGAAGTTCTTGATATCCACAAAGCGATTCAAAGCACGAGGTTGGTCATGGTTATTCCAGAAAAGGGCACTCCAACCACCACGTTCACTCATTTCCTTGCCCCAAGTATGATAGAGACGCTTGAGCTCTTCAAAATCAAATGGAGTAATAGTCCATTTTTGACCATCTTCATAGTCGACTTTCAGATGATGGAAGTTAAAGGCCATAGACAACTCGTGACGCTCCGGTGCTGAATACAAAACACAGTTGTTAATGGTTGTCGATGACATCTCTCCAACTGTCATAAAACTATCGTCAGCACCGAAAGTCGCTTCATTCATCATGTGAAGATAATCATGCACGATTGGTTTATCCGTATAAGCTGGTTTTCCTTCATTTTCAGGACAATCCACCAAGACCTCATCTTTCCCAATCAAATTGATCACATCGAAACGGAAACCTTTGACGCCCTTGTCACGCCAGAAGTTGACCACCTTGAACAACTCCTTACGAACATTGGGATTGCGCCAATTGAGATCTGCCTGCGTCACGTCAAAGAGGTGAAGATAATATTTCCCTGTATTTCCAAAAGGAGCCCAGGCAGAACCACCAAATTTAGACAACCAATCGGTTGGTTGGTCCTGAATGAAGAAGAAATCTTGGTAATACTTGTCCCCAGCCAATGCCTTTTGGAACCACTCATGCTCCGTTGAGCAATGATTCAGCACCATGTCTAGCATGAAATCAATCTTGTGCTCTTTCCCGACACGGACCATTTCTTCAAAGTCAGCCATATCCCCAAAGACAGGGTTGACGGCTGTATAGTCTGAAATATCGTAGCCATTGTCACGCTGAGGGCTTGGATAGAAAGGATTGAGCCAAACCACATCCACTCCCAACTCTGCTAGATAAGGAATTTTTTCGATGATTCCTCTGAAATCACCGATTCCATTTCCTGTAGTGTCTTTATATGATTTTGGATAAATTTGGTAAACAACCTTTGTTTTATCTAATGCCATTTATTTAACCTCTTTTTTATCAAAGGGTGGACCGTAACGTCTCCACCCCTTCGCTTATTTCGTTCGATGAGCAATCATGAGAACATCACCACGTTTGATATCACGTGGAAGATCCCCTTCTACATCTGCTTGGAAATCATCTTGATTAGTAATGATAACGGGCGTCTCAGTGATCAAACCGGCCTTCTTAATGATGTCCATATCAAAGCTGATGAGTTTCTGACCAACCGTTACCTTGTCACCTTGGGCAACATATGCCTCGAAACCTTTTCCGTCAAGGCTAACTGTATCCATACCGATGTGCATTAACATTTCAACACCTTCCTCAGAAACAATGCCTACTGCATGCTTGGTTGGGAAGAGTACTGTCACTGTCCCATTTACTGGTGAAACCAATTCCCCTTGGCTTGGTTCGATGACCACACCTTGTCCCATCACACCTGATGAGAAGACTGGATCAGTCGCTTGGCTAAGTGGTTTTACTTGGCCAGCAAGTGGGCTAACAACTTCTGCTGTTTCAGCAAGAACTGTTGGTTCTACCAAACCTTCTGCAGCTTCTTTAAGCGCTTCTTGGGCATGCCCATTTTCCTCTGTTTTTGTTAAAAATCCAGTTTTGTGGAAGAGGAATGTCAATACCACAGCAACTACGATATCAACAACCATGATAATGGCAAAGATTGCCCAATATTGAGGTTTAATAGAGAGAATAGCTGGAAGACCACCAATACCGATAGAGTTTGCTTGAACGCCAAAGACTGTTGAAAGCAAGCCTGACAAGGCAGAAGCAGACATACCTGCTACTAATGGATAGACATACTTAACGTTAACACCAAATAGGGCTGGTTCAGTGACACCAAGATAAGCTGAAATAGTTGCTGGAAGTGAAATCTGTGCTTCACGTTCATCGTGACGTTTAATAAAGTAGTAAGCAAATACTGCTGAACCCTGTGCAATATTAGAGAGAGCAATCATTGGCCATAAACCAGTACCACCAGCCGTACGTACCAATTCAAGGTCAATGGCATTAGTCATATGGTGAAGACCAGTAATAACGAAAGGCGCATAGATGGCACCAAAGACTGCACCAAAGAGCCATTTAACAGGCCCAGTCAAGCCGGCTAGTACCACACCTGAGATAAGACCTCCGAGCCACCAACCAATTGGACCAAGAACAGCATAAGAAAGGATAACTGCTGGAACCAATGACAAAAGTGGCACAAAAATCATTGAAATAACTTCTGGAATGTATTTACGCCAGAAAATTTCAAGATAAGAAAGTGTCAAACCAGCCAAAAGTGCTGGAATAACTTGTCCTTGGTAACCAACTTTTTCAAAACCAAGGATAAAGTGTGGAATATCTCCCGCAGCCTTGTGAGCCGCATATTCATAGGCACTAAGAAGACTAGGGTGAACCAAACAAATCCCAAGTACAATACCAAGAATTTGACTTGTCCCCATCTTACGAGATACAGACCACGTGATACCTACTGGCAAGAAACCAAAGATAGCTCCACTAATGACCGAAAGGATTTCGTTAACCCCTTCCCAAAACTTGGAAACCTCAACAATTGTTTTTCCACCTAAATTGCTGAATTGGATACTCCCCAAGACATTTTGCAGACCAAGAAGAAGCCCCCCAACAATCAAAGCTGGAATCAATGGTGTAAAGATTTCCGCCAGGGTTGTCATAACACGCTGAATTGGATTTTGGTTACTCTTGGCAGCTGATTTAGCAGCTTCCTTAGAAACACCTTCAATCCCTGACACAGCAGTGAAATCATTGTAAAAAATTGGCACATCATTACCAATGATAACTTGGAATTGACCTGCATTGGTGAAAGTCCCTTTAACAGCCGGAATGGCTTCGATGGTTTTCACATCTGCCTTCTTGTCATCACCAAGAACGAAACGCATACGTGTCGCACAGTGAGTTACCGCTGTCACATTTTCTTTGCCACCAATCGCAACTAGCAGATCTTTGGCTTCTTGTTCAAATTTACCCATTTGAATCTCCTTTTCTTTTTTGACAATATCTGATTGACTTGATAAACTAATTGTAAGCGATTACAAATTTGTCTGCAAGTGTTCCGGAATTTTTTTTTAACATTTTTTTGAAAAAAAGACTAGTTGTATGTTTTTTTACCTACAAGTGAGGAGAGAGATGAAAAAATATCAAATTATTTATAAGGATTTAGAAAAAGCTATCCATAGTAAAGAATATCAAGTGGGAGACTATCTCCCCACCGAGCAAGAATTAGTAGAAACTTTCCAAGTCAGTCGAGACACCATACGCAAGGCATTATCTTTACTCGTTGAAGAGGGTCTTGTTAAAAAGATTCATGGGTCAGGTTCTCAAGTTATTAGTCAAGAACAAGTGAACTTCCCTGTATCTGACTTAACCAGTTATCAAGAACTCATAGAACAACAAGGCATTAAATCACAAACCAACGTTATCTCTCTAGATAAAATCATCGTTGACACCAATCTCTCAGAAAAAACTGGATTTTCAAGAAGCCAACAAGTTTGGCGTCTTATTCGGCAAAGAGTAGTTGATGGCTGTGCCTCTGTCGTTGATATTGATTACCTAGATGCGAGACTTATGCCTCAACTCAACCGCAGCATCGCTGAGAACTCCATCTATGATTATCTTGAGAATCAGCTCCACCTTAGCATTTCTCATGCCTTTAAAGAAATCACCATTGATAACACTACCGAGCAAGACAAAATCCTCATCGATATCGGTAAAGATCATCACGTCGTCTGCATACGCTCAAAAGTTTATCTGGATAATGGAAAACAGTTCCAGTTCACTGAAAGCCGACATAAACTTGAAAAGTTCAAATTCGTTGATTATGCCAAGCGTCATCACTGAAGCTAAAGACCCAACCAACATAAAAAGTATCGGACACATAAGCGTCCGATACTTTTTAGTTTTTACGGATAGGATCTGCTAGATACTCCGCACGAGCACCACCAATCAACTTAGGACGACTCGCCAAAGCGGTCACATGAGCTCCACCCAGTTCTGAAGTAATGGGCCTAAGAGGAACTTGAACCCTCTTCACATGCATACCAATAGAGGTATCCCCAATATCAATACCAGCCTGAGCCACTATCTCTTCCACCTCAACAGGATCCTTCATGTAATCAAAAGCAGCCAATTGACCACTCCCACCGGCATGCAAAGTTGGAAGCACATTGACAATTTCCAATTCTTTAGCCAAAGCAAGCTCACGCTCAACCACCAAAGCACGATTCAAATGTTCACAACCCTGCACAGCCAAGTAAATCCCTTTAGGTTCCAAAACCTCAAGAATAGTCTTCACAATTCGTTGACCAATTTCACGGCTAGAGGCTTTGCCGATAGTTCCACCAGCAACCTCACTGGACGATAAACCCAAAACAAAGATAGCTCCTCGCTTAATCGCAGATCGTTCAACAATATCTTCCACTAATACCCGTGTCTTCTCTTCTAAATCTAACAACATCACAAGCCTCCTTTAAACAACGGCCGTATTTAGGATTCGAACAATAAGATAATATAGAATCACAAAAAAGATAAGGAAAAATGCCCCTAACAGTAGCAACTGCATCCGACGTTTCCTACTTAGGTCCCAGGAGAAACCAAATCCCATCAAAAAAGGACCAACACTATAACTTAGCATAAACCATAAATCTACACGCGCTATATGCCAAAAAGAAGAAATAAAGACCGCCAAACCTATTAAGGATAAAATCCAAGAATAGTCCCAACGATCTGATTTAGCAAAAGCCAGACCAATTAAGAAACAACCCAAGGCAGGCATAATAATAAATGATAGGGTCATAAAATAAAACATGCCATTATTATAGCATGTTTTACAGATTCATGTTAGTGGCGGTTAATAACACCATAAGCAATTGTGAACGCAATAGCAGCAATACCCACAACGATTGCCATGATACTCCAAAAAATGGTCATAGCACGACGTCCCTTGCGGTTGTTGAAAGGAAGGCCCCAACCAACCATGATAACGCCTAGTAAACCGAGCCATACCTTATAAGTGACAACAATAGCCCCATCAAAGTAGGCAAAAGCCACCAAGCCTAAACCTAACAAGGAAATCAAATAAGACCACTTCCCCTTCAAAAATGAAGGCAAGGCCCAACCAAATAACAATAAACCAAGTAGAGCAAGAGCTCCACCACCAAAAAATACAGGTACAATATAATTATCAAACATATTCATATTATAGCATATCTTAAAAAGTTAGGAAATAGAATCTATCAACCAAAGCCATATCCGCTCTTAGAAATTTGTTTGCTCTCAATCACAGATTGATTCGCAGTAGCCAACTATTTGTTCCCGTACAAAAAAATAAAATCCAGAAAGAATCGTGTTGGACACACAAGGGGGAGTCGTGTAACACAAATTTATTTACACGTTACACAGAAGACTAAGAACACAATCACACCAATGATTGATCAATTGACAAAATAAGCATAATTGCACTACATCTATAATCAAAATGGACTGAAATTTAAAAATCGGGGGCAAAATGGGGGCAAAACATAAGAAAAAGGCTTGTCCGTATTGGACAAACCCTTTATTGTCAAGCTTATATAATCTAATTAAGCTTTGTTTGCTCCCAATCACAGATTGATTCGCAGACACTAGCTATTTATTGAGTACAAAAAAACAAGATCCAGAAATGTACTGACCCCAAAAAGTTAGACATTTAATTTATTCAAAGGATTTAGTTCTGTATTGCACAGGACTGAGTCCTTTT
>CAKQDX010000015.1 GCA_934229725.1 uncultured Streptococcus sp.
AATTGACGAAGAAACTTCAGTTTCTAGGAGATTTTATCTTTTTTGCCAGGTGCTTAGGTCATGTTCAATTGAATATGGGAAGATGGAACTGCTCTATGAAGGAGCAGTTTTTCTTTTTCACTAGGATTTTAGCCCGAGTTCAAAACAGCTCTCTAGACTAAGAGGGCTGTTATTTTTGTCTTTTGGTTTATGTTTAATCCCAAGATACAAAGACCGTTAAAAGCACAAAGCAAAAATAGGGAAATTGACGAAGAAACTTCAGTTTCTAGGAGATTTTATCTTTTTTGCCAGGTGCTTAGGTCATGTTCAATTGAATATGCGAAGATGGAACTGCTCTATGAAGGAGCAGTTTTTCTTTTTCACTAGGATTTTAGCCCGAGTTCAGGGACACCGTCTTTGGAGCGGTGTATTCATCTCAAAATGTCGTTTACAATTAGTAATAATGACTTATTCATAAAACAAAAATGACCTCCAGATTTCAGGTCTGGAGGCATTTTCTATGTTATGATTTTTTTGATGAGTGTTTGAAATTGAGGAAGTTGATGAACGGCATTTCCAATAAGAATACCTAACATATTTAAGACAATATCTCCTAAATCAAATATTCCCATATGCCCAAAGTACTGAATGGATTCAATAGAAAATAGGGCAATAAGGCAAAGCAGTAGGTTACTTAACCGTGAAGGGAAGAGGAGTCCTAGAGGAATAAACATTAGTAGGTTCATGATGGGAACAAAGTGGCTTCCCCAGTACAGTTCTCGGGCGAAAGAAAGGGGGTTAAGAGAGAGGCCTTGTAGGCCAATATTTTTTAAAAAAAGCAGATAAAAGAGGGCTACAAAGTAAATCAGATAGAGTAAGAGTAGTGTCTGCTTTTTAAGTTTTCTAGTCAGGAGGAGTTTCAAGAAGGCGTAAATGAAATAACTCAGCAAAACGATGATTACAATGTTAAGTAGAACTTGAAAATAGAAGCCATAATGGGCGATGTAATGGACGTATTGTTCGAGATGGCCTCTGTAAAACCAGTAAGATAAGCCGAATGAAACGATTCCGAGTAAGATGTCACCCAATGATTTTAATCCTTTTGCCATCGTAAGCCTCCTTTTGCATGTGATGAGTACACATTATATCAAAAAATCTTTTAAAGAAAGTTAAGAAACTGTAACGAAAATTTGGTAGAATAAATAGATAAGGCAAATTCAAAGACTAAAAAGGGACTTTGAAACAGCATTTCTACTTTTGACTAACAATTTAATGATTTTTGTAAACAAGCTATGAAGGCTTATAAAATAATTAAATTTTAAAAATTAGGAGTCAGCATCTTGTTTCAATATTATTAAAATGTTATTATATAGTAGTGAATTTTTAACAAAAAAAGGAGTTCGTCTTATGAATAAAAAGGTTTTGGCGACAGCCGGAATTGCAGCTCTTGCGGTTTCTGCCACGGTTGCTAAAGCTGATGAGGTAACGACAAACGATCAAGCCTCAACAACAGCATCAGTATCATCAACAGCTACACAAGCTGTCCCAACTCAAGCTCAAGTCGAAACGGCTAGAGAACAAGCCAACGCTGCTAATCAAGCAGTATCACAACAAGCATCAGTAGTTGCTAATAACGAAGCGACTGTTAACCAGGCGCAAGCAAACCTAGCGACAGCAGATGCCAACTTGCAACAGGCGCAAACAGCAGCCAATGAGGCAATTCCAGAAGCTATTGCAGCTGCTCAAGGTCAAGTAACTACAGCTGAAAAAGCAGCCAATGACGCTAAGTCAGCAGTTTCTAGTGCTCAATCAGCAGAAAAATCTGCTAAAGCTGCAGCAGACAAACAACAAGCTGCGGTAAATGCAGACCAAGCTAAGGTCAATGCCAAAGCAATAGAAGTTGCCAATGCTCAAAAATCAGTTGATGCCGCTAAAGCTGCTCTCAATGGTTCTAGTGCTGCTGATGCAGCCTCTAATCAGGCTAAAGCACAGACTGCATTTGATGCAGCAACGGTAGCTGAGAAAAAAGCACAAGAAGAATTGGCAGCCGCTCAGGCAGCTGATAAAGAAAAGGCAACTGCTATTGCAGCTAAAGAAGGGCAATTGACTGCAGATCAAAACGCAGCCAACCAAGCTAAAGCAGCTTATGAAAATGCCCAAACAGTAGCCAATGAAAAAGCAGCCGCTCTTGCAGCCGCTGAAGCAGCTAAGAAAAAAGCAGAAGCTTCAACAGCTACTACAGCCAATGCTCGCCAAAGATTCACAGTATCGTCAGAGTATGTCAATGCTCTTAAGACATATGAGTCAAAAACAGCTACAGCAGCAGAAAAAGCACAAGCTGAACAAACTTTGAAGAACGTTAACAAACGTGATCGTAGTAACAATAGCTACCAAGATAATGAAGCAGATAAAAATGTGACGATCAGTGATTTGAACAATCTTAGTGAA
Organism: uncultured Streptococcus sp.; assembly: GCA_934229725.1. Taxonomy (GTDB): domain Bacteria; phylum Bacillota; class Bacilli; order Lactobacillales; family Streptococcaceae; genus Streptococcus. The sequence continues at coordinate 2,428 of CAKQDX010000015.1, forward strand.
GCTCAAATTACAGATTTGTCATTGTACGCTTCAAGTTTGGTCAACCAAATCCGTACAGCCTTTGGTACAACTCAAACATCTGTATCAAAAGGTAGTGTTTTGGCAGCAGACCGTGTTACAGATGGTTATGTTGCTGACAACTGGGGTTGGGAATCTATCCGTAATAACCAACATGATGGTGCAGCTCTTGACCGTGCTGGTAAGTCTTTCCATAGTGTAAGTATTGGTGAAAACCTCAACACATGGCAAGGTTTGACAGGTCCGTTCACTCTTAATGACCTTAAGAAATATGTATTTGAAGCTATGCTTGACTTCATGTTTAATGGTAGAGAGTGGAACCACGCTCGTTCTATTGCAGGGCTTCTAGCAGATGGAGGCGAAACTTACCTTGGTACAGATGTCAGTGTCGTTGCAGGTGCCTTTAACGTTCACGTTAACAATGTGAATAAAAACTCTACTGGTCCTGATAGTGACTTTGATACGACTAAGATTCCTAATCCATATGAGACTAACCAATCTCAACCAGCTCCAAGCTCAAACCAAACAGCTGCTAAGCAAGCATATGAAGCTGCTAAACAAGCTAACGATCAAGCACAAAGTGATCTAGCAAGCAAAAAAGCAGCCTCTGAGTCTGCGACTCTTAAACTTAATAATACACAAACAGAACTCGCTACTCTTAAAGCTTCAGCAAGCAAGTTGGCAGCAGCTCAGACTAACCTCTCTGAAAAACAAGCAGCCCTTGCTACAGCCAAATCAGAATTGGAAAAGGCTAACGCTACTGTTGCCAACCTTAATGCTAATGCACAAGAAAAAGCAGCAGCTCTCAGCAAAGCTCAAGCAGCTCTTGATGAAAAACAAGCTGAGCTTCAAACAGCTAAAGCTAATCTTGCAACAAGCTCTGCGACCTTGCAACGTTTGACAAATGCTTATAACGCTGCTAAACAAGACACTGCTAAGAAACAAGCAGCCTTGACACAAGCAAACCAAGCTTTGACAGCTGCTAAGAACCGTGTAGCAGCCCTTACGAATGCTTCAGGTAATCTAGCTAAGGCTAAGGCAGAACGTGCAACAGCCTTCGATAAATTGACTGCGGCGAAAGGTGTTCTCTCAGCTGAGCGTGCGAAACTTGTTGAATTATCCGCTAAACGTGATAAATTAACAAGCGACTATACGACTCTTCAAACCGTCTTTGATAACTATATGAAAGCTAAGGCGGACAAAGAACGTCAAACAGAATTGGCTAAAGAGTTTGCGGACATCACATCTAAAGGTCTTACACCAGTACCTGTTTATGATGCAGATGGTAAGGTTGTCGCTTTCACAACACAAGAAAAGGCAGCTCAAACAGTAGATCAAATTCCTGTAAGTTATGTTCAAACCAAAGCTGAGAAACAAGCTCCTGTACAAGAAGCAGATAGCTTGCCAGCAACAGGTGAGTCAGCTGCAGCAGGACTTAGCCTTGTAGGTTTCTTTATGACCATCTTGGCCTTCCTTGGTTTTGTTGACAGACGTACACGTCGTAACTAATCATAGACAAAAAAACGGCAGATGCCGTTTTTTTTTTTATATATTTGAGAATCTAAAAAAAGTTAAGGTCGAAACCTTAACTTTTTCGTTTTTAACCCAAGAAACGTTTGAGGAATTCCTTGGTACGTTCTTCTTTAGGATTTTCAAAGATTTGTTCTGGGCTACCTTGTTCAGCGATAACGCCCTGATCCATGAAGATGACACGGTCTGAAACATCACGTGCGAACTCCATTTCATGGGTTACGATGATCATGGTTAAACCAGTTTGAGATAGTTCCTGCATGGTCTTGAGAACTTCCCCAACCATTTCTGGGTCTAGGGCTGAGGTAGGTTCGTCAAATAGGATGGCTTCTGGATTTACAGAGAGGGCGCGAGCGATAGCAACACGCTGTTTTTGTCCCCCTGAAAGTTGTTTTGGTTTAGCTTTCCAGTATTGTTCACTCATGCCAACTTTCTCCAAGTTTGCCTTGGCGATGCTTTCAGCTTCTTTGCGATCACGTTTGAGAACAGTTGTTTGAGCCACGATGGCATTTTCTAAAACGTTGAGGTTTTCAAAGAGGTTGAAGGATTGGAACACCATTCCTAGCTTTTCACGATAAGCAGTAAGATTATAGCCCTTTTTAAGAACATTTTCTCCATGGAAGAGAATCTCACCGCCTGAAGGTGACTCAAGCAGGTTAATGGAGCGAAGGAAGGTTGATTTACCTGAACCTGACGAACCAATAATTGAGATAACTTCCCCTTCTTTAACACTGAGGGAGATATCTTTGAGAACTTCGTTTTGTCCGTATGATTTTTTGAGGTTTTTGATTTCTAAAATCGTCTCAGTCATTAGTGAGCCCCTCCTTGTGTGTATGTATCTTGGTCAAAGCGGCGTTCTACGTAACGTAAGATACGTGTCACTGTAAAGGTAAGGACAAAGTAGATGGCTGCGATAACAAAGAATGTTTGGAAGTATTGGTAAGTTTGTGTTGCCACAGTATTACCAGCGAAGTAAAGTTCGACAACGGAGATAACGTTCAAAACAGAAGTATCCTTGATGTTGATAACGAATTCATTACCAGTGGCTGGCAAGATGTTACGGATAACCTGTGGAAGAACAATCTTACGCATGGTTTGACCGTGAGAAAAACCAAGAGCAGTTGCGGCTTCGAATTGTCCCTTGTCTACTGCGAATATACCACCACGAACGATTTCACTCATGTAGGCACCGGTATTAATAGACACAATAATAACAGCAGCTAGGGTACGGTCAATATTGATACCAAAGGCTTGGGCAGTACCGTAGTAGATAACCATAGATTGTACAATCATAGGAGTGCCACGGAAGACTTCAATATAAACATTGAGAATCCAACCGAAGACTTTTTGGAGCAAGGCCACCAATTTATTCGCAGCCTTTGGAGCTGTGCGGTAAACACCGATCATAAGACCGATGAAGGTTCCAACAACAGTACCGATAATTGAGATAAGAAGGGTAATTCCTGTACCACGTAAGAATTGTGGCCAGTTTTTACTTAGAATAGTTGCCATTTGGCTAAAGAAGCTAGTCTTCTTTGTTTCATCATGTTTTTCAGCAGGCTGAATACTAATGATGTGGTTCATGAGTTTAGCTCGGTCATCTTGACTAATAGTGGCAAGAACCTTATTAACTTGAGTTAGTGTTTCTGTATCGTCCTTACGAAGACCAACGGCAATTGAAATATCGTCGTTAGAGACCTTGAATCCGTCACCTTTTTTGAGAGCTATCATCTTGTAAGTTGAGCTAGCTGCCTCAGCTGTAAGTGCTTCAGGTCTCTCAGAGATATAACCATCAATAATGCCAGAAGATAGCGCTTGACGCATGGCACCAAAGTCACTCATGGGTGTTTGTTTATCAACATTTGGAATTTGTGTGATTAGGTCTACCAAGTAGTTTCCCTGTTGGGCAGTAATCTTGGCCCCCTTGAAATCGTCAATCGTTTTTGCATTGGCATACTTACCTTTTGCATCGACCACAACTACAGGTTCACTCGTATAGTAGCTATCTGAGAAGTTGATTTCTTTACGGCGTTCAGCAGTTGTACTCATACCTGCAATAATCATATCAATCTTACCAGATGTGAGGGCAGGGATGAGACCGGTCCAGGCTGTTTTGACGACTAAAGGTTTCTTACCTTGAGCTTCAGCGATTTTTTTAGCGATTTGCACGTCATAACCGTTGGCATACTGTTTTGTTCCTTCGATTGGAACAGCTCCATTTGAGTTATCGTCCTGTGTCCAGTTAAAAGGTGCGTAGGCAGCCTCCATCCCGACACGGAGATACTCGTCTGCTTGAGCGCTTGATACCCCACCAAAAACGAGGAGAAGCGCTGCAAAGCAGGCTACAATAATTTTTTTCATTGAAACAATGTCTCCTATAAGAATGTCATTCCTTACTATTTTACAGGAAATTAGGACTGATGACAATAAGTTAAGACTAGAAAAAAACTGTATATCAGGATTGTCTTTAAATACAGTTGCTAATTTGATATAATGGGAAGGACAATTTAGAGCCTTACTCACTATTAGTGTGATAAGACTAACATTTTAAAACGGAGTGAATTATGCAAACGGCACAGTATATTATTGAATTACTAAAAGCGGTTTTTCTAGGGGTTGTTGAAGGAGTCACTGAGTGGTTGCCCATTTCGTCAACAGGTCACTTGATTTTGGTTAACGAATTCTTGAACTTGAGACAAAGTAAAGCCTTCATTGATATGTTTAATATCGTTATTCAGCTTGGAGCTATTCTGGCGGTTATGGTCATCTACTTTAAACGTTTGAATCCCTTCCAACCTGGTAAAACAGCACGTGAAGTGCAATTGACTTGGCAACTTTGGCTTAAGGTAGTCATTGCTTGTATCCCTTCAGCTTTCATTGGACTCTTTTTGGATGATTGGATGGAAGCTCACCTCAGTAATTTCCTTGTTGTAGCCATCATGTTGGTGGTCTACGGGATTGCCTTTATTTGGATTGAGGACCGCAATCGACGTGTAGAGCCTAAGGTAACGGATTTGGCACGTATGTCTTACAAGACAGCTTTCTATATCGGTCTTTTCCAAGTTTTGAGTATCATCCCAGGGACAAGCCGTTCAGGTGCTACTATTCTTGGGGGTATCATCGTTGGTACTAGCCGTAGCGTAGCCGCTGACTTCACTTTCTTCCTTGGTATTCCAACCATGTTTGGTTACAGTGGTCTTAAGGCAGTTAAGTACTTTATTGATGGGAATACATTGACTGGAGGACAAGTAGCCATTCTCCTGGTAGCTAGTGTAACAGCCTTTGTTGTCAGCTTGTTTGTCATTCGCTTCTTGATGAACTATATTAAGAAACATGACTTCACGGTTTTCGGAAAATACCGTATTGTACTTGGTATTATCGTGCTTCTCTATGGAGCAATCAAACTTATTTTTGGATAAATAATTGAAGGACTTCAATCGAAGTCCTTTTTATCTGATTTAGAGATTATTTATTGAGGAGTTTTCCAAAGATAAGATAAGCCAGTGTCCAAAGGACCAGTCCGCAGGTTAAGAAGCTAGCTAGGATTTTCAAGAAGTCTATGACATTATGCAAGGGATACCATCCAGATAAACATAGAATTGGAAGGATGGTAACACACATGATTGAGAAGTGGAGGAGTGATTGTTGTCTGAGTGTCAAACGGTTATCGTCGTAAATGGGTGCAGTTGCCAGTATGATGGCAACGATTAGTCCCGTAAGAAAGGTAGATTTGTTTACTTGGTGAGGTTCCCGGATAAGTAGAGAAAAAGCGTCAAAAAACTCGTTATCCCTGTAGCAATGCTGGCTCGAAGCCATCCTTTTTTATAGGCAGTCACGGTCATCACCTCCAACTATATATTCACCTTTATTATACTCCTTTCTAGGATAGATGACGGCTATAAATAGGGAGATTCAGGTCTTTGCTATCATTAGAGAATTTTTAGAAAAGCTCCCTAAAATAAGATCTAAACTTGCTCAGAAATTGCTATCTCTTGGCTTTTCTAGTATAATGAAATAACTACTCGTGCGAGGTTTTTACATATGGAAATGAAACAAATAAGCGAGACAACTCTAAAAATCATGATTACCATGGAAGATCTTGAAGAGCATGGTATGGAGTTGAAAGATTTCTTGATTCCCCAGGAAAAAACAGAGGAATTTTTCTACACTGTTATGGATGAGTTGGACTTGCCAGATAACTTTAAAAATAGTGGAATGCTGAGCTTTCGTGTCACGCCACGCAAGGACCGTGTGGATGTTTTCGTAACCAAATCAGATATTAAGGAAGAGCTTGACTTCAACGATTTGTCTGACATGGATGAGTACTCTGGCCTTTCTCCAGAAGAGTTCCTCAAGGCTCTTGAAGGAAACTTCATGGATAAGGGAGATATTGAGGCTCACCATAAGCTTGAAGAACTCGAAAAGACTTTGGAAGAAGTTGATAAGTCGATGACAGAACCTAGTAAAGAAGAAGCTGAGGAAAATATTCGTGAAGATTATACCCACTACGTCTTGGCTTTCTCTGATTTTGATCAAGTGGTGACCTTTACGCAAGGCTTGAAGGATGTGCCCGTAGAAGGTTCTGAGCTGTATAAACTTGGCGATACCTACTATATGACAATCCTTCTTTACTTGGCCGATGAGCCTGATTACTACGCGAATAATATGTATGCGCGTTTCCTTGAATACGCAAATGTGGCAGATCGCACACGTGCCTACCTACAAGAGCATGCAATAATCTTGATGGAAGAGGACGCCTTACCGGTATTACAAGCAACGAAATGGAGCTAAGATATGCCTTGGACAATTAACTATATTTTTGTCTTGATTGGGGCTTTTTTAATCGCTGTTGTGACGACCCCTATAGTTCGCTCTTTGGCCTTTCGTGTCGGAGCCGTTGACAATCCAAATGCTAGACGTATTAATAAAAAACCAATGCCTAGTGCAGGTGGTTTAGCTATTTTGTTGTCTTTTGTATTATCAACCTTGGTGTTCATGCCCATGGTCATCCATAAGGAAATCTGGCATATTTCATATATTAGGTACATTCTACCCGTTGTCGTGGGGGGAGCTATCGTCGCATTGACAGGCTTTATTGATGATATTCTAGAATTAAAGCCTCTGCCTAAGATGATTGGTATTATGACTGGAGCAATCGTCGTGTGGGCTTTTACGGACTTCCGATTTGATAGCTTTAAGATTCCTTTTGGTGGTCCTATGATTTATTTTGGGCCAGTATTGACCTTGATTTTAACGGTATTATGGATTACTGCCATTACCAATGCTATTAATCTGATTGATGGTTTGGACGGTTTGGTCGGAGGAGTTTCCATCATCTCCCTTATGACGATGGGGGTAATTTCTTATTTCTTCCTCTATGATACTGATATTTTCTTGACCATGACTATCTTTGTCTTGGTGGCGGCTATTGTTGGCTTTTTCCCTTATAACTATCACCCTGCTATTATTTATCTTGGTGATACGGGGGCTCTCTTTATTGGTTTTATGATTGGTGTCTTATCGCTTCAGGGTTTGAAAAATGCAACTGCTGTAGCTATTTTGTCGCCAGTTATTATCCTTGGGGTACCGATTGTAGATACGGTGGTGGCTATTGTCCGTCGTAAGTTGTCTGGGCGTCCAGCCATGGAAGCTGACAAGATGCACTTACACCACCGACTTTTAGCTATGGGGTTCACTCATCGAGGAGCAGTTCTAGTGGTTTATGCCATCGCTATCCTCTTTTCATTGATTGCCCTCTTGCTTAATGTTTCTAGTCGTCTAGGTGGTATTCTCTTACTTTTAAGTTTGATGTTGGGAATGGAAATTCTGATTGAAGGGCTTGAGATTTGGGGTGTTGGTCGGACACCACTCTTTAATCTCTTGAAATTTATCGGGAATAGCGACTATCGTCAAGCGACCATGTTGAAATGGAAGCAAGAACGAAAAAAATAAACATTTGAAAAGCCAAGTAATGGCTTTTTTGTTATAATGATTCTAATTAAGGAAGATGGAATTTGTTTCCTATTTTCCAGAAAATAGCAATGCTGTTTTCAAAAATAATGGTATTTTGCGAGCTAAGTCTCGCTGTATATATGAAAAAGGAGTATACAATGTCTGTACTTGAAATCAAAAATCTTCATGTTTCTGTTGAAGATAAGGAAATCTTGAAGGGCCTCAATTTGACCCTTAAAACGGGTGAGATTGCTGCCATCATGGGACCTAACGGAACAGGTAAATCCACCCTCTCAGCTGCTATCATGGGTAATCCAAACTATGAGGTCACAGAAGGTGACATCCTTTTTGATGGTGAAAGCATCCTTGACTTGGAAGTTGACGAACGTGCACGTCTCGGACTTTTCCTTGCCATGCAATACCCAGCTGAAATCCCAGGGATTACGAATGCTGAGTTCATTCGTGCGGCTATGAACGCTGGTAAAGAAGATGACGAAAAGATTTCTGTTCTTGATTTCATCACTAAATTGGATGAGAAAATGGAATTACTTGGTATGCGTGAAGAAATGGCTGAGCGTTACCTTAATGAAGGTTTCTCAGGTGGTGAGAAGAAACGTAACGAAATTCTTCAATTGCTCATGTTGGAACCTAAATTTGCCCTTCTTGATGAAATTGACTCAGGTCTTGATATCGATGCCCTTAAAGTAGTTTCAAAAGGGGTTAATGCCATGCGTGGTGAAGGTTTTGGTGCCATGATTATCACTCACTACCAACGTCTCTTGAACTACATCACTCCAGATGTGGTACACGTGATGATGGAAGGGAAAGTGGTTCTTTCAGGCGGTCCTGAATTGGCTGCTCGTCTTGAGCAAGAAGGGTATGCGAAAATCGCTGAAGAGCTCGGCTACGAGTACCACGAAGAAGCTTAAGTCAGTTACTCGAAATAACTAGAAAAGGAGTAACCTATGTCAAAAGAATCTATTATCGCTTTTTCTCAAGCAAAAGCAGAGCCACTCTGGTTGCAAGACCTTCGTCAATCAGCCTTTGATAAGCTTGAAAGCTTGGGTCTTCCAAGAATTGAGCGTGTAAAATTCCATCGTTGGAATCTCGGTGATGGCACGCTTACTGAAAATGAACCATCAGCCAATGTGCCTGATTTTACAGCGCTTGGTAACAACCCTAAATTGGTTCAAGTAGGAACAAATACTGTTCTTGAACAATTGCCAGCTGACTTGATTAGTCAAGGTGTGGTCTTCACAGACCTTACAACTGCTCTTGAGGAAATCCCAGAAGTCGTTGAAGCCTTCTTTGGTAAGGCTGTAGCCTATGATGAGGACAAATTGGCAGCTTATAACTATGCCTACTTCAATAGTGCAGCAGTCCTTTATGTGCCAGATAATGTCGAAGTTGATTTGCCAGTTGAGGGCTATTTCTACCAAGATGGGATTTCAAATGTTCCGTTTAACAAACACATTTTAATTATAGCTGGTAAAAACAGTAAATTGACTTACCTTGAACGTTTTGAAACCCTAGGTGAAGCGACTGAAAAAGCCAGTGCTAATATTTCTGTAGAAGTTATTGCTCAAGACGGTGCCCAAGTTAAGTTTGCGGCCATTGACCGTTTGGGTGAAAATGTGACAACCTATATCAGTCGTCGTGGACGTATCGGTCGTGATGCGAGTCTTGATTGGGCTCTTGGTATTATGAACGAGGGTAATGTCATTGCAGACTTTGATAGTGACTTGATTGGTGATGGTAGCCATGCTAATCTTAAGGTTATCGGACTTTCATCTGGCCGTCAGGTTCAAGGGATTGATACTCGTGTGACTAACTATGGTAACAACTCTGTGGGTCATATCCTACAACATGGGGTTATCTTAGAACGTGGTACCTTGACTTTCAATGGTATTGGTCACATTGTCAAAGGTGCTAAGGGTGCTGATGCGCAACAAGAAAGCCGTGTGCTCATGCTTTCAGACAAGGCCCGTTCAGATGCTAACCCAATCCTTTTGATTGATGAAAATGAAGTTACAGCAGGACATGCTGCTTCAATCGGTCAGGTGGATCCAGAGGATATGTACTACCTCATGAGTCGTGGACTTGATCAAGACACTGCAGAACGCTTGGTTATCCGTGGCTTCTTGGGAGCAGTTATCACTGAAATCCCAGTTAAAGAAGTGCGTGACGAGATGATTTCTGTAACTGATACTAAACTAAACAAACGTTAGGAACTATCGACACAGATAGTCTAACTTATGATATATCTAGATAGGGAGATAAGATGTCAACTTTAGATGCCTATAAGATTCGACAAGATTTTGCCATTTTAGATCAAGTAGTTAATGATGAGCCCTTGGTGTACTTGGATAATGCAGCGACGACTCAGAAACCTCAAGTAGTTCTAGACGCCCTTATGGCCTATTATCATGAGGATAATGCCAATGTTCACCGTGGCGTGCATACCTTGGCAGAGCGTGCAACAGCTGCTTACGAAGCTAGTCGTGAAAAGTTACGTCAGTTTATTAATGCGAAAACAACTAAAGAAGTGCTCTTTACACGTGGAACGACAACTGGTCTTAACTGGGTTGGTCGTTTTGCGGAGCAGGTTCTTGAACCAGGAGACGAAGTGCTTATTTCCATTATGGAGCACCACTCCAATGTCATTCCTTGGCAAGAGGCTTGTAAGAAGACGGGTGCTAAGCTTGTCTATGCCTACTTGAAAGACGGTCAGTTGGATATGGAAGACTTGACCAACAAGATTACAGAAAAGACAAAATTTGTAAGTTTGGCTCAGGTTTCTAACGTTCTAGGTTGTATCAATCCTGTTAAGAAGATTGCCCAGCTAGCCCATCAAGTTGGGGCTTATATGGTTGTGGATGGTGCCCAATCTGCCCCTCACATGACCATTGATGTTCAAGATTTGGATTGTGATTTCTTTGCCCTTTCTGGGCACAAGATGTTAGGTCCAACAGGAATTGGTGTGCTTTATGGCAAGGAAGAAATTCTCAACCAGATGAATCCTATTGAGTTTGGTGGTGAGATGATTGATTTCGTCTACGAACAAGAAGCTACTTGGAAGGAGCTGCCTTGGAAATTCGAGGCTGGGACACCTAATATTGCAGGAGCTATTGCTCTTGGTGCTGCTGTGGACTACCTCACTAACCTGGGCATGGAAAATGTTCATGCTTACGAGCAAGAATTGGTTGACTATGTTTTGCCTAAGCTTCAAGCAATTGAAGGTTTGACGGTTTATGGCCCAGAAGATCCTAATCAGCATACTGGTGTTATTGCCTTTAATATTGATGGACTACATCCCCATGATGCGGCAACTGCCCTTGATTATGAAGGGGTGGCCGTGCGTGCAGGTCACCACTGTGCTCAGCCGTTGATCACTCATTTAGGTATTTCATCAGCTGCCCGTGCAAGCTTTTATGTTTACAATACCAAAGAGGATTGTGACAAGCTTGTGGAGGCAATTCTTGCGACGAAGGAGTTTTTCAATGGCACTCTCTAGACTAGATAGTTTATATATGGCTGTTGTGGCCGACCACTCTAAGAGCCCTCACCATCATGGTGTTTTGCCTGATGTGGAGCAACTTCAACTGAATAATCCGACTTGTGGAGATGTTATCAACCTGTCAGTCAAATTTGATGGTGACGTGATTGAAGACATTGCCTTTGCTGGCGATGGTTGTACCATTTCGACAGCCTCATCAAGTATGATGACGGATGCTGTTATTGGGAAGACTAAGGCAGAAGCTTTAGAACTTGCGGAAATTTTCTCGCTCATGATTCAAGGAAAACATGACATCAATACAGATAAATTAGGTGAAGCTAAGCTCTTGGCAGGAGTTTCCAAATTTCCACAACGTATCAAATGTGCAACCCTCTCTTGGAATGCTCTCAAAAAGGCTATAGAGAGAAGCGAGCTTTAAAATAAGAAAACTAATCAACCCTTTAAAAAAGGAAAATACTATGACTGAAACAAATGAAAAAGTAGAACCAAAACCCATTGATCTTGGGGAATATAAATACGGTTTCCATGATGATGTGACACCAGTCTTTTCAACAGGAAAAGGAATCAGTGAAGACGTGGTTCGTGCCATGTCTGCTGAAAAAGGGGAACCTGAGTGGATGCTTGAATTCCGCTTGAAATCATTGGAAACCTTTAACAAAATGCCTATGCAAGAGTGGGGACCAGACCTTTCTGAAATCGACTTTGATGACTTGACCTATTTCCAAAAAGCGTCAGACAGACCTGCTCGTGACTGGGAAGATGTTCCTGAAAAAATCAAGGAAACCTTTGAACGTATTGGTATCCCCGAAGCTGAACGTGCTTACCTAGCAGGGGCTTCGGCTCAGTATGAATCAGAAGTGGTTTACCACAATATGAAAGAAGAGTACGATAAGTTGGGAATCATCTTTACGGATACAGACTCAGCTCTTAAAGAGTACCCAGAACTCTTCAAGAAGTACTTCTCAAAACTGGTTCCTCCAACAGATAACAAATTTGCGGCCCTTAACTCAGCCTTCTGGTCAGGCGGTACCTTTATTTATGTGCCAAAAGGTGTTAAGGTAGATATCCCACTTCAAACCTACTTCCGTATCAATAATGAAGCTACGGCTCAGTTTGAACGCACACTCATCATCGTTGATGAAGGGGCCAGCGTTCACTATGTGGAAGGCTGTACGGCACCAACCTATACTTCAGCCAGCCTTCATGCGGCTATCGTTGAAATATTTGCGCTCGAAGGAGCCTATATGCGTTATTCAACCATTCAAAACTGGTCAGATAGCGTCTATAATTTGGTAACCAAACGTGCTACTGCTAAGAAAAATGCGACTGTTGAGTGGATTGACGGTAATCTTGGTGCTAAGAAAACAATGAAGTACCCATCAGTTTACCTAGATGGTGAAGGTGCGCGTGGGACTATGCTTTCTATCGCCTTTGCCAATGCTGGTCAGCACCAGGACACAGGAGCTAAGATGATCCATAATGCACCACACACATCATCATCTATTGTCTCTAAATCAATCGCCCGTAATGGTGGTAAGGTTGACTATCGTGGCCAAGTAACTTTCAATAAGGACTCTAAAAAATCTGGTTCCCACATTGAATGTGACACGATCTTGATGGATGATTTATCTAAGTCAGATACGATTCCATTTAATGAAATTCACAACTCTCAAGTGGCCCTAGAACACGAAGCCAAAGTTTCTAAAATTTCTGAAGAGCAACTCTACTATCTCATGAGTCGTGGTCTTTCAGAACAAGAAGCTACTGAAATGATTGTCATGGGATTTGTAGAACCATTTACCAAAGAACTTCCAATGGAATATGCTGTTGAGCTTAACCGCTTGATTAGTTATGAAATGGAAGGATCAGTTGGGTAAGAAGTAAGCTTGTGTATAAATACAGAGTAAACTGAGAATTTAGTTCAAAACAAAAAAGGTTAAGATATGCATCTTAGCCTTTTTTGTTGGCATTGATTGTAAATCGCCTATGTATAGTGAAGCAAGAGCTATAAATGCGTCATTTTTTGGATATTTCGAGTCTTTTTAAAGACAAAAATAACTGAATTGTCGAATTATTAAGAATTACGTCTTTACTTTAGCTTATTTTAAGGTATAATTATACACGAAAGTAAATTTTTTATTGGAGGAGGTTTCTTATAATTATGATTAAGAAACGTAACTTTAAGAGTATTGTAGCCGTTGGAGTAATTGCTTTAGCTTCTGCAACACTTCTTGCTGCTTGTGGCTCAAAATCAACCTCAAGTAAAGATGAAATTAACTGGTACACCCCTACTGAAATATTGACCCTTGATATTTCTAAAAATACAGATCACTATTCAGCCTTGGCGCTTGGGAACTCAGAAAGTAACTTACTTCGTGTTGATAAAGATGGGAAGTTACAACCTGATTTGGCTAAAAAGGTTGATGTATCAGCCGATGGTTTGACTTATACAGCGACTCTTAGAGATGACTTGAAGTATTCAGATGGTACTAAGCTTACTGCTGAGGACTTTGTCTATACTTGGCAACGTATGGTTGATCCTGCTACAGCTTCTGAGTATGCTTACCTTGCTTCAGATTCTCACCTTGTTAATGCTGCAGACATTATTGCTGGTAAGAAGAGCGTTGATGAATTGGGTGTTAAGGCTGAAGGAAATAAAGTTATCTTTACTTTGTCAAATCCTTCTCCACAATTCAAGAGTCTTTTGTCATTCTCAAACTTTGTTCCACAACATAAGGAATTTGTAGAAAAGACTGGAAAACAATACGGAACGAAGTCTGATAAACAAATTTATTCTGGACCTTTTAAAGTTGAAAATTGGAATGGTACAAGCGGTAGCTTCAAACTTGTCAAAAATGACAATTATTGGGATGCTAAGCACGTTAAAACAAAGACAATCAATATTCAAACGGTTAAAAAACCTGATACAGCCGTCCAAATGTATAAACAAGGTCAACTTGACTTTGCAAATATTTCAAATACGTCTGCTATTTTTAATGCCAATAAGAAAAACAAAGATGTTGTTACAGTTCCAGAAGCAACAACAAGTTATATGACCTATAATGAAACTGGTAAAGTTAAAGGTCTAGATAATCTTAAAATCCGTCAAGCTCTCAACCTTGCTACTGACCGTAAAGGTATTGTCGAAGCTGCGGTTGATACAGGTTCAGTCCCAGCAACTAGTTTTGCACCTACTGGATTGGAAAAATTACCTGATGGTACTGATTTATCTAAATATGTAGCACCTGGCTATAGCTATAACAAGGAAGAAGCAGCTAAGCTCTTCAAAGAAGGTCTTGCTGAGGCTGGTTTAAGTGACTTGAAATTGACAATTACAGCAGATTCAGATTCACCTGTTTCTAAAGCTGCAGTTGATTACATTAAAGAAACTTGGGAAAAAGCTCTTCCTGGTTTGACTGTTGAAGAAAAATTTGTGACATTTAAACAACGTCTTGAAGATACTAAGAATCAAAACTTTGATGTTGCTCTTGTTCTTTGGGGTGGTGACTATCCAGAAGGATCAACATTCTATAGCTTGTTCACTTCAAATTCCGCTTATAACTATGGTAAGGCAAATAGCTCTACATATGACGCAGCCTATGAAAAAGCTATTTCAACGGATGCATTAGATCCAACAGCCGCTGCAAATGATTATAAAGCTGCTGAAAAAGCACTTTATGATGAAGCGATGTATAATCCGATTTACTTCCGATTTACAAAAGGCTTGCAAAATCCTTCAATCAAAGGACTTGTACGTAACTCAACTGGTCTTGATGTTGACTTCACCTATGCTTATAAAGATAAATAGTTGCTATCATTATAATGACAGAGTAAAGTAGAACATTCATCAGCTACTGTATGTACGTTTATCGCAAAATGAACTAAGAAGCTGGCGGCTTTAGTCCCAGCTTCTTTCGTTGTTACATAAAGGAAATTTTATGACGAAATATTTATTGAAAAGGATAGCTATTTTGCTAGTTACCCTATGGGTGGTTGTCACTCTATCTTTCTTCCTAATGCAAGTTATGCCGGGGTCACCATTCAATAATCCCAAATTAACGAATGATATGATTGCGGTTATGAATAAGCAATATGGCTTAGATAAGCCAGTATGGCAACAGTATTTGCAATATCTATGGAATGTCCTGCACGGTGATTTAGGAACAAGTTATCAGTCTGCAAATCAGCCTGTTAGCATGATGATTAGTCAGCGTTTGGCAGTTTCAGCGCAACTGGGTATTCAAGCCCTTGTCGTTGGGGTATTGTCTGGTCTTTTTGTAGGAGCAGTGTCAGCACGTAATAAAAATAACTGGATTGATAATATCTTGAGCGTGCTATCAACACTCGGTATTTCAGTACCTTCATTCATTATTGGTCTTTTGCTTTTGGATTACCTTGGATTTAAGTGGGGAGTTCTTCCTTTATCTGGATGGGGTTCATTTAGCCAAACGATTTTACCTACTTTAGCTCTTGCTATTCCAGTATTTGCTCAAGTCACCCGTTTTTTCCGTAGTGAAATGATTGAAACCATGAATACTGATTATATTCAACTAGCTAGGGCTAAAGGGTTAACAGCACGTCAAATTAGTAATCGACATGCTTATCGCAATTCAATGATTCCTGTTCTTACCTTAATCGGTCCAATGGCTGCTAATATTTTAACAGGTTCAGCACTCATAGAGCAGATTTTCTCAATTCCTGGAATTGGCCAACAGTTTGTTACCTCTATTCCAACAAAAGACTATCCTGTCATTATGGGAACCACTATCGTTTATGCCGTTATGCTTATGGTAGCTATCCTATTGACAGATATCATTACTAGTTTTGTGGATCCACGTGTCCGTCTGAAGTAAGGAGAGTATCATGGAAGAAAAACAACTATTTAAACTTGTTGGTGCTGGAAATACTGAATCACAAGAAAAAATTGAAAAACCGACTCTCTCTTTTACACAAGATGCTTGGAGACGTCTGAAAAAAAATAAATTGGCGACCATATCCCTTTGGTTTTTAGCCATTCTACTGGTCTTTTCAATTGGCTCAAATTTCTTTGTTAATGCCAAGGATGCTAATAGTTTTAATGGTGATGAAGTTAAGACATATCGTAATTTACCACCTAAACTATCAGATAGCTTACCATTCTGGAATGGTAGTATTGTATTTTCAGGTAATACGGAGCCTAATGATGTGTACTCTGATCAATCAGTTCCAAAAGACGATAAATTTATTTTGGGAACTGATAATCTGGGACGTAGCTTAGCGAAACGTGTGATTGTTGGTATACGTATCTCTCTCTTAATTGCCATCGTTGCTACTTTAATTGATTTGATTATTGGAGTGACCTATGGTCTGGTGTCAGGTTTCTTAGGTGGGAAGATTGACCTCTTCATGCAACGTGTTATTGAGGTCATCTCATCTATCCCTAACTTGGTCATAGTAACGATGTTAGGGCTTCTTTTGGGTAGTGGTGTGTTGTCAATCATTATCTCAATTGCCATAGTCGGATGGACGTCCATGGCGCGTCAAGTACGTAATTTGACCCTATCTTACCGAGAACGTGAATTTGTTTTAGCCTCACGTGCTTTGGGTGAAAATAAATTCAAGATAGCTTTTAAACATGTTTTACCAAATATTTCAGGTATCATTATTGTTCAAATTATGATGACAGTTCCAAGTGCTATTATGTACGAAGCGGTTCTGTCAGCTATCAATTTGGGGGTTAAGCCACCAACAGCTTCTTTAGGTTCGTTGATTACAGATGCTTCTGAAAATCTCCAATACTACCCTTATCAGGTGGTTATTCCTGCCTTGGCTCTTGTTTTTATCTCTCTTGCCTTCATTCTTTTAGGGGACGGCTTGCGTGATGCGTTTGACCCTAAATCTAACAAAGAAAACTAATAGGAGCGTAATAATGATGAAAGAAACGATTTTAAGTGTAAAAAATCTCCATGTTAATTTTCATACTTACGCTGGAGAAGTAAAAGCGATTCGTGATGTCAATTTTGACTTGAAAAAAGGTGAAACACTAGCGATTGTTGGTGAATCTGGTTCAGGAAAGTCTGTAACGACAAGGACACTAATGGGTCTATCAGACAAAAACGCTAAGGTAACTGGAGACATTACCTTTAAGGGGCGTGATATGCAAACCTTGAAGGAGGAAGATTGGGTCAAGGTTCGTGGAAATGATATTGCTATGATTTTTCAGGATCCTATGACCAGTCTTGACCCTACTATGAAAATTGGGCGCCAAATTGCTGAGCCTATCATGCTTCATACCAAGGTATCTCAAAAAGAAGCCTTAGATATGGCTTTACAATTAATGAAAGATGTTGGCATACCTAATGCCGAAGAACATATAAATGACTACCCTCACCAATGGTCAGGGGGAATGCGTCAAAGAGCAGTAATTGCCATTGCTCTAGCTGCAGATCCTGAAATTTTGATTGCTGATGAGCCTACTACTGCCTTAGATGTTACGATTCAAGCACAAATTCTTCATCTGATGAAAAAAATCCAAGAAAAGCGTGATTCATCCATTATTTTTATTACACATGACTTGGGTGTTGTTGCTGGGATGGCTGATCGTGTGGCGGTAATGTATGCTGGTAAAATTGTGGAATATGGGACTGTGGATGAAGTTTTCTACAATCCGCAACACCCATACACATGGGGTCTTCTTAACTCTATGCCTACAACAGAGACAGAATCTGGTAGCTTAGAAGCTATTCCAGGGACTCCTCCAGACTTGCTTTATCCTCCTAAAGGTGATGCCTTTGCTGCTCGAAATGCCTTTGCTTTAGATATTGATTATCAGGAAGAACCGCCAATGTTTAAGGTATCAGATACGCATTTTGCAGCAACATGGCTCTTGGATGAACGAGCTCCTAAAGTAACCCCTCCTTCACCAATATTGAAACGATGGGAAAAATGGTCAAAGATGAAGGAGAAATAAGATGACACAAGAACGTAAGAAGTTAGTAGAACTAAAAAATGTGTCTCTAACTTTTAATAAAGGAAAATCAAACGAAGTTAAAGCCATTGATGACGTTAGCTTTGATATCTATGAGGGCGAAATTTTTGGCCTAGTTGGTGAATCTGGTTCAGGTAAAACAACCATTGGGCGTTCTATTTTAAAGCTTTATGATATTGATTCGGGTACTGTTACCTTTGCAGGTAATGACATATCAAGCTTAAAAGGGAAAGACCTTCATGAATTCCGTAAGACAGCTCAGATGATTTTTCAAGATCCTCAAGCTAGTCTTAATGGACGCATGAAAATCCGTGATATTATTGCTGAAGGTATTGATATTCATAAATTGGCTAAAACCAAAGAAGAACGTGAAGCCAAGGTTAAAGAGCTCATTGATTTGGTAGGATTAAATGAAGATCACTTATCAAGATATCCTCATGAGTTTTCTGGTGGTCAACGCCAAAGGATTGGTATTGCGCGTGCTTTAGCGGTTAATCCTCATTTTATCGTAGCAGACGAACCGATTTCTGCTTTGGATGTCTCTATTCAAGCACAGGTGGTTAATTTGATGCAGAAGTTGCAACATGAACAGGGATTAACATATTTGTTTATTGCCCATGACCTATCAATGGTTAAATATATATCCGATCGTATTGGTGTAATGCATTGGGGTAAACTCCTTGAAGTAGGACCTGCAGATGAGATTTATCATAACCCGATTCATCCTTATACGAAGAGTCTATTATCTGCAATTCCAGAACCAGATCCAGAAAGAGAGCGTAAGCGTCAACATTTGATTTACGATTCCTCTATTGAAAATGATGGGGAAAGTAGACAAATGTATGAAATCCGACCAGGACATTTTGTTTATGCTACAGAAGCAGAGGCTAAAAATTATAAAGAAGAAGCCAAGGATAATTAAACTGTAAAAAGGTGGTGATTCCTTAGTCACCTCCTTTTTATTTTTTAGGTGAGCAAACGTTTACAATACATGGGCAAAACAGTATAATAAAGGTGATACAGCAATAGCGAAAGGGGACTAACATGGGAGTGTATAATAACGACTGGTTGCTCAATCAGATTCGTGGGACAGCTAACGTCGTCAGTAAGGTTTTTAAGTTTGAGAGTCTGGATATTGATTTGGGTCAGGTTGAAGATGAAAATGGTCAAATGGTTAGTGGGAATGACTATATTGATGATTTGGTGCTTCGTTCCAAATACCGTCAGGCAACTGACTTTGTCCATGGTCAACTCAAACGTTTGACGCCTAATGATTATAAGCTTTTGGTGAGTGTTTATATTGATTATTTGGAGAATTTACCGCCATTAATAAGGGAAAAACATCAGCTTGATAATCGCCAAATAATGGACTGGAAAGCTAAACTTTCAGAATTTTCATGGTAATTTGCTAGAGAGAGTGGGAGAGGAAACGCCAAGCGTTTACGACTTTTCCACCCTCTTTTTTGTGTTATAATAGAGTCACTATGGATAAATTAATAAAAACAATTTCAGAATCAGGTTCTTTCCGTGCTTACGTTCTTGATAGCACTGAAACAGTTAGAACCGCACAAGAAAAACACAATACCTTATCATCATCAACAGTCGCTTTGGGGCGTACCCTTATTGCCAATCAAATCTTGGCTGCTAACCAAAAAGGTGATAGCAAAATTACGGTAAAGGTTATCGGAAACAGCTCTTTTGGACATATCATCTCTGTAGCCGATACCAAGGGGCATGTTAAGGGCTACATCCAAAATCCAGGTGTAGATATCAAGAAAACAGCGACCGGTGAAGTCTTAGTCGGTCCTTTCATGGGACAAGGTCAGTTTGTTTCAATCATTGATTATGGAACTGGTAATCCTTACACGTCATCAACACCACTTATTTCTGGTGAAATTGGTGAAGATTTTGCCTATTATTTAACAGAGTCTGAGCAAACCCCATCTGCTGTTGGTCTTAATGTTCTTCTTGACGAGGAGGACAAGGTCAAGGTTGCCGGTGGCTTTATGCTTCAGGTCTTGCCTGGTGCCAGCGAGGAAGAAATCGCTCGTTATGAAAAACGCATCCAAGAGATGCCTGCCATTTCAACACTATTGGAATCTGATGACCATATTGAAGCGCTTCTGCATGCTATCTATGGGGATGAGCCTTTCAAACGTTTGTCTGAAGAGGAGCTTAGCTTTGAGTGCGATTGCTCACGTGAACGCTTTGAAAATGCTCTCTTGAGTCTAGGTAAGGATGAACTTCAAGCTATTAAAGATGAAGATCACGGTGCTGAAATCGTCTGCCAATTCTGCCAAAACAAGTATGAATTTTCAGAAGCTGACCTGGAGGAACTCATCAATGACTAAACTTAATTCATCCTTCATGATTGGGAATGTGGAGATTCCTCATCGTACAGTGCTAGCTCCTATGGCAGGTGTGACCAACTCAGCCTTCCGTACTATTGCAAAGGAGTTTGGTGCTGGTCTTGTGGTTATGGAGATGATTTCTGAAAAAGGGCTCCTCTACAATAATGAGAAGACCCTCCACATGCTTCATATTGATGAGAATGAGCATCCAATGTCTATTCAGCTTTTCGGTGGTGATGCTGAGGGCTTGAAGCGTGCGGCTGACTTTATCCAGACCAATACCAAGGCTGATATCGTTGATATCAACATGGGTTGTCCGGTCAATAAGGTAGTCAAAAATGAAGCTGGTGCCAAGTGGCTCAAAGACCCAGATAAGATTTACCACATTGTCAAGGAAGTAACGTCAGTGCTTGATATTCCTTTGACTGTTAAGATGCGTACGGGTTGGTCAGACAGTGATTTGGCTGTAGAAAACGCTCTTGCAGCTGAGTCTGCAGGTGTTTCTGCCCTTGCCATGCACGGTCGTACCCGTGAGCAGATGTACACAGGTCACTGTGACCACGAGACTTTGGCCCGTGTTGCTAAGGCTATCACTAAGATTCCATTTATTGGAAATGGCGATGTTCGTAGCGTTCAAGATGCTAAGCTCATGATTGAAGAACTTGGTGTCGATGCCGTTATGGTGGGTCGTGCAGCTATGAACAATCCATACATTTTCACGCAAATCAACCACTTCTTCGAAACAGGAGAGGAATTGCCAGAGCTTCCATTTGATAAGAAATTGGACATCGCTGAAGACCACCTCAAACGTTTGGTGGACCTTAAAGGTGAAAAGATTGCTGTCCGTGAATTCCGTGGTCTGGCACCACACTATCTTCGTGGAACAGCAGGAGCAGCTAAGGTTCGTGGCGAAGTCTCACGTGCCGAGTCTGTTGCTCAGGTCGAAGAAATCTTTGCGACTTTACGATAAGCTTCTATATAATGAAAACTTAACCAGATTGGTTAGGTTTTTATTTTCCGTCTATTCTTCCTTAATAGTATTGATAGAGTTTTTCCATTTTTTTTCGTCCTCCCTTGCAAAACCTCTGTATTTTCGATATAATTAACTGGTTAAGTAAATGGAGAAAGCAATGCTAGAACTAGAAGAACAAGTCAATCAATTGATTAATCAAATCGTGCTCAAGTCTGAAAATCAGCATGAGCTCCTTATTGGGCAGTGCCGTAGTCAAGTTAAATTGACTAATACTCAGGAACATATTCTCATGCTTTTGGCTGAGGGTCGCAAGACCAATTCGGAGCTGGCAAAGACCTTAAATGTCAGTCAGGCTGCTGTTACTAAGGCTGTTAAGACCTTGGTCAAGGAAGGAATGTTGGAGGCCAAGAAGGATAAGGATGATGGACGGGTGACCTACTTTGTCCTGACACAAGAGGCTCAACCCATTGCCCAGGAGCATGAGGAACACCACCAAGAAACGTTAGGCGTCTATCGCTCTGTATTGGAGCAGTTTGATAGTAAAGAACGTCAGATTATAGGGCGTTTCTTGACGAAATTAGAAGAAAAAATCGAGGAATAAGATGCGTTATATTACAGTTGAAGGACTGAGCTTCCAGTATGATGCGGAGCCCGTTCTGGATAATATTCACTATCACTTGGACTCTGGAGAGTTTGTGACCTTGACTGGGGAAAATGGTGCTGCCAAATCAACGCTTATCAAGGCAACCCTGGGTATTCTCAAACCTAAGAAGGGGACTGTGACGATTTCTGATATTAACAAAGATGGCAAGAAGCTTCGCATGGCCTATCTACCACAGCAAATTGCCAGCTTTAATGCAGGATTCCCAAGTACCGTTTATGAGTTTGTCAAGTCAGGTCGCTACCCCCATCAGGGATGGTTCCGTCGTTTGAACAAACATGACTTAGAGCATGTTCAACGTGCTCTAGAATCTGTTGGTATGTGGGAAAATCGTCACAAGCAGATTGGACATCTCTCAGGTGGTCAAAAGCAACGTGCCGTCATTGCTCGTATTTTCGCTTCAGATCCAGATATTTTTGTCTTAGATGAGCCAACGACAGGGATGGATGCAGGAACAGCCAATACCTTCTACGAACTCATGCACCACTCAGCTCATAAGCATGGTAAGTCTGTCTTGATGATTACCCATGACCCAGAAGAGGTCAAGGAATACACGGACCGTAATATCCATCTGGTTCGTAATCAGAAACTGCCTTGGCGTTGTTTTAACGTCCATGAAAAGGATGGAGAGGGGCACAAACATGATTAGTGAATTATTAACCTATGATTTTATGCAGCGTGCTATTCTCGCCGTCATTGCTATCAGTATCTTCTCGCCTATTTTGGGACTCTTTTTGATTCTCCGTCGTCAGAGCTTGATGAGTGATACTTTGAGTCACGTTTCTTTAGCTGGGGTGGCTGTGGGAATTTTCTTGGGGCAATCAACTACTTGGACCACCTTGCTGGTTGTGGTGATTGCTGCTCTAGTCCTAGAGTATCTAAGGGTTAGTTACAAGCACTATATGGAGATTTCGACGGCTATCCTCATGTCTATGGGCTTGGCTGTAGCCTTGATTATTAGTAGCAAGGCGGGTAGCAGTAGCATGAGCTTAGATAGCTATCTCTTTGGATCTATTATCACCATTAGCTCCGAACAGGTGCGTGCCCTCTTTGTGATTGCGGCGATTGTACTGGTCTTGACCTTACTCTTTATTCGTCCTATGTATCTTTTGACCTTTGACGAAGATACTGCTCATGTCGATGGCTTACCAGTACGTCTTATGTCTCTCCTCTTCAATATCGTAACCGGAGTAGCCATTGCTTTGATGATTCCAGCAGCAGGATCGCTCTTGGTTTCTACTATTATGATTCTTCCAGCAGCTATTGGTATGAAAATCGGTCAAACCTTCAAATCCGTGATTTTTTGGGCCATTGGTATTGGATTGGTTGGTATGCTCTCTGGTATCTTCATTTCCTATTATTGGGAAACGCCAGCAAGTGCGACCATCACATTGATCTTCATTGCTTTCTTTGGACTGGTATCAATCTTTGAACCCCTTTTAAAAGCAGAATAAATAGAAGAAAAGAGCTTGAGAAATCAAGTTCTTTTTGTGATATACTAAAGTAGTTTTTGAGATATTGTTTGAAAAAGGCTTTAAATGTGGTCAAACAAATCCATTGGCTATGTGTTAATGTCTATCATTCCCTCATAAAAATAATAAAAAGGAGAAAACATGGAAATCTTTTTAACAAGTATATCTGGAATCCTAGTCATTCTGGGTATGATTTTAGTGGGCTTCGTCATGGGTGAAAAGGGCTGGTTTGATGACAAGTCGCGTGGTCTAATCGCTAAGTTGGTCACTCAAATTGCTTTGCCTTGCTACATGCTTTATACCATCACGCAGCGTTTCACAGCGGCTGACCTCCTAAAAATGTTGCCGGATTTACGTTTTCCAGCCCTATCTATGGTTATCTTACTTGGTATTGCGACAGCCGTGGCTAGGATTTTTGCCGTGAAAAAGGACCGTCGAGGACTCTTTATTTCCATGTTTTTTAATTCCAATACGATTTTCGTGGGGCTTCCCATCAATCAAGCCCTTTTTGGAGATGCTAGTATTCCCTATGTTTTGATCTATTACATGTGTAATACGACCTTTTTCTGGACCTTGGGGACCTATCTTATCCAGCGTGATGGTGAAGGAGAAGCTGAGTTTGACCTAAAAACAAGCTTGAAAAAGGTGTTTTCACCTCCTTTGATGGGCTTTATGCTGGGGCTTCTTATCGTTATTCTACATATTAAGCTCCCCGCTTTTCTAGCCAGTGATTTGCAGTATCTAGGCAGTTTGACCACCCCCTTATCTATGATATTTATCGGTTTGTCGGTCTCCAATGCAGGTGTGAAGCAACTGACTCTTAAAAAAGATCAAGTCTTAATTCTGCTTGGTCGCTTTGTGGTAGCTCCACTTTTGATGGCTGCTATCGTTTATTGGTCACCCTTACCAACTTTGATGAAGCAAGTCTTTATCATCCAGTCTGCTATGCCTGTTATGACCAATGCGCCTGTGGTTGCCAAACTCTACGGAGCAGATAGTGATTACGCTGCAGTCATGGTGACGGAGACAACACTTGCAACCATGGTAGTGATTCCTATTCTCATGGTTTTGATGGCTTAATATGTATCAAAAGCCCCGGTTTTACTGGGGTTTTAACTTTTTTTAAAAAAATCAAAAAAGTTAAGGAAAGCGCTTTACAAATCAGTAAAAGATGCTATAATAATTACATAAGGTATGCAAACGTTTGCATCAAAAGTAGGAGGAAATGAAATGAATAAGCTAAAAGAAAAATTTGGCTTTGAGTTCTGGCAGAAATTCGGTAAAGCCCTCATGGTTGTTATCGCGGTTATGCCAGCAGCAGGTCTTATGATCTCTATTGGTAAAACGATTGCCATGATTAATCCAAACGTGGCACCACTCGTTATTACAGGTGGATTTCTTGAGCAGATTGGTTGGGGGGTTATCGGTAACCTTCACATCTTGTTTGCCCTTGCCATTGGTGGTAGTTGGGCTAAGGAACGTGCAGGAGGTGCTTTTGCAGCAGGTCTTGCCTTTATCTTGATTAACCGCTTGACTGGTTCAATCTTTGGTGTTACTTCAGATATTCTTGCTGATAAGAGTGCTATGGTACACACACTTCTTGGCCAATCAATCAAGGTATCTGATTACTTCATCAGTGTTTTGGAAGCTCCAGCCCTTAACATGGGTGTATTCGTAGGTATCATCTCTGGTTTCATCGGAGCTACTGCTTACAATAAATACTATAACTTCCGTAAATTGCCAGAAGCTTTGTCATTCTTCAATGGTAAACGTTTTGTACCATTCGTAGTTATTCTTCGTTCAGCTATTGCAGCTATCGTTCTTGCTATTGTATGGCCAATTATCCAATCTGGAATTAACGGTTTTGGTATGTGGATTGCCAACTCAAAAGAAACTGCTCCAATCTTGGCACCGTTCTTGTTCGGTACTTTGGAACGTCTTCTCTTGCCATTTGGTCTCCACCACATGTTGACTATCCCAATTAACTACACTCAATTGGGTGGTACTTATGAAGTCTTGACTGGTGCTGCAAAAGGTACTAAAGTTTTGGGTCAAGACCCACTCTGGCTCGCATGGGTTACTGACCTTGCTAACCTTAAAGGTGCGCATCCAGATCAATACAAACACCTTCTTGAAGCCTACACACCAGCCCGCTTTAAAGTTGGTCAAATGATTGGTTCATTTGGTATCTTGATGGGTATGGTCGTAGCTATCTACCGTAACGTTGACGAAGACAAGAAACATCAATACAAAGGTATGTTGACTGCCACTGCGCTTGCAACATTCTTGACAGGGGTAACTGAACCAATCGAATACATGTTCATGTTCGTGGCTACTCCACTTTACATCGTATACGCTTTTGTACAAGGTGCTGCCTTTGCAATGGCTGACATTGTTCACCTCCGTGTTCACTCATTCGGTTCTATCGAATTCTTGACACGTACACCACTCGCTATTAACGCTGGTTTGGCGATGGATATCGTTAACTTCATTTGGGTAACTGTACTCTTTGGTGTTATCATGTTCTTCATCGCTAACTTCATGATTAAGAAATTTGATTACGCAACACCAGGACGTAATGGTAACTACGAACAAAATGATGATTCTTCAGAATCTGGTGAATCAGCTGGTGCTGGAACAAGCAAAGCAAGCTCACAAGTTATCAACATCATCAACCTTCTTGGTGGACGTGCTAACATCGTAGACGTTGACGCATGTATGACACGTCTCCGTGTTACTGTCAAAGACGCTGAAAAAGTCGGAACTGAAGCTCAATGGAAAGCCGAAGGGGCTATGGGTCTTGTCATGAAAGGACAAGGTGTTCAAGCTATCTACGGTCCTAAAGCTGACGTCTTGAAATCTGATATCCAAGACGTACTTGATTCAGGTGAAGTCATTCCAGAAACACTTCCAAGCCAAATGACTGCTGTTCAGAAAGCAGAAGCTAAATTCAAAGGTGTTACTGAAGATGTCTACTCAGTCGCAGACGGTCAAGTCATCAACATTGAAGATGTAAAAGACCCAGTATTCTCACAAAAAATGATGGGTGACGGTTTCGCTGTTGAACCAGATAACGGTAACATTGTTTCTCCAGTAGCTGGTAAAGTGGCAAGTATCTTCCCAACTAAACACGCTATTGGTTTGGAAACAGACAATGGACTTGAAGTTTTGGTTCACATCGGACTTGACACTGTTAGTCTTGAAGGAAAACCATTCGAGGTTAAAGTTACTGAAGGTCAAACAGTTGCTGCGGGTGACCTCTTGGTAGAAGCAGACCTCGCTGCTATCCGTGAGGCAGGTCGTGAAACAACAACAGTTGTTGTCTTTACAAATCCAGATGCTATTAAATCAGTTAAAGTAGAACATACAGGTAAATTGGCAGCTAAAGCTCCAGTTGCAAAAGTAGAACTTTAATTGGCTACATCATAATCAAACAGACAGCCCCTGGGCTGTTTTGTTTGTAAGAGACCTCCTTGTCAGTATATGTAAGACAGAGAAAAGGATAAACGTATGAAATTTCTAACTCTAAATACCCACAGTTGGATGGAAGAAGATGCAGAAGGGAAATTCCAAACCCTAAAGGAACAGATTCTGAAAGCCCAGTATGATTTAATTTGTTTTCAAGAAGTCAATCAGGAAATAGAGACTTCAGTAGTAGCAACAGATGACTACTATCATGCCCTTCCTTCAGCGACACCAATTCACCAAGATCATTTTGTCCGTCTTTTGGTAGAAAAGTTAGCCGAAGAAGGCCTTCAATACCATTGGACTTGGGCTTATAATCACATTGGTTATGATCACCTTAATGAAGGAGTTGCTGTCTTATCACGTCAACCATTGACAGCTAGTGAAATCTTGGTTTCAGATGTTGATGATCCGACAGACTACCATACACGCCGTGTAGCCGTTGCTGAGACGACTGTAGATGGCCGAGAAGTGGCTGTCGCTAGCGTTCACCTTTCATGGTGGGACAAAGGTTTCCAAGAAGAGTGGGCACGTATTGAGGAACGTTTCAAAGGTATTGGAAAGCCACTTATCCTAGCAGGTGACTTTAACAACCCAGCAGGTCAGGAAGGCTACCAAGCTATCTTGGCTAGCCCACTCCATCTTCAGGATAGTTTTGAAGTGGCTAAAGAAACAACTGGTAGCTATACAGTTGGACCAGGTATCGATGGCTGGAAGGGCAATGAAGAGCCTTTACGTATCGATTATGTCTTTGCTAGTCAAGATTGGACAGTTAACCGACTTAGTGTCATTTTTGATGGCAACAATCAACCTTTGGTTAGTGACCACTACGGACTTGAAGCAGAGTTAGAGTTTTAGTAAAATTTTAGCGGTATTCGGCCGAATAAAGGTAAAAACATTGTCAAAAGGCAAATAAAAGAGTAAACTATAAGTTGTAATTGAATATATATAAGGAGAGACAAATGGCTCATATTACATTTAATTATTCAAAACTTTTGGATAAATTTGTAGCACCACATGAAGTGGATTTCCTTCAAGCACAAGTAACTGCAGCAGATGAAATGATTCGTAAAGGAACTGGCCCAGGTGCTGACTTCCTTGGATGGCGTGACCTTCCAGAAAACTATGATCGTGAAGAATTCGATCGTATCTTGAAAGCTGCTGAAAAAATTAAAGAAGATAGCGATGTTTTGGTTGTTATTGGTATCGGTGGTTCTTACCTTGGTGCCAAAGCAGCAATTGATTTCTTGAACCATCACTTTGCTAACCTTCAAACTAAAGAAGAACGTAAGGCACCACAAATCGTTTATGCCGGTAACTCAATTTCATCAACATATCTTGCAGACTTGCTTGAATATGTTGAAGACAAGGATTTCTCAGTTAATGTTATCTCTAAATCAGGGACAACTACAGAACCAGCTATTGCCTTCCGTCTCTTTAAGGAACTTCTTATTAAGAAATATGGTCAAGAAGAAGCCAACAAACGTATTTATGCAACAACTGACCGCCAAAAAGGTGCTGTTAAAGTTGAAGCAGACGCTAACGGTTGGGACACATTCGTTGTACCAGATGACATCGGTGGACGCTTCTCAGTATTAACGGCTGTAGGTCTATTGCCTATTGCAGCTTCAGGTGCTGACATTAAAGCTCTTATGGAAGGTGCCAACGCTGCCCGTAAAGAATATTCTTCAGATAAACTTTCTGAAAATGAAGCTTACCAATATGCAGCTGTACGTAATATCCTTTACCGTAAAGGCTACACAACAGAGATCTTGGTTAACTATGAACCATCACTTCAATACTTCTCAGAATGGTGGAAACAATTGGCTGGAGAATCTGAAGGTAAAGACCAAAGAGGTATCTTCCCAACTTCAGCAAACTTCTCAACAGACTTGCACTCTCTTGGTCAATTCATTCAAGAAGGTACACGTAACCTCTTTGAAACTGTTGTTCGTGTAGACAAACCACGTAAGAATGTTGTTATTCCTGAATTGGCTGAAGACCTTGATGGACTTGGTTACCTCCAAGGTAAAGATGTTGACTTTGTTAACAAAAAAGCAACAGACGGTGTTCTTCTTGCTCACACAGATGGTGACGTGCCAAATATGTTCATCACTATCCCTGAACAAGATGCCTTTACATTGGGTTACATCATCTACTTCTTTGAAATTGCGATTGCTCTTTCAGGATACTTGAATGCTGTTAATCCATTTAACCAACCAGGTGTAGAAGCTTACAAGAAAAACATGTTTGCTCTTCTTGGGAAACCAGGATTTGAAGAACTTGGAGCAGAACTTAACGCTCGCTTGTAATTATCAGATAAGATCAGCTTTGGCTGGTCTTTTTTTCTGTGATTAGCACCTCGTCTTTATTTCAATTTTACTAACGGCAGTCAAAGTGCTATAATGTAAGGGATTGTGAATTTAGCGTGTTTTGCTATTTTCAAAAAAGAAAAAAACAAATCAGAGATGTCAGAACATCTCTTAGAAGAGGTGAATCCCATGGGACGTAAATGGGCTAATATCGTTGCTAAGAAAACTGCTAAAGATGGTGCTAACTCAAAGGTTTACGCTAAGTTTGGTGTTGAAATCTATGTGGCTGCTAAACAAGGTGAGCCAGATCCAGAGTCAAACTCAGCTTTGAAATTCGTTTTGGAACGTGCTAAACAAGCACAAGTACCAAAACACGTCATTGATAAGGCCATTGATAAAGCCAAAGGTAACACCGATGAAACCTTTGTTGAAGGGCGTTATGAAGGATTTGGACCTAATGGTTCTATGATCATTGTAGATACTTTGACTTCAAACGTTAACCGTACAGCTGCTAATGTACGTACTGCCTTTGGTAAAAATGGTGGTAACATGGGTGCTTCAGGTTCAGTATCATACATGTTCGATAAAAAAGGTGTTATTGTATTTGCTGGCGAAGATGCAGATGCTATCTTTGAGCAGTTGCTTGAAGCAGATGTAGATGTTGAAGATGTAGAAGCAGAAGATGGAACAATTACTGTTTACACAGAACCAACAGATCTTCACAAAGCTTTGGAAGCTCTCCGTGCTAACGGTCAAGAGGAATTCCAAGTCACTGAACTTGAAATGATTCCACAATCTGAAGTTGCTCTCGAAGGTGAAGACCTTGAGGTCTTTGAAGGACTCGTTGATGCACTTGAAGCAGATGACGATGTTCAAAAAGTTTATCACAACGTAGCAGACTTGTAATGTGATTAGACACTTTCCTCACAATGGGAAGTGTTTTTATGTGATTTGTCTAAAGATTTGCCTTGCTTGTCCTGCTTTAATCTGATATAGTAGTAGCCAAGTGAATTATTGGAGGAACACGAAATATGAAAATAATACCTATTCTTGCTATTTATGTGATTGCATTTATTGCTTACATCGCTTATAGCCGTCGTCGTCAGGCAAAAGCTCAAGAAGACCGCTTTTCAGGTCTTGCTAAAGGTGCTGAAGTTGAAACAATTGGTGGTTTAATTGCTATCGTTGATGAGGTTGATAAAGAAAATAATCGTATCGTTTTGGATGCTGAAGGTGTTTTCTTGACCTTCGATTTGAGCCGTTCAATCATGAAAGTGATTACGCCTGCACCAAGTTTAGAAAAAACAGAAAACAGTGAAGAGACTGTCATTGAAGAAGATTCAGCCATTGAGTCTTCTGATGAAAAGTAAGTTGTGAAGTTATAATTCCAATTCAGAGGTTGGCGACTTTTGTTCCAGCCTCTTTTTACGTTTTCTAATCTCCCTAGTGTTAAAAACTGTTCAGAACCCCTAAAAATATGGTAAAATAAAGGGTAAACTATATTTAGAGGATATTCCATGTTTAAATTTAGAAAAAAATCTCATCAAGAGGTTCTAGACAAGATTCCTAACCATATTGGTATTATTATGGATGGGAACGGCCGTTGGGCTAAAAAGCGTCTGCAACCGCGTGTGATGGGTCATAAGGCTGGGATGGATGCTTTGCAAAAGGTAACCATCGAAGCGTCACAACTTGGAGTCAAGGTGTTGACGGTTTATGCCTTTTCAACGGAGAACTGGTCACGCCCACAAGATGAAGTAAAATTCATCATGAATTTGCCAGTTGAATTTTTTAACAAATATGTACCAGAATTAGACAAAAACAATGTTCGTATTTTGACGATTGGGGATAATAGTCGTCTACCTAAGGAAACTTTGGAGGCTCTTGAAAAGGCGGTTGAGCAGACTAAACATAATTCTGGTCTGGTTCTTAACTTTGCGCTTAATTATGGTGGCCGTGCGGAGATTGTGTCTGCTGTTCAAGCCATTGCTAAAGAAGTTGAAGCAGGTAAACTTAGTTCTGAGGCTATTGATGAAAATCTTATTGCGAAGCATTTGATGACGGATAAGTTGCCGTACCTCTACCGTGATCCGGATTTGATTATTCGTACGAGTGGGGAGCTTCGTCTAAGTAATTTCTTACCTTGGCAGTCTGCCTACAGTGAGTTCTACTTCACAGATGTTTTCTGGCCAGATTTTGACCAGAAAGGGCTACGCCAAGCCATCTCTGACTACAACAAACGTCACCGTCGCTTCGGTGGTGTCTAGAAAGGACCTCTCATGCAAGAACGTTTAATTGGTGGGGGTGTGGCAGCAGCCATTTTCCTCCCATTGCTCTTTATCGGTGGTCTTCCTTTCCAGCTTTTGGTTGGGGCTATGGCCATGGTTGCAGTGTCTGAGATGCTTCGTATGAAGCACTTGGAGATTTTCTCTATCGAAGGTATTTTGTCTATGTTGGCAGCCTTTATTTTGGCAGTGCCGATTGACCATTACTTTGTCAGTCTTCCGACAAATGCCAGTGTGACAGGCTTTGCTATTATTTCTTTTTTGATTTTAGCAGGGATTGTCCTTAATAGCGACCACTATTCTTTTGACGATGCAGCCTATCCGATCGCATCTGCCTTTTATGTTGGTTTCGGTTTCCAAAATCTTATTGCGGCACGTTTGGATAGTTGGGAAAAAGTTCTTTTTGCGCTTTTCATTGTTTGGGCGACAGATATTGGAGCCTACCTCTTTGGGCGTCAATTTGGTCAGAATAAGTTATTGCCAAAAGTATCACCAAACAAAACCATTGAAGGTAGTGTTGGTGGTATCTTATCAGCAATCATTGTAGCACTTGTCTTTGGTTTGATTAACCATGGAGTCTATGCTCCACATAACTTCTTCTGGTTGCTTATCTGTACGATTCTCTTTAGTATTTTCGGTCAATTTGGTGATTTGGTGGAATCAGCTATTAAACGTCATTTCGGCGTTAAAGACTCAGGAAATCTCATTCCTGGGCACGGTGGTATTTTGGACCGTTGTGATAGCTGGATTGTCGTTTTCCCAATTATGCACTTCCTAGGACTTTTTTAGGGGTGGAGGTGTCTAAATGAAAGCTATTATTACTTTTTTACTGATTTTCTGTGTAATTGTCGTCTTCCATGAATTTGGTCATTTCTTCTTTGCCAAACGCTCGGGCATTCTGGTTCGTGAATTTGCCATCGGTATGGGACCGAAAATCTTTGCCCACACTGGTAAGGATGGTACCGTTTATACTGTTCGTATCCTCCCCTTGGGTGGTTATGTCCGTATGGCTGGTTGGGGTGAAGATACAACTGAGATTAAGACGGGTAGCCCTGCCAGTCTAACGATTGGGACTGATGGTAAGGTAAGGCGCATTAATCTTTCTAATCGTCAGGTTGACCAGACGGCTTTGCCTATGAATGTCACTGCCTATGATTTAGAAGATAAGTTGACCATTACTGGTTTAGTTCTAGATGAAACCAAGACTTATGACGTTGACCATGATGCTACTATTGTTGAGGAAGATGGTACAGAACTTCGTATCGCTCCAAAGGACGTCCAATATCAAAATGCTAGCATTTGGGGACGTTTAATAACCAACTTTGCTGGTCCTATGAATAACTTCATTCTTGGAGTGCTTGTTTTTATTATCTTAGCCTTTGTTCAAGGAGGTGTCCGCGACACATCAACCAACCGTATTCAAGTGGCAGATGGTGGTGCTGCTCAGGTGGCAGGCTTGAAAAATGGAGATGCCATTGAGGCTATCAATAAGGACAAGGTTACGGATTGGGATAGTTTAAAAGCAGCTTTGACAAGTAATACTCAAAAATTCTCCAAAGGTGACAGCCTTTCTGTGACAGTTAAGAGAAGCAATGGTCAGGAAGAAACAGTTTCTATTAAACCAAAGGAGAGCCAAGGTAGCTATCTTTTGGGTGTCTCTCCTGCCTTAAAGACAGGTCTAAAAGATAAGATTTTTGGTGGTTTCCAAATGGCTTGGGAAGGGACAACAACCATTCTTGTGGCGCTGAAGGGCCTTATTACCCACTTTAGTTTGAACAAGCTCGGTGGACCTGTTGCCATGTTCCAGATGTCTGCTCAAGCTTCTGAAAATGGGTTGGTTGATATTCTCAGTCTTATGGGAATGCTCTCTATTAACTTGGGAATTTTCAATCTTATTCCAATTCCAGCCCTTGACGGTGGTAAAATTGTCATGAACCTTATTGAGGCCATTCGTCGTAAACCTCTTAATCAAGAAATTGAAAGCTATATCACACTTGCAGGTGTTGCGGTCATGGTTGTCCTCATGATTGCTGTCACTTGGAATGATATTATGCGTGCTTTCTTTTAATTAGAAACAAAAAATGAAATGAAAGGAAGTCTAAGGGACTTGACCCAAGGGCCAGCTCCTTAGTATGTAAATGATGAAACAAAGTAAAATGTTGATTCCAACACTTCGTGAAATGCCAAGTGATGCTCAAGTTATCAGTCATGCCCTTATGGTACGTGCGGGTTACGTGCGTCAGGTCTCTGCTGGTATTTACGCTTATATGCCATTAGCAAACCGTGCTATCGAAAAATTCAAAGCGATCATGCGCGAGGAATTTGAAAAAATCGGTGCGGTTGAAATGTTGGCGCCAGCGCTTTTGACAGCAGATTTGTGGCGTGAATCAGGCCGTTATGAAACCTATGGTGAAGACCTCTATAAATTGAAAAACCGTGATAAATCTGACTTTATCTTGGGTCCAACTCACGAAGAAACGTTCACAGCCTTGGTTCGTGATGCGGTTAAGTCATACAAGCAATTGCCACTTAACCTCTACCAAATCCAATCTAAATACCGTGATGAAAAGCGTCCACGTAACGGTCTTCTCCGTACACGTGAGTTTATCATGAAAGATGGCTATAGTTTCCACCAAAACTATGAAGATTTGGATGTCACTTATGAAGACTACCGTAAGGCTTATGAGGCTATCTTTACACGTGCTGGTCTTGAATTTAAGGGTATCATCGGTGACGGTGGTGCCATGGGTGGTAAGGATTCTCAAGAATTTATGGCGGTTACTCCTGAGCGTACAGACCTTGATCGCTGGGTCGTTCTTGACAAGTCGATCGCTTCATTGGATGAAATCCCAGAAGATGTCATGGAAGACATCAAGCGTGAATTGACATCATGGTTGGTATCTGGTGAAGATACGATTGCTTACTCTACAGAATCAAGCTATGCCGCTAACCTTGAGATGGCAACAAATGCCTACACACCAGCGACCAAGGTTGTGACGCAAGAAGAAGTAACTCGTGTTGAAACACCAAATTGCAAGTCAATTGATGAAGTTGCTGCTTTCTTGAATGTTCCAGAAGAACAAACTATCAAGACCTTACTCTTTATGGCAGATGATGAACCTGTAGTCGCCCTTCTCGTGGGTAATGATCATGTTAATGATGTGAAGTTGAAGAACTTCCTTGCAGCGGACTTCCTTGAACCCGCTACAGAAGACGAGGCTCGTCAAGTCTTTGGTGCTAACTTTGGTTCTCTTGGTCCGGTCAACCTTCCTGACAATATTCGTATCATTGCCGACCGTAAGGTTCAAGATGTGGCTAATGCTGTCGTTGGAGCTAACGAAGATGGCTACCACTTGACAGGAGTTAACCCAGAGCGTGACTTCAAGGCGGAATACGTGGATATTCGTGAAGTCAAAGAAGGTGAGATTTCTCCAGACGGTCAAGGTGTTCTTAAGTTTGCGCGTGGTATTGAAATCGGCCATATCTTCAAACTTGGTACGCGTTACTCAGAAAGCATGGGAGCTAATGTTCTTGACGAAAATGGTCGTGCAGTTCCAATTATCATGGGATGTTACGGTATCGGTGTTAGCCGTATCTTATCAGCAGTTATCGAGCAACATGCACGTCTCTTTGTTAACAAGACTCCAAAAGGTCAATACCGTTATGCTTGGGGTATTAATTTCCCTAAAGAATTGGCGCCTTATGATGTTCACTTGATTACGGTTAACACTAAAGACGAGGAAGCAACTGCTTTGACAGAGCGTTTGGAAGCTGCTCTTATGGCTGAAGGTTATGATGTCTTGACAGATGATCGTAACGAACGTGTCGGTTCTAAGTTCTCTGATAGTGACCTCATCGGACTTCCAATCCGTGTGACAGTTGGTAAAAAAGCCAGCGAAGGTGTTGTTGAAGTTAAAATCAAGGCAACTGGTGATACTATTGAAGTTAACGCAGATAACTTGATTGAAACGCTTGCTATCTTGACAACAGAACAAAATGCTTAATCTTTAAAAAATCTTTTCTTGCAGGAGCAGGAAGAGATTTTTTGTCTTAAGTGTGAATATGGTTAAGAAAGGAGAAGGAGACAAATTCCAATTTGACAGAATTGTCTAAATAGTGTAAACTTAAAACTATCTTAACTACGGAGGCATCACATGCTTAATAAAGCGACCCATTTGGGAAATCTTAAAGCTTTTTATTACTTTAGTTTCTTTAGATAGGACGTTTGTGTTTCAGGATACAAGCGTCATTCAGTTTGTATCTATGAAGCTAAAGCATTTTGTGGTGGATTAGCCGATTAGATGAATAGGTCTAACCGGTGACATAAGCTAGCTTGTGCTAGTCAAGATGCAGAAAACCAGTTGGGCCTGTCCTAGCTGGTTTTTCCATGCCGTGGTCTATTTTTGATATCTCTTTTTACCACACGCATTTTCTATATCTTACTTACTTGTCGCTGAGATGTAAAGCGTGCCAGTGCTTCCTTGAAGTGAACAATGAAACGACGAAGACGCTTGTTTGTAGTCTGACCGCTTCAGAAAAAGGAATCGAAAATAGATAGAATAAAAAAATAGAGGTATACAAGATGAAGAAATTCTTGGTCAGTATGATGGCTGTTCTCACAGCTATCCTCTTGGTTGCATGTTCCAATGCTTCTAACAAAAAAATGGTTCACGTTGGTGTTCTCCAATATGTGGAGCACCCGTCCTTGTCAGCAGCACGTAAGGGGTTCATTGAAGAACTCAAAAAGGAAGGCTATGTTGATGGTAAGAACATCAAGATTGATTATCAAAATGCGCAAGGAGATCAGTCTAACTTACAGACGATTTCTCAATCGCTCATTGAAGATAACGATCTCATGTTGGCTATCGCAACCCCTGCGGCCCAGTCTTTGAGTAGTTTGACAAAGGATAAACCCATTCTCTTTACAGCTGTTACGGATCCAGTCTCAGCTAAGTTGGTTAAGTCTATGGACAATGTTGGTAGCAATGTCACCGGAACGAGTGATATGTCACCTATCAATAAACAAGTTGAATTATTGAAAAAGGTCCTTCCGAATACTAAAAAAGTTGGGATTATGTACACGACCAGTGAGCGTAATTCAGAGGTCCAGGTTGAAGAAGCCAAGAAATACTTCAAGAAAGCTGGTATTGAGACAGTTGTTAAAGGGATTTCATCAACCAATGATATCCAAGACACAGCTAAGAGCTTGATGAGTCAGACAGAAGTTATCTTTATTCCGACGGACAACACCATCGTTAGTGCTATCAATACCTTGGTCGACCTTTCGAAGGAGACGAAGATACCAGTTGTCGGTGGTGATGCTGGAAGTGTTGAAAAAGGTGTTCTCTTTACCTACGGAACGAACTATGAAGCACTTGGTCGCCAAACCGGTAAGTTGGCAGGTCGTGTCATCCGAGGTGAGAAAATCAAGGATGTAGATGCCGAATATCCTAAGACCTTGAATGTTGTGATTAACCATGACATGGCCAAGGAACTCGGTATTGATATGTCTAGTATTAGTGATGAGGAATCTAATGCTGCAATGAAAGATGACAAACCTATCGCTAAAAAAGACAAGGGTGTCATCAAGCTTCAAGTGAAGAAATCATCTAAAAATGGTTTATCGAATGTGGTGTTGACAGCTATTTCTCAAGGTCTTCTTTGGGCCATTATGGCTATTGGGGTGTTCATTACCTTCCGTATCTTGGACCTTGCTGATTTGACAGCTGAAGGGGCTTTCCCACTTGGTGCTGCGACGACAACTATCATGATTATCCGTGGGATTAACCCAATCTTTGCGACTATTGGTGGTTTTGTAGCTGGTATGTTTGCAGGAGCTGTTTCTGGATTTATGCATACCAAAATGAAAATACCGGCTCTCTTAACGGGGATCATCACCTTGACCGGTCTCTATTCAGTTAACCTTTTGGTTCTTGGTAGCGCCAATGTCTCTCTTGCAGGGCATAACACGCTCGTGACCATGGTTATGGGGCTTGGCTTGTCTAAGCTAAATGGTGTCATTCTACTCGGACTGATTTTTGTTAGCCTAGTCGTGCTCATGTTGGTTATTCTTCTCAATACGCAGGTTGGTCTAGCTCTTCGTGCGACCGGTGATAACCTTGCTATGGGTGAAGCCAATGGTATCAAGGTAGACCGTATGAAAATTCTTGGCTACATGATTTCTAATGGATTGATTGCCCTCTCAGGTGCCCTCTTAGCCCAAAATAATGGCTATGCAGATATGAACATGGGTACTGGTACAATCGTAAACGGCTTAGCTGCTATCATCCTGGCTGAAGTTATTGTTAAGTACTTACCACTTGGCAAACGTCTATGGTCAATTGTCCTAGGTGCTGTTCTCTATCGTTTGGTTTTGGTTATCATCCTTGCTATGAACGTTGATGCACAGATGTTGAAATTGGCCTCAGCTATCTTGCTTTCTATCATCCTTTATGTACCTGAAGTGCGAGGAAAATTGAAAATCAGGCCCAATAAATCATTGACTCCAGGAGGTGACAAGTAATGGCTTTACTTAGTTTACAACAGATTCATAAAACATTTGAAAAAGGAACAGTCAATGAAAATCACGTCCTACGTGGTTTGGATCTTGACATTGAACAAGGAGATTTTATCTCTGTTATCGGAGGAAATGGTGCTGGTAAATCAACCTTGATGAATTCCATCGCTGGTGTTCTCAGCATTGATGAAGGGGATATCTTGTTGGAAGGGGAATCTATTAAGAAAGCATCTGTAGATGTGCGTTCTAAGGATATTAGCCGTGTCTTCCAAGACCCTCGAATGGGGACAGCAACCAACCTTTCTATCGAAGAAAATATGGCGATTGCCTACCGTCGTGGTAAGAAACGTAGCTTCTTTAAAAAGTCAATCACCGAAAGTGAACGCCAACTTTTCAAGGAGGCTTTGGTAGACCTTGGTCTTGGTCTTGAGAATCGTATGAAGACCGATGCCAATTTCTTGTCAGGTGGTCAACGCCAGGCTTTAACACTTGCTATGGCAACCCTAGTCCGTCCAAAGATTTTGCTCTTAGATGAACATACTGCGGCGTTAGATCCTAAGACAAGTGACATGGTCATGCACCTAACTCGCAAGATTGTCGAAGAACAAGAGTTAACGACCCTCATGATTACCCATAATATGGAACACGCCATTGAATATGGAAATCGTCTAGTTATGCTCTATCATGGTAAGATTGTCGTAGATGTGCGTGGTGAAGAAAAGAAAAATCTCACTGTGGCAGAACTTATGGATCTCTTCCATAAAAATAGTGGACAGGTCCTCAATGACGATGCCTTGGTACTTGGTTAATAGATTAGAAAAGAAACTATCCAAAGTTTATGTTTTGGATAGTTTTTTCTTGACTATTTTTGACCAAGTGCTAAAATGAATATATAGATTAGCACTCATTGTGCATGAGTGCTAAAAATAACGTTTAAAACGTTACTTATACGAAATAACATTTGGAGGTAATTGGTATGGCATTGAAACCATTGGGCGATCGCATCGTCGTCCGTTTTGAAGAAACAGAAGAAAAAACAGCTAGTGGCTTTGTATTGGCAGGAGCTAGTCATGAAGCTACAAAGACAGCAGAGGTTTTGGCAGTAGGTGAAGGTGTTCGTACGCTTACTGGTGAATTGATTGCACCTAGTGTTGCAGCAGGCGATAAAGTCCTTGTCGAAAATGGTGCAGGTGTCACTGTTAAAGACGGTGGTGATTCCGTTTCTATTATTCGTGAAGCAGATATTTTAGCAGTCCTAGCTTAGGTCATTGCTAATCAGAATATAAACCAAGATAAAGAAGGAGTAACTATGGCAAAAGATATTAAATTTTCATCAGATGCACGCGCAGCAATGGTGCGTGGTGTTGATGCTTTAGCTGATACAGTTAAGGTAACGCTTGGCCCTAAGGGTCGTAATGTTGTTTTGGAAAAGGCTTTTGGATCACCTCTTATCACTAATGATGGTGTGACAATCGCTAAAGAAATTGAACTTGAAGATCACTTTGAAAATATGGGGGCCAAACTCGTTAGCGAAGTGGCTTCAAAAACGAATGATATTGCCGGTGACGGAACAACCACAGCAACCGTTTTGACACAAGCTATTGTCCGTGAAGGGCTCAAAAACGTAACGGCTGGTGCTAATCCAATTGGTATTCGTCGTGGGATTGAAGCAGCTGTAGCTACAGCTGTGGAAGAGCTTAAAGCCATTGCCCAACCAGTTGCCAATAAGGAAGCTATTGCTCAAGTCGCAGCGGTTTCATCTCGCTCTGAAAAAGTTGGTGAATACATTTCAGAAGCTATGGAACGTGTGGGTAATGACGGTGTTATCACTATTGAAGAGTCTCGTGGTATGGAGACAGAACTCGAAGTGGTCGAAGGTATGCAATTTGACCGTGGTTATCTTTCTCAATACATGGTTACTGACAATGAAAAAATGGTAGCTGACCTTGATAATCCATTTATCCTTGTGACTGACAAGAAAATTTCAAATATCCAAGATGTTCTTCCACTCTTGGAAGAAGTGCTTAAGACAAGCCGTCCACTTTTGATTATTGCTGATGACGTGGATGG
The DNA here is from genome assembly GCA_934229725.1 of uncultured Streptococcus sp. Taxonomy (GTDB): domain Bacteria; phylum Bacillota; class Bacilli; order Lactobacillales; family Streptococcaceae; genus Streptococcus. The sequence goes on from CAKQDX010000015.1 coordinate 42,518, forward strand.
TGAAGCTCTTCCAACACTTGTTCTTAACAAGATTCGTGGAACCTTCAATGTCGTAGCTGTTAAGGCCCCTGGCTTTGGTGACCGTCGTAAAGCGATGTTGGAAGACATTGCCGTTTTGACAGGAGCAACTGTCATCACAGAAGACCTTGGCCTTGAGCTTAAGGATGCGACTATGGCAGCGCTTGGTCAAGCTTCGAAAGTAACTGTTGAAAAGGATAGCACAGTTATCGTTGAAGGGGCAGGAAGCCAAGAAGCTATTGCCAACCGTGTCAACCTTATCAAGTCTCAATTGGAAACAACAACTTCTGAATTTGACCGTGAAAAACTTCAAGAACGTTTGGCTAAATTGTCAGGTGGGGTTGCTGTCGTTAAGGTTGGTGCAGCCACTGAAACAGCCCTCAAAGAAATGAAGCTTCGTATCGAAGATGCCCTTAATGCCACTCGTGCCGCTGTTGAAGAAGGTATCGTAGCTGGTGGTGGTACAGCTCTAGTCAATGTTATTGCTAAGGTAGCTGAACTTGACCTTGAAGGTGACGACGCTACAGGACGTAACATTGTCCTTCGTGCCCTGGAAGAACCAGTTCGTCAAATTGCTTTCAATGCTGGTTATGAAGGTTCAGTTATCATTGATAAATTGAAGAATAGTCCAGTTGGTACAGGCTTTAACGCTGCCAACGGTGAGTGGGTAGATATGGTTGAAGCAGGAATCATTGACCCAGTTAAGGTAACACGTTCTGCCCTTCAAAATGCCGCTTCTGTAGCTAGTCTTATCTTGACAACAGAAGCAGTCGTTGCTAATAAGCCTGAACCAGAGGCTCCAGCAGCGCCAGCTATGGATCCAGGTATGATGGGTTACTAAGATTTTAAGAAGTAAACAATAAAAACCTAGAAGAGTTTTCACTTTTCTAGGTTTTTTGTGTCAACTAAGGAAATTTAGTTATTATTATTTGGATTTGAGTTAGGACCAAACGAAGTATCTTGGAATTGTTGCGCTGTCCTTGCTTGTGTTTGGAAGGAATTGTAGGCAGCAGTGTTTCCGGGTTCTCCTGTTATCTGCATCATCATTTGTTGCTGTTTAAGACGTTCTGCTTCCCTATTCATGTTGATAGAAACAATGAGTAAGATGAGCCATCCAAGGAAAGTCCAGCTTAATAGTATTGAGAAAACAAAGATTAGCCATTTCTTATCTGTTTTGTTTAGAAGTGCTGGTAGGATGTCAATAATGATTGCTGGTAGACCCAAAATCAAAATCCAAAATGCCAAACCCAAGCCCATACTAGATTCGTCTCCAACAACTCCAAGTAAGAACAATCCAAGAGCCCAAAGGATAACTGGGATGGTAGCGATGGCTATCATGATGAGGTTTGTTGGGGATTTCTTTTCTGGCTTCTTCCAAGGCTGGTTAAGGGTGCTATTTGTTTGTTGGAAGCTTGCATTAGCTTGTTCTGCAAAGGAATTTAAAGACTTATTAGTAGTGCCCTGTATTGGATTTACTTGCGCTTGAAAGTTAGCTGTTGGAGCTTCTTGACCTAGGTTAGGAGTTTGGAAAGTTTGTCTTTCTTCAATACTAGAATCAACTAAGGGTTCTTCAGCGACATCATAGCTCTCAACGACAGGTTCAACACTTTCTGTGGCTTTTTTAGGGGGTGTCGTTTCTACTGTTTCTTCAGTTTTGGCTGGTTCGACAGGTGCCAAAGGTTCCTTGATTTCTACCGTTTCCTCAGCTTTTTTTACCTCAACAGGTTGTTCCTGTCTTTTAGAGCTTTCTCGGACAAATTCGCCTCTCTTGGCTGCATCAGCCATCTCTTGGATACTTGGATTGCGTCCGTTAACTGCCTGGAAAAAATCAATCCAATCTTTTTGATTCATGTTTTTAACCTCCGTTTGAGTTGATTATAAAATTTGATAATTACAATTATAGCAATAGTGTTAATGATGTGCAATGGGAGTCATATAGGAATGGTTACTTTATTTGCCTGGCACTTTCGTATTGACGTTCTTGTCGCTGAAAATAGGAAAAAGAAAGATATAGACAAAGATATATAGCACCAGAGGATAGATTAGGGGATTATAGTTCCAAGCTCCCTGCCAATCTAGGTGAAAAAGTCTAACACTAGCCCGTGTTAATCCGGCACTCCAACTTTTTATGCCAAAAGGTTTAAGGATAAGGCTGAGTGGTGTTGGAAGGTGTAGAAGATAAATTCCGTAGATAGCCACTAAAAGTAAGAGGTACAGTCTAAAAAAACGCTGGTGGTAAGCCCACAAGCGTGTGAAATAGGTTTTCATTAGCCGATAAGAGAATAAAGTTTTTGAGCATTTGCTTGACGAGTAGCATCCATGATAAGGAACCAGTCAACGATTGTCCAGATACCACAGCCACCGCCTGTCAATAGTTTACCAACACCTAATCCCACGTGTCCTAAGATAAAGCGGTCAATTCCAAGAGATCCACCGAAAAGTGAGATAACCAACATCATGGTTGGGTCTTGGAAACTAAGTGTATAGAGCAATTGGACTTGTGCTTCTGGAAGAGCCTCAATACGTTGGCGAATATATTGAACTTGTTCTGTTGGGAAATACTTGGCATTGATAGCTAACCATTGATCTGCTGGATTCATAATGAAATACTCCTCTAATTTATATGATATGTAAAGCTTAACATAATGTCTAGGGAGATTCAAGGTGGTCAAGGCTTTCGAAGTCAATAAAAGCAACTTATTTGCAAGCTTCCACTGTCCTATAAATAAGAATAATCCTTTCGCACCATGTCTGAGAGTGAGCTTGCTTTTATTATTTGTGATTTTTCACCTCTTGTTCAAAACTTTCTGATCTAGCCTGCACAGTGATTTTTTCGAGTGTTAAGGGATGGGTGAAACTAAGGGAGTGGGCGTGGAGCATGAGGCGGGATGCATGTCGGCGGCTATATAGTGGATCTCCCAAGATAGCATGTCCATGATGGGCTAGATGAACACGAATTTGGTGGGTACGGCCGGTTTTCAACTGACAGTTGACCAGACTAGCACCATTGAAGGTCTTGAGGCGCGTGACCGTCGTATAAGCACGCTGTCCTTTTCGAGGGTCCACCACACGTTTTCTGCGATCGTGGCGGTCACGACCAATCTTGTCTTTATAAACGGTTTCCCTAGTCTGAAACCTTCCTTCTGCCAAAGCCCAATATTGGCGTTGGATGAGCTTATCTTCTAGGAGTCGGTTGAGGATTGGTAGAATAAAAGGGTTTTTAGCGAAAAGAACAGCTCCGCTGGTCTCCATATCTAGTCGATGAACGACATAACAGGTTTGATCACAGTAGGCTGAGACATGGTTAAGCAGGGCTATTTCTGTAGGCTCATTACCATGCGTCTTCATCCCCTCGGGTTTATTGACAACGATGAGATGCTGATCCTCATAGAGAGGCTCTACAAGACTGGCTTTCCCCATGAGAATAGTTTTATCAGGATAGTCCTCTGTGTCAAAGGTCAGGCTAATTTTATCGCCTTTTTCAACTGGACTTTGCCAATTAATGGTTTCTCCGTTGATGAGCACGTGTTTTTTCGTACGTAGGAAATGACGAATTTTGCGGGGAATGAGGAGTTTTGATTCAAGCAGGTCTTTGACCGTTGTTGTGGGATAGGGATTGATAATATCTACATGTATAGTCATGGCTTCATTATATCATGAACGCTTCAAAGAGGACAGAATCCCTTAAAACTTGGTATAATAAAGTTATGACATTTTTTGATAATCTAAAAAACAAACTTTTTAAAGAAGAAAATAGCAAAAGGGTTAAGAATGATCAATCTGTAGGAAAATCCAAGGATTTTCAAGATAAGATTAAGGGTCTTTTCGCCAAGAAGCCTGATGAGGTCGAACAGGCTGTTGAAGACCTAGATATGTCTCGAGAAAATCAAGAAACCTCACGTTATCAACGTTCTAAGCAAAAGAAACCTATTGATACAAGCAAGCCACTGGGTAAGGTTCAGGCTTTCTTGAGCAAATTCACCCTTTCACCAAGAAATCCTATTCGTCGTTTCTGGCGTCGCTATCATATTGGCAAGATTCTCTTTATTTTAGTGGCTATACTGGTTCTGACTATAGGTTCCTACCTCTTTTACATTGCTAAGACAACCAATGTCTCAGATCTTCAAGATGCCCTGAAGGCAACTACGGTTATCTATGATAAAGATGGCAATCAAGCCGGTTCTTTGTCAGGACAAAAAGGAACCTATGTGGAGCTTGATGCCATCAGTGATAGCTTGGAAAATGCTGTTATCGCAACAGAAGACCGGACTTTCTACAAAAATAGTGGTGTCAATGTTCAACGTTTCCTCTTAGCGATTGTGTCTATGGGACACTTTGGTGGTGGTTCAACCATTACGCAACAATTGGCTAAGAATGCCTTTTTGACTCAAGAGCAGACAGTGACACGTAAGGCCAAGGAATTCTTCCTTTCTTTGGAGTTAACCAAGAAGTATAGCAAAAAAGAAATCCTCACCATGTACCTTAATAATGCTTATTTCGGCAATGGGGTTTGGGGTGTTGAAGATGCCAGCCAAAAATACTTTGGTACGAGTGCTGCTAATCTAACCGTTGATGAGGCGGCTACCCTTGCTGGTATGCTTAAGGGACCTGAAATTTACAATCCCATTGACAATATCAAAAATGCGACCAACCGTCGAAATACAGTCCTTGCCAACATGGTTGATGACAAGAAGTTGAGCCAGGCTGACGCTGACAGTGCTGCTGGAGTAGATATGGCGAGTCGTTTGGATGATACCTATCAAGGAACTGGTGATGACTACAAGTATCCTTCTTACTTTGATGCCGTCATCGAAGAAGCCACTAAGACCTACGGCTTGAGTGAGGATGAGATTGTTAAGAACGGCTATAAAATCTATACAGAGATGGATGCCAATTCACAGGCTAATATGCAACAGACCTATGAAAATACCTATCTCTTCCCAACATCAGAAAGTGATGGTAGTACAGCTCAGTCAGCTAGTGTGGCCCTCGATCCGTCGACTGGAGCAGTCCGTGGTTTAGTCGGTCGTGTAGGTGGTACCAGTGATACAACCTTCCGTAACTTCAATTATGCCACTCAAGGGAAGCGTAGTCCTGGTTCGACCATCAAACCTTTGGTAGTCTATGCCCCGGCTCTTGCTTCGGGATGGAGTATTAACAAGGACCTTCCAAATAAACCGATTGACTACAACGGCTATACGCCAACCAACTACGGTGGTGTTGAGACAGAGGATGTGCCTATGTATCAAGCTTTGGCTAATTCGTACAATATCCCAGCAGTTTACCTCTTTAATCAAATCGGTATTCAAAAAGGAATTAGTTATGGTCAGAAATTTGGTCTTAACTTTGACAATGTCCCAGAAGAATTGGGAGTTGCCCTTGGTGGTGGTGTGACAGCTAGTCCTCTTCAAATGGCTCAGGCTTACGCGACCTTTGCCAACGGTGGTGAGATGAACACTGCTTATTTCATTACTAAAATTGAAAATGCCAGTGGAGATATCATCGCTACTCATAGTAAGAAGTCTAAACGTGTTATCAGCCAGTCAGTTGCCAATCAAATGACCAGCATGATGCTTGGAACCTATTCAAATGGTTCTGCTGTTAATGCCAATTATACAGGTTATACTATGGCAGGTAAGACAGGTACTGTTCAGGCAGAATTTAACAAAGATTTGACCAGTGACCAGTGGGTGATTGGTTATACGCCTGATGTGGTGATGACAACTTGGATTGGTTTTGACAAGACCGATGAGAGTCACTACTTGACAGGGGCTAGCTCAGGAACGGCTTCAACTATTTTCAGCTATATCGCTGCAGATGTTTTGCCAAATACACCAGGAACTGAGTTTACTGTTGAAAATGCTTATGCGGCTGATGGTCAAACCTTAGATTATACAGCAAATCCAAACGATTCACGTAATAGCAATAATAAGTCATGGACAGACAAGGCTTCTGACGTTGTGAATGATGTCAAAGACCAGGCAAGTAGCCTATGGGATAAGATCTCAGACTCCTTCTCAGGTCTATTCAGATAGCTTGTCAATTAAGTTTAAAAGTGGTAAGATAAAAAGAACGGAGGCGTTATGGCACAAAAAAAAGCAAGCCTAGCGTGTGCAGATTGTGGGAACCGAAACTACTCGATTAGTGTTAGTAGCACTCCCAAACCAACACGACTAGAAGTGAACAAGTTTTGTAAAAATTGTAAAAAATATACCTTGCATAAAGAAACAAGATAGGAGACACCGTGAGACAAACTGGAAGTATTTTCAAAGTCTTGAAAGACACGACTTGGCCAGATCGCAAACAACGCTGGCACGATTTTATTTCAGTTCTTGAGTATACTGCGTTCTTCACAGTCATCATCTATGCGTTTGATGTATTGTTGAGTCGCGCTATGTCAGCACTGATTAACTTTTTCTAAAGAAAACACAAAAAGAGTAGGAATGCCTGCTCTTTTTTGTTATAATAAGTGCAGATAAAAGCGAAAACAAAGGCCACGAGGCTTTTTTATTAGGCTTTGAATGAAAACAGATACTCCACGTGCTTTTACCACTCAGATGGTTATCTCATCCAGATTCCTCTGAGTCTAAGTGCCATTTTAGTAAAAAAGAAAGGAATCCTAAAATGTTAGATTCATTCGATAAGGGCTGGTTCGTCCTTCAAACGTATTCAGGATACGAAAACAAAGTTAAAGAAAACCTTTTGCAACGTGCTCAGACTTACAACATGCTTGAAAATATCTTGCGCGTTGAAATCCCTACTCAAACTGTCAATGTTGAGAAAAATGGTAAGGTTAAAGAAGTGGAAGAAAACCGCTTCCCAGGATACGTTCTTGTTGAGATGGTAATGACAGACGAAGCATGGTTCGTTGTTCGTAACACTCCAAACGTTACTGGTTTCGTTGGTTCTCACGGTAACCGTTCTAAACCTACTCCACTCTTGGAAGAAGAAATTCGTCAAATCTTGATTTCAATGGGTCAAACTGTTGATGTCTTTGATACTAATATCAAGGTTGGTGATGTGGTTCAAATCATTGATGGTGCCTTTATGGGTCAAGAAGGCCGTGTTGTGGAAATTGACAATAACAAGGTTAAAATCATGATTAACATGTTTGGTTCTGAAACAGCAGCCGAACTTGAACTTTACCAAATCGCTGAACTTTAAGATAGACAAAAAGAGGTCGAGATAGAGATTTCAACCTCGGAAGACTATCTCATTAAACATGAGGGAGAGACTAGAAGCTAGATTTTTTAAATTTAGTTCTGTGTCACTCCCTTTTTCTAACGGATGATGATGAATTATAAACAATTTTACGATAGGATTAGCGGTCCATTGCGTCCTTATACTAGTATTTTAGAGAGGCTTAATAAGGTTATAACTAGGGCTTTTTACCTACTTTTTCCTATATTTCTTAGTTTGGTTTGGCTGAGGAATGGCTGGTTTGTTCTTTTTACGACAGTGCTTATTATGGGAGGAGGCTTCTTTCTCCTTTCTCTTGGTCGTAGGCTCTATAATCGCCCACGCCCTTATCAGACTTGGGATATTCAACCCCTTATTAAGAAGGACAGTCTTGGCAAATCTTTTCCCAGTCGGCATGTTTTCTCAGCGACTGTCATTGCTATGTTGGCACTGCTGATTAACCCATGGCTAGGTGGGACTATGCTTTTTTTGGCAGCAATTCTGGCTATCTTACGTGTGCTAGGTGGCGTTCATTATCCTAGTGATGTTTTGGCAGGCTATGTCATTGGAATTCTTGTAGGTCTCCTTCTTTACCTTTAGAAAATTTTGGTCTTCTTCGATAGAGGAAGGCTTTTTTCCTTGAAAAAAGAAAAGGCCCCTTTGAACTGCACCCCAAAAGTTAGACAGAAAAAATCTAACTTGGGGTGTTTTTATTATGAAATTGACTTATGAAGAT
>CAKQDX010000016.1 GCA_934229725.1 uncultured Streptococcus sp.
ATCTTCATAAGTTAATTTCATAATAAAAACACCCCAAAAGTTAGATTTTTTCTGTCTAACTTTTGGGGTGCAGTTCACATTCTACCAAGCTTCTTTATTCACGCTTCTACAAATACTGCTGCAGGTCTCTGTTTAGCGAAGTCACTCTTTTAGAGGAGTAGGAATGAGCCTATGAGAGCAGGTGATTATTTGATACTACTCATCACTTTTATTTGTCTTGAACTGTGAACTAACTTGAGCATTAAGAAAATATGAGAGAATTTCCAGTTCTTACTCGCTTTTTTCCCCTTATTACAGTACAATAGACCTCAAAAGTGAAAATTTGAAACGAGGTATTCCCTATGTGGAAATGGTTTAAGCGACTCATTGTCCTCGTCATTGTGCTCTTTATTGCAGTGGCGGCCCTTCTCATTCCGGACAAGATTGACAGTCAAGACCAATTAAAAAATGTATCAACACAAACGACTCTAGCTGACCTAGCTAAAGCAGGTATTGGAGGGGCGTCCCTATCATCAGGCGGTCTTTCAACTGAAATTAATCTTGATAGTAACCAACTGCGTCAGGTGCTTAAAGCAAGCCTTTCGGATTCTAAGGACGAGACACTACAAAATAGCACCGTAGATCTGGGAGATTCTTATCTGACAGTTAAGGTACCAGTTTCCATTGGCCCAGTTGGATCAACATTTAGCCTTGATTTTACAGTTAGTACGAACAAGGAAGTCATCCTACTAGACTTGGCAGGTGCTCACCTAGGTCGCCTTCCAGTCCCTAAATCACTGGTTCTACCTTACCTCAAGAAGAGCATCGCTCAATCTAATAGTGGTATTCGCATGGTTAACGATCAGATTCAGCTTAAACTCCCTGACATCGGCTACGAGATTGACCAAGCCTCAGTTGCCAACGGTAAGATGAAAGTCAAACTCAATATTCCAATTTCCTTGCCAACCAGTTGGTAATTTACAACCATTTGTTCAAAAATGAAACCCAAGACCAAGTCCAAGCTGACTTGGTTTTTTGCATGCGAAAACTTGTCAAAGAGAGTAGTACTTGTATTCTCCCTAGGTTTTGTTATGAAATGGATAAAGTTTTTTAACTAAAAATGAAATTGATTTGGCTTTTTAAAACATAGATTATAGCGTTTACAAATACAGTTGTAATTTTTCAGATATTATTGTAAAATTTTAGAAAAAAGCATAAGGAGAATACTAAATGAGTGATTTAGTTTTAGGACTTGATATCGGTATAGGTTCTGTTGGTGTAGGTATCCTTAATAAAGTTACAGGAGAAATTATCCATAAAAATTCTCGCATTTTTCCAGCTGCTCAAGCTGAGAATAATCTAGAACGTAGAACGAATCGTCAAGGAAGACGATTGACACGACGTAAAAAACATCGTAGAGTTCGTTTAAATCATTTATTTGAGGAGAGTGGCTTAATCACAGATTTCACCAAGGTCTCAATTAACCTTAACCCATATCAATTACGAGTTAAGGGTTTGACTGCTGAATTGTCAAATGAAGAATTGTTCATCGCTCTTAAAAATATGGTGAAACACCGTGGGATTAGTTATCTTGATGATGCCAGTGATGACGGAAATTCTTTAGTAGGAGACTATGCACAAATTGTTAAGGAAAACAGTAAACAATTAGAGACAAAAACCCCTGGTCAGATTCAATTGGAACGCTACCAAAAATATGGTCAATTACGTGGTGATTTTACTATTGAGGAAGATGGAAAAAAACATCGCTTAATTAATGTCTTTCCAACTTCAGCTTATCGTGCAGAAGCACTGAAAATACTGCAAACTCAGCAAGAATTTAATCCACAGATTATAGATGAATTTATTAATAGCTATCTCGAAATATTAACTGGAAAACGTAAATATTATCACGGACCTGGAAATGAAAAGTCGCGGACTGATTATGGAAAGTATACTACTAAGAAAGATGCTCAAGGTGAGTACATAACCTTAAATAATATTTTTGGAATCCTAATTGGGAAATGTACATTTTATCCGGAAGAGTTTAGAGCAGCAAAAGCGTCTTACACAGCTCAAGAATTCAATTTGCTAAATGATTTGAACAATCTAACCGTTCCAACAGAAACCAAGAAGTTGAGTGAAGAACAGAAACATCAAATCATTACCTATGTCAAAAATGAAAAGGCGATGGGTCCAGCGAAACTCTTTAAATATATCGCTAAGCTACTTTCTTGCGATGTTGCGGATATCAAAGGATACCGTATCGATAAATCAGATAAAGCTGAAATTCATACTTTCGAAGCTTATCGAAAAATGAAGACGCTTGAAACCATTGATATTGAGCAAATGGAGAGAGAAAAACTTGATAAGTTAGCCTATGTCTTAACATTAAACACTGAGAGGGAAGGTATCCAAGAAGCGTTAGATCATGAGTTTGCTGATGGTACTTTTAGTCAGGAGCAAGTTGACGAATTGGTTCAATTCCGCAGAGCAAATAGTTCCATTTTTGGAAAAGGTTGGCATAGTTTTTCTGTCAAGCTGATGATGGAGTTAATTCCAGAATTATATGCGACGTCAGAAGAACAAATGACTATCTTGACACGACTAGGAAAACAAAAAACAACTTCGTCTTCAAATAAAACAAAATATATTGATGAGAAACAATTAACGGAAGAAATCTACAATCCTGTTGTTGCTAAGTCTGTTCGTCAAGCCATTAAAATTGTAAATGCAGCAATTAAAAAATATGGAGACTTTGATAATATTGTCATCGAAATGGCTCGAGAAACGAATGAAGATGACGAAAAGAAAGCTATTCAAAAGATTCAAAAAGCTAATAAGGCGGAAAAGGATGCAGCAATGCTTAAGGCTGCTAATCAATATAATGGAAAGGCTGAATTACCTCATAGTGTTTTCCACGGTCATAAGCAATTAGCGACCAAAATCCGCCTTTGGCATCAGCAAGGAGAACGTTGCCTTTATACTGGTAAAACAATTTCTATCCATGATTTGATCAATAATCCTAATCAGTTTGAAATAGATCATATTTTACCTCTTTCTATCACCTTTGATGATAGCCTTGCCAATAAGGTTTTAGTTTATGCAACTGCTAACCAAGAAAAAGGACAACGAACACCTTATCAGGCTTTAGATAGTATGGATGACGCATGGTCTTTCCGTGAACTAAAAGCCTTTGTACGTGAATTAAAAGCACTATCAAACAAGAAAAAAGAATACCTTCTTACAGAAGAGGATATTTCAAAATTTGATGTTCGAAAGAAATTTATTGAACGAAACCTTGTAGATACAAGATACGCTTCAAGAGTTGTCCTAAATGCCCTTCAAGAACACTTTAGAGCTCACAAGATTGATACAAAAGTTTCCGTGGTTCGTGGTCAATTTACATCTCAATTGAGACGTCATTGGGGAATTGATAAGACTCGTGATACCTACCATCACCATGCCGTAGATGCACTAATTATTGCTGCTTCAAGTCAGTTGAATTTGTGGAAAAAACAAAAGAATACTCTTGTAAGTTATTCAGATGACCAACTACTTGATATTGAAACAGGTGAACTTATTAGTGACGATGAGTACAAGGAATCTGTATTCAAAGCCCCTTATCAACATTTTGTTGATACATTGAAGAGTAAAGAATTTGAAGACAGTATCTTATTCTCATATCAAGTGGATTCTAAGTTTAATCGTAAAATATCAGATGCCACTATTTATGCGACAAGAAAAACGAAATTAGATAAAGAGAAAAAAGAATACACTTATACTTTAGGGAAAATAAAAGATATCTATGCTTTAGGGACAAAAACCCCTTCTAAAACGGGATTTTATAAGTTTTTAGATTTATACAAAAAGGATAAATCCCAATTCTTAATGTATCAAAAGAATAGAAAAACTTGGGATGAAGTAATAGAGAAGATATTGGAACAATATCGACCATTTAAAGAAAAGGACAAAAATGGAAAAGAGGTTGATTTTAATCCTTTTGAAAAATATAGAATTGAAAATGGACCTATTCGCAAGTATAGTCGAAAAGGCAATGGTCCAGAAATTAAGAGTCTTAAATACTACGATAATCTCCTAGGAAGATTTGTTGATATAACTCCCTCAGAAAGTAAAAATCCTGTAGCTTTACTATCTTTGAATCCTTGGAGAACAGATGTATACTACAATACAGAAACAAGAAAATATGAATTCTTAGGATTAAAATATGCAGATTTGTGTTTCGAAAAAGGAGGTTCTTACGGTATTTCAAAAGTTAAGTATAATAAAATAAGAGAGAAAGAAGGAATTGGTAAGAATTCAGAATTTAAGTTTACACTGTATAAGAATGATTTAATTTTAATTAAGGATACTGAAACAAATCGTCAACAAGTCTTTAGATTTTGGTCTCGTACTGGGAAAGATAATCCAAAAAGATTTGAAAAGCATAAAATAGAATTAAAACCTTATGAAAAAGCAAGATTTGAGAAGGGAGAAGAACTTGAGGTATTAGGAAAGGTACCACCTTCTTCTAATCAATTGCAAAAGAATATGCAGATAGAAAATCTTTCAATTTATAAAGTAAGAACAGATGTCCTAGGAAATCAGCATATCCTCAAAAATGAGGGTGATAAGCCTAAGCTAGATTTTTAATATTAATTGTTAAAAAGTGTTGCAATTATAGTTGTCATATACTATAATAATCGTGTAAGGGACGCCTTACACAGTTACTTAAATCTTGCAGAAGCTACAAAGATAAGGCTTCATGCCGAAATCAACACCCTGTCATTTTATGGCAGGGTGTTTTCGTTATTTAAAAAGGAGAAATAATGACTTGGAGAGTTGTACATGTCAGTCAAAGTGAGAAGATGCGTTTAAAGCTTGATAACTTGTTAGTGCAAAAGATGGGAGAAGAGTTTACAGTGCCACTTAGTGATATTTCGATAATAGTTGCTGAAGGTGGGGATACAGTTGTTACTCTTCGATTATTAAGTGCCCTAAGTAAATATAATATTGCCTTAGTTGTCTGTGATAATGAACATTTACCAACAGGGATCTATCATTCACAAAATGGGCATTTTAGAGCTTACAAGCGCTTGAAAGAACAGATGGACTGGTCTCAGAAACAAAAAGATAAGGCATGGCAGATTGTGACTTACTATAAAATCAATAATCAAGAGGATGTCCTAGCCATGTTTGAAAAAAGTCTGGATAACATTAGATTACTTTCAGACTATAAAGAGCAGATAGAACCAGGTGATAGAACCAATAGAGAGGGACATGCCGCTAAGGTCTACTTTAATGAACTTTTCGGTAAACAATTTGTCAGAGTAACCCAGCAAGAAGCCGATGTCATAAATGCTGGCTTAAACTATGGCTACTCTATCATGAGGGCACAGATGGCTAGAATAGTGGCGGGTTATGGTTTAAATGGACTATTAGGTATCTTCCATAAAAATGAATACAATCAGTTTAATTTGGTTGATGACTTGATGGAGCCATTTAGACAGATTGTAGATGTTTGGGTTTATGATAATCTACGAGATCAAGAATTTCTTAAGTATGAGTATAGGTTGGGATTGACAGATTTGCTCAATGCTAAAATCAAATATGGCAAAGAGACATGCTCAGTGACAGTTGCTATGGATAAGTATGTTAAAGGTTTTATCAAATATATTTCGGAAAAAGATAGTAGTAAATTTCACTGCCCAGTGGTATCAAGTTTAGAGTGGAGAGAATAAGATGAGGTATGAAGCGTTGAGATTATTATGTTTTTTTGATTTGCCAATGGAATCCAAGGATGAAAAAAGAATCTATCGTAATTTTCGTAAAGAATTAATTTCAAATGGATTTGAAATGTTACAATTTTCGGTTTACTATCGCACTTGTCCTAATAGAAGCTTTGCAAATAAGTTTTATAAGAAGTTAAAGATGAGTAATCTACCTGCTGGAAATGTGAGGCTTTTGGCAGTTACTGAAAAGCAATTTTCAGAGATGACATTAATCATAGGTGGTAAAACTAGGCAAGAAGAAATCGTTAGTGATAATAAGTTGGTGGTTATATGAAATTTTTTGTACAACATCCTTACAAAGAACGTATTGAATTGAATATTGGTGCAATGACACAAATTGTTGGTCAAAATAAAGAACTCAAATATTATATTTGGCAGATTTTAAGCTGGTATTTCGGTGGAAAAAAATACTCGAGTGAGGACTTAAGTATTTTTGATTATGAGGAGCCTACCATACTTGATGAGGCTGGCGAGATAGTGAAACGAAGTAGTTATCACTTTATTGATATTTCAAATTTTAAGGATTTACTGGAGCAGATGGAATACAAGAAAGGAACACTTGCTCACGGTTATCTTAGTAAAATTGTCAATCAGGTTGATATTGTAGACCATTTGGAGAAAATTAATGAACAAGTTGAGCTTATAGAAGGAGCGATGAATCAGCATATAAACTTAAACTGTGGTAAGGTGGAATACCATTTAGAGAATCGTCCTCTGACACTAGACCAACTACTTTCAAAAAATTTTAGTCCATTTTTTGCCATTAAGGACAAGAATCTATCTTTTGAATGGGTCACAAATACCGATAAACTATCCCTCTTTTTAGAAATGATAGACCGTCTTCTGTCACAAACAACAGAGAAATTTCTCATTGTGCTAAAAAATATTGATAGCTTTGTCTCAGAGGAATTTTATGATAGTTTTTATAAGCAAATTGGTCAGCTAGTCAAAAAGTATCCGAACTTAACCTTTATCTTATTTCCAAGTGACCAAGGCTATCTAAAGATTGATGAGGAAAATAGTAGGTTTGTCAATATTTTATCTGATCAGGTAGAACATCTGTATGATATTGAGTTTATGTATGAAAGGGTAAAGAAACATTATCCAAGTAATAATTTCCCAACGAGAGAAGATTTTAGGATATCGTTGGAGACTGTTATTCCTTATTTATTAACAAAAATGATAAGACAGCCTAGTCTCTCACTTATTGATTCAGTAATTTTGAATATCCTAAATCAGTTGTTTCACTTTAACTACTGTATAAGATATTCACAAACACCTGATGAGGAGCTATTACATAAATTTTTAGAAAGTAAGAATTGACAAGGACAGTGATTGATTTTATAATCACTATGTGGGTATGAAAACGTCAAAATTTTATTTGAGGTTTTTGTACTCTCAAGATTTAAGTAACTGTACAACAAACCTACTGTACTAACTACGAGATTTACAGTTTTTGTACTCTCAAGATTTAAGTAACTGTACAACCTTATCATGAGTTTTCAAGCTCTAAATTTAGTTTTTGTACTCTCAAGATTTAAGTAACTGTACAACATAAAGATAAAGAAACCATCAAAACCTATCGTTTTTGTACTCTCAAGATTTAAGTAACTGTACAACTGCAGTACCTAGAGCAGTAGCCAAGTTACGTTTTTGTACTCTCAAGATTTAAGTAACTGTACAACCAAAAGTGCCATTCGTCATGCCGGATACATGTTTTTGTACTCTCAAGATTTAAGTAACTGTACAACGGTCAGCAAGTCAATCTAAACCTGTTGAGCGTTTTTGTACTCTCAAGATTTAAGTAACTGTACAACAATACCGTAGCAAGGAAGGCCTTGGACGTAGTTTTTGTACTCTCAAGATTTAAGTAACTGTACAACCCCCGTAAGTTCTAATCTCCTCATCCGTCGTTTTTGTACTCTCAAGATTTAAGTAACTGTACAACTAAGTGACAGCTATCGATCCGTGACATATAGTTTTTGTACTCTCAAGATTTAAGTAACTGTACAACATCTTAATATCCGTTTCCTAACCTTTTAATGTTTTTGTACTCTCAAGATTTAAGTAACTGTACAACTCAAGGACACTAAAATTCTTGATTGAGCATGTTTTTGTACTCTCAAGATTTAAGTAACTGTACAACAAGCCTTTGTTGATGGCATTGTTAAGAATAGTTTTTGTACTCTCAAGATTTAAGTAACTGTACAACAAGCCTTTGTTGATGGCATTGTTAAGAATAGTTTTTGTACTCTCAAGATTTAAGTAACTGTACAACTTGCTCTAATTTACAAGCACAACAAGAAGTGTTTTTGTACTCTCAAGATTTAAGTAACTGTACAACAGAAGCTTGACGACCTACACGCCAGTAATGGTTTTTGTACTCTCAAGATTTAAGTAACTGTACAGTTTGATTGCTCCAACTTAAAAAGCCAGTTCAACTTGAACTTGGCTTTTTTAAAATACACGATAAACATAGGGATTGTCGGGTTGACTGACCTCTTTAACCTCAGTCAGGTTAAGGATAGGAAGGGTTTGTTTGAGATTTTTATAGTAATTCACAGAAATGGTACCTGTGACTGTTACCCAGGCATTATCCTTAAAGGTTTGGTTACTTCCGGTCGTTGCCAGTCCGTAAACGCCTGAGTCAGCGATACAGTGGATGATACCGAAACGGAAGATAAACTGATAACCTTTGGTTTGTGGGTCATTATACACAAAGCCTGTATAGCTGACCTTCTTACCTACGAAATCGTCAGGATAGAGGTAGATGAGTTCCATGACTTCCATGTAATTTTCCGTGGTAATGTGGATGGTCTCACGCCCCTTGTACTTGGCGAGTTCCTTGGTCATTTCCTTCTCATAAGCTGAGGAGGTGAAGTAGGAACTGGTGTCCGGCTTTAAGTACTGGATGGTCGTTCCCTCTTGGTCGGCCTGATTAGGATTACTTCCTGCCGCCAGTGGAAAATGATAGCCTTTTGCTGAGACAGTAGTCGCATCCAGTGTTACGGTTGGCACTAATAGGCCAGTGAGGACTGGAAAGGCTAAGAAGGCGATACTGGCTACCTTTGCCACTCGGCCAGACAGATGCGAGTGAACCTTCATCTGCTTCATCCAAACAATGAGTTGAACCACCGCAAGGATAAAAGAAAGAATCATAGAAATGTAGGCCAAGTAGGAGTAGTGGATATTAATGTACTGGTTAAGCTTGCCAGAAACCTGCAGGTACATGACCAGCTCAAAATACCCAGACAAGATGAGAAAACGTAACATTAAATCACCCCCAATACCAAACAGTAAATCACTGTCACCAGACCCGCTGTTCCCACAAAGAGTCCAACAAAGCGTGTCTTAAACTGGTGTTTCATCATTATGAGGTTCTTAATATCAACCATAGGCCCGATAATGAGGAAGGCCACTGTTGGCGCCACTCCGAAACTAGAGAGTAGGGAAGCTCCGATAAAGGCATCCGCCTCCGAACAAAGCGAGAGGATAAAGGCCAAAAGCATCATGATGAGGATGGCCGTCACCGAATTGTGACCGATTGTCGTAAGAATACGGGTCGGTAGGTAGGTCTGCATACTTGCGGCCACCAGGCTCCCGAAAATCAGGTAACGCCCGGTGTCGAAAAATTCATCTACCGCATGAACCAAGGCCTGAAAGATTTTCTTACCAACTGACAAGCCACTATAATCATGAACATGATGGACCTTGCGATTATCCTTGAGAATCTGGTCATCCACCACGAAGCCAAGCAAGATTCCCAAAATCATGGCAACCAAGAAAGCTCCGATGAAGCGTAAAAGGACGTAGTACCAAGAGTTCCCAAAGGCCGTGTAGGTCGCAAAGAGAACGACTGGATTGATGATTGGAGCCGTTGCCATAAATGGAATGGCCGTATAGCTAGGCACTTTTTTCTCTAAAAAGCGCGTGATAATAGGCACAATCCCACATTCACATGAGGGAAAGATGAAACCAACCAAAGTCCCAAAGAGAATTGCCAAGACCTTGTTTTTAGGTAAGAATTTTTGGACCTTCTCAGGCGTCACAAAGATTTCGATAAAGCCTGACAGGATACTTCCCAACAAGACAAAGGGCAAGGCCTCGATAATAATAGATAGAAAAACTGCCAGAAGCTGCAAAACGCTATCTGGTAGTTGATGAAAAATAGCCATAAATTCTATTTCTTCTTATCTTCTTGAAGACGTTTGTCCTTTTTAGGATCCGTTCCCGCCTTTTCAAAATCTGGGATAGCCGCAAAAGATGCCATCATGCTTTCAAGTTCATTTGTTTTTTTCTGAATAACTGCCATAAAAAGCCTCCAAGTTTAAATAAAGATACTAAGGGCGTTATTTCTGAGAGAAAAGAGGGCATCAGACGAAGAAGCTTTGCTTCTAGGAAGATGCATCTATTTTCCGCAAGAAATAGCCCGAGTTCAGTTGCAATAGATACTAAGGGCGTTATTTCTGAGAGAAAAGAGGGCATCAGACGAAGAAGCTCTGCTTTTAGGAAGATGCATCTATTTTCCGCAAGAAATAGCCCCAAATAATAGGTTTACCCTTCTATTATACTACCTCTTGCTTAAAAATTCTCGCTTCAGCTACAAGGTTTTCTCCCCAAGCAAATCTTCTATCGTGGTATAATAGAGTTTATGGAAAATCGTAATTTTGAAACATTGGCTCAAGAATTGGGCCTGAAAAAACAACAAGTTGAAACCGTTTTGGAATTGACCGCAGAAGGCAATACCATCCCCTTTATCGCCCGTTACCGTAAGGAAAAAACAGGCAATCTGGATGAAACGCAAATCAAGGCCATTATTGATATGGACAAGTCTTTGACGGCTCTTTTGGACCGCAAGGAAACGGTTCTGGCCAAGATTGAGGCTCAGGGCAAATTGACAGACCAACTCAAGGCAGCCATCGAAGCTGCTGAAAAATTGGCTGATGTGGAAGAACTCTACCTTCCCTATAAAGAAAAACGCCGTACCAAGGCAACCATTGCCCGTGAAGCAGGCCTTTTCCCATTAGCTCGACTTATCTTGCAAAATAGTCCCAACCTCCAAGCTGAAGCTGAAAAGCTAACATCTGAGGCCTTTCCAACAGCTGACAAGGCTCTTTCAGGGGCTGTGGATATCTTGGTTGAAGCTTTTTCTGAGGATAACAGCCTTCGCTCTTGGACCTACAATGAAATCTGGAAAAACAGTGACATCACATCAACCCTCAAGGATCAATCTCTGGATGAAAAAGAAATCTTCAAGATTTACTACGATTTTGAGGATAAGGTGTCTAAGCTCCAAGGTTACCGTACGTTGGCCCTTAACCGTGGTGAAAAACTGGGCGTTATCAGGGTAGCCTTTAAGCATAATCTTGAGAAAATGCACCGTTTCTACAGTGCCCGTTTCAAGCAAAAAAATGATTATATCGAGGAAGTCATCAACCAATCCCTCAAGAAGAAAATCATTCCAGCCATGGAGCGCCGTATCCGTAGCGAGTTGACAGAAGCCGCAGAAGATGGGGCTATCAATCTCTTCTCTGACAATTTGCGAAACCTTCTTCTAGTGTCACCACTGAAAGGCAAGATGGTGCTTGGGTTTGACCCAGCCTTCCGTACAGGAGCTAAGTTGGCCGTGGTTGACCAAACAGGAAAACTCATTACGACGCAAGTTATTTATCCAGTGGCTCCAGCTAGTCAAGCTAAGATTGCCCAAGCCAAGAAAGATTTGGCTGACCTCATCCAGAAGCATGCCATCGAGATTATTGCCATCGGTAATGGAACAGCCAGTCGTGAAAGTGAAGCCTTTGTGGCAGAAGTCCTCAAGGATTTCCCAGAGACTTCTTATGTTATTGTCAATGAAAGTGGTGCCTCTGTCTACTCTGCGTCAGAGTTGGCCCGTCATGAGTTTCCAGATTTGACGGTTGAAAAACGTTCTGCCATTTCTATTGCCCGTCGTCTCCAAGACCCTCTGGCTGAGTTAGTTAAGATTGACCCTAAATCAATCGGAGTAGGCCAATACCAGCACGATGTTAGCCAGAAGAAGCTCTCTGAAAATCTCGATTTCGTCGTTGATACCGTGGTTAACCAAGTCGGTGTCAATGTCAATACGGCAAGTAGTACCCTCTTGTCACACGTCTCAGGACTCAACAAAACCATTTCTGAAAATATCGTCGCCTACCGTGAGGAAAATGGTGCGATTACATCCCGTGCTGAAATCAAAAAGGTCCCACGTCTTGGTGCCAAGGCCTTTGAACAAGCCGCAGGTTTCCTTCGTATTCCAAACGCTAAGAATATCTTGGATAATACAGGGGTCCACCCAGAGTCTTACCCAGCAGTGAAAGCCCTCTTCAAGCAGTTGGCTATCACAGATTTGGACGATTCTGCCAAGGCAAAATTGAAGGCCCTCAACCTTAAAGAAACAGCAGAAGAGCTAGGGCTTGGTCAGGAAACCCTCAAAGATATCATTGCTGACCTTTTGAAACCCGGTCGTGACCTCCGTGACGATTTTGAAGCACCAGTGCTTCGTCAGGATGTTCTTGAACTCAAAGACTTGTCAGTAGGACAAAAACTTGAAGGAACGGTCCGTAACGTTGTGGACTTTGGTGCCTTTGTGGATATCGGTGTCCATGAGGATGGGCTTATCCATATCTCTGAGATGAGTAAGAACTTTGTCAATCATCCAAGTCAAGTCGTTTCTGTTGGGGACTTGGTTACCGTCTGGGTATCAAAAATTGATCTGGAACATGAAAAGCTTAATCTTTCCTTGGTGAATCCACGTGAATCTAACTGACTATGTTAAGACCGTTTCTATTGAAGATTTTGGCTGGGAATTTAAGCATCAGGCCTTGTGGAACAAGCGCCTTCGGACCACTGGAGGACGATTTTTTCCCAAGGATGGCCACTTAGATTTCAACCCAAAACTTTATGAGGAACACGGCCTTGAAACCTTTCGAAAAATCGTCCGTCACGAACTTTGTCATTACCACCTTTATTTTCAAAAGAAGGGCTACAAGCATGGAGATAGAGATTTTAAGGAGCTACTAGATAAGGTTGATGGTCTCAGATATGCTCCCAAAATGCAAGGTCAGAATGAAACCTACTATCTCTACCAGTGCCAATCTTGTGGTCACACTTACCATCGCAAGCGCCGCATCAATACTCAGAAATTTGGTTGCGGTCTGTGCCGAGGTAGGCTCATTTTTCTAAATCAGTCCTAGGGCTGATTTTTTTAGTCTAAAAAAATCATATAATTAAATCAAAGAAGTGATGGGAGAAAAAGACCATGTCAAATCGTTTTTATAAGACACGAAAAAATAGACTAGTTGCCGGTGTTGTTGCAGGTTTGGCAGACAAATTCGGCTGGGATTTGGCCTTGGCTCGTGTCTTGGCTGTTATTCTCATGATATCGACTCAGTTTGGCATCGTTTTGTATGTGATTTTAGCTTTTCTTCTCCCTTATAAAGAAGATATTTATCCTGAAATCAAACTCAAAGATGGACGCAAGCGTAAAAATGCCGAACCCGTTGAAGATGAGTGGAACTGGTAAGGATTACAATGAATATAAAGTGGCCTGTGCTAGGACTTTGGTGCCTATCATAGGTCTTTTTTGGTTTGAAGGCCGCATTGAAAGCCTTTTTATGTTACAATAAAACTAGTAAAAAATCGGAGGAAATCACATGACAGTAACCGTTAAAATGTTGGTTGACAAGGTTAAACTCAAGGTTATCTATGGTACCAAAGAGCTATTAGAAAAACCAATTACAACCGCTGATATCTCTCGTCCAGGGTTAGAAATGACGGGTTATTTTGACTACTATTCGCCAGAACGAATCCAGTTGGTTGGGATGAAGGAGTGGTCTTACCTTAATACTATGACTGACAACAACCGTTACTCAGTCTTCAGTACTATGTTCAAAAAGGAAACGCCAGCTATTATCGTAGCACGTGGGCTTGAAATTCCTAAGGAAATGCTTCGAGCTGCCAAGGAAAATGGCGTTGCTGTGCTCCAAGGCCGTAACGGAACATCGACACTTTCTGGTGAGATGTCTTGGTACCTCAATGCACAGTTGGCTGAACGTACCAGTGTTCATGGTGTCTTGGTAGATATTTACGGAATGGGCGTACTTATTCAAGGTGACTCTGGTATCGGTAAGAGTGAGACAGGGCTTGAGTTGGTTAAGCGTGGTCACCGTCTGGTTGCCGATGACCGTGTAGATGTTTATGCCAAGGATGAGGAAACCCTCTGGGGAGAGCCAGCCGAGATTCTTCGCCACCTTCTTGAAATTCGTGGTGTTGGGATTATTGATGTCATGAGCCTCTACGGAGCAAGTGCCGTTCGTAATTCTTCTCAAGTTCAGTTGGCTATCTACCTTGAAAACTTTGAAAAAGAGAAGATTTTTGACCGACTCGGAAACGGCAATGAAGAGATTGAATTGCAAGGCGTTAAGATTCCATGCGTTCGTATTCCAGTTAAAACCGGTCGTAACGTGTCTGTTGTTATCGAAGCAGCAGCCATGAACTATCGTGCCAAACAGATGGGATTTGATGCGACTAAAACCTTTGAAGACCGCTTAACAAAACTTATTAGTGAGAACGGTGAACAGTGATGTTAGCAACTATTGATCCAATTGCCCTAAAGCTTGGTCCCATCAGCATTCATTGGTATGCTATTTGTATTGTATCTGGTCTTTTACTTGCTGTTTATCTAGCTCAGCGTTGGGCTCCTGAGAAGGGGATAGATCCTGAAAATATCTTAGATTTCATTCTCCTAGCTTTTCCGATAGCCATTATTGGTGCACGATTCTATTATGTGATCTTCCAGTGGTCTTATTACAGCCAAAATCCATCGGAAATTCTCGCTATTTGGAATGGTGGTATCGCCATCTATGGAGGTTTGATTGCCGGAGCGGCTGTCCTTTATTGGTTTGCTAAGCGCCATGCCATTGCTGTTTTAGACTTTTTGGATATTACGGTACCTGGCGTTATAATTGCTCAGAGTATCGGACGTTGGGGAAACTTTATTAACCAGGAAGCCTATGGGAAAGCAGTTAGTCATCTCAACTATGTTCCCGAATGGATTCGTCAACAGATGTACATCGAAGGTAGCTATCGTGTTCCCACTTTCCTTTACGAGAGTCTATGGAATTTACTAGGCTTTCTTATTATTCTGGGACTGCGACGTTTTAAAAAGGGACTACGACAGGGAGATTTGACCTCATTCTATCTTATCTGGTATGGTATTGGACGTTTTGTGATTGAGGGAATGCGTACGGATAGCCTCATGTTTGCTGGCTTGCGTGTCTCCCAATGGGTCAGCATTGCCATCCTTATCTTGGGAATAGTCTTGCTCTATTTCCGCAAGCAACGCCCCAAAGCAGATTATAAAATGAAAAACTAGTCATACCACTCAGACTTTGTTATAATATAATGAAATTTATCATAACGAATGTCAAAAAAAGCTGGAAATTTAATTCAGTTTTTTCTTTAAAAGGTAAAAAGGAGTCCTAAAAAATGGCAGAAATTGCATTTCTTATTATCGCAATCGCTCTTGCAGCCTTCTTAGTTGCATTGATTCCAACACTACTTCGTACACGTCATGTGGTCAAAGAAGTTGAAGAAACGGTTGCTGTTCTACGCACAGATATTAATGTCACACTTCATCAGACTAATGAAATCTTAGCTAAAGCTAATGTTTTGGTCGAAGATGTCAACGAAAAAGTTCAAACCATCGATCCACTCTTTGTAGCAGTAGCTGAGCTTTCTGAAAGCGTTTCTGATTTGAATACTGAAGCTCGCTACCTCGGTGCTAAGGCTAGTGCAGCAGGTGCAAGTGTTGGTAAAGCTGGTTCAGCTTACGCTGTTGGTAAGATAGCCTCAAAACTATTTCGTAAAAAAGACAAGAAAAAATAAGGAGGTCTTTTCATGAGTAAATTTCTAAATACCCTAGTTATTGGAGCAGCTTCTGGAGCTGCAGCAGCCTATTTCTTCACGACTGAGAAAGGTAAAGCCGTTAAGGCTCGTATTGATGAGGAGATTGCCTCATTCAAAGAAGATCCTAAAGCTTACCAAAACCAAGTGGTGGAAAAAGCTAACGACTACAAAGATTTGGCAGTTGATACCTTCCAAGACTACAAAACAAAATTTGAAAATGGTGATATCACTGCAGATGATTTGACAAAAGCCGTTCAAGAAAAAACAGCTCAAGTTGCTGAATTTGCAAAAGATAGCTTTGAATTAATTAAAGAAAAAACAGCCCAAGTGACACCTGAACAAGCTGAGGTGGAGGCAAACACAAAAGCTATGGTTGATGACATCGTGATTGATATCAAAGATATTTCTGAAGCAGCAGCAGAATCAGAAGCAAACTAAAAAAGAGCCCGCAGGGCTTTTTTTAGTGCTTGGAAAAGTTAAACTAGACTTCTATGTTAGTCAGGACTTCAAAGACAATTGTCATTGTGTGACAGCATTGCTTGATGAAATAACAAGAAAAACGTTGACCTGAAATCAACGTTTTTTTGCTTTATAATTTTCGATGAGGAAGTAAATGCCAACCTGTCCCAGGATACTAATTGTAATAGCCCAGAAAAAGGCCCAGAAGGAAGCCACCTGTGCTACCAAGAAAAGGAAGGCAACTAGGACTGTTGAAATACAGAAGCTTGAGATACGTCCGAAGAAAATCATATCTTGTAGCTTAATACTATTATTGTTTAAGCCTTGATAATCCTGATAACTAGTCATTTGTGAGCTATCACTCTCAAGATCTTCCATGTGATCAAATTGACGGTTTAAGTTGTCAGCCATGTCTGCCTCCTTTCTATATCAGATACCTAAAACACTTTAAGTGTTGGCAAAATAACTCAGTCAGTATTTCACTATTTAGAATCTCATTAATAATACCATAAAAAAATTGGACTTGCAAAGTTTTTTTGTATTTTCTCTAAAATTGAGTATTTAAAAACTAAATATAAATATCTAAATACAGATAAGTAGACTAAAAATTCTAAAATAATCAGGTCATTTGTGCTATAATGTAAGTTATGGAAAAAATAGTGATTACAGCGACAGCTGAGAGCTACGAGCAGGCACGTGAGCTCCTAGAACTTGGCGTAGATCGTATTTACATCGGCGAAAAAGCCTTCGGCCTTCGTTTGCCAAAGCCTTTTTCATTCGCAGAAATGCGAAAGATTGCAGAGCTGGTTCATGAGTCAGGTAAGGAATTAACTGTTGCAGTTAATGCCCTCATGCACCAAGGTATGATGGATGCTCTTCCAGACTACCTTGATTTTCTTGAAGAAATCAAGGCAGATTATATCACGGTTGGTGATGCAGGTGTTTTCTACATCTGTAACCGTGACAAACGTCCCTTCAAGATGATTTATGATGCTTCAACCATGGTGACCTCTAGCCGTCAGATTAATTTCTGGGGCAAACAAGCCGGAGCATCTGAAGCTGTTTTGGCTCGTGAGATTCCGTCTGCGGAACTCTTCATCATGGCTGAAAATCTTCAGATTCCGGCTGAGGTTTTGGTCTATGGAGCAAGTATCATTCACCATTCCAAACGTCCGCTTCTTCAAAACTACTACAACTTTATCAAAACAGATGAAGCTGTTACTAAAGAACGTGACCTTTTCCTCTCTGAGCCTGGAGATCCAGATTCTCACTACTCAATTTATGAAGACTTGCATGGAACCCATATCTTTGCCAACAATGACCTGGATATGATGACCAAGCTTTCAGAACTCATCGAACATGGCTTTGACCACTGGAAATTGGATGGCGTTTATTGCCCAGGTGAAAACTTTGTAAAAATCACTGAGTATTTTGTGAAGGCTCGTGACCTCATCGAGGCTGGCGAATTTTCACAAGACCAAGCCTTCCTTTTTGATGAGGCTATTCACAAATTACACCCAGCCAACCGTGGTTTGGATACAGGTTTCTATGATTATGAGCCTGACCGTGTAAAATAAACATACTTCCTCCTTCGTTTGGGAGTTTTCCATTTTCAGGGAACGAAGGAGCCTTTTAAAAACTAAAATCGACAATCTTGCAAATTGGAGAAATTATGACTACAACTAAAAAACGCCCAGAGGTTTTGGTACCTGCTGGGACTTTGGAAAAATTGAAAGTCGCTGTAAATTACGGCGCAGATGCTGTTTTCGTTGGTGGACAAGCCTATGGTTTGCGTAGCCGTGCCGGAAACTTTACCATGGATGAACTTCGTGAAGGTATCGAATACGCTCACGCTCGTGGTGTTGATGTGCACGTTGCTTCAAACATGGTTACCCATGAAGGAAATGAAAAAGGTGCTGGTGAGTGGTTCCGTGAATTGCGTGATATGGGACTCGATGCCGTTATCGTATCTGACCCAGCCTTGATTGAAATTTGTTCAACCTACGCTCCAGGACTTAACATCCACTTATCAACGCAAGCATCTGCGACAAACGTTGAAACCTTCCATTTTTGGAAACAGTATGGTTTGACCCGTGTTGTCTTAGCCCGTGAGGTTACCATGGAAGAATTAGCTGAAATCCGTAAACGCACGGATCTTGAAATCGAAGCCTTCGTTCACGGTGCTATGTGTATCTCATACTCAGGTCGCTGTACCCTTTCTAACCATATGTCAGACCGTGATGCCAACCGTGGTGGTTGCTCTCAGTCATGTCGCTGGAAATACGACCTTTACGACATGCCATTCGGTCAAGAGCGTAAGAGTATTCACGGTGAAGTTCCTGAAGAATACTCAATGTCAGCCGTTGACATGTGTATGATTGAAAATATCCCAGACCTTATCGATAATGGTGTTGATAGCCTTAAAATCGAAGGTCGTATGAAATCTGTCCACTATGTTTCGACGGTTGCCAACTGTTACAAGGCTGCCTGTGATGCCTACATGGAAAGTGCAGAAGCCTTTTACGCCATCAAAGACGATTTGATTGATGAGCTTTGGAAAGTTGCCCAACGTGAATTGGCAACTGGCTTCTACTACAAGACACCAACAGAAAACGAGCAGCTCTTTGGTGCCCGTCGTAAAATTCCACAATACAAATTTGTTGGTGAAGTCGTTGACTTTGACCCAGCAACTATGACAGCTACAATTCGTCAACGTAACGTTATCCTCGAAGGTGACCATGTTGAATTCTACGGGCCAGGCTTCCGTCATTTCGAGTGTGACATAAAGGACCTTCACAATTCAAATGGTAATAAGATTGACCGTGCACCAAACCCCATGGAACTTCTTACGATCACTGTGCCACAAGAAGTTAAAACTGGTGACATGATTCGTTCAACCAAAGAAGGTTTGATTAACCTCTACCAAAAAGACGGTTCAAGTAAAACTGTTCGTGCCTAATGACGAAAAAAATAAACGGTCTTTTAGTAGATAATGAAAGCAGGTGCCAGCATTATCACACAGAGCTTGATATTGTTGCCCTAAAATGCTTTGAGTGTCAGAAGTATTATGCTTGTTATCAGTGTCATGATAGCTTGGAGGACCACAAGTTTCGAGCCTATCCTTGTCAGTTGAAGGAGGACAAGGTTCTTATTTGCGGTGTTTGTAGGCAGGAAATGACGATTGAGGAGTACCAAGAGGCAGTGGCCTGTCCCAATTGTCACAGTGCCTTTAATCCAGCTTGTTCAAAGCACTATGACATTTATTTTGCAAAATAAAAAGATTGAAGATTCTGTTCCAACGAACAAAGTCTTCAATCTTTTTTAGTTAAAGTAGCTATGATTTTTTAGTGCTTTTAAAACTGGCTTAGTCACCAAAGAGACGATGAGACCTTTTAAGAGGTCAGGAATGATAAAGGGTGTCAAACCGACAGCTACGGCTGTAGACCAACCCATATTTCCCAGGAAGTGAAGAGTGAGAATACCACCAACAAAGACTGGGACATCTCCTAAAACAAAAGCCAAAAAGATTTTCCAAATGGGCGTATTAGCATTAGTCAGTTTAGAAGTGATAAAGGCGAAAAGGGGATAGGCAAGTATATAACCAGCTATAGGACTAAAGAAGGTTTGAAAACCACCGCTACCTCCTGCGAAAACGGGTAGACCAATCGCACCGAGAATAAGATAGAGAAGAGCAGCAAGAGTAGCTTCCCTCGGTTTAAAAATAGCAGCCACCAGTCCTACAGCAAAGGTCTGTAAGGTGATGGGCACCGCTCCTATCGGAATGATGATTTGTGATAGGGCAGCAATGATAGCAGCACCAAAAGCTGGAATGATGATATAAAGTGTACGATTTTTTGACATATTTGGTTAACCTCCATTTATACAACGGTTAACTTATTATAGCAAGCGGTGTGTTTTTAGTCAACTAAAAAGTAAAACAAGGTTAACTATTCTGTTAACCTCGTTGTGGAATGATTTTTAGACGCTTAATGTCTTTTAGTTCAATCATGCTGATAACCTTATCTTGTTCGATGAAGAGTGCTTGTCGTTCTCTGTCATAACGATTGATGTACCCTTTATAAGTCTTTTGGTTAGACGTCAGCATGACCATCTGTTTATTATCAATAGCATCGTAGATATCATTAATAAGTTGATTCTGCAGAAGGTGGATAGGTTTGCTGTGACCTGTTTCCACAAACTGATGAAGCTGATGCTTTACCGCTTCTAAAAAGTTTATCATGGTCATTTCCCTCGTTTCTTGTTAAAATAATTATAGCATGAAAGGTGACATTTTGTGGATAAGTTCTTCAAAATCGCATCATTTTCACAGAAAAAAACGAATAAACCTAGTGGAGGTACAAAATGGCAGAATTTTCATTTGAAATTGAAGAAAAACTCTTGGTCTTGTCGGAGAACGACAAAGGTTGGACCAAGGAACTTAACCGTGTGAGCTTTAACGGAGCACCAGCCAAGTATGACATCCGTAGCTGGAGCCCAGACCACACTAAGATGGGTAAAGGTATAACCCTTAGCAACGAAGAATTCCAAGTTCTTGTGGATGCCTTCAAAAAATAAGAAATAAGGTCAGCAGTTGCGCTGGCCTTATTTTTGTGTTTAAAACGTATCAAAGATAAGTTTGAGATTAAGAATGGTTAGGATAATAGCGATGGCATAGCCAAGCAAAGTATTCCACTTGGCATTGACGTGTTTTCCCATGAGTGATTTTTTAGAAGTATAGTAAATCAGAGGGAAAATAGAGAATGGCAAGGCAAGTGAAAGGAAAACCTGAGAGTAAACCAAAAGTTGATCCAAAATCTTTTCTTGATCACCGTAAAGAATGGCTACGATGATGACAGGTAGGAGGGCGAAAAGACGTGTGAACAAACGTATCACCCACTGAGGCAACCTCATATGAAGGAAACCTTCCATGACAATCTGACCTGTCAAGGTTCCTGTGATAGTAGAGTTTTGACCACTAGCCAAGAGCGCCAAGGCAAAGAGTGTTGAAAGTGTCGAACTAGCTATCGCACCGGCAATCTTAGAGTCTTGAAGGGCATCGTACATTTGTGAAAATGCCGAAATATCAGAAGCATGACCATAGAAGAGAGCCGCCCCCAAAATCAAGAGGAGGGAGTTCACTACAAAGGCCAAACTCAACTGAATATTAGAATCCCAAGTCATGAAGCGAACAGCCTTGGTTACATCTTTTTCATCAGTGTGGTTTACCTTACGTGTCTGAGATAAGGATGAATGTAAGTAGAGGTTGTGAGGCATAACCGTTGCCCCGACAATCCCAAGTGCCAAGGTCAACTGGTTGGTATGTCCAGGAGCGTGTGGCTCGAAGAGCGTTGGCGTAGGGAGATATCCCTTGAGAATTCCTGTTATACTAGGCTCTGACAAGGCCACTAGATAAACAAAGATAATCAAGATTGTCAAAATCAAGGTAGAAACAATTGCTTCGATTTTCTTGAAACCTAGCTTCATGATGAGTAGTAGCAGGAAGACGTCTAGGACAGTTACCAGAATGGCAATCATGATTGGGATACCAAAGAGAAGGTTTAAGGCGATGGCAGAACCAAGCACCTCAGCCAAGTCCGTCGCCATCAAGGCTAATTCCAAGATAACCCAAAGCGTGTATCGCAACCATTTTGGCGAGTGAAAGGCAGTAGCTTGCGCCAAGTCCATCTGGGTTACAATCCCTAATTTCCCAGACATTTGTTGCAACTGCATGGCAATCAAAGAGGAAATTAAGATAATGAAAAGCAAACTGTACTTGTAGGTTGCACCACCAACAACACTGGTAATCCAGTTTCCGGGATCCATGTATCCCACAGCCACTAGTGCCCCAGGCCCTAAGAAAGCCTTGAGATTTTGACCAAAACGGTTATTATTTGGTGTATCAATTGATTGGTTCACTTCAGAAAGTGAAACCTTTTTTAAAGATGTCATAAACACCTCTTTCTAAGTCTTATCTGAATGGAAGTGTCACTATTACCACTCAGCCAGACAACCTAATTATAACACTATGAGAAAGATGTGCAAGATTTTGCAAGACGTTGGCATATTTGTCAAATCTGACTTTTTAGCATTGGCTTTTTATACTCAACTATAAAAGTAGAGTATTTAATGGATGAAGGAGAAAAATTAACTAGATAATTTGCCATCGAACTCGATAGAGCGCCTTAAAAATCCTGGACTGACAGGAGATTACATCAGCCTCTGGATGTCTCTTTAGTACAAAGAAAACAAAGCATGGTTTATCCTGCTAAACAATACGCTATCTATGCAGTAGCAGCCCTTACATGTCAATCAGTTTGGGTATCAGTATCAAAAGCAAAATTTTGGACATAAGAAAATACTTCTCTCAAGTTGAGAGAAGCGTTTTTAAATATTATCTGATGTGAGTCTTATATTGACTGAACATCTCGTCAATGTCATCTTCAACCAAGTGATAGATTTTCCAGTCAAATTCAGTTCTCGCAACATCATCAACCAAGACTGTATAGCAAAAATCCATATAATCTTTATAAAAATCAGAGATGAAGGGGAGGAGTGAGTCACTGATATCAGTTGAATAGAGTTTTTCATCAAGATGTTTAAAGAGATAGTCTGTACCTGTAATCGTTTCATTCTTGAGTTTTTGTGCATCCTCAAAGTTAAATCCATCACTTTGGGGATTCAGAAAATCATGTTTTGCTAATCAAGCTACGAAGATACTGAGATGAAAAGCAGCTCTTTTACTAATCTCTTGCATATCTGATTGGCTTAGTTTTTCTGAAGGGATATCGTTTTCTTCACAATAAAATACAAGTGCATGATCGAAGAAATATTCTATGCGGTCTATGGGAAAGTCTACTTGGCTTTCTTCTATTTTTGTATCAGCCTGTTCACCCACACTTGATTTTTTCTTAAATAGGGACTGTAATTTTTTGAACACGTTTATACCTCATATAAAAATATCCCATTATTTGACTAATGAGATATCACTTTTTATTTCATCGTTGGGAACAACAAGACATCACGGATGGTTGTTGTGTCAGTGAGAAGCATGCAGAGACGGTCGATACCGATTCCGAGTCCACCTGTTGGTGGCATACCGTATTCGAGAGCTTCAACGTAGTCGTAGTCGATGCCTGTTGCTTCGTCGTCACCGAGTTCTTTAGCAGCAGCTTGTGCTTCGAAACGTGACAATTGATCGATTGGGTCGTTCAATTCGGTGAAGGCATTTCCGTACTCTTTAGTCATGATGAAGAGTTCGAAACGGTCAGTGAAGCGTGGGTCTTCTGGGTTTTTCTTAGCCAATGGAGACACAGCAACTGGGTGACCGTAAACGAATGTTGGTTGAATCAAGGTTTCTTCAACGAATTCTTCGAAGAAGGCGTTGATGATATGACCAACTTCAGTGTAGTGTTTTTCAACAGGAACATTCTTTTCAGCGGCGATAGCTTTGGCTTCGTCCAAAGTCATTTCTTGCCAGAAGTCAACACCAGTGATTTCCTTGATAGCGTCGACCATGTGGATGCGTTTGAATGGTTCGTTGATCTTGATTTCAGTTCCTTGGTAGTTGATAGGTCCGTCACCTTTAACGGCTTTAGCAGCGTGTTGGATGATACCTTCAGTCAAGTTCATGATATCGTGGAAGTCAGCGTAAGCTTGGTAAACTTCGATAGATGTAAACTCAGGGTTGTGAGTAGCATCCATACCTTCGTTACGGAAGATACGTCCGATTTCGTAAACACGTTCCATACCACCAACGATGAGGCGTTTGAGGTGGAGCTCAGTTGCGATACGAAGCACCATGTCAATATCTTGAGCGTTGTGGTGAGTGATAAATGGTTTAGCAGCAGCACCACCAGCTTCATTATGAAGAACAGGTGTTTCGACTTCAAGGAAACCTTGAGCATCAAGGTAGCGACGGATTTCAGAAATGATTTTTGAGCGTGTCACAAAGCGGTCAAAGCTGTCACGGTTAGAAATCAAATCAAGGTAACGTTTACGGTAGATTGTTTCAACATCTGAAAGTCCGTGGAATTTTTCAGGCAATGGACGAAGGGCTTTAGACAAGTGTGTGATGTGGGTAGCTTTAATAGAAAGTTCTCCCATATCTGTACGCATGACTTCACCTTCGATACCGAGGAAGTCACCAAGGTCTGCTTTTTTGAAGATTTGGTAGTTTTCGTCACCGACCGCATCTTTACGCACGTAGATTTGGATTTGACCATCACGGTCTTGAATGTGGGCAAAGCCAACTTTACCTTTACCACGTTTTGTCATCAAACGACCTGCGATAGTAGCAGTATCGTTGATTTCGTGCAATTCTTCTTTTGTTTTATCAGCGTATTTATCTTTTAATTGACCAGATGTAGCTGTGCGTTCGAATCGTTTACCAAAAGGATCGATTCCTTGTTCAGCCAAGGCCGCCATTTTCTCACGACGGACAATTTGTTGATCGTTTAATTCTTCCATGTGTTGATTTGACATGTTAGTCCTCCATAAAATAGTCGTTACCATTGTATCATAAATAGCCCTCTAAAGATAGGAGAAATGGTTGAATGTCAGAGGGAAAATTCTCTATTTTTAGAAAAAATAGAGAGATAGCATTAATCTTTGATTAGAAAGTTACAGAATTTATTGACAAATATAATAAGCCAGGTGTACAATATCATGGTAAGTTTCGTATTTAATAAGGAGGATATACGATGAAAAAGAAAAATTATGTTGGTAAGGCCCTTATGTTTGGTGCTTTACTAGCACCTATTGGGATGCCAACGGTATCTGTTTTGGCAGATAGCTTTTATCAAAATCAAACAAGTGCTCATGCCGCTGATATTACAAACTGGATTGCCAGCACACCTGAACAAATTACAAATAATTTGACAACTCAAAATATCAATCCAAAACAATTGAATGGTCAACAATACGTCATTCAATGGGGAGATACTTTGTGGGGAATCTCTCAAGCTACTGGTATTTCAGTTGAAAAATTAGCTTACGATAACAATATTCAGAATATTGACCTTATCTATGCAGGTGATGTTCTTATCTTGAATCGTGATGGTCAAGTACCAACTGATTACCATGTGACTGGTAGCGGTCATCGTTGTGCAAACTCTAAAGTAGTTATCAATAACTACTATGGAGACCACAACCGTGTTGTCATCAAAAATACGACATTTGTATCTGATGACCACTCTAAGACTACAGTTATCTATGCACCAGATAATTCTGACAATAGTCTTTCATTCTCAAACACAAACAATAACTCAGGTGACAAAGATACTAAAGATTCTAAAGATAGCAAGGAATCATCTTCATCATCATCAGAATCTAAGGAATCTAAAGATGCTTCATCAAGCTCATCAAGCTCATCAAGTTCAACAAGTGGATCATCATCTTCTACTTCAAGCTCAACAGCAAGCAGTAGTGAAAGCAAACCAAGTACAGAAAGTTCTAAGAAAAAAGAATTGTCTGATGATGCTTTCCAAGATAAGGTTCAAAGCGAATTCGAACAAGTTTATCAACAAAAACGCTCAGGTAGCCCAGCATGGTCTTTCTTCTCACACGTGACTGATACTGCAGGTGGTAACACTGAAGCTAAGAAAGATACTGAAAGCACAGCTCTCTACCGTCAAGGTGAAACACCTAAGGCAGAAGATATCGTTGATGGACCAAAAGATGGTGCCAAAACTGAATCTAATGCCAAGGCTCTTGCAGAAAAAATCTATGACGCTCTTAACAGAGACAGCAAGATGTCAGATTTAATCAAGGCAAAATATGCGCAAATTAAGGTAACTTACCAAGGCGATAAATGGACCTTCAACGTTGACGTTTACAAGGAAAAAGAAAGCTCATCATCAAGCTCTGAAAAATCATCAGAATCTAAGGATTCTTCAAATGATGATTCTCAAACAGAATCACGCATGAGCTCAAGCTCTTCAAGCGACGACCATTCATCAAGTTCTTCAAGTCATAGTGATTCAGATGCAACTTTTGATGACCTAAATGGTGATAACTAGAGAGGGGCTAAGCATGTCAAAGAGAAATATCATTATCAGTGTGATTCTTGCCTGCCTTGTGATTACGGGTACTGGTTTCGGTGCTTTCTATTATTGGGGCACACACCATTTAGATAGTGTTGTACCTGGTAAGGTTTATCAATACTCAAGCTCACTTAACGGTGAGGTCAATAACCGTGTCATGTATGTTGCTTTCCAAGAAGGCGGTAACAAGGCGATTGTCGGTCAGGACCGTACAACTGTTCTTAATGCCGCTAAAAGTCAAGGCGATTTTGACAAGGCCTACAATGATCAATCAGCTAAATGGGAATACAGCGTAACGAAAACAACGCTTACCCTTGGTAAAAAAGAAAATGATCAAGTGTCACAATGGCAATACAACAAGGTCTTTGCTTATGGTGACCACTTCACATCAAAAGACTTTTTCTACCAAATTGCTAAAGGCGGTCAAGGCGAAGTTAAACAAAAAATGACCTTTAAAGAAATTCAATAAGCATTAGATTCGTTCAAAATGCTTGAAGGTTTGGGACCTGGTGTTCCAAGCCTTTTTTAATGCCTTAACACCCTTAGAAAATAGACTAGATTTCCTAAAAGAAGTGAAGTGGAAAATTGAAAAAATAGAGTAAAAACGATATAATAAGGCTGTTTGGGCAGTTGCATGCAGGTCAAAAAAGACAGGCAGGACTGGCTATGGACAGTTGACCTAAAGCTAACTTTTGCCGGGCTGAGAAACAGTTATAAGGCTGGCTACTTTTTCTGTCAGTCAGTGTACTTACTAATGTGTTTAAGTCCCTGGAGAAGAGAATTGATTCAAGAAAGAATGGACAGATGATTACTTCTATTGTTTTTGACGTTGACGATACTATTTATGACCAGCAGGCGCCTTATCGTATTGCCATGGGGAAATGCTTCCCTGACTTTGATATGGTACACATAAATCAGGCCTACATTCGTTTTCGCCACTATTCTGACGTTGGTTTTCCACGTGTAATGGCCGGTGAGTGGACAACCGAGTTTTTCCGTTTTTGGCGCTGTAAAGAGACACTTTTGGAGTTTGGTTACCGTGAAATTGATGAAGCAACGGGCAAACATTTCCAAGAGGTTTATGAGCAGGAGTTGGAAAATATTACCATGCTTGATGAGATGCGCATGACCCTTGATTTCCTCAAGGAAAAGAAGGTTCCAATGGGCATTATTACCAATGGTCCAACAGAGCACCAGCTTAAGAAGGTTAAAAAGTTGGGACTTTACGATTATGTAGATCCTAAGCGTGTTATTGTTAGTCAAGCGACTGGCTTCCAAAAACCAGAGAAGGAAATCTTTAATCTTGCAGCTGAACAGTTTGACATGAATCCGTCAACAACATTATATGTCGGAGATTCTTATGACAATGATGTCATGGGTGCCTTCAATGGTGGCTGGCATTCGATGTGGTTTAACCACCGTGGCCGCAGCCTTAAACCAGGCACTAAACCAGTTTTTGATTTGGAAATTGATAATTTCGAGCAACTTTTCGGAGCTGTTAAGGTACTTTTCGA
This sequence comes from uncultured Streptococcus sp., assembly GCA_934229725.1. GTDB lineage: Bacteria > Bacillota > Bacilli > Lactobacillales > Streptococcaceae > Streptococcus. The sequence goes on from CAKQDX010000016.1 coordinate 27,706, forward strand.
CCTTCCTAATAACAAATATATCTTTGATATTAACGATAAAGAAAATCCGGTTCTGCAACTGGGCATCAATAACGGTCTCATGATGGCGGCTGAACGTCTTCTTGAGAGTAATATGAGTATTGATAAGGTGGTTATCCTTCTTCGTTTGGATGCCAATCAAGAAAAAATTATTCGTATGAAATATGGCAAATAAATAGAACGGTCTTGAATGGCCGTTTTATTGTCTAAAGAGTGATAGAAGGAGATTGAAAATGACAGAAAAAAACAGCCTGAGACAGGATATTGAAGCACTATGTGCTGAGCGTGATGCCCTGGAAAAAGAGGTAGAAGCACTTAAAGCTAAACGTGATGATTTCTTTGAAGGTGTTAGAGATGCAGAACAGATGAAAAGTGTTGCCTGGGATTCATTTTATGCGTTGGCGGATCACCTCAAGGGTGAAGAAAAGCAAAGAGAATTTGCTAATAATTATTGGGAGCATGTTTCTGGGAATCTCAAGATAGACATGGAATTTGTCTTAAGTCGTGGTCTACGGTTTAAACGGTTACTGTCTCAAGGACAGTTTGAACTGGTCTCACAGGAATTAGACGTTTTTGAAAAGGAATTAGACGATTTGGCTCGAAGTTTTGGTGTTGAGCTTGATCGCCTACCAGAGGAACCTAGCCCTATAGATTAGTAAGGTATTGCTCTTAAAGTGTTTTTTTAGGGGCTTTTTGAATACTAAAAAAGCGACCTTGAAAAGAATCGCTTGCTTTATCTTGTTAGACGATGATTTAGCTGATTTTGTTTTCTTTATCCTTGTAAGATGTGTCATTCCAACGTTTGAGAGTGAAATGTTCGCAATCTTCTGTTTCAAGAATAGTGACCGATGCGTTGTCGAGACCACCAGCCTGACGGAGCAGACCTGGCTCAAATCCCAAGAGGCTACGAATTGAAGCTGTTAAATTAGCTCCGTGCCCAACGAGGAGAACGTTTTTAGCATCACTATCTTTAAGTGTTTTGATTAATTGGGCGACACGTTGAGTGGTGCTATAAACAGACTCTGCATGGAAATCTTTAGCACGGAATTTGGCTAGGTTATTGCGAAAAGCGTGCATTTCTTGTGGATAAATCGCTTGGACCAATGAAATCTTTTGGCCTTCGAGTTTACCCAAGTTCCACTCACGCAGTGCCTTTGTGTAGGTAACCTCAACCTTACTTTTTTGAGACTCAATAATGAGTTCTGTAGTTTTTTTAGCACGTGGCAGATCGCTTGAGAAGACTAGGTCAAAATGTGTGTCACTGAGATAGCGACCGAGCTCACGTACTTGTTTAATTGATTCTTCAAGTAGAGGCGAATCCCCTTTGGCACCTTGAAGACGTCCTTCTAAGTTCCATTCAGTTTTACCATGACGAACGAAATATAGTTTCATAATTACTCCTTAATATCAGCAAATTCAGCTTTGACAAAATCAGCAAGGGCCTGGCTATTGATACGGATAGAACGTCCAATTTCTCCTGCTGAAACAATGAGAAAACCAGCTTCTCGTGCCGATTGATCAATGTAGATAGGAAAATTGTGTTTTTGACGAATGCCCACAGGATTGTTAGCTCCATGTACATAACCCGTCGTTTTTTGGAGATCCTTTTGTGGAATCATATGAACTTTCTTGTTCCCTGAAATCTTAGCCAGTTTTTTTTCAGATAGATGTTCAGTGATGGGAACGATACCAATAACGGGTCCTGTCTTATCACCGTTGAGGGCGAGAGTTTTATAGATGCTCTCACGTGCCACATCCTCTGGAAGCTCACCTTCTAATCCATTGAAGGCTAAGCTGTCATGGTCAATTTTAGCCTTATCAAGAATTTGGTCAACCAAGGTCTTCTTGACTTTGCTTTTCTTTGCCATTATTATGTCTCCTTCTAAAATTGTGCATTTCTATCATCCATTATAACACATTCGACTTGACACGCCTAAGCCAATTTTGAAAAGAAAAAAACCAGTGCTTGAGACACTGATTTCTACTGACTACTAGACGCTCTTGAGGAACTAGAGGAGCTGGTTACAGTAGCTGAGCTAGTTGAACTTGACGATTTAGTGGTCTTGTTTTTAGTTGATTTTTTCTTAATCTTACCAAAGAGTTTTTCAAAGGTTTTACGTTTGTTTTTATCAGGATTGATTTGGTTAAGATCTAGGATATTGTCGAAACCAGGAAGGCTTCCTTGTGACGTATACTGGTGAAGGTCATAGTCAATCTCAGTGTTTGGCAAGGCTTCATAGTAGCCCGAGTCGGTACCGTAGGCTGGAATCCATACGGCATCGAAGTTTTTAGTGGAAACTTCTTGCTCAAGCATGAAATAAGCACCAATGTAGAGACCAACATTTTCAGCTCCAAGACGTTTGAGCTCAGCCAGAAAGGCTTGAACACCTTGATCCATGTTAGACATGGTTTCCTCTTCAACGTCAATCCAGTAATAGGTAGGTTTGTATGGAGAAGCATTTTTGTAGAAAATACGAGCTTCTTCCTTCATTTCCTTTACAGAAGTACCTTGTGCGTAGGAATAGACGGCGACTGGAACGTCACGTTTCTTGAGTTCTTTGATATGTGTTTTAAAAGATTTGTCAACCCCATTTGAGCTGGCGGCATTGCTATCCTTGCTAATCTGTGATCCACCGAAGACGCGGATAATAGCACCAGAAATATGATTTGACAAGACATCGTAGTCGATATCCTGAGGTAGTTGCCAACCCGAAAGGTCAATAATGGGATTAAGCACGAGCTCCTCATTAGAGCTACTAGATGGACTGGTTGTTGTTTTGGGCGCTGTAGCAGAAGGAATAGCCGATTTCACGTTCTCGAGATGCGCCTGCTGTTTGGACGTATTGTGAATGTTTGCAATAACTAATGCTAATCCTAAAAGAGCTAGAACCACGTAAACAACGATCGGTTTAATTCTTTTTCTCATTACTTCCCATTCTACCTTAAATAGCGTAAAAATGCAAAATAGTCGGCTTATAAATTCTGTGAGTTATATTAAAGTAACTGATTTTTAAAAAGCTTTAGTACCGCTAGTTCACACTGATTTGATGAAGGTATTCCTAGGGATTTAGTTGTGAATTAAGTGAATATTTCATTTATTTAAGACGGATTTTTAGCCTTATTTGTCAGATTCTTCCTTAAAACTAGCGCCACTAGTGGCATCTGACCAGGCTACTAGCGCTTGAGCAGAACTATCCAGATAGGTCTGGAGGGGCTGCTTCAAATCAAAAATTGTCTCCCAAAATCCTAAGACCTGTCCTTCTTGGTCTGTGGCGGCTTGATAAGTCTGGATGAGGATTTGCTCAAAACTATCTGTCGGAATGGGATAACTAATGGTTTTGGTGGGAGAAGCTAGAACTTCAGACATGACCCAATCAGGCAGATTTTCAGGCTCACGGGGAAAGAAACTACCGTCAGCGCCACCATTGTCATAGAGAAAGTTTCCTTTAGCATCGTAGGCGGCTAGTTTATAGGGCAAGTGGTTCAGTAGTGTTGTTAAATCGTTCATACTGTCATGATAGCTTCTTTCATGACAAAAGGCAATGCTTTGACCTTTTGAAGCACTAGGTCTATAGCTTCCCTGTGTTTCTGTGGGAAGAATAGGCCTACACTATTGAACGCCAAAAGTGATTTTTTATCGTGCTAAAAACGCTTGAAATCAATGACTTCAAGCGTTTTGAATTTCAATTCTGAGATTTGCTAAGAGAAATGGCTTTTGTCTATCAGTCGGCCTTGCGTCCGATAAATCGTTTTAAGAAATAGATGAGATAGCCCACAGCAATGTAGCCAGCGCTAATTAGCAGGACATTAAGCAAAACCTTGTTCCAGCCCAACTTGTTGACATTGATAAAAAAGTAGGCGAAGGGACTATTTTTTGCGTGTGGAATAGGTAATTTCAAGACTAATCCATTGAGAAGGGCAAAGGCAAAATAGGCCAAGGGTGCTAAAGACCAGTATAGGGGCTCACGCAGACGGTAAGCCTTTCGGGCATCGAAAACGAGGGTATCAAGCACCAATCCCCAGGGAACAATGTAGTGGACCAAGAGGTTACGAACCGTCCAAAAGTCTTCCGGCTTGGTACTAGGGGCCAATAGAAAATGATAAATAACACCTGTGATTAAGATGGCCATAGTGACACCACCCTTGTAACGCAGGAGTTTGATGTTGGTCGTCGCATCCCCTTTTTTGAAGTCATAGATGATAAAGAAAATCAAACTCGAAAAGACGAGAATATTGGACAAAACAGTGTAGTAGAGCAACATGCCCCAACCATCATCATGGATTTGAATAGAGACCCCAACCAGTCCACAAAGGGCTAGTAAGATACGGTAAAATCGTGAAATAGTCATAAGCTTCCTTTTCCTAATAAATAATCTCTCTTATCATATCACATTTTTCACTAACAATTTAGTGAAAATTCTAGTAAAATCAAAGTAAGAAAGACTTTAAGGAGTAATTATGGCCCATCTCATCGAGTATCTTGAAAAAGTTGAGAATCTAACTTTTGATCAAGAGCCTCTGAATATCTTGGATAAGGTTTGTATCAACGAAATCGGCTACCTAACTTATGAAAAATGGCTCACAGCCAGTGACTTAAAGAAACCCATAAATTTACATGACTTTGCTGAGGGTAAGGAGTTAAATCCAGATTATTCCTTTATGGTGACCAAGGAACGTGTGGAACTCGCTGAAGCTATGGTCAAGTCTAGGCGTTTTGCCAGTCTGAGTCTCAATAACTACCGCAGTGTCTTGGACAAGGAGGTGGAAAAACAGTTTGCGGCGATGATTTTCAGCCTGCCTGAACTGGACTACCATCAGCTTGTCTTTCGTGGGACAGATGATAGTGTCATCGGTTGGAAGGAAGATTTTCAGCTGACCTATAGTCGAGAAATTCCTGCCCATCGCTCAGCCATGACTTTTCTGGAGGAACACTTGCCAAATCTCAGTGGTTGTATCACTGTTTCTGGTCATTCCAAGGGTGGCAATCTTGCTCTCTATTCGGCTGTTCAAAGTTCGACTGCCTTGCGTGAGAAAATTTCAGAGCTCTTGCTCCTGGATTCACCAGGCTTGATGAAGTCCCTCTTAGAGAAGCCTTCTTACCAAGAGTTGAAAGCCAAGATGACAGTTATTAGACCTCAAGATTCTGTCGTGGGGGTTATGCTCTATTGGGATAGGCCTGCCCAGCTTGTCGCAGCAGAAGGCATTGGATTTGCTCAACATAACGCCTTGACTTGGGAGGTTGATTTGACGACAAATGATTTTGTTCATGTGGACCAGCCCACAGACTTGAGTCAACGTTTGGAAGAAACCTTCCAAGAGTGGATTGAGACCTTGCCCAATCAAGAACTCAAGCAAGTTTTCGATTTGGTTTTTGATACCATCCTTGATTCAGGTATTGAAAGCCTCGATGATATTGGCATCCAAGCCTTGCCGCAGCTAGGTCAGATGCTGCAAGAATTTGGCAATCTCTCGGACAAACAAAAGAAGGTCCTGCAAGACGGTTTCAACCAGTTACTCTGGATATTTTGGAAGTCAGGAAATAAAAAATCTAACCTGCCCAAGCTAGAACTTCCTGATTTCATTAAGAAGTTAAGCGATTTAAGAAATCACGATTAGAGGCATAGAGTGATAGAAATGGAGAATATGATGACTAAAAATGTACTCATTACAGGAGCAACATCAGGCATTGGCGAAGCTACGGCGCGTGCTTTTGCCAAAGAGGGGGCTAACTTGATCTTGACAGGGCGCCGTGTAGAGCGCTTAGAAGCTCTAAAAGCAGAATTTGAAGCGACCTATCCCAATCAAAAAGTTTGGACCTTTGCTCTAGATGTCACTGATATGGATATGGTCAAGGATGTTTGCCAAGCCATTCTCAAAAGTGTGGGGCAAGTCCATGTCTTGGTCAATAATGCAGGTCTGGCACTAGGTCTCACAGCCTACCAAGACTATGAGGAGTGGGACATGCTGACAATGCTCGACACCAATGTCAAGGGCTTGATGATGGTGACACGTCAGATTTTGCCAAGTATGGTAGCTGCCAATGAGGGCCATATCATTAATATGGGCTCTACAGCAGGCATCTATGCTTATGCAGGCGCTGCTGTTTACTCAGCTACCAAGGCCGCAGTGAAGACCTTTAGCGACGGCCTTCGTATTGACACCATTGCCACAGACATCAAGGTGACAACCATTCAGCCCGGTATTGTTGAGACCGACTTTTCTCAAGTTCGCTTTCACGGTGACAAGGACAAGGCAGCCAAAGTTTATCAAGGTTTGGAAGCCCTCCAAGCCCAAGATATTGCGGAGGCAGTCCTCTATGTCACCAAGCAACCACGACGTGTGCAAATTTCAGACATGACCATCATGGCTAACCAACAAGCTACAGGATTTACCATTCATAGGGAGAAATAAAAGGTTTTCGATAAGCCTTTTCACAGATGGAAAGAGCTATAAAATTTGGTCGCTTACTCGTGTCTATATCATTAATTATTGAAATTCTGAGCCACTATAGGTGGCTTTTTATCATCTTTCTTAACTTTTACGAATAATAAATTTGAATAGCGATATTTAAAAACAATAACTTATAAGTATTTACATATAAGTACTTATGAGTTATAATAAAGAAAGAGAGATTGATATGTACCCTATTCATTTTTATAAAGATAGAAATGGACATGAACCTGTAAGAGAGTATATTGAAACATTAGCTATGAATTCAAGTAAAGATTCTCGAATCAAATTACATAAAATTCAAGACTACCTGACTATGTTAAAAAATAGAGGAACCATGATTGGTGAACCATTCATTAAACATTTGGAAGGAGATATTTGGGAACTAAGGCCCTTAAGAGATAGAATTTTATTTGCAGCATGGCTAGATGACGGTTTTATTTTGCTTCATCATTTTGTGAAAAAGACACAAAAGACTCCAAGGCGTGAGCTGATGAAGGCTCAAAAAGCTTTAGATGATATTAGAAAGCGAGGATTGTAAGATGACTCCAGAAAAGAATCCAGCAATTGGAAGTAGTTGGGATGATTTACAGAAAACTATTTTCACTAAAGAAGAAATCGCAGCAAGTGAACTCCGTGTCGCACTGATGCTTGAGATTATTGATGCTCGTAAAAAACAAGGCATTTCTCAAAAGAAACTTGAAGAATTGAGTGGTGTCAAACAACCTGTTATCGCACGTATGGAGACAGGAAAAACGGCACCTCAGTTAGATACGGTTCTTAAAATACTGGCTAGTCTAGGAAAGACATTGGCAGTAGTCCCACTTGATTCACATGTGAAGTAAGTTTAGGAAAGATAATGTATCTTCATAACAATTATGATTTGCTATTTTAAAACGATTAACACGGACTTCCCGTGTTTTTTTGTTTGAATTTTCCCAAAACTATGAAAGAAACCGTGAAAATGCTATAATGTAAGGGATTACGACAATGTTGAAAGGATAAGTCATGCCAGCAGTTACTCCAGAACTTGAGATAGAACGTCAATTAATCGAGCAATTAACCTCTGGTGAGAGCCAGTGGACCTATCGCCCAGACTTAAAAAACGAAGGTCAATTATGGGACAATTTTTTTGAGAAGTTAGCGCAAAATAACGTTGCCCTACTCGCTGACCATCCCTTGACTGAGCAGGAGAAGCGCCAAATCAAGAACCAGCTTAACTTCATTAACTATTATGAAGCTGCTAAGTGGTTGGCGGGTGAAAATGGTATTGCTAAAGTCGAGGTACAGCGTGAAGATGCTAGCCTTGGGACTATCCGACTTTCTGTCATCTGGCGTGACAATATTGCAGCTGGAAAATCCAGTTACGAAGTAGTCAATCAAGTAGAACGTGACAAGGCTTATCCACAAGATCAGGACCGTCGTTTAGATACGACGCTGATGATTAATGGACTCCCTCTTATCCATATCGAGCTCAAGAGTCCTCGTGTGGCTTTTTTGGATGCCTTTCATCAAATCAAAAAATATGACCGTGAAGGTAAGTTACGTGGCATCTATTCTGCCCTTCAGATGTTTGTTGTGACTAATAAGGTTGACACACGTTATATCGCAGCTGCAAGAGAGGATAAGCTCAATAAACAATTCTTGACATCTTGGGTGGATAAAGATAATAAACCCATGACCAGTCTCATGGACTTTGCTCATGAGGTCCTGTCTATTCCACGTGCTCATCAGATGGTGATGCAGTATTCCGTCATTGATGATAGTAAAAAAGCTCTCATCCTCTTACGTCCCTATCAAATCCATGCCATCGAGTCTGTTCAAGATGCCTCTCGCCGACAGGAATCAGGCTATATCTGGCATACCACAGGTTCTGGTAAGACCCTAACCTCCTACAAGGTGGCTCGCAACCTCTTGCAGATTCCAGCCATTCAAAAGACGATTTTCGTCGTGGACCGTAGGGACCTTGACCAGCAGACGACGTCATCTTTTCTTTCCTACGCCGCTAATGATGTCATCGATATCGACGAAACAGACAATACCCATGATTTGGTTAAGCGTTTGGCAGGAAATGATAAGCGAGTGATTGTGACGACTATCCAGAAAATCACGACCATGATGCGCAAGTTCCAAGAAGGTAAATATCAAAAGGATTCGGAGAAAATCAAGGATCTTCGTGTGGCTTTTGTTGTGGATGAATGTCACCGTGCGGTCACGCCTCAGACGCAAAAAGACATCAAGGGCTTTTTCCACAATTCGCTCTGGTATGGCTTTACAGGCACACCTATTTTCAAGGAAAATAAACGCAAGCAATTAGGTGATTTGGCACAAACCACCCACCAACAATATGGCGAACGCCTTCATGAGTATACGGTTAAAGAAGCCATACATGACGGGGCAGTTCTGGGATTCAAAGTGGACTATCGTAATACCATTATTTCGCCGATTCCTGAAGAGGACCTTCCTGACTCTGTCTATGAAGATAAAGAACACATGCTAGAAGTCTTGGATGCTATCCTAAACAAAAGTTATCAACAGTTGGGCTTTCCAAATGGTGAGGGTAAGACCTACGAGGCTATCTTAACCGTTAAGTCTATTCCACAAGCTCAGGCCTATTACAATCTGCTCAAGAGTATCAAGGCAGGACAGGAACGTGTCAAGGTGTCAGAGCGGGTTAAGCGCGTGCTACCTGATTTTCCAAAGGTGACAGTCACTTACTCAGTGTCGGAAAATGAAGAAGAATCTATCGGTTACCAAGAGCACATGAAGCAGGTCATGGACGATTACAATCAAGAGTATGGGACTCATTTTAATATGGCTGATTTGCGTGGCTTTAACACGGATATCAATAATCGTTTAGCTAGAAAGTTAGACAAATACATTCCTCGTAAAGAGCAGTTGGATTTGGTTATCGTCGTTGACCGTCTTTTGACCGGTTTTGATGCCCCGTGTCTGTCTACTCTCTTTATCGACCGTAAGCCCATGCGTCCACAGGATTTGATTCAAGCCTTTAGTCGCACCAACCGCATTTTTGACAGTAAAAAGCGTTATGGCCATATCATCACCTTCCAAAGACCAGAGGCCTTTAAAGAGGCCGTGGATAACGCCCTTAAGCTCTACTCAAACGGTGGTGAAAATGATGTCACTGCCCCAGATTGGGCAGAAGAAAAAGCCAACTTCATCCAAGCCTGGATAGACTTTCAAGTAAAAGTGGAAGATGTGGAAAACTATATCATTACGATTGAGCAGGCTACTAGCCCACAACTCCGCCGCATTGCCAAGGCCTACCAAACCTTTGACAAGTATCTGGCATCTATCCGTGTCTATAGCGAATACGATGAAGCGGCTATCTATGCGGAGACTGGACTATCAGATGAAAAGCTTGAAACCTATCTAGGAATCTATCAAAATATCCTAGCAGAGCTCAAAAGTAGAGCCGAAGACGATGGAGATGATAATCTCTTTGATATCCACTACGAACTGGAATCCGTCCAAGTCGACGAGATTAACTATGCTTACATTCTTACCTTGATTCAAAGTATGATTCAGCAGGAAGAAGATAGTCCACAGGCCCTCAGCGACAAGGATATCGAAACGGTTGATAACTATATCCAGAGTTTGGAACGCACCAATCCTAAACTAGCCGAAATCATCCGCAATCTGTGGAAAGAAGTCCAAGCCAATCCTAAAGATTACCAAGGACAATCTATCACTGGTGTCTTGGACAGCATGATTGAAGCCATCATCGACGACCATCTCAAACGCTTTGCCAGAGAATGGTATGTCGGACTCGATGAACTTCGTTACTATGTCCAACACTACCGTAAGGGTGCTAAGAAACAATCCGGCGAAAGTCAGCTCACCAAGAGCCAACGCTACAAAGACTACAAAGCCGAAACCGCTGATGCCCTCAACCCGCTCAGCTACAAAAAACACATCAAAGAAGCCTACACCAAACTCATTGAAGAAGTGATTGAACCATTGAGAGTGGGGAGGTAAGTAGTTTTGGAGAAAAGTATGAATTGGACTACCATTTTTGCAGGAATCGCAGCATTTGTTTCTATTGTAAATGTTTTTGTAACTATTAGAAATAATAAGGCTCAAATACAAGCCCAGATTATCTCAAGTTCTCGTGTTCAGTGGATTAAGGAAGTTAGAGAAATCTACTCGAATTTTATTAAATTAAGTACAGAGTTTCATAATGAATTATTGTTTTTAAGCGTTTGTGATAACGAAGAAAATTTTGAAAAAAATTTTAATATGTTGAGGGGGAATTTGTGGTCAAGTTATTATCAATTGATTTCTTATTTTCCCCAAAAAGACAGTGATGGAAGAAACTCCGAGATTGTAAGCATATTTAATGAATTAGTTAATTTTTTGGAAGAAAAGTTAGAGCATTCTTATAAAGATATCACTTTTTCGGAGTTTGTACCAAGTTTTCAGGAATTGCAAAGATATGATGTGCCTGAACAATATAAAGCCATGCTGGACATGGTTTCTGATGAATTTTCTTGTTATATGAAAGCGGAATGGGTGAAAGCAAAATTAGAGGTGGATAACTAATTTAAGTTTTCTAAGCTATAAAATGAGAGGTGTTGTACAACACCTCTTATTTTTACTGATTTGTCCCTACATTGATATTTTTGTCCCACAATGTTATAATCGGTTTAGTATTTTAAATGGAGGTCTAGCAATGAAAAAAAAGCAAGTGATTAACTTAATTAAGTATTTTACAGAGAAGAATGAGTCTGGATTTAGGACAGAAGCATATGAGATAGCAAAATCTTTTGATAAAAATGGAGACTATCAGTTAGCTGAATATATAATGGCATTACTCTCAGATGCTAATACTTTTGTTCCACAAATGAATGAAGAAGATATTGAATCGTTAAGGAAGGTATCACTGCTAAATTTAGAATCATTGCCTTTGCCAGAACCTATCTCTAAAGATGTGATTGGAATCGTGAATGCTGTTCGGAGGAATATTGGAGTAAATAAGTTTCTTTTTGAAGGGGCACCAGGGACTGGGAAGACAGAGACAACAAAACAAATAACTCGCTTATTGGAACGAGAACTTTATATTGTAGATTTTGAAACAATAGTTGATAGTAAATTAGGACAAACATCAAAGAATATTGCTTCACTCTTTAAGGAAATAAATAGTTTTTCTAAACCAAACAGAGTAGTTATATTGTTTGATGAAATAGATGCTATCGCTTTGAATAGATTAGATACCAATGATTTGAGAGAAATGGGGAGAGCAACTTCTGCGATATTGAAGGGAATCGACTCACTAAACGATGAGGTTGTTTTAATTGCCACGACTAATCTGTTTGATGTTTTTGATAAGGCTTTAATAAGACGTTTTGATGCGGTAATTAATTTTAATAATTATAGTCAAGATGATTTATTGGATATTTCGAATGTTTTAATGAGTGATATTTTAAAAGATTTTAAACAATCTGGGAAAAATAGTAAATTATTGAAAAAGATTATCTCTCTGATGAAACCAATTCCTTATCCAGGTGAACTGAAGAATATCTTAAAAAGTGCAGTGGCTTTTAGCAGTTTAACTGATAAATACGATTATTTGAGGCGGATCTTTACAAATGCATATAAATCGATAGATGAAGTTTCAATTGAAGAATTAAGAGAGCTTGGTTTTACAGTACGTGAAATAGAAATTTTGAAAGGTATTTCAAAAAGTCAGGTTTCAAGAGAGTTAAAAGGATGTTAAAGAATGAATGAATTATTGCAATTAAAGGGACGTTTTGAGCAAAAATCAAGTAGTGGTCGACCAGGTTCTCCAAAGTTGTTGGCAAATCAAATTGTGAGTGAAAAAAAAATATTGAAATTAAAAAAAGAGCTCGAAGAACTTAAGGAATATTGGTTAAATATCTCATATTTTGAAGGAGCTTTAATTTCAGTAACTTATGTTGATGTTGTTGCAAAAAGTAGAAGAATGAGAGAACTATTTAAAAAAAATAGTAGAATTCAACCAAATGATTGCGTCGTTGGAGCTAAATTTATTGATAAAACTTCTACAGAGAAGCAACATGTTATTACTTATTACATAGATTTAGATGTTTTGGATGAATCGATTAATACTTTGAATATAGTTGCATCATTACTTATAAAAGATTTTAATGGAGAAATTTCTACAGAAAAATTAAATTCGATTAGTGATAGGACAGAAAAATACGAACCAGGAATAATAGCTAGAACAAAATTTTTACAAGCTATTGTAGACATTAGTTCGATTGAAAATTTTGCAATACCCAAAAATGAACTTGATGAACTAAAAACATCAATTATTAGTATCTTTGATACCAAAGTACCTACAAGTGAATTGTTAAAGAGGGTTGGTTTGAATGTTCCTGATTACAGAGTGATTGATGAGACAACGATATTATTGACTCCGGATCAGTTAGAAATTTTAAATGAAAAGGCTCCTTATCTGATTTCTATGGCTACTACAGATTTATCGAAATTGGATACTCAGAATTTTGAGATTTTTGATAGCGGGCACAGAATGACAATTCCTTCACCTGTTGATGAACCGGTAGTCGGAGTTATTGATACTATGTTTGATAGTAGTGTTTATTTTTCCGAATGGGTGACATTTCAAGATAAAGTAAATGCCGATATTCCAATTGATTCAACTGATTATGAACATGGCACAGCTGTATCTTCGTTAATTGTTGACGGTTCTTCAATTAATCCAGAATTAGATGATGGATGTGGCCGTTTTAGAGTTAAACATTTTGGAGTTGCAAGGGGTAGTAAGTTTAGTTCATTTTCTATACTTAAGTCAATTAAAGAAATAGTAGCAGAGAATAGAGATATTAAGGTATGGAATTTATCATTAGGTTCAGCGTTAGAAATTCAAAAAAATTTTATTTCTCCAGAAGCTGCTTTGTTAGATAAAATACAATATGAATTTGATGTTATATTTGTGATAGCGGGAACAAATAAAAGAGTGAGCGATAAAGCTAGAATGAAAATTGGGGCACCAGCAGATTCAATAAATTCTCTAGTTGTGAATGCCGTTAATAAGGATAATAAACCAGCGACATATTCCAGAGAAGGTAAAGTGTTGTCCTTCTTTAATAAACCTGACATTTCTTATTTTGGAGGGGATGGGAAAAACAAAATAAGAGTTTGTATGCCTACAGGAGAATATTTTGTAGCAGGAACATCTTTTGCGGCACCTTGGATTACTAGAAAAATAGCATATTTAATCCATAAGATAGGGTTAAGTAGGGAAGTGGCAAAAGCTTTAATTATTGATTCTGCAATATCATGGTCAAAACCAAATAGTTCCATGAATTTAATTGGGTATGGTGTAGTACCTCAAAGAATTGAAGATGTGCTTAACGCCCAAGATGATGAGATTAAGTTTGTTATATCTGGAGAATCAATCATGTTTGATACATACAATTATAATCTTCCAGTGCCTGTTGTTGATGATAAGCACCCTTACATAGCTAAAGCAACGTTGTGTTATTTTCCCAAGTGTTCTAGGAACCAAGGAGTTGATTATACAAATACAGAATTGGATATTTATTTTGGTAGACTTAATGGACAGAAGATAATTACTGTAAATGATAATAAACAAAATGATAATGTGTCTCTTTCTGAAACAGATGCTCGAGGATTATATAGAAAATGGGATAATATCAAATCAATTATAGAGTACGTCAAGCCAAATGGGAGAGCTAAGAAGGCATATGGTGATGGTTTGTGGGGCTTTAGTCTTAAAACTAAGGAGCGACTTAACAATGGTGATGGGAGAGAACTTAGGTTTGGAATAGTTGTAACACTGAAAGAAATGAAAGGGATAAATAGGATTTCTGATTTCATTAGTCAATGTTCTATGCGTGGTTGGCTTGTGAATAGAATTGACATTCAAGAAATGATTGACATTTACAATGTTGCTGAGGGAGAAATTAATTTTGAAGATTAATTTTATTAAATAAACTTTATGAAGGTTAGATGAAAATATGATAAAGCGAGATATTCCTAAAATTAGATTCAATAATTCTAAAATTGATTGGCAACAAGTAAAATTTAAAAATTTGCTTAACTCAGAAGAGGGAATTAGACGTGGTCCATTTGGAAGTGCTTTAAAAAAAGAATTATTTGTTCAAAATAGCGAGTATGTAGTCTATGAACAGCAAAATGCGATTTACGACCACTTTAATACTAGATATAGAATCTCAGAAGAAAAGTATCATGAACTAAAGAAATTTATTTTGTTACCTGGTGACTTTATTATGAGTGGTGCTGGTACTATTGGTAAAATTTCACTAGTACCTGAGGGAATTGAGAACGGTGTGTTTAATCAAGCTCTAATCAGATTAAGAGTTAATAAAAACACTGATAAAGAATTCTTTTTACAATGGATGAGATCGTCAAAAATGCAAATCAAGCTAACGAAAGCTAACCCAGCTTCAGCTATGGTAAATTTGGTACCGATGTCTGAGGTGAAAGAATGGGATGTAATTGTTCCATCTCTAGAAGAACAATCCGCCATCGGCTACCTCTTCCGTACTCTCGATGACCTTCTGACTAGCCACAAGGATAATCTTGCTAACTACCAATCACTCAAGGCAGCCATGCTCTCTAAGATGTTTCCAAAAGCTGGACAGACAGTACCTGAGATTCGTTTGGATGGATTCGAAAGAGAGTGGAAAAAGTCTAAATTAAAAGATGTCGCTCATCGTGTACAGGGTAATGATGGAAGAATGGATTTGCCAACTTTAACAATTTCTGCATCTGGCGGTTGGATGAATCAAATTGATCGATTTTCTGCTAATATTGCCGGAAAAGAACAAAAGAATTATACCCTTTTAAAAAAAGGGGAACTATCATATAACCATGGTAATTCAAAATTAGCAAAATATGGAGTTGTTTTTGAATTACAGGATTATGAAGAAGCACTTGTTCCAAAAGTTTATCATAGTTTTAGAGTTAATCAACTTGCAGATGCAAAATTTATTGAAATAATGTTTTCAACAAAAATCCCAGATCGGGAATTAGGAAAACTTGTCTCATCAGGGGCAAGAATGGATGGATTGTTAAATATTAGTTTTGATGATTTTATGAATATTGCTATTATTATCCCGACTATTGAAGAACAACAAGCCATCGGTGCCTATTTCTCAAATCTTGACCAGCTTATCACTTCTTTCCAGGAGAAAATTACTCAGCTTGAGACTCTGAAAAAGAAACTCTTGCAAGATATGTTCATCTAAGGAGAAAGTGAAATATGGAGCATGAATTCATTAAGTTAGAGCACATTGATACTTCAGTTGCGGCGAACAATTTTGCTGAATTACTCAACGATAATAAAACATATTTTTTAAATGGTAGTTGGGGATCTGGTAAGACTGATTTTTTAGAAGAGGTGAAGAAAAATTCCCCCAAGAAACTCATTACAATTGATTTTTGGAGACTAACAGATACTAGGTCAACAATTGAGATTGCATGTTCAAAATTATATCCATTTTTATACTGGGCTATAAGAGTATGTATTGTTCTTCTAGTGGCTGTATCTATACTGATGACTAATCTTGTTGATATTGGATTGAGTAATTATTTGGGTAGCTCAAAACTATTGATTTTGAAATTAGGAGGAGTAATAGCATTAATAGTTGCTGTATGGCAAGTCTTTAAGAAAAAATCCGATGAATTTTATTGTTTTTTACTAAGTAATTCTCTAAAGTTCCGAAAGTTTTCGAAAGTTCTGATTATTGATGACTTTGATAGAATGTCCGAAAAGCAACAGGAAGAAAGTTATAAACTTTTCAGTTTAATAAATGGAAAGTTACCTATTATTTTTGTTGGTGATATTACAAAGGTTCATAAAAATGATGATAATTATCTATCTAAAATAATTGATAGACAAGTTGAACTACCATTTGATTTGCATCCATCTAAAATATGGAATAACTATTTTAGTGTTTTAGAAGATAAATTTAATATAGTACTTTCTAATGATTTTAAAAAAAGAGTAGGTTCTGATCAGAAGAATTTACGAGATAGAGAACACTTTAATGATTATGTCAATCAAGAATTCTTTAGAAGGGGAAAGTTTGGTCGTGTTCAAGTTGAGCAGCAATTACTAGTGATTTATGCTTATCTATTTTATCCAGAACTATATAATAATATTATTGAAGGTGTTTCCATTACAATCAAGGATTCTGAGGAAACAGTTTTTCAAAGTGTGACTAAAAAAGGCCTCACGATAAAAGAACAATTATCTAAAATCCAGAGATTCGAAATTTTAGGTTATCCGTTTTGTTTTAATAGAAATCCGCAAGGATATCAAGTTTACGAAGTATCTTCTAATCGTACAGAAGATGAATTAGATATTTTATTTGATAATATGTCAGAAGATTTAGTTAAAGAATTGGTTGAGTCGGATAAATTGACTGATTTTTACCAATATTTAAATACACAGTATCAAACATTTTCTGAGAACCAACAAAACCAACTCTTCGAGATAGCCATAAAAGAATCCTTGAAATTAAAAAATAGTCCCTCGATGAATTTTATAATCCAAGAAAGGTTTTCGGAACTTTATTACTCAGTTAATGGTGAAGAAACTGACCTTATGGACTTAGATGGTGAGGAGTTTAATGCTAAACGAATTGAGAGAATAGAGGCTATTTTTGAGCCTCTGGGATATGATCAGTCACAAATAATTTATATTTTAGAAAAGCACAATGTATTGAGCTTCCCTGAGTTAGGAAAGTCTTACACCAACCTAATAATTACTCCTGAAACTATCTTGAAATATAAGAGAAAGGATTTTATACTTTTAACCTATCTACATTGTGAAAATCTATCAAGACAGTTTATAAATTGGGATAGAAATATATGGGAATGTATAGATTTATTTGATAACAGGGAATTTTTGTCATTTTGGAGATTTCAATCAATTATCACAAATAATTTAGATATTAAAGACTTTGATATTAAAGACTTTGATATTATTCCTGAGGATAAGAGGTATACTATTTGGATTGGTAGATATTTGTCCAAATTTCCAGATGATTATATTGATTTTAGGGAGTCTGTCATTTCTAAGATTAAACCAATACTTGAAAAGATGGAGAAGGAAGGTTTTATATTTACTGAAAAAATTGATGAAAGACATAAAAGATAAGCCAAAGTACTTTCAAAGGAGACAAACATGGTATCAGTAACACAACGTATTAAACAGATTAAGCAGCCTCACGGTGGCTATCTGCCGGTTAAGACGTTTAAAGTGACGACGCTTGATGATGGTCAGGTTCTTAATGCTGAGGAGTCTATTGCGGCTAGTTTGGTTGGGACTGCTGTGGACTATCTTAGTCGTTTCATGGATGGGACAGCTGTTGAGGAGGCTTTTGAGATTTCCTTGCTTGGTGTTAGGGCCATGAGGATGGAGGCTAAGGCTTTGGGTCTTCTGGATGATGTCAAGGGACTAGATGATTTGTCGATTACTAGGGCTTGTCAGTTGGCAGGTTTTGATAGTGCCTTTCGTGCTGGTCCTCTGGCTTATCGTCCAGTGGAGGGGATTGTTCCAGATCAGTCTACCATTGCTAATATTCGTACCATGGTTGAGCGTAGTTTGAGCTTTTTCAAGGCCTTTGGTCCTGTGACTGCGGATGGTTTTACCATGGAAGGGGCTTATACGGCTACCATAACGACTGGCGATGGGGATTTCTTGACTAAAGATACCCT
Source organism: uncultured Streptococcus sp. (assembly GCA_934229725.1). GTDB lineage: Bacteria > Bacillota > Bacilli > Lactobacillales > Streptococcaceae > Streptococcus. The sequence continues at coordinate 45,907 of CAKQDX010000016.1, forward strand.
TTGGGACTTTAAAGTCACCACCAGCAAGCCTAATAAGGACCATACCTTGCAGCTACTGATTTACTATCTCATGGGTAGGCGTTCGATTCATCCAGAGTTTCAAACCATAGAAAATCTAGGCATTTTCAACCCACGTCAAAACACTATTTACCAACTTCCTATTTCTGAGATTTCAGATGAGGTCATCAAGGAAGTGGAAACAGTCGTGATTGGCTATTAGAACGAATAGGATAATATTTAAAAATACAAAGAAAGAAACATTATGTCAGAAACAACACAAACCTCCCAGTCGCTTTATCAAGCCCTGTGGAACTCAGCGGATGTGCTCCGCTCTAAGATGGATGCTAACGACTATAAGTCTTATCTCTTGGGCATGGTCTTTTACAAGTATTTGTCGGACAAGATGCTCTTTTTCGTGGCAGAAACCATGGAGGAGGAGACAGAAAGCTTGGAAGAGGCACTGGCAGTCTATCGTAAATACTACGAGGATGAGGAGACTCACGAGGACCTCTTGTCAGTTATCACTGATGAGATGAGCTACGCCATTCATCCTGACTTGACCTTTACGGCTTTGGTTGAGCGAGTGAATGATGGAAGCTTCCAGCTAGAGGACTTGGCTCAGGGCTTCCGTGATATTGAGCAGAGCGACGAGCTCTATGAAAACCTTTTTGAAGACATCGACCTCTACTCTAAGAAACTTGGGGCGACTCCTCAAAAGCAAAACCAGACGGTTGCGGCTGTGATGAAAGAGTTGGCTGTCCTAGATGTGGCTGGTCATGCTGGTGATATGCTTGGTGATGCTTACGAGTACTTGATTGGTCAGTTTGCGACGGATTCGGGTAAGAAAGCTGGTGAGTTCTATACACCGCAACCTGTTGCCAAGCTCATGACTCAGATTGCCTTTTTAGGTCGTGAGGACAAGCAAGGCTTTACCCTTTACGATGCGACTATGGGGTCAGGCTCGCTCTTGCTTAATGCCAAACGCTATTCACGCCAACCACAGACAGTGGTTTACTTTGGTCAAGAGTTGAATACCTCAACATATAACCTGGCACGTATGAACATGATTCTGCATGGTGTGCCGATTGAAAACCAGTTTTTACACAACGCTGATACCTTGGATGAGGATTGGCCAACCCAAGAGCCGACTAACTTTGATGGTGTTCTCATGAACCCACCTTATTCAGCCAAGTGGTCTGCCAGCTCAGGATTCATGGATGACCCTCGTTTTTCACCATTTGGGAAACTGGCACCTAAGTCTAAGGCTGATTTTGCCTTCCTCTTGCATGGTTACTATCACTTGAAACAAGACAATGGTGTTATGGCCATCGTCCTTCCTCATGGGGTGCTCTTCCGTGGTAATGCTGAAGGGACTATTCGTAAGGCTTTGTTAGAAGAAGGGGCTATTGATACGGTTATCGGTCTGCCTGCGAATATTTTCTTTAACACCAGTATTCCGACGACGGTTATCATTCTCAAAAAGAACCGCACGAATCGTGATGTTTACTTTATCGATGCCTCTAAGGAGTTTGATAAAGGGAAAAATCAGAACATCATGACAGATGCCTATATTGAGAAGATTCTCAATGCTTATAAGAGCCGTGAGGATATGGACAAGTTCGCCCATCTGGCTAGCTTTGAAGAGATTGTGGAAAATGACTACAACCTTAATATTCCTCGCTATGTGGATACCTTTGAGGAAGAGGAAGTGGAGCCCTTGACTGATATTGTGGCTAAGATTAATCAGACTAATGCGACGATTGAAAGTCAGACAGCTTCCCTTCTCGACATGCTTGGCCAGCTTCATGGAACGACGCCAGAAGCAGACGAGGAACTTAAGGCCTTTGTGAAAGCATTTAAGGGGTAATTTATTAGTAAATGATAAAAGAAGGATTAGTCAAATGAAGTTTTGACTGGTCTTTTTTCTATGAATTTGATAATATTAAATTACCAAAAAGGTAATTTAAATAAACAGAAAGGAATTTATGAAGCTTATCTATACAAATAAAACTGTTGAGAAACAGTGCACTGAGCTTAGGCGAGCGAAAAAGGATTTTTCGGATAAGATTGCATTAAAGTTGCACCAGTTGATTAACCTTTTGGAAGCATCGGATTCTTTGGCTAGTGTGACGGCTTTTCCTAAGTATCATTTTCACCAATTAAAGGAAAAGAGAGATGGACAGTTTGCTTTAGATATAGATGGTCGAAGGAGTTCCTATCGTTTGATTGTAGGATTTCGTGAGGAAGATTTTGATAAGGTATTTTCTAGTCCGGTAGAAATCGAAATCTTGAAAATAGAGGAGGTTAGCAATCATTATGAGTAAAAAAGTGGTTGAGTACAAAGACCTGGTTGCTTTTCATCCAGGTCAGTATGTTGAAGACTTAATTGAGGACTATAACGTAACTCAGAAAGAATTTGCGGAGCGTTTGGGAGTCTCTGCTAAGACTGTCAGCAAGCTAGTTAATGCTGAGGAGTCTATTAGTAAGGAGACAGCTCATAAGTTAGCCAAGTTAAGTGGTGTTTCTATGCAGACTTGGCTCAACCTTCAAAACATTTATGATGTGAAAGTGGCTGAAATTTTAGAACAAAGAGAGTTTGATCAAGGCCGCGAGAAGGAAATCTGCGAGATGATTGACCTCAAGTATTTTAAGAAAAAAGGCTACGTTCCAGAGAAGCGCTATAGTATCGGTGAAAAGATTACAGAGCTTCGGAAGATTTTAGAAGTATCGAGTTTAGAATATCTTGTGACTTTTAACCATTTAGTGAGTTATCGTAATACACGTGACTTTACCGAAAAGAGTATCGTTAATTCCAATATTATGTTAGAGTTAGCATCTAAAAAAGCTCGAAATAAAACGACCACGAAGCTTAATCGCAGAAAGTTAGAGAAAAGCTTACCAACTTTAAGAGACTTGACAAGACAAGATCCAAAGGACTTTGCTCAAGAGTTGACCGACATTTTGCTGGAGTGTGGGGTTGTCCTAGTGGGGCTCCCTGCTTTAGCAAATGCCAATTTAAATGGTGCAACAAAGAAGTTTGGAAACGGTAGTGTCTTGTTGTTATTAACAGATCGTAATAAAGCATCGGATATTTTTTGGTTTTCACTTTTCCATGAGATTGGCCATATTCTGCAGAATGACTTTTCGTCTGATCATGAAGGTAGCGACTCTTATCGACGTTCTGAGGAACAAGCAGACCAATTTGCGAAAGATTTATTAATTGACCCTCAAGACTATCAAAGATTTATAGATGAAGGTTGCTTTGATAAACAAGCAATTAAGAATTTTGCTGATGAGATTGGTATTCATCCTAGCATTGTTTTAGGTCGCTTGCAGAATGATGAGTATTTGGGTTATGATCAATTTCGAGACTTGAAAGTTAACTATTATTTGGTTTCTTAATGAATCTTATAGTGCAATCAATGGCTTTTTCCGAATAATAGAAGTAGAGGGGCCAACCCTCTATTTTTAAATTGAGGAGAAGTAGATGGAAAAAAGACACAAGCATGTCTCACCGACCTTGGATATTATGGCTAAGAAGATTTTTAGCCTGCCTGAGGTGACGGTGGCATTTATTCGAGATATTTTGGATTTGGATGTTGTGGATGCCCAGATTTTGGAAGGGACACAGCTTCATAAAAAGGATTTTGATGAGGATGAGCTCTTTTCAACCTCGGTGGATGTTCGAGCCAAGTTGAATGATGGAACCGAGGTTATCATTGAGATTCAGGTACGTAAGCAGCATTATTTTCTCAATCGTTTTCATTATTATTTGGCTAACCAGCTAGTGGAAAATGTGCAACAATTACGTCAACAAGGGCAGACGCATAAGATGTATGAGCAGATGGAGCCGGTCTATGGCATAGCTATCTTGGAGAAGACCTTGTTGCCTGATGAGGAATCCCCGATTAATACTTATTGGATGGCCAATAGTCGGACGGGTAGGCCTTTGAATGCCTACTATAAGGACGGTAAGCGGCAAAACCTTCTTCAGATTGCCTTTTTAGAGTTGGATAAGTATAATAAAGATAAGCATATCAGGGATGAAGGACGGCAGTGGCTAGAGTTCTTTGGAAATCTCCCATTTTCCAAGGCACCTAGTCAAGCGGTCACGCATGCCGATTCATTACTGGATTCATCCAGCTGGACACAGGAGGAAAAGGCGATGATTGATGAACGCATACGTATTCAAGAAAATTATGACATGACCATGGAAACAGC
>CAKQDX010000017.1 GCA_934229725.1 uncultured Streptococcus sp.
GACAACTCCTATATTCTAGCAAATCTAGAATAACTTGTCAACACTTTTTGAAAAGTTTTTTCAAACTTCCTCGTGTCTAAGCTGCATCTTCCGATGTAGCCTATTCATATTATCATCTCTTGCTTACCTTGTCAATAACTTTTTTTAGTTTTAATTACTTTGTTACTTGGTTGTACGCTTAAGACTTTAATAGTCTATCAAGTTTATGAACTAAAGTCAATACCTTTTCTTTTCTTTATCATAAATTTCATTAAAAAAGAAGATCTAGGCAATCTTCTTTTTTGTTTTAAAGTGCTGCACGCATACGTGCTTGTGAATTTTCGACATTACGTATTGAGCGTGGTAAGAAAGCACGAATATCATCTTCTTTATAACCCACTTGCAACCTTTTATCGTCAATTAGTATTGGGCTTTTTAAGATTCTAGGGTTTTCCTGAATCAAATCAATGACTTCACTAACACTTAGCTCATCAATATCACAATTCAGAGCTTTTGCATAACGATTTTTTGATGAAACAATACTTTCAACACCGTTCTCCGTTTTTGAAAGGATATTGAGGATTTCTTCTTTTGTAAGTGGTTCTTTACCAAGGTTTTGTTCTTTATAAGGAAGTTGATGGTTATTCAACCATGTTTTTGCTTTTTTACAACTTGTACAACTTGAAATTGTATAAATTTTAATCATGTTATTTCTCTCTTTCTGTCACATGATACTATAATCTTATCACTGTCCTTTATTTTAGAAATCGGTCTAGCGACCTATTTTATACTTAAGGAATATCTTATTGACTTACTAAACATTACTTTTATTTTCAAAAACTACACTTGGACAAAGAAAAAGAGCCGTTTAGCTCTTTTTAGACTTATTCTTCAATTTCGATTGTTGAGTCAAGGTCTAGAACAAGTTCATCTGACGTTTCGTCAACCTGCTTTTCTTCAACAGCATCTTCTTCATCTGGCTCAATTAAACCATAGTGTACACGTACCTTATGGTCGATTTCTTCAAAAATTTCTGGGTGATCTGCTAAATATTTTTTAGCATTTTCAGATCCTTGACCAATCTTCTCACCATTGTATGAGAACCAAGCTCCTGCTTTTTGAATGATACCTAAATCACTAGCAATTTTAACAAGCTCACCTGTTTGTGAAATACCTTCACCATACATAATTTCAACAAAAGCTTCTTTAAATGGTGGAGCAACTTTATTTTTAACAACCTTAATTTTGGTTTCTTTACCAACATTCTGGTCTTTCTTATCACCAGTTCCCTTGATTTGTGTATTTCCACGGACATCAAGACGTACTGAAGCATAGAATTTTAGGGCACGTCCGCCAGGTGTAGTCTCTGGATTACCAAACATGATACCAACTTTTTCACGCAATTGGTTAATGAAGATAGCAATTGTTTTTGTTTTATTGATAGATGCAGAAAGCTTACGCATAGCTTGACTCATCATACGTGCTTGAAGTCCTACATGACTATCACCAATATCTCCATCAATTTCTGCACGTGGTACCAAGGCCGCAACTGAGTCAACAACAACCAAATCAACTGCACCAGAGTCAATCAGCTTACCTGCAATCTCAAGACCTTGTTCACCTGAATCTGGTTGCGACAAAAGAAGCTCGTCAATATTCACACCAAGGGCTGCCGCATAAGCAGGGTCAAGCGCATGTTCGGCATCAATAAAGGCTGCGATCCCACCTTCTTTTTGTGTCTGAGCTACAGCATGAAGGGCGACAGTTGTTTTACCCGAAGATTCTGGTCCGTAAATTTCGATAATACGACCTTTAGGATAACCACCTGCACCAAGAGCAATATCCAAAGCTAGTGAGCCTGAGCTCATCACCTGAACCTTTTGCTCTGCACGCTCACCAAGGCGCATTACGGCACCCTTACCAAAATCTTTTTCAATATTTTTTAATGCATCATCAAGGGCCTTACGACGCTCATCACCAAATTTCTTAGTAATTTCTTCTGTTTTTTTTGTTTTCTTAGCCACTTAGTTTCCTCTTCTTTCTACAAATTTACAATAAACTCAAATTGAATTTTCTTCTAGTAATGCTTGGCGAACTAGGTTAAAGGCGTAGAGGGTACTGATATATCTAACATCCGAACGACTTCTTCCACCTATTACAACCTTAATTGACCGCACATGGTTTCTATCGGCAATACCAATAAAGACAGTACCTGCTGGATGCCCTTCCAAAGAGTCCGGTCCTGCAACACCAGTAAGTGCAATACCATAATCACTATCTGTCTTAGCTCGAGCACCTTCTGCCATTTTTTCAGCAGTAAAATGACTGACAACACCATATTCTTCTAATTGAGACAAGGAAATACCCAACATTTTAGATTTTTCTTCAATGCTATAGGTAACAAATCCACCATTGAACACTTGCGAAGCTCCTGAAAAATCAGCAATACTAGCTTGAAATAAGCCAGCTGTCAAACTTTCAGCTGCTGTAATGGTTTTACCATATTTCTTAAGTAATTGAAATGCCTCATAAGCTAAGCTATTTGATTCTCCATATCCATAAATGAATTCAGATAGGGACTTGCCATCTAACGTTTTAGTAGAACGAATTTGTTTTTCTAAAACATCTAGTTTCTGATCTGCTTCTTCTTGCGAGGAAGCCTTGGTTGACAAGCGTAGTGTCACCTCGCCCACTTTAGCGTATGGAGCTATGGTTGGATCTGTTTGGTTAACAATAAGCTCCTTCAGGATAGTAACCAATTGACTTTCTCCAACACCAAAAAATCTTAGAACTCTAGAATAAAGAGTAGTATGATTCTCTGTAAGAGCTGGAATAAGCTCTTGGTTCACCATCGGTTTGAGTTCACTTGGTGGGCCAGGCAAGACGACATAAGTCACTCCTTTAGCAGTGATAATCCCCCCAACTGCTAAACCTGTGAGATTTTGCAAGGGCACAGACCCCTCAACAATTTGCGCTTGGCGTTCATTATTAGGTGTTCGTGTATGTTTAGGGCGAGTAGCAAAGAAACTATCCAGTTTTTTACTTGCCTCCTCGTCAAAGACAAGTTTTTTTCCTAGAAACTTAGCCAGGGTTTGCTTAGTTAAGTCATCCTCAGTTGGACCAAGTCCTCCACAAAGTATGACTAAGTCACTACGTTTACTGGCTTGATTAAGAACTGAGAGTAGGCGGTTTTCGTTGTCTCCTACTGCTGTGTGAAAATACACGTCAATTCCTAGTTCAGCTAGTTTTTCAGATAAAAATTGGGCATTGGTATTGGTGATTTGCCCTGTAAGAATTTCAGTTCCTACTGCAATCAATTCAGCTTTCATTGGTTCACCTATATTATTATTCGTAAAAAATCTCAAAAACACGTTTGTTTATAAACTAACACGTTTTTATCATCTTGTCAATCAAATCTACTCATTATTTAAAGTCGCAATCATTTTCATGATCATTCACAAATCCTGCAGCTTGTAAAAATGAATATATAGTAGTCGGTCCTAAAAATTTGAACCCTCTCTTTTTTAGATTTTTGGCAATCTGTTGGGATAAATCAGTTGATGATGGGACTTCCTTATATGTGGGAACATTATTTATCAAGGGCTTTCCGTCAAAGTAATTCCAAAAATAATGGGACAGAGAGCCAAATTCATCTTGGATTTTTAGTACTTGTTTGGCATTAATTACAGTTGCTTCTAGTTTAAGTTTGTGACGAATGATATCCGGATTTTGAAGCGCTTCTTCAAGTTCACTTAAGCTAAACTGGGCAACACGCTCAATATCATAGTTATGAAAAACACGATTAAAGGCCTGGCGCTTATTTAAAACCGTTAACCAGGAAAGCCCTGACTGATAACTTTCTAAGCAAAGAAGCTCAAAAAGTTTTTGATCGTCAACAATAGGTTTTCCCCATTCCTTATCATGATAATCACAATAGAGTTTGTTGTCGGTTGGAACCCAACGACATCGATTGACCATTACTTACCTCACTTCATCAACATTTTAAGAGCCGATTTAATGTATTGCTCTGCCGTTTCATTGGTACCCTCAAAGAAGGTTTTCACTTTCTTAAGCTCTGTGGCTTTGTAACCAAGAGCAAGCAAGGCTTCCATAGCTTCATCCAACTGATGATTCCCTGCAGGCTGATTTGGTGTGGCTTTGGTCGTTTCTGCTGGCAACTCTGCAAATTTTCCTGCCAGATCCAGAACCATTTGTTGAGCAGTCTTTTTACCAATCTTCGGAAACTTCATCAAGTACTTGATGTCACTATTATCAACAGCAGCAACAAGTCCTTGATTGTCATCTACGGCAACAATAGCTAGAGCTGTTGTCGGTCCTATTCCAGAAACTGAAATAAGCTTAAGGAAGACCTCTTTTTCATCTTCAGTATGGAAACCAAAAAGAAGGTGGGCATCATCTCTAATAACCTGATGAAGATAGACTTGGATAGTCTGATTCATTTGGTCAGAAAAACTATAGGGATTTGCTACAGTGACAATGTAACCTAGACCGTTTGCTTCTATAACGATATACTTAGCAGTAATTTTTACTAGAGTTCCCTTGATGTAATCATACATAGTGTGTGATTTCCTTTCTCGTTCGTATCTTCAATGGATTACTTTATCATTTTATATTTGTAAGATAATTGTCTTGAGTGTCCATCTTATCCTCTCAAGTACTGCTGTACTATTGTAACAAAAAATCCACTCGAAAGCGGATTATGTTTGCTCTATTTTGAAGAATGGCTACTTGTCTTTAAAGTATCCGTAATCATCTTCAAGCCTAAGAAAATATATGTTACAAGACCTAAAGTAAAGGAAATGCTAGAAACGTTTGCTAGGATATTCTCCAAACTTGGTCGACCTAACCAGGCCAAAATATAGAAAATCAAGCTAGTCGCTAAAAATGCTAAGCCAACAAGTAAAAAGTGTTTATTAGTTTTTGTTAGGTGTCTCATCACTCTACCTCCTAACTTAAAAATCAGGCAATCATCCTACAATGATAGACTAAAACATAGAAGATTCCTTATCTTCACCACTATTATAAATCTAACATGCCTATTCGTAAAGCTAGACGAAAAAAGTTTTAATACTTCCCTAGGTCACGTAGGCTCGTATGATTTTCTTGAATACGACGGAACATTTTTTCCATATCAGACTTGGTGAAGTTGACAAGTACTGGACGTCCGTGAGGGCAATTATAGGGATTTTTACACTGGGCAAGCTGTACTAGTAGGTCACGCGCAGAGTAATCATCAAGAGCATGATTGGCCTTAATTGAACGTTTACAACTCATCATAATGGCTAACTCAGCACGGTAGGTCTTGACGGACACTTCATTCGTCAAAAGAAGCATGTCACACATCTCATAGACCGCTGATTCAATCTCTTCTTCCTTCATCCAAATAGGATGTTCACGGAGAATAAAAGTGTTATTCCCATAAGGCTCTAAGTAGATACCAACCTGGTTAAGAAGGGGCATTTTTTCTTGTAAACTAATGTAATCTGAACCTGAAAATTCAAAGAGATAGGGAACCAAGAGCTGTTGTAAACTGCTGTCAACCTCACCAATCTTTTCGCGATAATACTCATATTTGACACGTTCTTGAGCAGCATGCTGGTCAATGATGTAAAGCCCACCTTGTCCTTGAGCAAAGAGATAGGTTCCATGCATTTGACCAAAAAACTCCAACTCAGGGAAGGTTGATGTTTCCTCATTGTCCAGATTTTCAAGCATGCGCTTCATTTTCGACTTGTTTTTATAATCGAGTTTTTCGTGTTCGCTATCACCTTCATCTGCTGAACGCTGTGCCTGTTTAACAGAAGGTTGCGGTTTGTTTTCTACCGATGAAACTGAAGATTCTGACTCTGATACAAGAGGTTTGATATCTTCTTGGACTGTCTCTGGTTTGACAAAGAAATCATTACGACTGCTATCATAGTAAAGATTGGTTTGTTTGAGCGGAAGACTGGTTTGAACTGGCTTAGTTGCACCTCTAGTACTTGACTTGGCTAGATTTTCAAGAGCATCAGGAATCAAATCCTGCTCTCTAAGGCTTTGCGCAATGGCAGAGCTGATAAGGGCCATGAGCTCTTTTTCTTTAGAGATACGTACTTCCTGCTTTGTTGGGTGAACATTGACATCAGCCAAGTAGGGATCAATTTGAATATCAATAACCGCAATAGGGAAGCGCCCTACCATGAGTTTAGAACCATAACCATCAAAAATAGCACGGTTAAGTAGGAAGTTTTTTATATAGCGTCCGTTAATGAGAATAGTAATGTAGTTACGATTCGCACGAGTTAATTCAGGAAGGCTGACATAGCCAGAAACTTCAAAATCAAGGTCAGAATTTGAAATCTCCACCATTTTTTTAGCCGTTGTCAAACCATAAATACCAGCAATAGCTTGACGGAGGTCTCCAGTACCTGATGTCTGTGTCAACTGACGACCATCATTAAGCAAGGTAAAGGCAACCTCGGGATGAGCTAGACTCAGACGATTGACAACATCGACAATATGAGCCAACTCAGCCTGTAAACTCTTCATATACTTGAGACGAGCAGGGGTATTATAAAATAAGTTTTCAACGGTAATCTTTGTTCCAACTGGTGTTGAAATAGGATCCTGATTCTCAATTTTTCCACCTTTAGCAACCAGTTTAGTCCCATAGGCTTCTCCATTCGCTGCTGTCACAATAGTTAGGTGACTGATAGAAGCTATAGAGGGGAGGGCCTCACCTCGAAAACCAAGGGTTCGAATACGAAAGAGATCTCCTTGATTTTTGATTTTACTTGTTGCATGACGGCGCAAACTCATGGCCACATCAGCTTGAGCCATTCCTTCACCATTGTCTGTGATTTGAATTTTTGAGAGGCCTGATTCTTCAACTTCAATGGTAATCTGGGTGCTACCTGCATCAATAGCATTTTCCACCAACTCTTTGACCACACTAGCTGGGCGCTCCACGACCTCACCAGCAGCAATCTGGTTGGCCAACACCTCAGGCAATTCGATGATTTTCGACATAATGTTGTTTTACCCCCTCTAAAAGGTTGATATGTGACTGTTACTTATTCTTACTATATAGCCATAACTCACAGACAACTGTTAACCAAGAGAGTGCTGTGGCTATAACGATCATATCCCCATGACGAAGGTTGAACCAAATGAGCCCAGAAAAAATCAAGAGATAGATGATTTGGAAAATCCATTGGTAGGTTTTAGGTGAGCTTGTCGAATCCATAAACTGCTTAACAAAGAAATAAAACAAGAGCAAATTCAGTGTTAGTGCCTTTTCAAAAGGTGTAAAAAAGCTCAAAATTAGACTACAGGCAAGAAAAATTCCTGCTAGCCACTTCATTATAGATTTCATGTGATTACCTCGTCAGTACGTTTTCATTAAGTATAGGGGTTTTCGAAAATATTTTCAACCACTTAGACACCATATAGGACCACATAGACAAACGCTGTTGCTGTGGGCTAGTAAATAGTGTTTAATAAAGGTGTGAAAGGGAGGAGGCCTCCTCAATTACAAATAAGAAAGGATCGTTATGAAACTAAAAGTTCAGATTGACTCAGCATTTCAAGAAGAAATGTTGCAGATTCAGGCACCTAGTCGGACGCCCAAGGTTCAGCAAGTTGTCGAGTTTGTCGAAAGTTTGGATGATAACCAACGACTCAAAGGAAAAAAAGATGGAGAAGCTTACCTCATCAAGACTAATGCTATTTCCAGAATTTACATCGAAAATCGGCAAGTTCTAGCTGAAACTATTCAAGGAGAGTACCACTTAGGCTTACGTCTCTATCAGGTTTTAGAAAAACTGCCATCTTACTTTATCAAAATCTCACAATCAGAGATTGTCAACCTCAAAGAAATTGAACGCTTCAACATTACCCCTAACGGCCTCGTTGAAATTCACCTTAAAAACAAGGAAACCACCTACTCATCACGCCGTTACCTCAAAGCAATTAAGGAGAAATTACAATGAAAAAACAACTTTTTAAATCAGGCACAGTTGGTATCCTTATTGGACTTGCCGTATCAATGGTTATGTCTCTTATCTGGGCACCAAGCTACATGCCCCTAAATCCTCACTCAGCTATTGGACAATGGATGACCTCACATCAGGTTCACGGATCTTTGGTATTGGCCTACTGCCTCATCACTTGGTTTGCTATCGGTATTCTCTTTGAAGTCGCTAGTTATATTTTCCGTAAGGCTGAGTGGAGTTTACTTCGTGCAACCCTCACTCACTACGCCTTGACTTGCCTAGGTTTCATCCCACTAGCTACCCTCAGCGGATGGTTCCCTCTACGTTTGACTTTCTACTTGGAGCTCGTCATTGAATTCAGCCTTATCTATCTCATCGTTTGGGTCATCTCTTATTGGAAAATGAAAAAGGATATTGAAGAACTGAACCAAGAATTGAAACACCTATAAAAGACAAGAAGCCTGTCAATTGACAAGCTTCTTTTATAGTTTCTGTTTCAAATCTGCTACAGCCATCATGACCTGCATCGGTGTCATATTGTAAATGTCCAAGTCTCGTAACTCTTGAAGAACTGGATTTTCAGAAAAATCATCAAAGAGAGAGATTTGCTCGTTGACATGTGTTTCAGTGGCAGGCTTCTCTTGAGGCGATACCTTTTCCTGAGGTTGGATGGTAACTGTCTCGCCCTCTAATTGTGTCAAAATGGTGTCAGCACGTTCCAGTAAATCTGCTGGTAAACCTGCAATCTTAGCCACATGAATACCATAAGATTTATCGGCTGGGCCATCGACAATCTTGTGAAGGAAAGTTACCTCGCCGTCCTTTTCAAGTGTCGCAACATGAACGTTGACAAGGTGTGTCAAACTGTTTGACAGGGCTGTCAACTCATGATAATGGGTAGCAAACATGGTCTTAGCTCCTACCTCGTCATGAATAAACTCAATGATAGACTGGGCCAGAGCCATACCGTCATAGGTGGCTGTCCCACGTCCCAACTCATCAAAAATAATCAAGGAATTAGGTGTCGCCCGCTTAATGGCCTGGTTAGCCTCCATCATCTCAACCATGAAGGTCGACTGACCTGAAATCAAGTCATCTGCAGCACCAATACGTGTATAGATGGCGTCAAAAACTGGCAAATCAATACTATCAGCTGGCACGTAAGAGCCCATCTGAGCCATAACGACTGACAAGGCTAACTGACGCATATAGGTAGATTTACCACTCATATTTGGTCCTGTGATGAGCTGAACATTGGTCTGACTGTCAAAGGTAATCGTGTTTGGAATGTATTCCTGAACGCCCATAACCTTCTCAACCACCGCATGACGACCTTGATCAATAACGATACGATGCTCATCATTGAACACAGGACGAACATAATGATTAGTCTCTGCTGTAACTGCCAAACTCTGAAGCACATCAACTGTCGCAATAGCCTTAGCCAAAGATTGCAAACGGTCAATATAGCGTTCAATCTGCTCCCGGACACGCATGAAAATATCATACTCTAGCGTTGATGATTTTTCACGCGCCTCAAGCATCTCACCTTCTATCTTAGCCAACTCAGCAGTTCCAAAGCGCTCCGAATTTTTCAGGGTTGCCTTGCGGAAAAAATGGTCAGGAACTAAGCTAAGGTTAGAGTTGGTCACATGGAAGTAGTAACCATCTTTACGGTTATAATCAATTTTTAGTGTTGTAATACCAGACGCTTCACGTTCCTTGGCTTCGATATCCGCAATCCATGAGGTTCCCTCACTCATCACCTTGCGATACTTGTCCAAGGTCTCATCAAAACCAGCACGGATAATGCCACCTTCTGTAATGGTTGCAGGAGCATCGGGATCAATAGCCGAACGAATCAAACTTTCTAATTCTGGTATAGTATCTAAGTCTTGTAAAAGACCTGACAAGGCATCGTCATTAAAAGACTCCAAAATCGCCTTAATGACCGGAACTTGAGCCAAAGTATGACCTAGTTGAATCAAATCTTTAGGATTAGCCTTTCCGAAAGAAACACGACTAGCCAAGCGCTCGATATCGTAAACGCCTTTAAGACTCTCTGTCAAGTCACTACGCTCAAAGAAATTGTCCAAGAAAACTTGGATAATATTCTGGCGCTCCATGATTGCAGCCTGATTCACTAAAGGACGGTCAATCCAAGTACGCAAGAGACGCATTCCCATAGCTGTCTTGGTTTCATCCAAGAGCCAGAAAAGAGAACCGTGTTTCTTGCCCGTTCTAGCATTTTCCAGCAAATCCAAACTTGACTTGGTCGCATAGGACATCTGCAAGTAATCCTTAATCTCATAGTGCTGAGCCTTTTGTAAATGGCTCAGCTCACGCATCTGAGTACGGTGCACATACTGGAGAAGTTTACCCGCCACACTGCTTTCCAAGTCTGTCAAGCTAGTGTCAATCAAGTGGACATCATCGTAAACCTCTGTTTCCTTGGAAAGTAGAAGGTTGAGTTGCTTGACCAAAACTTGTTCATCAGCTTCGGGTAAATCATAACCAACCACTACTTCACGTGCCTTAAGGTTCTGAATTTCACTACAAACTGAACTGAAATCGTCCAACTCTGTCGCAAAAAATTCACCCGTTGACACATCCATATAGGCCAAGCCGAATCGACTTCCAGACTTGTCAATGGCTACCAAGAAATTATTGGCATTATCAGGTTTAGAGCTGTCAACCACTGTTCCTGGCGTGATAACCTGGACTACCTCACGCTTCACCACACCGACAGCCTGTTTAGGATCCTCCATCTGCTCAGCAATGGCTACCTTGTAGCCCATCTCAACCAAGACATCAATATAGGCTTGAGCCGAATGATAAGGAACACCAGCCATAGGAATGGGATTATCGGCGTTCTTATTACGACTGGTTAGGCTAATTTCCAAAATCTGGGCAGCCTTAACGGCATCCTCGTAAAATAATTCGTAAAAATCACCCATACGGAACAGCAAAAAAGCATCTGGATAATTTTCCTTGATATCCAAATACTGCTGCATCCCTGGAGATATTTTTCCCTTAGCCATGTCTTAACTCCTCGTTAATCCTTTCTTCGATAGACTTGGTCACATATTGGATCAAGTCACTGGCATCCTGCATTTTTTGACGGTAGTCCTGAACAATAGGCAAATTTTCCAACTCATGCTGAATCAAATCTGCCTGCTCACCTGCCTCCTCATAGGCACGTTGTTTCTCGATTTTTTGAAAAAGCACTGCTTCTTGTTGGTAAGCTTTCATTTGTCCAGCCAGATGGCTGATTTGAGGGACCTGTCCAATGGCCTTCTCAGCCTCTTGAAAAGCAAGAACCGCCTCATGGTGTTTGAGGAGGTCGATTAACTCTTCTTTGGCTTTTTGGAGGTCCTGATGAGGAGTCTTCATCAGTGAAACTCGCTTTCCAATTTTTCAGCAACCATAGCGTCCTTACAGATGACTAAAAGGGTATCTGCCCCAGCAACGGTTCCTAAAATTTCAGGATTGCCGTCACTATCAATGAGGTTGGCCAAAACATCAGCTTCACCCAACTCTGTGTGAAGGACCAGCATAAACTGGGCACGGGAAACGGATTTGACATAGTCCTTAACCGTAGGGTCCAAACTTGGAAGCACATGCTCAGACAAACTATAGTAGAGTCTGCCTTCTTCATCACGAAGCTTCAATAGCCCAATCTCACGCAAGTCACGTGACAAGGTAGCCTGTGTAACCGTGATACCTTCCGCCTCTAGGCGTTGCTTAATTTCCTCTTGTGTCCCAATCTTCTCTCTTGAAATCATCTGTTTGATAACAGCTTGGCGATCTCTCTTCATTATCTTTCCTCTTTTTATGTATATTCCTTGCATATTATAACAGAATGTTTGTATTTTTTCATGGAATTCTTCCTAATAGATGCTTTCTTGTCCCTACCCTATTAACTGAAATAATGGTAAAATAGAAGTTAATGACAAGATTTGAAATGGAGTACCTATGAATACTAAAGAACTCATTGCAGCAGAGATTGCCAAAGTTGTTCCCGAATTGGAACAAGAAAACATTCAAAATCTGCTTGAAACCCCTAAAAATGCTGACATGGGAGACCTCGCCTTTCCTGCCTTCTCATTGGCAAAAGTCTTGCGCAAGGCTCCTCAAATGATTGCAGCAGACATCGCCGAAAAAATCGATGCCTCAAACTTTGAAAAGGTTGAAGCTGTTGGTCCTTACATCAACTTCTTCCTTGATAAATCAAAAATCTCAGCGGACGTTCTTGGACAAGTCATTGCTCAAGGCAGCCACTACGCTGACCAAAACATCGGTCACGGACGTAACATTGCCTTTGATATGTCTAGTCCTAACATCGCTAAACCTTTCTCTATCGGTCACTTGCGTTCAACAGTTATCGCTGACGCTCTTGCCAATATCGTAGCTAAACAAGGTTACAAACCAGTCCGCATCAACCACTTAGGTGACTGGGGTAAACAGTTTGGTATGCTGATTGTTGCCTATAAGAAATGGGGTAGTGAGGAAGCTGTCAAAGCTAACCCTATCAACGAACTCCTTCAACTTTATGTGCGTATCAACGCTGAAGCTGAAGAAGACCCATCTATAGATGAAGAAGCTCGTGAATGGTTCCGTAAATTGGAAGCTGGTGACGAGGAAGCAACTGCCCTCTGGCAATGGTTCCGTGACGAAAGTTTGGTGGAATTCAACCGTCTCTATGATGAACTCGGTGTTTCCTTTGATAGCTATAACGGTGAAGCCTTCTACAATGATAAGATGGATGAAGTCGTTGATATCTTGACAGAAAAAGGGCTTCTCCAAGAATCTCAAGGTGCCCAAGTGGTTAACCTTGAAAAATACGGTATCGAACATCCAGCCCTCATTAAAAAATCAGATGGTGCAACACTTTACATCACACGTGACTTGGCTGCTGCCCTCTACCGTAAACGTACTTACGACTTTGCCAAAGCTATCTATGTGGTTGGTAATGAACAATCTGCTCACTTCAAACAATTGAAGGCTGTCCTTAAAGAAATGGGCTACGACTGGTCTGACGACATGACTCACGTTGCCTTTGGTCTTGTCACTAAGAACGGTAAGAAATTGTCAACTCGTAAGGGTAACGTTATCTTGCTTGAGCCAACTATCGCTGAAGCTGTTAACCGTGCCCAAGCTCAAATCGAAGCTAAGAATCCAAATTTGCCTAACAAGGAAGCTGTTGCTCATGCTGTCGGTGTCGGAGCTATCAAGTTCTACGACCTTAAAACAGATCGTATGAATGGATACGACTTCGACCTTGATGCTATGGTATCCTTCGAAGGGGAAACTGGACCTTACGTTCAATATGCACACGCTCGTATCCAATCTATCTTGCGCAAGGCTGACTTCACGCCATCTGCAGATGCTACATACAGTCTGAACGACGTTGAAAGCTGGGAAATCATCAAACTCATCCAAGACTTCCCACGTATCATCAACCGTGCATCAGACAACTTTGAGCCATCTATCGTTGCTAAATTTGCTATCAGCTTGGCCCAAGCCTTTAACAAATACTATGCGCACACACGTATCTTGGACGAAAGCCCAGAACGTGACAGCCGTTTAGCTCTTTGCTACGCAACAGCAACAGTCCTCAAAGAAGCCCTTCGCCTTCTCGGTGTTGAAGCTCCAGACGAGATGTAAACCATATTCAAAACGCCTAAGGGCGTTTTTTTAGTGACCAAAAAAAGAACCCAACACATAGTGTTGAGCTCTTTTGGAGATTATGAAAAAGAAAAGTTCGTTGTTCTACAAATAGTATCAGCCAACGAGACTTACTGAACAACGTTCAGTAAATGTTATTTAGGATGTTTTAAGTATAATATAGTTTTCTTAAATTAATCTTAAAACGCCGTAAAAAAATCCCCTAAGGGATTTTCACAGCAATCCAAAGACCACTGACAAAGATACGATTGTACAGGCTTTCCAACCTCCTCTTCCTAATCCTCCAAAGGTGACCGCTTGTCCAATAGAATCTTTATATGACTATATTACCTTGTTTTGGAAGTGTTTTCAAGTGATTCCTTAAAATATCCTAATAAAATCTTAAAAATAAGAAAAAAGCCTAGATATCTAGACTTTCTTCAGGGAGATTTGTTATGAAAAAGTTTTTCACCAGCTCGCCAAAGCTAGTTGTTTTATTAGGGTGGTTATAATATAATCTAATAAACTTAAAACTTGCTTAAAACATCATTTCCTCGCATCACTTTTTAAAATGATAAGCAAAATAAGTAATAGTAAGGAACCACTAGGAATATCCATCTCTAAAAACCAAGAGGGGGCTTTGAAGCTTCCAAGATCATTCATGATGCGGATGATATTATAAGCAATGCTGGCTATTACGAGGCTAAGTTCCGGTAAATACTTAAGTCGTCCTTTTAAGATAGCCAACTCCTCCTTCCTGACAATTTTTCTAGCGATGACTCTATTATAAGGCTGAAAAGAGAACAAAACTAGTGACATAAATGTCACCATCAAAAAAAAGCAGGGCAAACCTGCTTTCTGTTATCTTGTTTAGATTAGTCACCCAAACCGATGCGTTCGAAAATTTCATTAACACGTTTAGTGTAGTAAGCTGGGTTGAAGATTTCATCGATTTCTTCTTGAGTGAGACGTGAAGTTACTTCTGGATCTGCTTCAAGAAGTGGCTTGAAGTCTACTTGGTTATCCCATGATTGGGCAGTCTTCGGTTGAACAAGGTCGTAAGCTTGCTCACGTGTCATGCCTTTTTCAATCAAAGTCAACATGGCACGTTGGCTGAAGATCAAACCAAATGTAGAGTTCATATTGCGTTTCATGTTTTCTGGGAAGACTGTCAGGTTCTTAACGATGTTTCCAAAACGGTTAAGCATGTAGTCAATCAAGATAGTTGTATCTGGTGTGATGATACGCTCAGCTGATGAGTGAGAGATATCACGTTCATGCCAGAGTGACACGTTTTCATAAGCTGTTACCATGTGACCACGGATGACACGTGCAAGACCTGTCATGTTTTCAGAACCGATAGGGTTACGTTTGTGAGGCATTGCTGAAGACCCTTTTTGACCTTTAGCAAAGAACTCTTCCACTTCACGTTGTTCAGATTTTTGAAGACCACGGATTTCAGTCGCCATACGCTCGATAGAAGTTGCAATGCTCGCAAGAACTGCAAAGTACTCAGCATGAAGGTCACGAGGAAGGACCTGTGTAGAGATTTCTTGAGCACGGATACCGAGTTTATCGCAGACGTATTTTTCAACGAATGGTGGAATGTTGGCAAAGTTACCAACCGCACCAGAAATCTTACCAGCTTCCACACCAGCAGCAGCATGCTCGAAACGCTCGATGTTACGTTTCATTTCGCTGTACCAAGTTGCCAATTTAAGACCAAAAGTTGTAGGCTCAGCGTGTACACCGTGGGTACGACCCATCATGATAGTAAACTTGTGTTCTTTCGCCTTGTCTGCCACGATTTTAGTGAAGTTTTCAAGGTCTTTACGGATAATTTCATTGGCTTGCTTGTAGAGGTAACCATAGGCAGTATCTACCACGTCAGTAGAAGTCAAACCATAGTGAACCCACTTACGCTCTTCACCAAGAGTCTCAGAAACCGCACGTGTGAAAGCAACCACATCGTGACGAGTTTGCTGCTCGATTTCCAAAATACGGTCAATGTCAAAGTCCGCTTTTTCACGAATCAAAGCCACATCTTCCTTAGGGATTTCTCCCAATTCAGCCCATGCTTCGTCAGCCAAGATTTCCACCTCAAGCCAAGCACGGTATTTATTTTCTTCACTCCAAATGTTCGCCATCTCAGGGCGGCTATATCTATCAATCATGTTTAATTTTCCTTTCTGTTGATGTTTCACTTAAGTGGTGCGGACGTCAGCAGCTTCCTCCGGAATCTCATGACTAAATCTTGAGCCTAAAGTCTCAAGATTTCCGTCGCTTACGCTTTCCCCACGGCGTGAAACATCCGTTTAACGACTAAAAGTCGTTTTATTCAAATTCTTCTTTCCCAATCCACACAGACGGATAGTGATCTAGTGCATTCAAATCCGTATCCAACGGTAAATCATAGATGGCTAAATAGTTTTCAGGATATTGTGCAACTAGCTCTTCATACTTAGCTTTCACCTTTTCGTGATTGCTACTAGCATACAAGACTTCAACGACTGCTCCCGTCTTTTCTTTTTCAACAAATGCGTTGACAATAAGTTGAATCATAGTAATGGCAAAGGACGTCTCCCGTATTCAGTTTTAGAGGATACGGAGCCCTTGTTCCTTTCTGTTTAAAATATTTATTGCAGAATACATTAGTTCAACTAGTTAAGCTAGATAACATATCTTTCCCAGTTTTTATACTTTCCATAGTAAAAGACTTTTTGTATTACTTAATCAAATACTGAGTATGCCATCTCATTCTTGATCTAATCCAACTAGACTATATTTTTTGTTAATTTCTTTTAACTGCTCTTGCATTTGTCGTTCACTATGCCAGGCATCACCACTATAATTATCCGTCATTAACTTTTCATAATGTTTAATAAACTCTTTAACATTATCGTATTGTCTTAAGTTAGAATCTTCCGATACCCTATATGTAACATAAGCTATATAGTTTATATAAGAACGAAATTTTAAATAATCAAATGTTGATGTTGAGTGACGTTTTTGCCCAGTAGATGTCATTGTATAATAATATAAGTGGCTGATTTTATCTAATATTTTTTCAAAAAATAAAGTGTTACTTTGTAAAAAACGACTTTCACAGAAATCGACATCTAGCAATCTTGAATCAGTTTGTTTTAATAGAAAAAGCAGCGTATTTATCAATGTATCTAGATTTGCATCACTAAAAATTTCATCGATAAATTTCCAGAAGTTATTAGAAAACTCCTCACAAAAATACCTGAACTGATAATTTTTTTTCAAAATCTCTAAACTAGTAAAAAGTTTAATCATTTCATTATGAAAGTTATATTTACCAGTACATATATATAAATAAATTTCTTCTTCTTCAGAAAAACTTTTACTTATTTGTTTTGAGTATTTATTGTCTTGAAAGACCTTTGATAAAAAATCTATGATAATTTTTGGACACTCTTCATCGTAATCAGAATTAATCAAATATTTTTTTATTAGACGGTTAATAACAATACTCTTATTGTCAATCGAAAAATTATCAAACTGGTCAAATAAGTCATCAAAATATTTTGAGTCATTATTCGAATATTTAACTACTTTATCTAGTTCATCTAGCCAAGCATCTATCGTCCCATTTATTACAAAATATGGATAAGTATACTGGATTTCATTCCATAACTCCAATACAGTTGACTCAGATATTAATCTATCCTTAGCATGAGCAGCATTGTTTCTGAGAACTCTCATATGCGAATATTTTTGTTTTATTTTATCAGGTAATCTAAATACATTATTAGTATCTTTAGCTTGGATTAATATCTCATTAACCGTTTGTTCCCACTCATCTTCATTTTGAAGTGATCTAATCTTCTCCTCCCATCGAGCCTCTTTTATGTTTTGTTTATCTTCAGGACAATCGGACATAAAATTAGATGGGGTTCCCCGATAATCAATAGCCAATCTTGCAATATATTTATGATTTGCAAGATAAGAAAAAATATACGCCGCCTTGTATGCTTCAACCTGATAGCACTTCAATGACTCTTGATATAGTTCGTCATCTTCAAAACCATTATCTATTAACCATTTTTTAAATTCTCTTACTTCCATTTTCTAATCAATCCCTTTCCCAAACTCAACCACACTATCTGGTTCATCACTAAACAAAGTCACATGACCCATTTTGCGGTTGTGCTTCGCTTCTAGTTTACCATACATGTGGAGGTGGGCGCTTGGATTTTCTGTGACATAACGCTCAGCTGCTTCGACGTGTTGGCCGAGGACGTTGAGCATGACAGCAGGGGCATGGAGGTGGATTGCTGGGAGTGGTGCACCGAGAACGCCCAAGATATGCGTGTCAAACTGTGAAAAGTCGCAGGCTTCAATTGAGTAGTGGCCTGAATTGTGTGGGCGTGGCGCGATTTCGTTGACGATGATGTCATCAGCTGTCGCAAACATTTCTACACAGAGAGTACCAGAGAGGTTAAGTTGCTCAGCAATTTTCACAGCCATAGCTTTGGCTTTCTCCGCTAGACTATCAGAAATACGGGCAGGTACGATAGTTTTAGAGAGGATGTTGTTGCGATGGATATTTTCCTGAACTGGGAAAACCGTCACATCCTTGCCGTTACCAGACACGATGACCGAAATTTCAAGGTCGAAGTTAACGAACTCTTCCAAGACACACTCGGCTGAGTTAGCAAGTGCATTTGCCTCTTCCAAATCGTCGGCTGATGTGATGACTTTTTGACCGTGGCCATCGTAACCACCTGTCGCAGTCTTAAGGACGTATTTTTTAGAAAGATCAATATCTTCCAAATCAAGGCTTGAGGTCACAACCTTGTAAGGTGCAACGGTGACTTGTGCCTTGTTGGAAAGGAAGTCCTTCTCAAAAATCCGATTTTGAGAGATGCGAAGCAGATCAGTCCCTTGTGGAAGCTGTCCTTCTTTGATAACAGCGTCAAGGCCGTCAGCATCCACATTTTCAAATTCATAAGTGAGAACATCACAGCGGCCCGCCAATTGACGAAGAGCCTCTACGTCGTCGTAAGGGGCTGCGATAATTTCCGCCACACGGGAGGCTGGGCAATCAGCTGCTGGGTCCAAAGCGATAACCTTGTGTCCCATGTAGATAGCTGAGATCGCCATCATCTGACCGAGTTGACCACCACCTATGATACCAATTGTTTTAGTTGAGCTCATTTGTAGACTCCTCTGCGATTTTTCCTTGTTCTTCAGCGAAATCCGCTAACGCTGTCGCAATAGCCTGGTCCTCTACTGAAAGAAGACGAAGGGCAAAGAGGGCCGCATTGGTCGCACCAGCTTCACCGATCGCCATGGTTGCGACTGGCACCCCACCTGGCATCTGAACGATAGAATAGAGTGAATCTACACCGCTAAGAGCACGTGATTTGACGGGCACACCGATGACTGGAAGGGTTGTTTTAGCAGCAACCATACCTGGTAAATGCGCAGCGCCACCAGCACCAGCAATGATGACCTTGATGCCACGGCTCCGTGCTTCTTCCGCATGTTTGAACATGAGGTCAGGTGTCCGGTGTGCGGAAACAACTTTCTTTTCGTAAGCGACGCCGAAGTTGTCGAGGACTTCAGCAGCTTTTTGCATGGTTGCCCAGTCGGATTTTGAGCCCATGATGATGGAAATTACTGGTTTCATTTATTCTCCTTTTTTAATAATCGTCTATTGTAGTGCGGACGTAAGCGACCGCCTATGGCGTTCCATTACTAAAACTGGAGCCTAGGTCTCCAGTTTTCCGCTCCTAGTAGCTTTGCTACTAGGAGTTCCACCACTGCGACGATTATCTTATACTAGCTCGCTAACGCTCGCAAATCAAACGACCATTATCGGGTTTAGCGACTTCGTCGCTTTTGAAATTTTATTTGTTCGCCTTGCTACCGATATCTGTACGGTAGAAGAGGCCTTCTGTGTTTTGGTTGTTGAGTTCGCTGTAGATGATGTTTTGGCCGTCTTTGACGGTATCTGCTGTTGTGACGAGCATGTAGACACGTCCGCCGTTTGAGAGGAGGTCTTGGCCATTTTCAGCGAATTTAGCACCTGCATAGTAAGTGATGATATCACCCTCTGTCTTGGCTGGAAGCTTAACACCCTTCTCATATGCGAGTGGGTAACCGTCTGAGGCTACAACCACGCCCAGTGTCACACCCTTGTCCGTCCAAGTGATAGCTGGTTCTTTGTCATCCAAAATATCGGTGATATTTTGCGCAAAGTCAGATGTCAAACGAGGCAAGATGATTTGCGTTTCAGGATCGCCGAAGCGAGAGTTGAACTCGATGACTTTAGGGCCGTCAGCTGTCAAGATAAGACCAGCATAAAGGACACCCGTGTAAGGACGACCTTCCTTAATCATACCTTTAAGGACTGGCTTGACAATCGTGTCAACTGCTGTTTCAACCACGCTCTGTGGCAAGTGAGGAACTGGCGCATAAGCACCCATTCCACCAGTGTTGGGACCCTTGTCACCATCATAGGCACGTTTGTGGTCTTGAGCCGTTGGCATGATGTAGAACTTGTCCCCATTGACAAAGGCAAAGAGAGAGAACTCTTCCCCGTCAAGGAATTCCTCGATGACCACACGCGCACCTGAATCGCCGAATTTATTGTCCAAAAGCATCTCGTGAGCGGCTTCAACTGCTTGCTCAACGGTCTCCGCAACGACGACACCTTTCCCAAGGGCCAAACCGTCTGCCTTGACGACGATTGGAGCGCCTTTTTCCTCGATGTAGGCCTTGGCTTCCTCGAAATCTGAAAATGTGCCATAGGCTGCTGTCGGAACGTCGTATTTGACCATGATTTCCTTAGCAAAATCCTTAGACCACTCAAGCTCAGCCGCAGCCTTAGTCGGACCAAATGCTTTAAGTCCTGCCGCATTGAAATCATCCACAATCCCAGCCGCAAGAGCATCATCTGGACCGATAAAGGTCCAAGCAATATCGTTCGCTTTTGCAAAGTCAATCAGCTTAGAATGTTCGGAAATTCCGATATTGATCAAATCAAGACCGTCCAATGTCATCCCGTCATTACCAGGAGCCACGAAAACCTGTTCAACGTCCTTAGACTCCAATAATTTCTTAGCAATCGCATGTTCACGACCACCAGAACCAACAACCAAAAGTTTCATTTGAAAGATACCTCAATATCAAATAAGACTAGGGGCAAATGCCCGTTAACGACAATCATTCGGAAAAATTAGCAATTTTCACGAATTATACATAACCATTATAACATATTTGTTCGGGGATATGGGTGTCTATCCAAATTTGGACATAAAAAAGGCGGCCACTCGGACCGCATCTTGGGAGATTATGATAATGAAAAAAGTTATTTAGGATTGATGATATTATATCTTGAACAGCTTAAGGGAGGCTTAAACGCAAAAATTATCTCCATTTTCCTGAAAAACTGCGAATAGGTAGGTGGAGGTTAAAATGAAGAAAAAAATCGTTAAATGTCTTTTATCACTAACCGGCTTAGCTACGGTGCTAATTTCTTGGGGCGCTCCCACACAGGCGGCTGTCCTCGGAGATGACTACCCTTCCTCTTGGAAATATGGGGGCTTCGGCGTGGATCCTTGGACCATGTACTGGCGTCAGTGTACATCCTTTGCGGCCTATCGCCTCAGCAACACCAATGGATTCACCCTACCTGTAGGTTATGGAAATGCCATCACTTGGGGACCAATTGCACGAGCGCATGGACATCGTGTAGATATGAATCCTGCTGTTGGAAGTATCGCTTGGTTTTCAGATGGTGTCAACGGAGCTGGCTACATGGGGCATGTTGCTTGGGTAGCCGAGGTGAATGGCGATCAGGTAACTATTGAAGAATACAACTATAATGCTGGGCAAGGACCTGAGAAATACCATAAACGCAGTTTCCATAAGAGTCAAGTATCTGGCTATATCCATTTTAAAGACCTTGAATCAGGAACTCAGACTGGTAATCCAACCAACTCTTCTATCAACATTGGTGATACCGTCCGCTTCACAGGGACCTTCCGTGTCACATCAATCGTAGGAAGTAATATCACCAGTCAAGACCTAGCTGGAGGTACACCAACCAAACACAATATTGTTGATCCTGGTCCCGTTCTTGAAGTGGATGGACGAGGCAATCCAACATCAGACCAGTACCTCAATCCTGGTGAGACTTTTACCATTCCAGGTAACTTCAAAGTGCTTGCCATTGACCCACCAAGCGATGGTGTCCTCGTTCAAATCGGAAATCGCAAAACTTGGGTAACCCAGTCTGTTCTTGAAAAAGTTTAAATCTATTGAACAATCGTGCGAACGGTTGTTTTTTTGATACTCTGAAACAAAAAAGCCCAGCAAGTGCTGAGCTCTTAGGAGAAAATTATTAGAGATGATATCAGTTATTAAATGTTGGCTTCATTTTTTTATATCGTTTATCTGCTATTAAAAGTTCATCATTAAAATCATCAAAAGAAAATTGTAATTTCGAACTATCATCAAAAATTATTTGTTTATTTTCTAAATCTATTTCATAACCAAAGAATTTATCTTGATTATAAGTAAGACCATATATTTTTCCATTTTTTATTTTCACTATGGGCTCAGAGTATGTTAATTCGTCCTTCCCACGAATATCTTTCTCAACTCTCTGATATTTTCCTTTAATCTTCTTATAGAATTCCACAGTTTTATCTTCTTTGTATAAAAGTTCAACAAAAAATGTTGTAATACCTTCTATGTTAGAATAAATAATGATGAATATAACAAATAAGGAATATGATTTAGTAATACCTAAAACAATTATGGATGGGAGAGCAAAAAGGCTTACAAGAAATTTTCCTATAACAGACTGTGGACTCAATATTGCTAATAAAATGAACAATACCAGAACTAATATATTAACCAATACCCTTATCCTAACAAAACGCTTTTGATAAATAATTTTATTGCTATTTTTAATATTATACCTAGTAATTTTCCATATGTCTTCGCTTAAATAAAAGTTTACTATTACAACTAAAGCTGTAACTAACCCCCACATACTCGTATTTAATACGCCGAATAGTAAAACAATACTAAAAGCTATGATTCCAAAAAACATAACCCATACAGTATCTATATAGATGTCTAGAAATAATAAGATAAAAAAGTGAATATAACTGGCACCTGCATAACTAATTATTAAAGAGGTTATCAATAAAGAAAAAATATTATTATAGCTTATGGGAAAATAAAAGGATAAAAGTCCTATTGTAAGTAGCAAAAATGCAAACTTATAAAATGAATATAGAAACATCCCAACTACATTCATTCCCCTCTTTATCCAGCCATTCTCTACTCTAGGTTTACGGTTTTTTATTATAAAAATAATGTCATTAATATGCCACGTAATTATTCTGTTACTTAATAATTTAAAGAATGATATCCTGTATAAAATTGCTAGACAGATATAAATAATCAGAAGACGCTTACTTTCATTAAAGTTAGTCACTCCTACAAACCATTGCTTCCACTGTGAAATGATAATAACAATATACAGTAAGTCTATAATTAAGCCTATATAATATGGTCTTATTCTTTTCATTATTACTCCTATGTAATTCAAGATATTAATACCCCAGAAAATTGATTCTGGGGTATCTATTACTTCTTTAATTTTCTTAATGACGGAAGTGACGAACGCCTGTAAAGATCATTGTCAAACCATGTTTATCAGCCGCTTCGATTGACTCTTGATCACGTACTGATCCACCTGGTTGGATGATGGCTTTGATCCCTGCTTTGGCGATTTCTTCCACGTTATCCGCAAATGGGAAGAAGGCATCTGAAGCAAGAACAGCGCCATCAAGACGGTCTTTAGCTTGATCAATGGCGATGCGGACTGAAGCCACACGGTTAGTTTGACCAGGACCGACACCAAGCGTCATGTGGTCGTTGGTCACGATGATACCGTTTGATTTGACGTACTTGATAGCCTTCCAAGCAAACTCAAGAGCTGTCGCTTCTGTTTCAGTTGGTTGGCGTTTGGTAACCACTTGCCAGTCAGCTGGACTTTCTTTAACAACGTCTTGGTTTTGAACGAGAAGTCCACCCACAACACCAGTGTATTCTGCTTCTGCTTCGCTGGAATCTTGAGCATCAAATGGCAATTCAAGGATACGCAAGTTTTTCTTCTTGGTTGTCAAGATTTCAAGCGCTTCATCTGTATAGCTTGGTGCAATGATGATTTCAAGGAAGACACCGTGCATTTTCTTAGCTGTCGCAGCGTCCACTTCACGGTTGAGGACTACGATACCACCGAAGATTGACACTGGGTCAGCTTCATAAGCGTAATCCCAAGCTGTTTCGATGTCGTCAGCTTGACCGATACCACATGGGTTCATGTGTTTGAGAGCCACAACTGTTGGACGGTCTTTGAAGTCACGGATGATACGGATAGCGGCATCAGCGTCACGGATATTGTTGAAGGACAATTCTTTACCGTTAAGCTGTTTAGCTGAAGCAATTGAGTAAGCCGTTGGCAAACCTTTTTGGTAGAAGTCTGCATCTTGTTGAGGATTTTCACCGTAACGCATGGGTTGCTTAAGGTCATAAGTCAAAGTGAGTTTTTCAGGTTTTGTTTCACCCACTTGAGCTGTGAAATATTCCGCAATCAAAGCATCGTATGAAGCTGTGTGACGGAATACTTTTGCTGCCAAACGTTGGCGAGTTTCGTAACTTGTTTCACCGTTTGCTGATAGTTCATCAAGAACAACAGCATAGTCAGCAGGATCTACCACAACTGTTACGCTAGCGTGGTTTTTAGCTGCTGAACGAAGCATTGAAGGACCACCAATATCGATATTTTCAACTGCGTCAGCATAAGCCACGTCTGGTTTGAGGATAGTTTCCTTGAATGGGTAAAGGTTGACCACAACAAGGTCGATCAATTCGATATTATTGTCCTTAGCCGCTTGAAGGTGGCTATCAAGATCACGACGAGCGAGGAGACCACCGTGGATATTTGGGTGGAGAGTCTTAACACGACCGTCCATCATTTCTGGGAAACCAGTCACATCGTCAATGGCGATAGTGTCTACCCCAGCATTATCAAGGGCAACTTTAGTACCACCTGTTGAGATGATATCCCAACCGAGTTTTTTGAGTTCTTGGGCAAATTCAACGATGCCCGCTTTGTCTGAGACTGAAATAAGTACTCGTTTAGTCATTTTCTTTCTTTTCCTTTTTTAAAAAGTTCTTTATCTGCTACAGTCGAAAATTATCTTTTAGCTCTAGGGCTCTCTTATTTTCGTGCAACTCCCAAACTATCCAACACTTCTGGATAGAGCTTGTACTCTGTTTCGTGGATGCGAGTTTCGAAAGTATCAAGGGTATCACCTTCAAGGCGTGGCACACGGACTTGTTTGATAACCTTACCGGTATCAACGCCAGAATCCACCCAGTGAATAGTCACACCAGACTGGTCAACACCTGCATTCCAAGCATCCTCAATACCATGAGCACCTGGGAATTCGGGGAGATAAGCCGGGTGAATATTGATGATACGGCCTTCATAAGCTGCTAGCAAGGTTGGGCCGACGATTTTCATATAACCCGCTAAACAAACCAAATCAATCTGGTGTTCATCCAAGAGTTTGACGATAGCTTCTTCATAATCCACTTTTTTGTCAAATTCCTTGAGCTCGAAAGCATGACTAGCCACACCAAGTTTTTTGGCACGTTCTAAGACGTAGGCATCACGGTGATCTGAAAAAACAAATTCTACTGGAAATTGTTCCGCAATCACCTGAAAGTTTGAGCCGTTGCCAGAGGCAAATACAGCAATCCTTTTAGCCATTATTTAATCACCACACTTGCGCCATCTTTCTTCACAATACGACCGATTTCATAAACAGGTTCGTCAAGAAGTTCTTTGACACGTTCAACATTTTCTGGTTTAACAGCAAGCATGAGACCAACACCCATGTTGAAGATTTCAAACATCTCTTCATGTTTGATTTGGCCATATTTTTCAAGGGCTTTGAAAATTGGAAGAACTGGAACTTTGCTTTCGTCAATTTCGGCAGCCAAGTCATCTGAGAACATACGTGGTACATTTTCGATGAAACCACCACCTGTGATGTGGGCAATACCGTTAACCAACTCTTCTTTGATGAGTGGCAAAGCTGCTTTGACGTAGATACGAGTTGGTTCAAGAAGAACGTCTTTAAGTTTTTTGCCTTCAAGTTCTGGAAGAACTTCTTCACCTGTGTAATCAGCAAAGACACGACGAACGAGTGAGTAACCATTTGAGTGGATACCACTTGAAGCAAGTCCAAGAAGCACGTCACCTTCAGCTACTTTTGAGCCGTCGATAATCTGAGATTTTTCCGCGATACCTACCGTGAAACCTGCCAAATCATAGTCGTCTTCACCATACATACCAGGCATTTCAGCCGTTTCACCACCGATAAGAGCTGCACCAGATTGCACACAACCTTCGGCAACACCAGCAACAACTTGTTCCAATTTAGCTGGTTCATTTTTACCAGTTGCGACGTAGTCAAGGAAGTAAAGGGGCTCAGCACCTGCAGCGATGATATCGTTGACACACATAGCTACACAGTCTTGACCGATAGTATCGTGTTTGTCGTACTTGATAGCAAGCATGAGCTTAGTACCGACACCATCTGTACCTGAAATCAAAACGGGCTCTTTGACACCTGTTTTTGAAAGGTCAAACATACCACCGAAGCCCCCAAGAGCTCCCATGACACCTGCACGCTCTGTACGGGCAACGTGTTTTTTGATACGTTCAACAACTTCATAACCTGCTTCAACGTCCACACCCGATTGGGCATACGCATTTTTATTTGTCATTTGTTTATTCCTTTTCTTTTTTCGAGAAAAATACTAGTCAGGTCTCCAGCTTTGGCCCTATAGGGCAAAGCGTCTACTGACAAATGCTTTAGCTTTTAGTCAGTAGTGAGACGTGGAGCGTAAGCATTTTTAGACATAATTTTTTCCTCTTTTTTCTTCTGCACTGCTCTTAATAGAAAGAAGTGTGTTCTTTCAAACTTTCCAAATAGCGTTCTTCGTAGTCATACAATGGTGTTGGATATTTACCATCAAAGTAAGCCACACAAAGGCCACCGTTTGGTGCATCTGTGTCAATTCCAATAGAATCAATCAAGCCATCAATTGACAAGTAAGTCAAGCTATCCGCTCCAATGATTTCGCGTGTTTCTTCTACTGTATGATTGGCCGCAATCAATTCCTTACGTGTTTGAATATCGATACCGTAGAAACATGGGTAGGCAAGGGCTGGGCTACCGATTGCTACATGGACCTCTGTTGCTCCTGCTTCTTTTAGCAAATTAACGATACGACGTGATGTTGTCCCACGTACAATAGAGTCGTCAATCATAACCACACGTTTGCCTTTAACAACACCTGATACGGCAGAGAGCTTCATACGAACCCCTTGCTCACGCAATTCTTGTGTTGGTTGGATAAAGGTACGTTGGGTGTATTGGTTTTTAATCAAGCCCATTTCATTTGGCAAGCCTGATTCTTCCGCAAATCCCATGGCTGCGCTAAGTGATGAGTTAGGCACACCAACGACAATATCTGCTTCATGTTTGAATTCACGTGCCAATTGAGCACCCATACGTTTACGAGCTGTATGGACATTGACCCCTTGGATATTTGAATCAGGACGGGCAAAGTAGATATACTCCATTGAACAAACAGCCAATTGCGTGTCCGTTGTATAGTTATCGTAAGTGATGCCGTTATCATCGATGATAACAACTTCACCTGGATTTACATCACGAATCCACTCTGCTCCAACCACTTCAAAGGCGCAGGTTTCAGATGAAACCACGATAGCACCGTTGGCCAACTTACCAAGAGAAAGGGGGCGAAAACCATTTGGATCTAAGGCTGCAATGAGCTTATCCTCAACCATAAGAAGGTAAGCAAATCCACCTTTAACAGTGTTCAAAGCTTCTTTAACTTTGCCCATGAATGATGGGTTGTGGCTACGACGAATCAAGTGAGCTAAGATTTCTGAATCAGAAGTTGAGCTAAAAATGGCCCCATTCTTTTCCAACTCTCGTCGAAGTGACTCTGCATTAGTCAAGTTCCCATTATGAGCAAGACCGAGTTGTCCATCGTGAAACTTAAACATGAAAGGTTGAATATTATCTACAGAAGCTTCACCAGCAGTCGCATAGCGGACATGACCGATAGCAGCTGTACCAGTCAACTTGTCCAAATTGGCTGGATTACGAAAAACTTCTGAGAGAAGCCCCATATCACGATGACGCTTCAATTGACCCGCATCATTAGAGAGAATTCCTGCTCCCTCTTGACCACGGTGTTGGAGACTGTGAAGTCCGAAATAAGTTAATTTGGCAGCATCTGGGTGACCCCAGATACCAAAAACACCACATTCTTCATTAAGAGATTTAACTTCGTATGTCATTTTTTATACCTTTTATTTTTGATATTTTCCTTAGCTAGCCTAAACAAAAGCAGACATTTCTAACATCTTCTTCTAAGTGTTGAACTCAAAAATGCATCATTTTCAAGCCCTCTAAGACTACTGCTGTAGTGAAAAATATCTCTAATGAGCTCACCACGCTCGATTATTTGCCAGTAAAGTATTTAACCGCTGAGGCAAAGAGGTGTTGATCTTTGCTTCCTGGAATATTTTGGAAGAGTCCATCTTCAAAACGTTCTGAGTGACCCATCTTACCAATGATTTGACCGTTCTTGCTTGTGATACCTTCGATAGCATTCACAGATCCGTTAGGATTGTATTTAGAATCCATGCTTGGTTTGCCTTCGAAGTCAACATACTGTGTAAAGATTTGACCATTGTCACGTAGCTCAGCAAACTCTTCAGCTGTTACGACAAACTTCCCTTCACCGTGTGATACTGGGATGGCATGGATGTCACCAACTTCCACTCCGGCAAGCCATGGTGAATTTGTGTTGGCAATACGTGTTTCAACCATCTTAGCCACGTGTTGGTTGGCATCATTGTAGAAGAGGGTTGGACTAGTACTACTTGCATCTTCAAAGTTACCATATGGAAGAAGACCAGATTTGACAAGAGCCTGGAATCCGTTACAGATACCGATAATCAAACCACCGCGTTCGATGAAGTGATCGATAGCTGCACGCACTTTTTCATTAAGCAAGATGTTTACGATGAATTTAGCTGATCCATCTGGTTCATCCGCTGCTGAGAAGCCACCTGCAAAGAAGATAATATTAGCTTTTTCGATGTTGTCAACCATAGTGTCAACAGACTTGACAATAGCCTCTTCATTCAGTGTGACAAATGGTACCAAGTTGACTTTTGCACCTTCTTTTTCAAAGGCCTTAGCTGAATCGTACTCAGAGTTGGTACCTGGGAATACTGGGATGTAAACCACTGGTGTCTCAACTATTTCTTTAGCTTTGATCACATCATCTGATGCCACAGCAGGTACTTCTTCCAACTCAGTTGCTTGTGCAAATTCCGTTGGGTAAACTTCTTCCAATTTACCTTGGAAGGCACTGTCAAGTTTACGTCCATCAAGCGTTACACCATTGACAGTAAGTGTAAAGTCAGCTGCTGTTTGTCCAATCTTGGAAACACCTGCAATGTCTTCCGGAGATGTGAAGACGAATCCACCTAATTGAGCTGTCAAGGCAGTCTCAAGATTTTCAAGGGTTACAGTGGCACCGATATGGTTACCAAATGTTGCAAGGGCAAGAGCTTCAAGGACACCACCATATTTGACAGCTGATGCAGATGTGACTTTATGATCAGCTTGGATGGCTTCAAACTTAGCAAAGTTAGATTTGATAAGATCGAAGTCAATTTCTTGTGCCAAAGCTTGACCTGGAATATAGTAAATATTTTCACCAGCAGCTTTAAATTCTGGAGAAAGAACCTTACGGCTATCTGCAGTTGTTATCCCAAAAGCAACCAAGGTTGGTG
Source organism: uncultured Streptococcus sp. (assembly GCA_934229725.1). Lineage (GTDB taxonomy): Bacteria > Bacillota > Bacilli > Lactobacillales > Streptococcaceae > Streptococcus. Next base: position 29,611 of record CAKQDX010000017.1, read on the forward strand.
GTACTGTCAATTCTTCAAAGGTACCAGACATAGAGTCTTTACCACCGATAGATGGCAAACCAAGTTGAATCTGAGCTTCGATTGATCCAAGGAGAGCTGATACTGGTTGACCAAAGCGCTCCGCTTGTTTATCCATACGCTCGAAGTATTCTTGATAAGAGAAACGAGCCTTAGACCAGTTTGCACCAGCAGCAACCAAGCGGGCAGTTGCTTCGATAACCGCATAAGCAGCACCATGATATGGAGACCATTCTGCTACATAAGGGTTGAAGCCTTGCGCCATGACAGAAGCAGTTGTTGTCACGCCGTGTTGAACTGGCAATTTCTGTACAGAAGCTTCAGTTGGTGTAATTTGGTAGCGACCACCAAGTGGGTGATTGACTGTTGAACGACCAACTGAGCTATCAAAGATAGTTTGTAACCCTTTTTGGCTTGCATGGTTAAGGTTAGCCAAGACTTCAAGAGTATCCTCTTCAAGGGTTTCAGCAGATGTTTGTCGTTCTTCTGGAAGCTTGACATCCTTGTCAACCACCTTAGCATCTACGACAACACGTACACCGTTTGTATCAAGGAAACGACGTTCCAAATCAACGATTGTTTCACCATTCCAGTGCATGACAAGATTTGGTTTTTCAGTTACTGTCGCAACGACAACAGCATCAATATTTTCTTTGTTACATTCAGCAACGAAGGCATCTACATCCTCTGGACGAACCACCACGGCCATACGTTCTTGAGATTCAGAGATGGCAATTTCTGTACCGTTCAAGCCTTGGTATTTCAATGGCACTTTGTCTAGGTCAATTTCAAGACCATCTGCCAATTCACCGATAGCCACACAGACACCACCAGCACCAAAGTCATTTGATTTCTTGATAAGACGTGTCACATCCCCATTACGGAAAAGACGTTGAATCTTACGTTCTTCGATGGCATTCCCTTTTTGAACCTCAGCACCAGCTGTTTCAACAGATTCAACTGTTTGAACTTTAGAAGAACCTGTCGCACCACCGACACCGTCACGTCCAGTCTTACCACCGAGCAAGATAATCACATCACCTGCTTCAGGTTTTTCACGGACAACATTTTCCTTAGGAGCTGCACCGACAACGGCACCTAGCTCCATACGTTTAGCAACGAAACCTGGGTGGAAGTATTCACGAACATAAGTTGTTGCAAGACCAATTTGGTTACCGTATGAAGAATAACCGTGAGCCGCTGTTTTAGAAATCACTTGTTGTGGCAATTTACCAGCACGAGTTTCAGCGATTGGAGTTGTAATATCACCGGCACCTGAGATACGCATGGCTTGGTAAACGTATGAACGACCTGACAACGGGTCACGAATGGCACCACCAATACAAGTAGCCGCTCCACCAAATGGTTCGATTTCCGTTGGGTGGTTGTGAGTTTCGTTCTTAAACATAAGAAGCCATGGTTCTTTGACACCATTGACATCCACTTCAATTTCAATTGAGCAGGCATTGATTTCATCAGACACTTCCATGTCGTCCAAACGACCATTAGCACGCTCATAACGACCAAAAATAGTCGCCATATCCATCAAGGTTTGAGGTTTTTCTGTACGTCCCAACTCATCACGCATGGCAATATACTTGTCATAAGTCGCTTGCAATTGTTTTTCAAATTTAGAAACTGAGAAATCGATGTTTTTCAACTCAGTCTCGAAAGTTGTGTGACGGCAGTGGTCAGACCAGTAAGTATCCAAAACTTTAAGCTCAGTCTCAGTTGGCACACGTCCGATAGACTTGAAGTAATCTTGAATGAAGAGAAGGTCATCCACTTCCATTGCCAATCCTTGCTCTGCCTTATACTTAGCAAAATCTTCAGCCGTATAAGTTTCAAAGAAATCCAAGTTTGGAATAGTCTTATCAGACTCAGAGAAATCCTGTTTCGCAATGTCAACAGTGATATCTTTGAAACGAGAGTCCACTGGGTTCAAGAGGTAGTTTTTAACAGCTTCCAATTCATTCGCAGCAATATCCTTGTTAACCAAGTACAATTGAGCAGTATTCACCGTTACATCATTTGAACTACCAAGCAAAAGCAAAGCTTCTTGTGAAGAAGCCGCACGTTGGTCAAATTGACCAGGCAAACTTTCAATGGCAAAGAAAGCATACTTCTCAAGATCAGCCTTCACTGCAGCTTCATCCAAAACAGTATCGGTCACTTGTTCAGAGAAGATATGTTTTTCTGCACGCGCAAACAAATCCTCTGCCAAATTAAAGACATCGTAAACTTGTACAATACGAAGGTCCTTCAAGGTTTTCAACTGAAGATTATGCTGTAATTCCTTTACTAAAGAGTGAGATTTCACACGAAAATCAGCTTTTTTCTCAACGAAAATACGTTTATCCATTTTATTTCCTTTATTTATTTCTACTTAAAAACTGTATCGGAGAGGAATTCAAAAAATTACTTCAAGCCTTGTAATTTTTCCAATACAACTTCATAAACATCTGTCAAGCTACCGAGATCACGACGGAAAACGTCCTTATCCATGTGGTGACCTTTAGCATCCCAAAGACGGCAGTTATCTGGTGAAAATTCATCTGCCAAGATAATCTTACCATCCTTATCAAAGCCAAACTCCAATTTGAAGTCAATCAAACGAAGACCGATTTGTGCAAACCAATCTTTTAACAACTCATTGATACGACGTGTTTCTTCCTTGATATAAGCAATTTGTTCATCATTTGCAACACCTAAGAATTTCACGTGTTCGTCGTTGATAAACGGATCATCCAAATCATCGTTTTTATAATAAAACTCAACAATAGGTGTTTCCAAGTTTATTCCTTCTTCAACACCAAAACGCTTTGAAAATGAACCTGCAGTCACGTTACGCAGAACAACCTCCAAAGGAATGATTTTCACCTTTTTATTGAGTTGTTCTGTGTCAGAAATACGTTCGATAAAGTGTGTTGCCACACCGGCAGCGTTCAATTTTTCAAAAATAAGAGACGAAATCTGATTATTCAGCACTCCTTTACCCTTAATAGTCTCCTTACGAGCACCATTAAGCATGGTTGCTTGGTCCTTATAGACCGACTTAATCACATTTTCGTCTTCTGTACTATAAATATCTTTAGCTTTCCCAGTATAAATCAGTTGGTTTGACATGGAATTGTTCGCCTTTCAAGTTTTTTCTTCTTCATTATACCATACAAAAAACCAAAAACCAACATATAACAAACTTTGTTACTTAAGTAAAATTAAAACGTTCGTATTTAGTGGTTTATTTAGATTTCTTTAATAAATAATGTATAGAAAAAAAGGAGCCTGACAGAACTAAATCAAGGTAACATTTAGTTTCTTGTCCCACTCCTATAAAATATGAACTATAAATGCTGGTATAACCGCAATACTAGATTCACTTAAAATCTAGAAACTAAAGTTTAACTAGCTTATCTGTTATTCAGTTGCTCAGACAAATAGTCCAACAAATCGGCTACCTTATCCATATGATCAATAGTATCATCAGAAATTTCAAGAGCAAACTCATCTTCCAAATTAATAATGAATTCCATAAGTTCTATTGAATCCACACCCAAGTCATCTAATTTGGTGTCTTCGGTTAAAACAATGTCTTTATTCCCCATCTGATCCTGAATAACAAGTTGCATTTTATGAAGAATTTCTACTCTACTCATCATTCAGCCTCCTCTTTCGGACTAAAGGCTTCAACTAATTGGTCAACAACCTTCGTATCAAGCATCGTACGAACCTGCTTAATGGTGTAGTAAACTGCCTTTGCATCGCTAGAACCATGACATTTTACTACAGGAGCTTTGAGTCCAAAGAGAACTGCACCACCAGCACTTGAGTAATCCATAGTCTTTTTCATGCCTTGTAGACTATCCTTCAAGAGAAGGGCACCTAACTTAGCTTTAAGTCCGCCGTTCATGATAGCCGACTTAAGAGTCTTCATGGCACCAAGTCCCGTTCCTTCGATTGCTTTAAGAACAGCATTTCCTGTGAAACCATCAGACACAACAACGTCAGCAGCACCAGACATGATTTCACGCGCTTCAACATTTCCGACGAAGTTAATACTTGGCTCCTGAGACAAGAGTTCGAAAGCTTCCTTACGAAGACTATCACCCTTGGTTTCCTCAGTCCCATTATTAAGTAGACCTACACGAGGGTTGGCAATTCCACGAACATTTTTTGCATAGAAAGATCCTAAAATAGCATATTGATGCAAGTGACTAGCTGTATTTTCCGCATTAGCGCCTAAATCAAGCATATCAAAGGGTTGACCAGTAAAACTTGGCATTGTTGACATCAGACCTGGTCGCTCAACTCCCTTAATACGTCCAACCACAAAGAGCCCTGCTGCCAGGAGGGCACCTGTATTTCCTGCAGAAATCACTGCATCTGCCGTTTTTTCCTTAACAGCCTGTGCACCCAAAACCATAGATGCTTTCTTTTTCTTGCGAATGGCTTTAGCTGGCTCGTCATCTGAATTTATCTTTTCATCGGTATGTACAATGCTCACACGTTCAGACGCTGTCAAATAGGTCTTAATTTTAGTTTCATCACCATAAAGCTGGATTTCAATATCTTTGAAATCTGACAAAGCCTGATTGACTCCTTCTACAATTGCTCGTGGCGCATTATCGCCACCCATAGCATCAACTGCAATTACATGCATAGCATTCTCCCTCTCATCCTCTGCTCTAAAAATAGACTCGAATTTTCATCAATCAAACAATCTATAATTAAAATAGACATATCCAATTTTCTATTTCCAGCAGAGTCTTTCAGCTTATTATCCTCTTATTATAGCACGAACTGACCTGTATTTTAACCCCTGAGCCTGAAAACCTTTAATTCACTGTTTCACGTGAAACAAAAAAGACAATGCCTAATCAGCACTATCTTCCTTATCCATGATATGAGCCCATGAATTTAGATTATCAATAAACTTCTTACTTTTAAGATGTATCCCAACATAATTATCATAGAGCTCATCAATAAATTGTCGCAACTTTCGTTTCATGTCATCCTTCACAGATATGCTTCTCAATTCTTTAAATGAAAGTCCCTGAAAGCGATCTAAAAGATAAGGCACATTAGGGTCTAAATGACTGCGCCTTTCATCCTCTGCGTAATGATTTGGACAAAGCAAACCTGAGTACTTATACGAGAAATCAAAAGGAAGCCCTACACGATGACAAAAGATACACTCGTGAAAATTCAAGCGCACGCCGAAACGGTCTAAAACCTGAATTTCAAAGATATTAGTCAAGATTTCATAATCCAAGCCTTCTTCCATTAATTCAAGCGTCTTCTCCAAGAATGCAAATAATTGCGCATCCACCATACCGTCAGCAATAGCAGCATCCGTCAATGCAGCTAAATAAGTCGCGTAAGACAACTTGAAAATATCACTTGTAATTTCCTTAAAAGACTCAGCATGACTATAATCTTCTATGAAGGACAAACCTTCATCATTTACAGTCATCATGAATTCAGCGATGGTTAGAGGTTGAATGACAGCACTTAATTTACCTGCTCCACCACCTCTAACAAAAAACATCCGTTTTCCAGCTTGTTCAGTAAAAATCTTAACTAGCTTATCATTCTCACGATAATTACGATTGAAGAGGACAAGCCCTCTACTCTCAAGCTTCTGCATGTTCTTCCATAAACTCTTTCAAACGAGTCATAGCTGTTTCAATAGTATCCATGCTAGCTGCATACGACAAGCGAACATAGCCTTCGCCATACTTCCCAAATGCAACTCCTGGTATAATCGCAATAGCCTTTTCACGTGCAAAGTCTTGACAAAACTTAAAGGAGTCTTGAGTATAGCCTTCTGGAATCTTAGCAAAGATGTAGAAAGCACCATCAGGTTCAATAATCTTGAAACCAAGTTCAGACATTTTTTCAAGAATATAATCACGACGTTTCAAATACTCAACTTTCATTGGTTGGGCATCATCCTTACCAGCAGATAAGGCTTCAATAGCTGCAAATTGTGCCATAGTAGCTGCAGCCGTCACCAAATACTGGTGACTCTTTATCAACTGAGCCGTCAAAATTGCTGGTGCAAAAATCAATCCAATACGCCACCCTGTCATCGCATGAGATTTCGACAAGCCATTGATAAAAATCGTTTGTTCTGGCAAATACTCCGCAATAGAGACATGTTGATCCGCATAAGTTAACTCAGAGTAGACTTCATCACTAACAACAAAAATATCATATTTTTTCAAGACTTCAGCTAAATCTGCAATCTGTTGACGCGAATAGGTCACACCAGTTGGGTTGGTTGGATAGTTAAGCAAAACAGCCTTAAGCTTATCTCCTTGCTCTAAAATTGCTTTCTCCAACATTTCTGGAGTCAAAACAAAATCATTAGCAGTTGTATCAATTTCAACAATTTCAGCACCAACTAGATTAGCAATAGGTTCGTATCCAGGATATGCTGGTGCAGGAAGAAGAACTGTATCACCAGGTTCTAAGATAGCTGTCAAAGTCGCAGAAAGGGCTTCTGTTGCCCCAATAGTCACCAAAATCTCATTATCTGGGTTATAAGTAAGATTATATTTTTCCTTAACAAAATCCGCAGCAGCTTGACGTAAGGCAGGAAGACCTGCCATACCTGTATAGTGCGACTGGTTAGCATCAATAGCAGCTTTAGCAGCTTCTTTTACATGATCTGGAGTTGTAAAATCAGGTTCACCAAGTGTCAACTTTTTGATACCTGGTACATCTGAAATTGATTGATCAAATTGACGAATCATTGAAACTTCAATTTTATTTAAATTTTTATTAAAACGTTTTGTTAAATCCATCACGGTCACCTCTTTGCAATTATGACTAACATTATATCAAAAACTCAAACGCATTTAAACAACAAAAAAAGTCATCATTTGACGACTTTTTCAATAGTTTCTAGGGTAATTCTATCCTATTTATGTCCCATTTCAAACAATGGTGACAATGGACGTTTTTCATGAATACGAATGATTGCCTCAGAAATTAAATCAGCAATTGAAATTTGCTCAATCTTATCAATCAAGCGTTCTTCTGGAAGATAAATTGTGTCCAATACGACAAGCTTTTCAATAGCAGACTTTTGAATATTATCAAGTGCTGGACCTGACAATACAGGGTGAGTACATGAGGCATAGACATGAGTTGCACCAGCCTCAGCAAGCGCATCCGCTGCATGACAGATAGTACCTGCAGTATCAATCATATCATCAATCAAGATACATGTTTTACCTTCAACATTACCAATGATATTCATAACTTCAGAAGTGTTCATTTTATCAACACTACGACGTTTGTCAATGATAGCGATTGGCGTTTTCAAACATTGTGCCAATTTACGTGCACGAGTTACACCACCATGGTCCGGAGAAACAACAACTACATCATCTCCAGTAAGACCAGCACGATCAAAGTAATCAGCAATAAGAGGAGCACCCATCAAATGGTCTACAGGAATATCAAAGAATCCTTGAATTTGGGCAGCATGAAGGTCCACAGTCAAAAGACGATCAACACCAGCCACCTCGAGCATATTAGCAACCAATTTAGATGTGATTGGTTCACGTGAACGAGCCTTACGGTCTTGACGTGCATAACCATAGTAAGGCATGACAACACTAACTGTCTCAGCACTCGCACGTTTTAGCGCATCAACCATGATCAAGATTTCCATCAAATTATCATTTACAGGAGAGCTTGTAGATTGAAGAATAAAGACATGATGACCACGGATAGACTCTTCAATATTAACTTGAATCTCGCCATCTGAAAACTCACGAACACTTGATTTTCCAAGTTCAATACCCATTTTATCAGCGACTTTTGCTGCTAATTCTTGGTTAGACGACAAAGCGAACAACTTTAAATTCGTATAAGACATGATTTCCTCCAAAATATTTACTACTCCATTCTACCTTTTTTTAAACTGATTTTCAACGTCAAATAAATGGTGTCATAGGAACTTAACAAGTATCATAAGACACAATTATTAATAACAGTAATTTGCTATCTAAATGTCTATATCATATGAACCATTTAAAAAAAACAAAAAACGATTCGAAAACATTCGAATCGTATCTTTAATATCATTATGGATAAATATAGTATACAGAACCACCGTGAGCTGATGATGTAGGATCAAATGTTCCACGGTAGTTACCGATTGACATGTTACCAGCGTAGTTTGATTCCATAACTTGAATTGAGTTTGCACCTGATGCTGATGTAACGTAAGCTACGTGACCGTAACCACCACCATCATTTGGCCAAACTGCAATTGCACCGGCTACAGGAGTTGTACCTACTGAGTGACCAGCTGCTTGCGCACTAGCAATCCAGTTTTTAGCATTACCCCAGTTATTACCAGCCCATGAAGCCAATGATTTTGCACCCCAAGTACATTGTCCAACTGGATATGTATTAGGTGTCGCAGCGGCTTCAACTTTAGCTGTTTCAGCTGGTGCTGCAGGGGCCGGAGCTTCTGATGCAGCTGGTGCTTCACTAGCTGGTGCCTCTGAAGTAGAAGCAGGTGCGGCTTCTGAAGTTGCAGGAGCAGCTGACTCTTGTGGTGCTTGGCTAGCTGGCGCTGCAGGTTCTTGTGCGGCTTCTGATGTTTCTGTCGCTTGACTTGCTGGTGCTTCTGATGTAGAAGCTGCAGGTTCTTGTGTTGCTTCCGACGTTTCCGATGAAGCAGGTGCCTGTGCAGCCTCTGAAGATGTTGAAGTTTCAGAAGCTGGTGCCTCTGAAGGTTGAGCTACAGCTTGTGAAGTTGCTGCTGCTTCTGATTGTGCTACTGATGCAGCCGCTTCTGAAGAAGCCACAGCTTGTGCAGCCGCCTCTGATTCAGCAACCGCTTGAGACTGTGCTACTGATGCGGCAGTTGAAGCAGCTGCAGATTCAGCAGTTGATTTAGCAGAAACAAGTGATGTTTTCTCATTTTGAGCTGTTGTCAATTCAGCAGCCAAAGCAACTTGTGCTGCTTCAAGTTCTGCTTGTTGAGTTGTCAAACCAGCTTCTGTTGTTTCAAGTTCTGACTTATTAGCTGCAATAGTGTTAATTGCAGCTTGGTTTTCTTCTTGCTTAGCGGCAAGCTCTTTTTGATCAGACTCTTGTTTTGTCAACATATCATTATTCGCTGTTACCACTTTTGAAATAGCTGTAATGCGAGTAATAGCTTCAGAGATTGACTTAGAATTCAAAATAGAGTTAATGTAGCTAGTCGCAGTATTGTTTTGTTGAGCACTACGAGCTTGTTTAGCCAAAGAATCTTGGCGAGCCACAATTTTACTTGATAATTCTTGAATCTCAGATTCTAATCCTGCTGATACTTTTTCAAGTTCCGCATTTTTAGCTTCTAATTCTGATTTCTGAGTTCTAAGAGTTGATACTTGTGATTGAATTGTAGTAACTTGGGCCTGTGCAGTCTCTTGTTGAGAAGCAAGGTTACTAATTGTGTTATCTGCAGCAGCGATTTGCGAATCATAATCCTCTGCATGTACAGTTGCAGCTGCTGAAAGGGTTACACCACTTACCAGCACTGCTGAAAGAATACGTTTTTTCATAATATAAAATACTACTCCTTTTCGATAAGACTTTATAATTGTATCAAAAAATGACGCAAACTTTGTTACGTCAATATTACAGTTCTATTTAAATCTATCAACTGACAGATACAAAAATAATTTTTCAATAATAGGTTTAGTTAAGATAAACATTAAAAGATTAAAAAATAAACTAGGGCTTAGTTGATAAATGATAAAATCAGTTATAGACTCGTTTGAGTAACCATATAGTAAGACAAACCCAAAATTGATAATGTCAAAAATAAATAAGAATAAGAAAAACAATAGTAAATCAACGTAAGCGTTTCGTTTAACAAATCGAGATAACTGAGTCAATAAGAAACATAAAATGGGAAGAGTAAGGATAACTATACCAATTGTTTTAAAATAGTAAGTGTCATAAATAAAACCAAGAAAAATAAGATAAAGGTATGACAATCTACTTGGTAAGTCCAAAGTCATTAAGAAGACATATATAATAAAAAGGTGAGATGATAGAAAAAATTCTGGAGACAAATAATGATTAAGTATCATCGAAATATGACCATCCCATAGAAAAGGAATGAAACTAAGTAAAAAAGGAACAAAAGAATACTTAGAGAAATTCATATTATTTACCATCTCCAACTAAAGTAACATAAGAAATTTTATCAAAATCTGCATAAGGTTTTACAAAAATAGTTCGATTTCCTTCATAATCACTGACGGATTCGACAGTTCCAATTGGAACACCCTTTACAGAGACATCATCGAGACCACTAGTAACCACTTCTGTACCCGTTTTAATATTTTCTGAAGAGTTAAGTTGTGTCATTTTTAAAAGCTTCTTTTTATTATCATAATTTGAAATGATGCCAAAAACCTGATTTCCATCCTCAGAAATAACACTAGAAGCTAAATAAGTATCACTAAGACTACCTGAAAGTAAAGAAATGGTAGTACTATCATCATAAACTTTTGTCACAAAACCTATGACACCACCATTAGATGTTGCTAACATAGACTTGCTAACATTCTTAGATTTACCAACATTAATCGTTAACTCTTTTAACCAATTAACTGAAGGTCGCATAGAAACTTCGGCTGTTATAACATTATCCCGACTAAGCTTATCTGAAAGATTCAAAGAAGCCCTCAGAGAATCATTTTCTTCTTGTAAGTTAGAAATGACTGCAGATTGATTCTGAAGTGAGGATAAGGACTTTTTTAAATCCCTGTTCTCAGAATAAGTTGATAACAAATCAGAGATGACATTATGTGATTTAGTTAAAGCAACAAAAGGAATTGAGACCACAGAATCTACCTTAGAAATAACTCCCGAAACATTAGAAGATAAATCCTTCGTCAACTTTTTATTTGTAAAAAGAAAAGAAAAAAGCATAACAAAAAATAGAGAAGTAATAAATCCATAAAGAAGAAATTTGTAAAAACTATTTTTCATTTTGCCACCTCAATAAACAGTAAAAAGAAAACGAATTATCTTACTAGATAATTCGTCATAATACGGAGAATGGGGGATTCGAACCCCCGCGCCAGTTACCCGACCTAACGATTTAGCAAACCGTCCTCTTCAGCCTCTTGAGTAATTCTCCAATATGGGCACGAGTGGAATCGAACCACCGACCTCACGCTTATCAGGCGTGCGCTCTAACCATCTGAGCTACGCGCCCAAGCTAAATGCTTGGCTTTTTATTCCAAATAAAGCGGGTGACGAGAATCGAACTCGCGACAACAGCTTGGAAGGCTGTAGTTTTACCACTAAACTACACCCGCTTAACAAAATGGCGCGAGACGGAATCGAACCGCCGACACATGGAGCTTCAATCCATTGCTCTACCAACTGAGCTACCGAGCCAAATTGCGGGAGCAGGATTTGAACCTACGACCTTCGGGTTATGAGCCCGACGAGCTACCTAGCTGCTCCATCCCGCGATAAAATTAAGGAGGATGTGGGATTCGAACCCACGCACGCTTTTACACGCCTGACGGTTTTCAAGACCGTTCCCTTCAGCCGGACTTGGGTAATCCTCCAAATAACATAAACAATATATGGACCTTGTAGGACTCGAACCTACGACCGCTCGGTTATGAGCCGAGTGCTCTAACCAGTTGAGCTAAAGGTCCAAGTAATCCATATATGACATAGCGGCGAAGGGGATCGAACCCCCGACCTCCCGGGTATGAACCGGACGCTCTAGCCAGCTGAGCTACACCGCCATAAATCGGGAAGACAGGATTCGAACCTGCGACCCCTTGGTCCCAAACCAAGTGCTCTACCAAGCTGAGCTACTTCCCGATAACATGCACCCTAGAGGAGTCGAACCTCTAACCGCCTGATTCGTAGTCAGGTACTCTATCCAGTTGAGCTAAGGGTGCTCTTTATTAAATTATGCCGAGGACCGGGATCGAACCGGTACGAAAGTTTCCTTTCGCAGGATTTTAAGTCCTGTGCGTCTGCCAGTTCCGCCACCCCGGCTCCTCAAGCGAACGACGGGATTCGAACCCGCGACCCCCACCTTGGCAAGGTGATGTTCTACCACTGAACTACGTTCGCAATGAATGCCGGCTACATGACTTGAACACGCGACCCTCTGATTACAAATCAGATGCTCTACCAACTGAGCTAAGCCGGCTA
>CAKQDX010000018.1 GCA_934229725.1 uncultured Streptococcus sp.
TTGGATTGTCGAGCAAGACGCAGTGGTTGAGTGGGCTCTACTACGCTGATTTCATCAGCTTTTACAGCCCTACTCAATTGTGCGGAGGTGGGACAGAAATCGAATTCTAACGAATTACCGATTTCTGTCCCACTCTCATGTTCTATAATGGATAAACCTTGCGAAATTCTTCTAAAACAACCTTGCTGTTAGGTGTAAAAGTCATTCCTGCCTCTCTCAGCCACTCGACGAAACAGTCCTCATGAACCTGACGCCAATAGGCTAGGGATTTGTCACCTTCCCCTTCCTTATAGGCATGATCAGCAGACACTTGACGGAAGGGCTTCATCCGCTAGAGTGTAAAGATCGTAAGCTGAAGCAGTTGTTTTTTATCTGCTAAAATACTACCGTCATTAGCCCTACCAGTAGGACAAATAACCATAACTGACATATACTTAATACCAAGCATATCATTCAATCTTATACTCTAAAGAAAATATCTGCTAAATTTGCAAACAATTGTGCTATCAATAATTTGGCAAATGAATTAGAAATACAACTTTTAAGTTCTTTTCTCTCTGTTAGAAAATGAATAAGATACTAAGCAACAAAGAGCTACTATACCAAATATTAAATAATTGCTCCTAATACTAAAGTTATCAGCAAAAATACCAGCTAGGAAATCAGCTAACATAAAACTAATCGAAATAAACAAATTATATACTGACCATGATACTGCTCTATTTTTTTCTATTGACATATTAAATTTATAATAAAAATGATTATTGTAGTTGGAATTAAGAACACGCATTAATAAAAGGATTATAATTTGGATGATTAGATTAGTTTGAAAAAACATGAGTATAGCTAATACTGGTAACATCAAGCTTACTTCAAACTTAATTTTTAGATAACTCCCCAAAGCCATAGATATATTAAACATAAATAGTATAATTCCCAGCATATCTAGTGAAAGTCCCTGTTCATTTAAGAATATCCCTGCATAAGAATTGCTAATCATAATTAGAGTTGAGAATGCTACTCCTAATATTATTAATAACCATGGAATATTTTGAATATTATCGAGACTAAAAAATTTTTGTTTATTATTTTGTTCCTTTTTAATCTCGGGTAATCCTATTAAATATAATAGACTGAAAATTACAAATACAATGGATATAATAATAGGATAAATATAATTCCTATGCAATAAAGGTGGAGATATAATCGTAATAATAGCAATAAAAATATATTTTAATGTGTTGAGATTTTTCAAAAATGATTTATATACAACTTCGTCATCAATTATTTCAAAATTATAAGAAATAAGAACTCCTGAAGATAATGATTCTGACAATCCAAAAAATATCGCTGAAATATATATTATATTTGATTTTCCAAACAATAGGCCCCATAATGCTAAAATTAATAATAAATTTGAAATAGCCAAAATTTTCTTGTAACCAATCTTACTTGAAATATAACTTAAAGGAATATCAAAAACTGAACCACATAGCTCAGTAATAACTGATAAAGTAGCTATTTCTGTGAACGAAAAACCTAAGTGCTTTAATAGTAAAATTCCTACAAAGTAGTACGGTAATCCAGATAGAAACATATTCATTCCGTATAAATTAAAAATCTTCTTACTCATAAGTTACAAACTGGGTCTCTAAAATATTTTGGACTCTTCTCCTTAATCAAGTTAACATAGCAGCCACCCTCGCAAATTTTTAACAATCCACAAGATAAACACTTAGAATTCTTCGTTCTAAAAGAACGAATCCCTCCATACAACGGATCATCATACCAAACATCTAACAAATCTTTTTCAAAGGCATTCTGCTTAGTTTGATTAACTCCTAAAAAAGCAATGCAAGGCAAGATATCCCCATTAGACATTATTTCCATCTTAGTATATTTTGCACGACATCCATAATACATTTCGTCAAACTCTGAAAATTCAATTGAATTATTTATCAACTCCGGATAAGCGGTGAAAAGATGACATCCCTCAGTAGCAAAATTTAAATTAGCTTCCCGTTGAGTTATATAATCTGTAACATACTCATTCAACCTTCTCAAATCAGCTAAATCGTATTTTTTCTTTATTTTCGTATATCCTGTTACCTCAGAATAATTAGCTACTGAAAATCTATCTATTTTATTCTCTATACAAAAATCAACCAATTCTATAATCTGCTCATAGCTTTGCTTTGTATACACTGCATTAATTCTACATTTTTTTCCAACCTCTTTAAAGTACTTCGCTAATTTAATTTGTCTATCAGGTCTCACCCCCATTAATTCAAAATTTAATTTAGGATCTAAAGTCTGCAAAGATAAAACCGGTGTAATATATTTAGATTTAACTAGAATTTCCACTGTACTTTTCTTTATTAATTGGGCATTAGTTGTTATAGTAGTCTTTATCTTCAGTTCTTCACAAGCTATCAACAAATTATCAATATCAAAATATCTAGTCGGTTCCCCTCCTAAAATTGAAACACTTAACACTCCATTATCTTTTGCTTGGCGCAAAATTCTTTCCCAATCTTTAGCAGGTTTGGCATTTCTATCTTCACGATTTGCTAAAAAACAAAAACCACATTTTAAATCACAGTACATACTGGGGTATATTACTAGTTCAAGCGGAAAACTCAATATGTTATGTTTTTTTAATTTTGCTACATGCTTTCTCGCATTTTGAAGAGTCTCGTCAGGATTTTTCGATGATCCCTCAATATTATTATCAGAATAGATATTTAATAAGAGTACTCGCTCTAGTTTTCCTGCTTTTATTTCTTTCTTAAAAAAGGACGTAGCAATTTCAAAACCATGATTTTGAACCAAATAAAGAAAATAAGCTTCACTCTCATCTAACTCAATTCGGTCAAAAGTTACTTTATTTATCAAAATTCCACCAAACTTTTCTAGTCTAAATAAAAAATCTTCTGAAATTGTCATCATATTGAATACCTTTCTAAAAAAGCAGAGGAAAATATAGCCTCTGCTTAACTTATGGGATAAATTACTTTATCACTTCCAGCCGTCACCTTTTGCCATCACCTTCCAGCCGTCACCTTTTGCCATTGAACTAGACTCAAGGACTTTTTCAAGCTCTTTAGACATATTTGGTACTCCTTTCGAATATGATACTGTGATTATATTCCTTTTCAACACTTACAATAAAATATTCCCATATTTGCATTTTCTAACTACTAGCTAAAATTTTTTCTAAATGTCCTTCATAAGTCTTTGCTAAGTGATGACTTCCTGCTAATTTCATCGCTCCAACACACTTCTTCATTTCAATAATTGCTTTCACATTTCCATCCTCTTTATATTGATAAAGATTTTGTGCATACTTAAAGACTAAACGTT
Organism: uncultured Streptococcus sp.; assembly: GCA_934229725.1. GTDB lineage: Bacteria > Bacillota > Bacilli > Lactobacillales > Streptococcaceae > Streptococcus. The sequence continues at coordinate 3,364 of CAKQDX010000018.1, forward strand.
CATATACTTCTGTCTCAATAAAAAAGCATTGATTTAGCTGCTTTTCAAAATATAAAGCATCCATAAATTTTTCTCTTTCAACACATGTAATATATCCATTTAAAAGCATCGTTGAAATTAATCGTCTGTTATTTGGAATTTCTTTGTAAAAATCAGAACGCCTAAACATTTCTCTTGCTAAGACAATGAAAACATCATGATTTAATACATCTAAAGTATTCGAGAAAATCAATAACTCATAGTACCCCCAGTATTCTACACTAAAGAGATAATCTGTTAAATATGTCAAATCATCCTTTGTATAGTAAGTTTCTCCTGATAAATCCTGTAGACGAATTTTCAATAAAATAATATTGATTTGATGAAATTTTTCTTGCCTATCTTCCAGTTCCATCTGAGAATAAAGTAATTTTTTCATACCTTCTACGTCACGTGTTGACACAAAATGACGTACTTTCGATAACAGTTCGTTTAACTCATCTCTATGAAAATCATGGACCGCATACATAAATTCATCTATTGGCATATTGATTTCATCTAAAATAAACATGAACTTTGAAATCGTTAAATCTGTTTCTCCTTTCTCAAATCGAGAGAGCTGAGACGTTGATATACCAGCCTTTGCGACGTCTTTTAATCGTAATCCTCTCGATTCTCGAAACTTTTTAAAAATTTCTCCAAATTTTTTCATACTACACCTCCATCACGCATATATGGGAATAATTTTCATTTGCTTTCATCATATCATACAATAAAGAAAAACAAAAGTGAGGATTATCACATGAAAAAGCAAAATTTACTAACACTTCTTCTTGTCGTATTTGAAGGCATTATCGTTATCGTCGTGGGATAAAGAGTCTGGGACAAAAGTCCTTTAGCTCCAAAAAGCAACGGTTTTATGCCGTTGCTTTTTGCATGATTGTGATAGTCTTGGTGAAATAGAATTGGCCAAAAAACCATTTAGAAAGGCCATCCCATGCACATTCGCTATAACACAAATCAAACAACTTTACCACTAGAACTTGCTTGCATCTTACCTCAAGACCACATCGTTTTCACCATCGAAAAGGTTGTCAATGCACAAGATGACAGTTACTTCCAGGCCTTCTATCATGCCTTCGGTCGTCCGTCTTATCACCCTAAAATGCTTGTATCTACTCTTCTATTTACCTATTCACAAGGAATTTTCTCTGGTCGAAAAATTGAAAAAATGATGATTAAAAATCTCGTTATTCAATACCTAACAGGACAGTTGGTTGTCAGCTACCGTACCATCAATCGTTTTCGAGTCGCTGAAGGGATGGAAGACCTCATTCGTAATCTTTTCATCGACCTCAATCTTCGTTTAAAAATAGAAGAGTTAGTGACCTTAGATTGTTTGTTTATTGACGGAACTAAGATTGAAGCTAACGCCAATAAGTACAGCTTTGTTTGGAAAAAAGCGACAGAAAAATTATCCGCTAAACTTCAAGAACAGATGCAGGTCTATTTCCAAGAAGAAATCACAACTCTTATCCATCAAGCTATTGAACTGGATACACAAGAGCCTATCTCCTCAGAACAGTTGACTGAGTTCGCTCAGCTTCTTGAAGAAGAATTGGCTGAACTAAGCCATGATATTGAGGAAACACCAGTTAAAGGAAAGGACGAACGTAAAACTCAACGTCGTAAGCTCAAGAAAGTCCTGCGTAAAGTTAAGGATGATTTTTCAGTACGTGCTGAAAAAGATGAGAACTATCAAGAGACATTTGAAGGGCGCAACAGCTTTTCTAAAACCGATCCAGATGCCACTTTTAGGCGGATGAAAGAAGACCATATGAGAAATGGACAACTTAAGGCTGGTTATAATCTTCAAATCGCTACTGAAAACCAATTTGAGCTTCACTATGATGTCTTCTCAAATCCAACAGACACCAGCATGCTGTTTCCTTTTTTAGAAAGCTATCCACATGAGTTAAAAAGAGTTGTCGCCGATGCGGGATACGATAGCGAGGAGAATCTTCTCACCTTGGATAGGATGGGTGTTGATCATTTGATTAAATATAGTCTTTTTGATAAGGAACAGAAGAAAAAACACAAAGAATCTGATAGGAATTTGGATAATTGGACTTACGATGGGACGGCTGATTCCTACACCCATCCAGAGGGGTGGGTATACCAGTTTGACCACGTCAAACACAACCATACCACGACAGGTTTTAAACAGGAAATCAGGGTTTATAAGGCAGAACAACCTGAATCAGCTCCTCAAAATGAACGTACGCTATCAGCACTTAAAAGTAAAAGAAAGTCAAACGCTTTTATCTGACGAAGGTAGACAAATTTTCGCTCAACGCAAGATTGATGTGGAACCTGTCTTTGGTCAGATAAAGGCTTGTTTGGGTTACAAGAGACGTAATCTAAGAGGCAAACGACAGGTTAAAATTGACATGGGATTGGTTCTCATGGCCAATAACCTCCTAAAATACAATAAGAGAACGACTCAAAATTAAAAAGCTAGAGTTCCACAATTGGAAATCTCTAGCTTTTTTGTGGTTGAAAACTATTTTTGTCTCGGACTCTTGAATTATTTAATCACCTAGAGATTTGATAGGAAAAATTAATAATTGAAACTGGAAAGGGAAAAAGTTCTCTAGATTCTTAAATCATATTAATATTAACGACCACGTCGCAATTCGCCAGTTCTGGCATCACAAAAAAGACGTTTACCACCAACATAAACATGGCGACCTTTCACTTGACGACCTGAAGCGTCAAAATAAAGGTGTTTACCATTGACAACCTGTTGTCCTGTCACCGCTTGACCAGCTGCGTTGAAATAATACCAGCAGCCACGTGTCACTTCGACAAGACGGTTTGCAACTTGTTCACCTGTGTGGGCATCAAAGTAACATTTCTTACCATTGATAGTAAGCACTTTACCTTTAACTTGCGCACCATTGTTACCAAAGTAATAAACCTTATCGTTAATGGTTTGAAGGCCTGTTACCTTGTAACCTTGTTGGTTGAGGTAAGCCCATTGGTTAGCTGCCATTTGGATGAACTGGTTGATGGCTGCTTCACCAGTGACAGCGTCATAATAACGCCCTTCAGCCCAGCCACCTTTTAACTGACTGTGATCTTTGTTGAAGTAATACTGTTTGCCATCAATCACTTTTGCTCCTTGAACAAGATTTCCTGAAGCATCAGCGTAATACCAGTTGTTATTTTCAAAGATAAAGCGTGACACAGCCATTTCACCCGTTTGAGCAGAAATGTAGTAACTTGTGCTACCTTGATTCACCAATTGACCTTTGATTTGACGGCCTTCTGCATCAAAACAGTATTCCTTACCATTAATGATACGCTTCCCTGTCACAGCATATCCATGTTCATCTAAGTAGTACCAAGCTTGGTTTTCTTTATTTTGAACAAAGGTGTTAACCGCCATGTAACCAGTATCTGGAATGAAGTAACGGATATGACCGTCAGCAAAACGAATAAATTTATCTTTAGCTTGGATACCTGTTTGCGTGTCAAAGTAGAAGGTCACACCAGACATTTCAACGAGGCCAGTTGCCATATGTCCATAGCAATCAAAGTAGCGGACATCTTTGCGGTAGCCTGCAAAATCGTAGAAACCATTAATGGCTTTGACACCATTTTTATCATAGTAATAAGTGTAGCCGTCGCCACCTTTAAGAAGATAGTCACGAGCTTGAAGACCATTATCTAAGAAATAATAAGTCTTACCATCGATAACGTGCTCACCTTTCACTTTTTGGCCGTTTTGGTCAAAATAATACCATTGATTTTCACCTACACGGACAAATGATGACTTGTGAGTGTTTGAATCTACACTTGGTTTTGTCACACCAGAGATGATTTGATAGCCTGAATTATTTCGTTTGTTTCCTTGTGTAATGATAGTGACATTCGGAGTTGAACCATTTGAATTTGTCACTGACACATTAGGAATCAATTTATTTGAATTTGAAATAATGGTTACATTTGGAGTCGTTCCAGAAGCTGTAATCGTGATTGTTGTGTTACGACGACCATTCAAATTAATGGCATTCAAATCAGGCCAATTCGTCGTAAATGCCGCAAATCCACTAGCATCAGATGATGAAGACCATGATGACGAAGACGAGTAAGAATACCATGCAGAACTTGATGAGCTTGAAGAACTTGACGAACTAACACTCACTGACGCAGAACTGCTACCTGATTGATAACCTGAACCAGGTGTTGTTGTATTAGAGGTCTGTGTTTCAGTAACTTGTGCACCTTGTGAAGCCTGTGAAGTACCTGAAGACACACTTCCTTGACCAGTACTTACTACCTCTCCACCACTAGTTGCTCCAGCACCAATAACAGACGCTGATGAGCCTTCTGTTGAATAAGATGATGACGCCTCGTATCTTGCAGTCATTTGACTTCCAGAGTTTGACGGCACCGCTGACACGTAAGTAGCATCTTCTGTTAAGGTTGGCGTATAGCTTTGATTAACCAGTGATGCACTTGATTCAATACCAGCATCTGATTGTTCATAACCGCCCTTATTAGGAACCGGCACCTCATCTGCCTTTGCAGATTGATCTGTCAAAAAGGCACCACCTGCTAAAGCAACCATTGACAGAGTACTAACTCCGATAGTCACCCAATTTTTCTTAACCTTGTGTAGCTTAAATCCAACTTTCTTTTCCATTACATACACCTTTCTATGCTTTTTCCATTTAACACCTAATATGATAAGCCATATCAATAGCGAATACAATTACAGTCGCATAACCCTAATCTCATAAGACTAACCTTCTAGTCATATTTCTCACGGAAAAGCAAGGTAACGCTATGTAACCCATACTTTTTTATCTTAGAAAGCTTTTTTAAAAAATCTCTTATATTTTGTTAAATGACAAAGAAAGCCTCGCTTTCAATTGTTTTCAGCCCTTATACATTAGAGCAAATGAGCGTCCTTTGTAACCAAAGTAAGCCCTATATGGCGAATATTTTACGTAAACCTTATTATTTACTTACACTATATTGATAATTTTAGAAAATAAAAAACAAGCCAAACAACTTGCGTAAACGCTTAAAAGCTTGTCTAACATGACTTTATACTTACTAAAGGAGAGAACTCTACTCACTCTATTCAAACTGTGATTTCTGCTATTTTCTTAGCACCAATTATAGAAGAAATATTATGTAGAGAAATTGCTTACAATCCAAGTTATTTATTGTTACGAAAGATGGAATCGCTGTAGCAAGTTGCTTGACTAACGACCAAATCATCTTCCCCTTGTCTTTGCCAGATGATTTTCAGTCAATATCTTGATGATGCTTCCAAAGGTTCAGCAGGCCTTCTTTTTTATGGTGGATACGCTTCTTAATAGTTTCCCTATTATCGAACCATCCTTTTATCAACTGAAAAAAGGTCATCATCGGTTGACGTACTAGCTTATATCCCTAGTAACAAAGATAAGCTAAAAAGCTAACCAATAATAAAGCATTAAGTCGGTTCACCTTTGCCAGTTGGACCAAAGTATAAAAATAGCTTCTAACCAACTAAACATACTGCTTACCTCGAATTTCTTCTAAAAATCGCTTGAGCTTCTCACCGTAACAAGTAGAAAATAGAAAATCTTAAATTTCTGCCGTGGAGAAGCAAGTTGATAGCGCTCCAGATAGGAACTAATACCATCTTCAATTCCCAGATGAACGGTACATAAGTGGCAACTTCTTCCTTACTTCAGATAATTTTCTATCTGGAGCGAATCAGCCATTAAATTATCAGATTGAAAATCCATTTGTTGTTTTACCATAAGCAAATGATTCTTTCTAGTTTTTAATACACTCCTAGAATAAGGGATAATGAAAATTCCTGCGTTAAGGGGATAAAGAGTCAAAAGAGGCATTTACTTACGAAACTATCTATAAAGTTATATAACTTTATGGTTAAGGATTCTTTAAGCTTTCTAAAATTAATGGTATAATACAAGGAATTTAGAAAGGAGAGTTATGAAACGTAAGCATTACCAATCCTTAGGGATTGGCTTATTCAGTAGTTTGTTATTACTTACACCGTAAGTGTTGGCTGAAGAAATAACGACACCACCGACAACACCTGCCACAGATGCTGTGGCGACAACAGATGAAGCAACAACGGCTGAAACATCACACAATTATACTGATAGTAGCCAATTGAATCAAGCCATCTCTGAAGCAGTTACTGAAGGTATCACTGCTCTTGAAACCAAAGAGGAAACCTTCGATACAACTCAAGAAGCTCAGGCTGATTATACTGAGCAGATAGAAATGGTCAACGAGGTCACCAAAGAGTACCGAGAAGCAAAGTCCGCTTATCAAAAGGCCGAACAAGATTATCAAAACTATCAAAAGCAAGAACAAGACTATCAGGATGAGTTCGTTAAATATCAGGATTATCAAAAGAAGGTCCACCAATATAACATTGATCAAAAAACATATAATCTGGCTAAAGCCCGTTATGATGAAGACTACAATACTGCTTTAGGAAACACCAACAAAACGGGGTACCTTCCTGAAGTTTTAGCTCAGAACCTCATTTTTCGTTCCGAGCCAAATGCCACTCAGACCTTTACGGGTAATATTATTCCTGATGAGATTTTAGAGACGGTCGTTAAGGATAGTCACGGTTGGATGGATCCTGGGACGGTTACTGACTATGCACCAGGTCAAACCGTTATCACAACAGGAAGATGGAATACTGCCTTGATGGATATTGGCGATACCGTCGTGGTAGATTATTCTAACCTTGAGCACTCAAGTTTTTCGGGTTATCAATTAAAAAGAGTTCGTTTTACTTATCGTCTCATTGATACGACCCACTATTCTGGTAAGGTGATTTTTCAAGCTATTGATGACCCTACTGTCACTTCTTATACGCATATCTACAACAAAGATGGCGTTACTCAAAGTTCCTTTGAGATGGAGATGACAGTCCAGTTCTATGATGCCGCTGGTAAAGAAATTTTGCCTACTAAAGACAATTACGCTTTAACTAGTTTTGCCAGCATCAATTCCCTGAATGGTGAGGGAGAATTTGTTGGGAACTACAACGGAAGATTTATCCCCATTAATGGTTCAACTATTACTGTTCAAGATAATTATGCATTAAATTATAGTTCTGTTCCTCAAGCATCCTTAGCTAGCGATTGGGATAGTGAAACTAGTCCAGATGCTTACATCGGAGCTATTGTCGGAAAATCAACTGAGAGGATCCGTTTTCATTTTGGAAATTCCAATGGCTTTGCGGATTGGTTTGCGTTTAACTCAGATGTTAAGGTTAAAGGCGGCATTTTAAATCCTCCAACACCACCAACAGCACCTGCTTTTATGGCAAAACCAATCGCTCCTAAAAAAGTTGAGAAGCCTCAAGCAATTCTTACCCCTATTATCTTATACCACAACAATAAAGTGGTTCCTAAACCAGCTCCAACTCCTCAGAAAGATAATACACCTAAAAAGCCTACTCAGAAGTCTTCTCCGAAGGTTACTATAACCCCAACTTATCAGCGACAAAACAATGTTGTATCAAGACTTTATACCTATGCCAAGCCAAACTTTGGGTCAGGGCAAGTCATCACAAGAACAGTATCGCCGACCTATACGGGAACTCTTCCACATCCAACAATTACAACACAACCTTCAGTGAAAGAGAGCTCCTCTATAGAAACACAAATACCAAAGAAAAACTCAGTTTCTAAGGAGAAAGATTGGTTTGGTATTAATACAGGAATTATTAACACTCTCGAAGATGGTCCTCAACAGACCGACTTGATTGCTTTTATTAAAAAAATTGGGGAGGAGGCCAAGAAGAAAAATGGCAATAATACAAATGCTATAAATAGAGATATTGCCTTAACGCTAGCTTCTCCTTCATATCGTGAAGACTTTCTACAAAACCTTTATAACACGTATAAAGGAACGACACTCGATATTCCAGATAATGTAAAAACAACAATACGGAAAAACCATTCTGACGGTAAAATCGATTTTGCACATGTTATGACAACGCTAGCTTCTTTAGAACAACAAAAATTTTCTGATGAAGCCATGAAATATGTGTCCTCTCGTTCACTTCTATATCCTTCTTTTCTAGGTTCAAATCCATTATTTGAGATTTACAATAATGACAATAAGAGGAATAACATTCTTCAACAGAATTCATTGGTCGGAGATTTGTTAACCTCAATGCCTGAAACAGATATTTTTACTGATATGGATGCCATTATTTTAGCTAGACATCCTGACTACAAAGATTTACCCCTCGATGAGCGTATCTTAAAGTATTATGGACAGAAAGATTTAGATAGTAAACGCAAAGAGCTTTTTTTAGAAGTTTATGGGAAAAATCAAGGGAAAGATAAGGGAGAAGCGCAACTAGCCTCCTTTATGGAGATTGTCTCAGCTTTTCTAACAGTAGGTGGGGTAGGCGCCTTATTTTACTCTGTCTTTAAAGGGAAAAATAAGGATATTGGAAAGAACATTCATAAACTTGATACGGTTCTTTATGATGGGAACATTGACAAATTTCTAAAACATCCACTAAAGACAACTGCTTCCGCAGTGGCTAAAACTGTTAACAAAAAAGTCATTAAACCTGTAGTTAACAAAGTTCAAAAAATAAATAATAAATTTATCAAACCTGTGATACAGTCTGTCAAGAAGACATCCACAAAAGTTTGGAATGCTACTAAAACTCTTGTCACTAAAACAGTACCTAAAACTATTAATAAAAAAATCATTAAACCTGTAGTTAACACAGCTAAGAAAGTAAACAATAAATTTATCAATGTGGTACAGTCTATCAAGAAAACGACCACAAAAGCTTGGAATGCCACTAAAACCTTTGTCACTAAAACAGGACCTAAAACTATTAATAAAAAAATCATTAAACCTGTAGTTAACACAGCTAAGAAAATAAACAATAAATTTATCAATGTGGTACAGTCTATCAAGAAAACGACCACAAAAGCTTGGAATGCCACTAAAACCTTTGTCACTAAAACAGGACCTAAATCAGTCAAGAAGGCTGTCAAAAAAATTGTGAAAACAATAAAAAAAGCATTTACTCCAAAGAAAAAATCAATAAAGAAACGTAGGAGATAGTCTATGCATCACAAATCTATCATCAAGCTATTCATTGCCAGTTTGGGAATAATCATCATCCTTTTTTTAGGAGGGATGATTTACATCAATAATAACTTATCAACCTATTTTATTTATTATGCAAAGCATTTACCACACGCCAAAAATACTAATCCTGAAATGGTGATGATTTTGGATAATCTAGATTCAATAGATGACCCAAACATTAAAGGATTAAGGTATGATACAGATGGTAATAATTCAATTATAAATGGAGAAGGGACCATTCTAACTCAGGCTCCTGATAGCAATTCTATTCAGTATGCACTTATTCCTAAAGGAACTCCTCAAGAAAATTATCGAACTTATTATTTTAGTGATAATGGTAAATTTTATACTTACTATTATCAAAGACCTGACAAGGGAAAGGATATTTACGATGATAGTGAAGAAAGACAGAGGGAAGCCCAACACTATATTGATGAAATAATTACTCCCATAGTGAATAAATTAGAGGATAAGCCTCGTGTTGATTTACAATGGTTTTTCAATAAAAAATATCAAGAACGTTTTTCGAGGGACTAAGTCGACCAACTGCAAACTTCCTTTTTACCTATTTTTCATAAATTCTTCTCTACTTTAAGGAAACTTTAGGGTTTCGTTTATATACTATAACCATCCTAAAACTTTTCTTTTTCATAATCTCCTAAATCCAGGGCATAGGTCCTGGATTTTTTTGCGTGGAAGAGTAATCATATGAAGAGTTTAGCATTATAGTTTGTCTTGTTTGCCCTGAGCCACCATCTCTAGAAAATAGGCATGGACCCTTGTGTCACCTGTTAATTCTGGATGAAATGAGGTGACAAGCATGTTTTTTTCCTTGGCTGCCACGATGGCTCCCTTGACCTGAGATAAAACTTCAACTTCTGGCCCGACGGTTTCAATGATTGGTCCACGAATAAAGACCATGGGAATCTCACCAATTCCCTTAAAGTCAGCATTTGTGACAAAACTGCCTAGCTGACGACCATAGGCATTACGTGCGACATTGATGTCCATACTTGCCAAATGTTTTGTTTGGTCGCCTACTATGGTTTTGGCTAACAAAATCAGACCTGCACAAGTTCCAAAAACAGGTAAGCCTTCCTCGATTTTCGCCTTAATCGGCTCAAACAAGTCTAAATCATGCAAGAGTTTTCCCATGACTGTCGACTCGCCACCCGGTAGGATGAGCCCGTCTAAGTCAGAGTGAGTTTCCCAATCTTGCCGATTTCTGATTTGCACCGTTTGGACACTAAGGGAATTCAAGACCTGCTCGTGTTCCGCAAAAGCACCTTGAAGAGCCAGTATTCCGATTTTTGTCATCTATTTTCCTCGCTCTGCCATCAAGATTTCAATTTCATCCTTATTGATACCAACCATGGCTTCCCCCAAATCTTCTGACACTTGTGCCAAAATGTCAGGACGATCAAAGTTAGTTACTGCTTTGACGATGGCTTCTGCACGTTTTTTTGGATCGCCAGACTTGAAAATCCCTGAACCAACAAAGACACCTTCAGCACCCAACTGCATCATTAGCGCAGCATCGGCAGGCGTCGCTACACCACCAGCCGCAAAATTGACAACTGGCAACTTGCCATGTTCATGGACATAACGGACCAAGTCAATTGGTACCTGTAAGTCTTTGGCAGTAATGTAGAGCTCGTCTTCTCTAAGATTTTGAATACGGCGAATTTCTTGGTTCATGAGTCTCAAATGGTGAACAGCTTGAACAACATCACCAGTACCTGGTTCACCTTTAGTACGAATCATTGATGCCCCTTCAGAGATACGACGAAGAGCCTCACCAAGATCCTTTGCCCCACAGACGAAAGGCACATCAAACTTGGTTTTATCCACATGAATAAGGTCATCGGCAGGCGTCAATACCTCACTCTCATCGATATAATCAATCTCAATCGCTTGCAAAATCTGTGCTTCCACAAAATGACCGATACGCACCTTGGCCATCACTGGAATACTGACAGCATCCTGAATTTCCTTAATCATCTTAGGGTCGCTCATACGTGACACACCACCAACCGCACGAATATCAGCTGGAATACGTTCCAAGGCCATAACTGCAGCTGCTCCAGCCGCCTCAGCAATACGTGCCTGCTCAGGATTTTGAACGTCCATGATGACGCCCCCCTTAAGCATCTGTGCCAAATTTTTATTTAAGTCGTAACGATTTGTCATAGCAATCACCTCATATGTTTTTATGACCCCTATTTTACACAGGATAACTTTTGAAGAAAAGTGGCACTTTCACAAACTGTATGGGGACAATTCAGGCATCTATTGTCAGAATGGGCAGAATAATCACTAAATTAGAAGCCTTATTTCTATAGGTTTTACTGATTTTTTTGTAAATGAATACTGGTTATGTCATATTATTTGGTAGACCATAATCTTTACTAAATTTTTTAGTTAGCTAACAGCAACTTTCTTTGTAAATCACAAAAATACTCATCTTCTACTTTAAGAAAACTTTAAGCTTTGCTTTATATACTATAACCATCCTAAAACTTTTCTTTTTCATAATCTCCTAATTCAGGGCTCAGGTCCTGGATTTTTTTGCGTTTAAGAACCGTTGGAGGAAAAACTGTGAAAAATTTTCCCAATAAAGAGTTGTGTAAGCCTTTTCTTATTTTAGGCTAAATGTCTTCAATGCTATTGAAACACGATTAAATTAAGTTATAATAGGATTTAGGAAAAAGGAGGAAAAATTATGAAAGTACATTCTAATTTTGCTGGACAACCGTCCACAAAACGTCTGATTGCATTCTCATGTGCAACTGCCCTTGCAAGTTTTGCCATCATCGCAAGACCTGCCTTCGCTGAGGAAGCTAAAGCTGACAACTCATCAAACCTTGATACGACTGCTACTACCACTGCCAATGTGGAAACAACAGCAGACCTTGTCGAAACAAAAGTTGTCGAAGCACCGGCTGCTACTGAAAATGCCGCCAGCACTGAAAGCACTACAATTGTCTCAGAGCAAGCCACAACTTCTACAGCAAGCTCTGAAACTACCAGTGAAATAGCTTCAACAACTACTAGCCAAGCTCCTGCAGAATCAGACAAAGCTCAAACACGTGAAGCTGTAATTACAGACCGAGCTGCCAGTGAGACAGCTACATCTACAGAAACTTCGAACAGTGAAACAAATGTCACTGGTGGTCACTATTACAGTGATAGCCTTGGTAACTGGTATTACAATGATGCGAATGGAAAGAAACTCGTAGGCGAACAGACTATTGATGGCCAAAATGTTTATTTCCGCAGTAATGGACAACAAGTTAAGGGGCCTTTACTCGATTGGAATAATAATCTATTTCGTTACTACGATGTTGATACTGGGCAACTATGGACGAATCGATACCTTGAATACCAAGGTAATTGGTACTATTTAGGTAAAGATGGCTATCCACTCACTGGAGAACAAACTATCAACGGTCAAGAAGTCTTCTTTGATTATAAAGGGGTTCAAATCAAAGGTGACTTTAGCAGAAAGGACTATAGCTATCCAGATCAAACCTTCTATTATGACCCTAACTCTGGTGCGAAGGTCCGAAAAGAAGGTCTAGTTCAGAATAAAGAAGGCCAAACCTTTTACATCAAGAATGATGGTTCTAAATTTACAGGAATACGTGAAATTGATGGTAACATCTACTATTTTAAAGCACGTGATGCTGCCTCTCCTGTTGATACTGGTGTCCTACAAAAGGGAATCAGCATTTTACTAGAAGAGGGTCAAAATTCACCACGTACTTACGGTTTTGGTACTCCTACAAATATTACACGTCGCTATTATTTTGACTCAGTTACTGGTCAGCTCGTTAAAAAGCGCTATGTCCAAGAAACTGATGGCTGGTACTACTACGGTGAAGATGGGAATGCTATTCGTCCTCAAGATGGTGAAGTCAATATAGACGGTCAAATCGTTTACCTCTATGCTAATGGTCGTCAAGCTAAGGGAGAGCTTGTTCTCGACAATGGTATTCTTCGCTACTATGATCCTAATTCTGGAACACGCGTCTCTAACACTACCCTAACAGTTAATGGTATGACCTATCGATTTGATGAAAATGGCGTAGGTACGGATGTTCCAAACCCAAATGGTTATTATAGCGATGATAACGGAAATTGGTATTATAAAAACGCAAATGGAGACAACCTTACTGGTGCTCAAATCATTAACGGTCAAAGAGTCTTCTTCCGTGAGAATGGCCAACAGGTTAAAGGAGCTTATGGAAGTTCATACGGTAATCTCTACGCATTCTACGATATTAATTCTGGAAATCTTGTAACCAATCGTTATGTTGAATACATGGGTAATTGGTTCTATTTAGGTAAAGATGGTAAGCCAGTCAAAGGAGCTCGAAATATCGATGGACAAGATGTCTTCTTCAACTATCAAGGGGTACAAGCCAAAGGTGATTTTGGTCAGGATGGCGTTTACATGCCTGAGTACTACTACGACAAAGATAATGGTCGTAAGGTAATCAAAGCTGGTTTTGTCAAAGATAACAAAGGCCTAACTTACTATCTTGACGAGAAAGGTGAAAAAGTCCTTGGACTTCATGAAATCAATGGTGATTTATATTACTTCCGTCAAGGAGGTGCCTATAAGTACACTCAACTAGGTGATATGTGGCAAGATCGTATTAATTACATTGACGGTAAAATCTACTACTTCGATCAGTTTGGTAAAGCTGCGAAAAATCGCTTTGTCTTTACGGAAGGAGCTTGGCACTATTTCTACGGCGATGGTACAGCCGCTACTGGTGCCGTTCAAATTAATGGACAAAACCTTTATTTCGATACAAATCATGGTAGACAAGTTAAGGGAGACTTCGCTCCAGACGGTCGTTACTACGATGAAAACTCTGGTGAACTAGTCACCAACCAAACACGTACCATCAATGGTGTAACTTATCACTTTGATGAAAATGGACGTGCAAAGAAGGTGTAAAACAAATTAGAAAATCAACTCATATTAATCTCATGAGTTATTCAAACTAAAAACAACCAAAAAGCCCAAATCAAAATATTGATTTGGGCTTTTTGGTAGGTAAAGAATTATTGGTTCTTTTTCAGTCTTTTTAAGTGTTTATATAAACCAAAGGCACGGTCTAGCTTCATGGATTCGATGGGACGTTTGCCCTTGATATAGAGATTACCATTGGTCGCATTCATCAAACCCGTTTTTGAAATCGCATAACCTGTCGTCATGCCACTATATAGGAGTTTTTCAAGTTTCTTAGCATCTAGAACTCTGCTTGAAGAGTCAAGGCTACCATTTTCTGCTTCGTAAATATCCACAAGTCTCTTAAACTTATAAGCCGTTTTTATGGACATGTCACCAGCGCTTCCCTTAGAGTAATAGCGATAAAGATTTTGTGGGCTCAGGTCCACAGACGCTGCCTCAGGGCCATTAGGTGAGTAGGGCTGGAGTTTGATAAAGGTGTTTAGCTTTCCGATATCAATGTGTGATTCGCTGTCATTTTCCCTATGAATTGGCAGGGCAATCTTATCCACATTTTCCTTACGTCTAATCGTGGCTAACAATTCATAAGGCTCAACTCTTAGAGTTTTGGAAAATTTTTCCAAGGTATCTAATGAAACGGTCCCTCTTTGCTTGATTAAGTTATAGTTGGTTTGTGCCATGCCAGATGACACCACAAAGTGCGTCATGCGTTCTCTGACTTCTTCAGCATCCATAGCCTCTGTGATATGTAATTTCTTACGAATATTATTCCACAGATTTTGCGTGACCTGGTCAGGCTTTCTTGGAAACTCAAAAACTTCATGCTGGTTGTCTTGAGATAAAAGCATACCAAGTGTGATATTTTTCTTGGTCACCTTAGCCAGACCATTAGTAATGGTTACAATCTTTGGAATATTTCCCTTAGGCTTGTTCATAAAAAGCATCCGTAAGCTTCCTGAAGGAATTCCTGTCGCTTCGGAAAGCTCTCTGTAACTCTTCTTATCTTTCCAATAGTCGCCCATCCGAGCTTTCTCTGCATTTTCCCAGAAAACTTGCTTAAGGGGCTTAAGATCGCTCGGACGATTTGAAATTAATCGTTTTGACATCATTGTCTCCCTCTAAAATTGCTGTTTAAGTATAGTCTGTCTCTATTATCTCATATTTTTAACAAAATTAAAAATTATTTTTTAAGCGGACTCTCATTGTACAACCTTTATTACAATAGCATTTTAATATCTCAACTAGAAATCAACCTTAAAACTCCCCTCGTACGCGCAACGAAGGGAGTTGTTTTGCTAATAATTCCAATTAACCAAGAGATAAATGAGGCTTGAGCCAAACATATCAGCCAAGGCATGGACTAGGAAGAATGGAAGGAGGTTTTTGACCTTGTATTTATAAAGGAAATAATAGAGTAGACCAAAGACCACACCGATAACCAGAGCCCATAGCATGCCCTGATAGGTATGGAAGGACACACGGACAAGGGTTGAAAAGACTAGGACCCTCCACTTATACTTGTCCTTAACCGAGGTCAAAAGTCCTAGGAAGAAAAACTCTTCGTAGAAACCGTTAAGCAATCCGTAGGCAATAGCCATAGGCGACAAGGCCAGAAACTTATTAAGCACGGCCATAGGGCTAACAAAGGCTAAAACTTGAGGGCTAAAGTAGTTATACTGGCCTGACAGAGTGCTGACCATATCGGCCAAGAGACCCATGATAGCGAAAATAAAAGGTACCCAAAATAGGACAGACCACTTTAGACGGATAGGCAGTTGCTTGAAGTCAAAATGACGGATCCAAAGATAGACGAGGGCCAAGGACAAAAGAATCAGTTGTAAGCTGAAATTACTTGAGTAGGCTGCTCCTTTGCTAACCGTATTTGTCGCTGTCTCACTAATTGCTGTTGAAAGGTTTGGAGACAGACTAGCCATATATATCTGTGTCGAACGCACGATAAACTGGCCAAACATGATGAGCGTTATTATACCAATGTCAAACCATCTCAGTTCCTTGAGTGGCTGCTCGGGGGGGATTTTCTTTAGTAATGACATTGTCTTCCCTTCCTCCTCTTATCTACAACGAAAGCTCGTTTTTTCTTTAAGCTTATTATAAGTCATAATCCTTAAATTAACACTAAAATTTGCAGTAAAATTAGTACTTGATTTGGAAAAAGAAAAAGCAAGGAAGGCATCCTCCCTTGCTTCAATCTAATGATTAATCGTTCTTTTTGACGACGCTCACAAGTACAATCAGTTGGAATACTGCTAAAACAAGGAGAACTCTAAACCCATTTCGGCTCCCCTGAGCTGTTGCTTGAGCAAAGTCAATCTTATGATTGGTTTGACTTAAGGCAACAATGAGAGAAGCAAGCGTTGTTCCTACTGCTCCTGCAAATTGTTGGAGGGTATTAAAAATCGCATTGGCATCAGCTCGTTGGTCCAGTGGTAATTGCTTTTGTCCGTTAGTCATAATATTACCAAAGGCCACTCCTAGTCCCGTCATGAAAATCATGTAAAAGACAAGAATCAAGGTATTTGAAAGCGAGAGGCCAAACAGAGTAAAGAGTAGCTGAGCAAGGACGATTAAACTAGCTCCAATCAAAATTGGTTTACGCGCCCCCATCTTATCAAGAATAATACCTGAGAAGGGAGCAAATCCAGCACCAATGATAGCACCGGGAAGAATCATCAAGGCAGCGAGAGTTGTATTAGAGTGGTTAACCAACTGAACATAGTTAGGTAAGATAAAGCTCATTCCGAGCGACCCCAATTGCAAGGTAAAGAAAGCAACGATATGACCAGTGAGGCGGCCATTTTTCAGAATAGCGAGATTAATGATTGGATTTTCCAATTTCATAGAGCGCCAAACCAGAAGGACCAGCCCCAAAATACCAAGGACAAGCCAGCCAAGCACTGAGAAACTAAGAAAAGCATGATCTGCCATTCCGTGAAGGCCTAGAATCAAGCCCAAGAAAAGAAAAATGATGGCAAACAGGCTAAGAATATCAAAGGATTCACGTTTAACCTCACTCTTTTGCTCAATCGAACGAAGACCTGCAATCAGTGAAGCCAAGAGAATAGGAAACTGAACAAGGAAAATAGACCGCCAACCAAAGTATGCCGTTAGAAGACCACCGACAGTTGGGCCAATGGCTGGTGCAACTGCTGTAATCAGTGTACCAACCCCCATCATAAGACCAATCTTACGACTTGGTACCCGCTCCAAAATGATGTTAAACATGAGAGGAAGGGCGAAACCAACCCCCATACCTTGTACCAAGCGACCTAGGACGACAAAGCCAAAGTTAGGGGCTATAAAGTCGATAAGGACCCCCAAGACCGACAGAAGATTGGCGACCAGAAAGATTGATTTCATCTTAAAGGAACGCTTGAGGTAAGCTGATAAGGGCACCACGCAAGCAACGACTAATAGGTAGACGGTTGTGACCCACTGAACTGTTGATGTCGTTACTGAAAATTCCTTCATCAAAATTGGGAAGGTAATGTTCATGGCTGTTTCACCAGCCACTCCACAAAAGGAAAGGACACCTGTCGCAAAGATGGCAGACAAGACCTTAGTGGAGATTTTTTCATATGACATAAGTGTTTCTCCTCTGATGACGATTAAAGATTACGGTAGTGTTGTAAGATGTTGAGAAAGATTTCTCTTTCTTCAGCTGAAAATTGTTGGGCAAACTCTTCCTCTTCTGCCCTAAGATAGGCTTGACAGGCAGAAGCAATCTTAACTGCCTTATCGGTTAGCACAACTGCTTTTTGCCTAGCATCTTTTGATGAGGTATGGCGTTCGATTAGGCCTTTTTTCTCCATCCGCTGTAAGAGGACCGTTGTTGTCGAACGCTGAATGTTGAATTCATGCTCAATGTCCCTCTGAAAGATTTCTTGTTTCTCATGATTCATTATAAAATCAATGACAGCCATCTGATTTCCCGTCAAACCAAATTGCTTGGCGAACTGGTCAAAGTGACGCATCATGTTATTATTGGCTTGTTTTAACAAACGTCCAAAATGGTCCAAAAGTCTACTCCTTAATTATATTGTTAGTTAACTAGCGTATTAAGTATAGGAGAATTTTAGCCCAATGTCAATATCACTTTAAACAGAAGACAAAAACTCAAGGACTTATAATCCTTGAGTTGCTTCACTTAGTCTTTTTTGACAGGAATTTCCTTGATAACACGCGCTGGATTTCCTCCAAGAACCACGTTGTCGCAAAAGGACTTGGTCACGACTGCTCCTGCTCCAGCCACTACATTGTTCCCCAAAGTAACGCCTGGAAGAATAGTCACGCCTCCACCAGCCCAGAAATTATCACCGATGGTAATGGGCGCCCCGTATTCAATACCTGAATTGCGCTCAGTTGGATCAAGCGGATGAAGAGGTGTTAGAAACTGACAATTGGGACCAATCATGGCATTATCGCCAATCGTGATAGGACAAATATCCAGCATAGTCAAGTTCCAGTTGGAATAGAAATTTTCACCGATATGGATATTGACCCCATAATCAGTAACGAACTGAGGATTCATGGCAAGATTCTCACCAGTCGAACCAAACCAAGATTTGACAATCTCCGCCCTCTTGAGACGGTCAGGCTCCGCATTAAAGGCCATTTGCTTCTCTCTAGATTTAGCTGCTAGGGCACGTAACTCAGGGTCGCTAGGCTTATAAAAATCACCTGCAATCATTTTTTCATATTCTGTCGGCATGGCAGTCTCCTTTTGTGATTGTACTTCTATAGTTTAGTATAGAATTGATGTCACCACAAGAGAGACCACAAAAAATCCCAAGTGCTCTACGCAACTTGAGATTAATGAGTTCTTTTTTGACAGAGCTTTTTCAAATGCTGAACATCCACCTTAGAACTATCCATCAAGGGAATGGCATCAATCGTATGCCAGTACTTGGGCTGCTCAGTGGCTAGTAAAACACTAGCAATTGACTTCTTAGCTTCCGATAAAGATATACTGTCTTTTAAAACAAGAAAGGCATGCACTTCATCACCAGCCAGATAACTGCTCAACTTGAGACAAAAGGCATCTTTTACGAAAGAACAAGAGAGTAGTTTTTGTCTGATAGTTGGCAAATGCAACTTGGTTCCAGCATAATTAGCCCAATCAGATGGTCGCCCTTCCAAGATTAATCCTGCTTTTGAAAAATGACCATAGTCTTCTACAGTATAAGGGCATCTTACTCCGACAGCTGCATAAGGAGTCGTAACATAAATTTTATTGTTTTTCAGCTTTATTTGAACATTTTTAAAAGCTCGACCAACTAAATTAGGATTGTCTAAAATCTCTCTGCCCTTACACCAGCTGATAAAACTTAATTCACTAGCGCCATAAAAAACAATAATGTCGCAGGTCGGTTGCCTATCATAAAGGTCACGAATCAGAGGAACTGGCAAGGTTTGAGAAGAACTGATGATATAAGACAAGTCAAGCTCCCTACTGTTTAAATGACTTGCTAGAACTTGTAGAAGGCTTGGTAAGAGATACAGGTGACTAACTTGGCAGGTCTGACATAATTGCACCCAACTTCTCGGAGATGGTTTATCACTTATAACCAATTGCCCACCTTCATAAAGGACAGCCAAGGCCATGTTAAGATTCCCTGAAAAACTAAAATTGCCTTTTAAAAATAAGGACGTTTTCTGGTCCATATGAAAAATACGATTTTGCTCAGCAAAAAAATCTACCCACGAGGACATGGTTCGCCACAAAATCTTAGGTTTTCCACTTGTTCCCGAAGTCAAGATTCCGAAATCTGCTTCTAAACGTAAATCGGAGGCATCTGCTTCAGACGCTAAGGCCAGTCGGACTTCTGGTGACAAATTAGGATGACAAATAACAGGTTTTATGCCTAATGACAAAGCTGCTAAAAACATCATCAACTGATCAAGCGGATAGTGCTCTACGATAAAGCAAACATCAGATGACTTTGAATCAAGTGTTGTCTGATTCATCATCCTTAATAAATCACCGTAAGTGTAAGATTTGTCATCAATAACTAAAGCCTGCCGATGAGGAGCCTCTTGAGCCCAAGCTTTTATTTTTTGAATCATGTTAAACTCCAACCCTTTCAATGAGGAAAGATATACCAACTCCTCCAGCACCAGCAATAGCGCAAAGTCCATACCGCCCCTTTTGTAAACGGAGCGCCTGCATTACATGTAAAAGATTGATTGCCCCTGAACAACCATAAGGGTGACCATAAGCTAAGGCACCACCAAATAGATTGTAGCGATTGACAGCTTCTGGGAAATGCCTTTCAAAGATACAATCAATCACCGAAAATGCTTCATTCCATTCAATAGCATCTATATCCGACATTGAAAGATTGACTTTCTTCAATAATTTTAGAGTTGCTTTGTAAACTAGTTCGGGACTGAAACGAGGATCTCCTGCTACCTGAGCCATGTCACAAATCTTAAACTCACCGACTTGATGGCTCAATAGAAGAAAAGCAGCACCATCATGTGTTAAACAAGAGTTTGCGGCACTGGTCAGACTATCTGGACCTAAGATTGGAGGAATTCGACTTAACAGTTTTTCTGAAATCTTAGGTCGAATCCCCTCATCCTTTTTCCCAGGCATTTCTAGGATAACAGGAGATAGAGCCCCTGTCTCCAAGGCCTTCTGCGCTTTAGCATGGCTCTTTATAGTCCATTGATACAATTCTTTTTGACTCACCTGATATTTTTGAGCGACCCGTTCGGCCCCTCTTATCATAGCTAGAGAATCCGTACTATCTGGTGAAAACTGAGCAACGTAGTAACTCCCTGTACGATCATCCTTGTCGGCATAAGTTCGCAAAGGTTGTAAGGATGAACTTTCAATGCCGCCTGCAATAATATTTTCCGATAAACCAGCCTTTATCTTCGCAAACGCAAAACCCAGGGCGGCACTTGCTGAAGCACACTGCATATCAATAGTTGTCGCAGGAACAGTTTCAGAATAATCGGACAAAAGTCCAGTTAAACGACCAATATTGCCACCTGTTCCAACAGCATTTCCACAAATAATGTCATCAATTTGACTTTCTGGATAACGCTTCTTTAAGGCATTTAAAATCCCAGCACCTAAATACTCTGGTCGCATACTGGCGTATTGCTTTTGAAACAGTCCAATGGGTGTCCTTAATCCCCCTTGAATATATACATCTGCCATTAAACACTCTCTCCTTTTACAATGATAGTATCCCCTCTGCACAGATAAAAGTTCTTTTGATGACAATAAAGTGATAATCTTTCTTGCGCATAGGCTGGTGCTAAAAAACGTAAGGATAAGACAGAAACTCTTTGTGGTAGGACCTGTCTCAAATAGTCTAAATAAAGACAGGCTGGTATTAAAAAGGGAGCTTGCTGATGCAAAGGATTGTGATCCCCAATAGCACTCACAAACTGCAGTATATCTGCCTTGGTAAATTGGACATCCGATAGAAAAGTAGCTGAGGATATATCTAGTTTATCTTGTGATTTTCTTCCAAATGACGACGGTCTTTTCAATAAAAAGGTAGCTCTTAATGCCTCTCCACCTTTTACGAGTAACATCTGTCGCAATATTTTTTGATGTCTTAAAATAAGGGTTTGGTCTACTGCTTTCGTTTCCTGCCATTGTAGTTTTACAAGTAAACTATCTTTGGGTAAATCTGTATTCGATGATATCAATAGTGAAAATAATTTTCTCATCATCATTCTCCAGTAAAAAATATGAGTAAACCTATAAAAATATATAAGTTAACCATTTTATACTATAAAAAACTGGTCATATTGTCAATGATGAGTCAAAGGTGCAAATAGCAGTGAGTCAAATGGCATGAATTTGCTAATGAACAAAAAAATCCCAAGTGCCATAAGCAACTTGAGATTTTCTTTCTGTCTGGGCATGCCTGAGTGATTCAGGTCTTTTGATTATTTTTCTTTTTGATCTTTGTGATCTTTTTTATTTTTCTTCTTACGTCCGTTACGGCCAAGTCCTAGACCTGTTACCGATACGGTAAAGCCTGCGATGTTGATGGTTTCTTCAATCTTGCCCTTGCCTACTTCATCTTCATTAGAAAGGTTAATCGGCATCTTGTGTTTAGAGCCAGTACCTTCTGCTTGGTTAGCAACAGGTGCTTCAAAATCATCACCAGGGCCATAAGTTGTTGGACCGTCATGAGATTCAGAAGCTTCTTCGACTTGGTCAAGTACTTCTAAATCTTGAACATCTTCAACGACAATGTCATCTGCCTTATCTTCCTTAGGCTTACCGTTAATATCGCCTGTAAGTGGGATATAGATAACTGTTTCTTCGAGATTACGTTGTCCAACGGTCTTACCTTCAACTTTATCCTTGTCAGCGC
Organism: uncultured Streptococcus sp.; assembly: GCA_934229725.1. Lineage (GTDB taxonomy): Bacteria > Bacillota > Bacilli > Lactobacillales > Streptococcaceae > Streptococcus. Next base: position 25,873 of record CAKQDX010000018.1, read on the forward strand.
TGTAGCCTTCTACTTCAGGTGTGACAACTGTTTCAAACTGACCTTTGTTTGATGTCCAGTAGCTTGAACCGAGTTCTTCACCTGTCACCTTATCAATGGTCAAACTACGTGTCCATTGAGCGGTTTGGATGTTATTGGCAGGAAGGTCTGCTTGGCCATCACTTGATTCGTAGAGAACTGTGAAGGTGACATCTTTGATATAGTTTTCACGTTCTGGCCATTTGGCACCATCTGGATCTGCTGGGTTAATTGGTTTACCAGCTTCTTGGATGTTATCTGGGCCTACTTGAACAGTACCATGACGAAGGGTAACCATGAAGTTTTGGTCAACGTGTGAATCGCCATCAAAGATAACGCCGTTAGTGAAACCATCTGCAAGGAGGGTGTAACCACGATCACTGTAGTACTTGATACGTTCGATTGTTGAGTAATCAATCACTTCACCTGATTTACCAAGCAAGTCGACAACTTCAAGTTTCTTACGTGTTGTACCATCAACATAGGTCACTGTAGCTTTCTGAGCATCTTTAAGGTAAGTAACTACTTCCAGAAGTTCAGGTGTTTCTACAGCAACATCCGTCATTCCAGCGATTTCCATACGGTCTGGTGTAAATCCAACAACTTCTGGTGAAGGAACTGCTGAGAAGCCTGTTTGCATGCTTGACCATGCTTCATAATTGATTGCGCCTGTTACAAGGTTAACATTAGCCAAACGTTTGAAATCAAGAACTTCAACATAATCGTCACTTGCCAATCCGCCTTCTTCAAAGACATACTGAATAGTACGTGTTACATCAGCATGGTTTTCGAGTGACTCAACACTATTAGGCCAAACTGGGCTATTGACATCATTTGCATCGACGACTTCACCTGCAACTGGTGCTGGCATGTCTGGATCTACAAGAACCAAACGTTCACGAAGAACCACTTCGAAGACTTGATCAAAGTCAGAATCACCATTATAAGTGTGGTCAAAGGCTTCTGCAAAGCCATCGTTGACGAGCTCATAACCTCGTTTAAGCAAGTTAGCGAGTTGTTCATCAGTAGAGTAGTCAATCTTCTCACCTGAGCTTCCGATGACTTCATCACGTGACAACTCTGACTTGTCCATTTCATTCATGTAAAGGATGAGAGCTCTTTGTTCATCCTTAGCATAAACCACAGTGGTGTCTTGACCTGGATGTTCTGGCGTGATAAAGGCCTTTTCAGAGATATAACCAAATACATCTGGAACGACTGTTTCCATAGCCATGGTTGGATCTTCAGGATCGTTGTTGTAGCTTGGTGTAGGGGCATTTTCAATTGGTGTACCATTCTCATCGACCGGAATAATCTTACCGAGTTCGGTATAAGTAACAGTATCTTCAACTTCTGGGAGGTCAGGTCTAACTTCCAAACCACCAGCTTGACGTTTATCTGCAAAGAAGCCTTCAACAACTGGGACGTCTACAAGATCATAAGTGAAGCTGTCTTGATCCCATGTGCTCGTTTCTTCCACTTGGTTAAATTTACCATGGAAGCTGAAGCTGTCTTGGATATTGATAACAGGATCCTTGTAGCCTGCACCCTGGAAGGTAACAGTTTGTTTGGTATCTTGAGTAATATCTTCCAAGATTGGCTCATAAACCAATGTTTGGTCAAGACTGAGGTCAATAGGCAAGACCAATGCACTCTCAGCTTGGTAACCCGCAAGCTCTGGTGCCAATGTCTCAATAACTTGCGTAGCATCCTTAGGATCATTGGCAAAAGGAACAGGCTCTGCATCTGCGATTGGATTTCCAAAGGTATCAACAGGAATGATTCTACCAAGTTCCTTATAGGTAACATTATCTGTAGCCTCTGGTTTATCAGGTGTCACCACCTGCATACCAGCAACTGCCTTGTCAGCATAATAACCTTCAATCACAGGAACAGTGACCTTAGCAAAGGTATGGCTGTCTTGGTCCCAAGTATAAGTATCTTCTGCCTGATTATATTTACCAGTGAAGCTGAATTCAGACTGGATATTAACAGACGGTGTGGCTGCACCAGCTCCCTTGAAGAAGACGGTTTGCAAGGTTGGTTGCGTCACATCTTCAAGGATTGGAGCGTATTCAATGAGAATGTCATCTGTCAAATTTTCAGGAAGAACACTCTCTTGGACTGGACGGTAGCCAGGAATATGAGGTACGAGTGTCTCACAAACCTTAGTTGGGTTGTTGGTATCATTGTTAAAGGTTGGCGTTGGAACGTTCGGAATCAAGCGTCCGTTGGCATCAATTGGAATAATCTTACCAAGTGGCATGTAGGTAACAGTTTCTTCCATATTGTCTTCTGTTACATCTCTACCTTTAACGTCCACCTTATCGGCAAAATAACCTAAAACAACTGGTGCGTAGATGTCATAATATTTTGTTTTGTTTGGAGACCAATCAGTCTCATCAACAAGCTCTCCTGAGACCTTGTCAAAGGTAAGGGTACGTACCCAATAAGCCTTTTGAACATCAGCTTCCGGAAGGTTGGCATTGCCATCTGTGCTTCTATAAAAAACCGTAAAGCTTACTTCTTTTTCGTAAGCATATTTAGATGGCCACTTAGGTCCATTTGGATTATTTGGATTGATTGGGGTATCTGGAACTTGATCATGATCAGGCCCTACTTTCGCAACATCGTGTTGCAAAAGAACGAACCATTCTTGATCATCAATATCTTTATCATCAAAAATGGCATCTTTAGGGAAATCATCCTGAATCAAGCCATATCCCATATCCTTGAAAGTCTGAATACGTGTTGCTGTCCCGTATTCAATAGCTTCACCTAATTCACCGGTCAATTGGTCACTAACCAAGTAAGCACCGGTTGTTTCATCAATATAGGTGATGCTGGCTTTCTTGAAAATTTTACGATACACAACCGGAGTATCGACTCCTGGTTTGTTCGGTACTACACTTTTAATATCTGTCATATAATCTTGAACAGCTGGTGTTGCTGTCTCACCCGCCTTTCGTGGATCTTTATTGTTATTGTTATACTGCTTAGTCAAAGCACCTGGAATATAGTCACCATCTTCGGTGACTGGGATAATGCGTCCCAATTTCTTATAGGTCACATGTTCCGTTACCGTCGGCACATAAGGTGTCACGACGTTAAAGCCTGCTTCTTTTTGGTCAGCGAAATAGCCCTGGACAAGCGGTACTGATATCTTAGGATAGGTAAAGCTGTCCTTGTCCCATTCAATTAAGCCAGTATTAGTATCCCTAGTCCCTGTAAACACATGATTTTCCATGACTTCAGGGTCTGGTGTCTTAGAACCTGCCCCTTGAAAAATAATTTCTTGTTTAGATGAAATACTTACTGTTGCACTATCATCATGATTATCAAAGAAGGCTTCGTCTGCTCTGGCTCTGGCAAAGTCTAAATGAGAAGGGGCACTGTGGTTAGGGTGACGCTTATTACTAGTCAACAACATAGAAAGATCTATCGTATCAACTAGATCAGTGTCTGTTGAACCGTGTGCAATATGCTCTTCGGCAGTTTTGGCCTTGGCCGCTGCCTCAGTTGCATTTTCCCTATAGGCTCTCAAAGATACTCCCCCTTTCCTCTTTTATAAGAAATAAAATCATATACTTGTTAACTTCTCATCGAAATCTTTTTCTATGAAGATTTCATTTTCCCTCAGAGAAAACAACAAGCCATTATCAAAGATTAAAATTTTCAATATCTTTTATATATACTATAATACGAGAATGGATTTTTTACAAGTAAGGTGTAAGAACTTTAATCATTTTAACCACTAAGTGAAAAAATAGCGTCTTAATGTGCAGAATCTATCAAATAACTTATGAAAGTGGCATGAAAATGAGATTACACCAACGACTTAAATGGCGAGTTTTTAATGGATTAATGCTTTTAAAGTGATCCTTTTTTTAAGAAACTCACTATCACCTAAAATACCATTCATCATCCTTGGGGATGAATACCTTAATAGTCTTAATACAAGCCATGCCTACATCACTACAAGGAGAATGCAAGAAATAACTAGCATTACTATTTAGTATAAAGTGACTTTTGGGCTTCGTCAATAGAATGTCATCAATTAATGACAATCTCTATTCTTATAGTTTTATTGCATTTAAGTGCCAGCCACAGATCTCTTTTTAATAGTTATGACGTCTAGACTGAGGGGAATCTAACTCTCTTATCTGCAGGTAAGAGCACTCTTTTCGATTTAGGATTAACTTTAGGTCAGTATTTTTTCATCTGATTACGCCATGAAAACCGAGACTTCTGTCTCGGTTTCGATAGCTTGAAAATGATTAGATTTGGATTTGGCCTCGGCCTTCACCATCAAAGTAAATCCACCAACCTGAGCTGATTTCAACCCAACGATTAACTGCCATTTCACCTGAATTTGGATCATAATAACGAATGACACCATTTACACGGACCAAATGACCTTTGACTTGTTTTCCATCATTATCAAAGAGGAGGTTTTGACCATTGATGTTGACCATGCCTTTGACAGCATTACCATTACCATCGAAGTAATACCAGCTACCATTAACTTCTTGGAAACGATTGCGATAAAGATCTCCTGAGTTGGCATCATAGTAGCGAAGGTTGCCATCAACATTCACCAAAGCCCCTTTGACTTGATGACCATTCTGATCAAAGTAGAGGGTTTGACCATTGATGTTTTGAGAACCTGTTACGGCAGCACCATCATTGTTAAAGTAAGCCCAAACACCTAGTTCAACTTCAGCGAATCGGTTACGTGCCATTTCACCTGAATTGGCATCAAAGTAACGAGTAACACCATCAACCTGAGCTGTACGACCTTTGACTTGAACACCATTGTTATCAAAGAAGAGTTCCTGACCGTTGATGTTTTGACGACCAGTCACACGTTTACCATTACCATCATAGTATGCCCAAACGTTGTTACCGATTTGGACAAATTGGTTACGGCCAGAGGTATTATTATCTGGTTTTGGTTCTGGTTTTGGACTTGGTTTACCGGTTTGACTCATGATACCATTTTCATCATAGTAGAAGACTTGACCTCTACGGTTTTGACGATAGCCATCACGCAATTGCACCCCATTAGCAAGGAAGAAGTATTGTTTGCCATTGATAGTCTTTTCACCGATTGCCATACGGCCTGTGTTATCAAAGTAGTAAACATTGCCATCATTATCTTTGATGAAGGCATTTCTAGCACGTCGACCATCGTTGTAACGATAGTAAACGCTGCCCCAGCTCTTTTCGAACCTACCGCTACCATCACCATTTTGGTTGTCATTGTTCGTTGATTGGTTGCTTCCTACTACTTTTGGAAGGCTAACTTTACCACCATTGGTTCCATAGTAACCGCTAAGACCATTCTTGAGGACATACTCTGATCCACGGTCAAGAATATTGGTACCATTCATATATTTAGCAGACCATTTTGTAATCTTCTCATCAGTTGTCAAGCGTTTACCAGTAGAGATTTGAACACGGTCAAAGATTTGTGGGTAAAGACGTTTTAATTCATCAAGGTAAGCACCACCATATTTACCTTGGTAATCATTACCAAAAGTACGTGTTTTAGCAACATAAAGGCTATGGTCGATGATGGCACCGTCTTTAGTTTCTCCGTAGTTATTAACACGAGTTGCTGTAACAACTTCATCTCCTGGAAGGTTGTAGATTTGGTCTGGCACCCAGTCAGCGATGGCTGAGATACCTACAGCGTGGAGTGACTTAAGCGCTGCTTTCAAGTCAGCTAATGAACCATACTTGTTGTCCTTACTCATACCAATGTCATAACGGTCTGAGAAGGCATAACCATTTTGAATAACTGAGTCAAGGAAGGTACCGTCATCACTTGAAACGTATTGTGGAGCAAATTCGAATGATGTGATTCCCCATTTCTTGAAGAGGTTAGCATTTTCAGCAATCTTCTTGTTAGTGTATTGTGATGGGTCTTGGACGAAGTCTTGGAAGTTTGAGAATCCTTCGTAGATAACTTGTGAATCCAAGGCAGCTGAAGAATCATAGACTAAACCACTGCTATTCTTTTCTTTGCTTGCTGCTACACGCACGTCTTGATTTTCAGAAGCACCTACTGGTACCCAAACGGCTAAATAACCATCAACTTGAGCATTACGAACACCACTGATTTCACCTGGATTGAAGGTCAAATAACCATTAGCATCAGTGTACTTCACAATACCGTTAGCATCGCCATCATTCAAGTAAGAGGCAACACCATTAGAGGTTGTCAAAAGTAATGGACGATAGGCTTGATTTCTGTGAGCTGCACCCATGTTGATTGTCAAATTGCTATTCAAACGAAGGGCAGGTTGGTTGGAAAGAATGACAGCCATCCCTTGGTTACGAGTTTCAGCAGTACCAGCATCTGAAGCGTTGTTAGCTCCTTTACCATAACGGACTGATGTTAAGATACCTGAAGCATCCCAACCATTGGTATTTCCTGAACCTACGTAGCTCATCTTCATGTCTTGACCACCAGCCGCATAACGAATACGAGCTTGCAAGAGCGTAGAAATAGCATCATGATATGGTGATTTTTGGGCCATGTATTGACCGTCATCAGTGTACAAATCACCATAATAAACACGAGGAACAGTGTCCTTATTTGTTAACATGAAGGCATAAGCAGATGGGATATTGTACTGTGTATATCTCTTATTGGCGCTGCGCATATCCGCATTGTAAATTTCGAAGGCCTTCTTCATTTCATCAAGAGTGAAGGTATTCCCAGTTGATTGTGGGTTGATTTCATTTTTGATGATTTGGCCAATAACTGATTGAACTTCTGAGTCGTGGGCTCGAACAAAAGTATAGTTGGCCATACGTTTTGTATTTTTCTTACTTTCTGAACGGTCATTCAGACTATTGGTAATAAGTGGTTCAAGACCTGAACGGTTTCCAATTGGGCGTAGGAAAGAAAATACCATGGCTAAACGCAATGGATCATCCATCGGTAATTGAGCACCCTTAGTATCTTCATTGTAGTATGCATCATTATGAGACCATGCTTCAAGGATTGAAAGGTGCTTAATAGCTTCCTCTTCACTCTTTTCCACGCCGTATTTAGCTTTGAAATAATCTGAAGCAATTTGGAGCAGGTCAGCGTTAACATTATCCACAGCATCGACACGAACACCATCAAAGTTCTCATCAGAGTTACCACCGGTAAGGGTACCAATGTTCATGATATAGTGAAGCCAGTTTAATTGTTCAGCTTGAACGGCTGGGTTTGAGTTATCAATATCGTTTGCTAGAAGAAATTCAAAACCACCTGATGAATTATCTTTAAAGTAGCGACGTGTGCCATCTTGTTGCGTCGGTGTGCGGTTCAAGAGGCGATAGTCTGAATTAGCATAACTTGTGCGATTACTGTTGTTGTAAAGAAGGGCACCACCTTGCAAGTGGTCACTGTTATCAAGGTTTTCAGAAGTTGAGTTCCAACCTGGTTGTGTTTTGACAAAGTTTTTGATAGTTGTGCGCAACCAGTCCGTGTTCCCTTCACGCGCAATACGTTCTTCGATACGTTTTTGCACTTCAAGGGCTGCTTGGTCCATCTGTGTTTGTGAACTATATGAGGTAAAGGTTTGGTTTGTTCCCAAACCTTCTTCTCTCATGTAGTTGAGGTAGCTGGCTTGGATAGCCTTGCTTGGCCACCAAACAGTCAGCAATGGACGTTTGTCATTTTCAGTTGAGGCTGTCCACTCTTTACCGTCTTTCAAAATTTCTTTAGGACGGTACCATGTGTTGGCAGTGAAGTAACCATCAACGAGTTCGATATCTTTTTCAGTTGTACCATAAAAGGCATTCTTATCACCATTTACAGTGACATTTGTGTTGGTTGTGCTATCAGCTGCTGAACCAGTACCACCATTTTTATCGAAACGATAGTCTTTTTGGTTAGACAATTCACCAGTTTCGGCATTAAAGTATTGGCTACCGCCGTTACGTTCAAGGACATAGTTCTTACGAACAGTACCATCATCTTCAACGTAGTATTCTTTACCATTAATGGTCTTGATGTGGCTTGGACCATCAGCAACAACATTATTTGTTGCTGGAAGATCATTATTGACAACTGTAACAGTATTATTGCCGTTATTGGCAGTGTTTGTGTTGCCATTAACTGGTGTGGCACGGCGGCCTCCTGAAGGACCACGACGAGTACCCGTTGTCGCACGACGTGTCGCTGTCGCTGCTCGATCCGTAACTGCTCTTGTGTCAGTTGCTGTATTGGCTGCACGGTCTGTCGTAGCAGCTGGTGTTGTTGTATCCGCTGCACGATCCGTACCAACTGGAGTAGCCGTATCAACCGCACGGTCCGTAACAGCTGGTGCAGTTGTATCTACTGCATTGGTTGCTGCTGTGTTAGTTGTATCCGTTGTCAAAGCAAATGTTGCTACCGGTGCTGCTTGGTCAGTAGTGACATCGTTTGTTGTCGCAACTGCTGCTGTTGGATCTTGAGTTGTTGCTGTATCGTTAGATACAGTACCCGTGTCAACAGTAATATCGGGGATGGCTACGTTAGCATCCGTGTGTTCGTCGGCCTGAACGACACCGTCGTTAGTCCCTAAAGAAACAGCTGAGACCGCACCTACTGACAATCCTGTCACGGCAATGGTTACCCATTGTTTCTTAACTTTGTGCATTTTATAATGTACTTTTTTGTCCATATAAAAAGACTCCTTTTTCCCATTAATAGCTTAATTCTAAAACATTGAAAGCATTTTTTCAATAAAATCTGATGAATTTTCATAATTTTTAGAAAAGTCACTTCAATTTTTTAAGAAAATTAGTTAGAGATGAGCATTTTGAAATAGAAAATCAGCCATTTTGTTTTCTCTTGAAGGTAAATAAAAGATGATATTACTGCTATTTAGAATGACTATTGATAAACCAAAATTTTAATGCTTAGACAAGAAAATCTAATGAAAAATGGCCAATTCCTTAAGGCTCTTTCTCCCCAAAACTCAAAAAACACCACCCTAGTCGACCCCTTAGGTCACTAAAAATGGTGTCTTTTTTAAGGGAGCTTCTCATAGAAAGAGTAAATTCTAACTATCTAAGCTATTCTCTACTTTCTGAGGTTTAAGAGATTCAAGTTTAGTCACTATAGTGCCAGAAAAAAGACACTTTCCCTCAAGAATGAAGGAAAATACAAACCAGATTATAGAGCCACAATTCATCACAAAAAGATCTCTCAAAATCTTATCCAACCTGCTGAAACCAAGGAAAAAATAGTATAATTAAAGTGAAAGAGTTAGTCTATTTAGCAACATATAGAGGGGTAGGTGAGAAAAATGCCAGTAAAAAATACAAATTTCAAGACAAACCAAGATAAGAGAAATAGTGGTCAAGAGGTCACTAATCCAAACAGTCTTAAGCTAAATTCTCAAGAAAACAGATTTGCCACTGTTCTCCTGTCTGTCGCATTTTACATCGCTTTGGTTTATCTTGCCTTGTTTTTGCTTTTGGGGCTGTCAAATCCTTTGGGAATGCTTGTAATCATTTTTCTAGGTTATAGCTTAATTAGCTTCGTCATTGCAACCATCTTAATAGGAATAGGCCGTAAAAAAGGTAATAAAATTTTTTTATACACTAGTGTTGGTTTTTACCTAGCCTCAATCCTTTTGGCTTACGACCCTGACTGGGGAGTGTTTCGAATCATACCGATTGTCTTAACCCTTCTTGTAACAGTGGGCACCGTGATGTATAAAAAAGTAGAGAAATAAAGAGAGAGGATATGGTTTTCCGCCGTATCTTCTTTTCACTTTAAGCTATCCAATCCCAAACAAGGCATAACAAAAAGTAGATTAGGGTCAGATCCTAATCTACTTTTATTTTAGATATTGAATGTCAAGCTCATAAGTCTAATAAGTTTTCCAAATGCGTAACGGCATCCGCAAAATTATCTACGACGTAAGTTGCTGCTTCTTTGACAACCTCTGGGGCATGTGACATACAGTAAGAGATGTCTGCCACCTCAAACATGGAGATGTCATTACCCGAATCACCAAATGCTACAACTGGTTGATAATGCCTTTTTAAAAGCTCTAATCCGCTTCCCTTAGAAACCCCTTTGGCAGTCACTTCTATGCGTGTGCTCCCTGATTGGTAAAATTCTAAATTAGGAAAACGAGCTTTAAGTTCTTGGACATAGGTCGCAGCCTTATCCGCTTCTGGTCGAAGGTTAAATTTGTAAAGACAACGTTGGCGAACATTTTCATAAAGATTGTCCATACAGAGGATGGGCATATTCCATAAACGACGCTTATCCTCATGATTAAAGTTCCCAACTCTTTCCTGATTATCTAGAGCATCGAAAGTAATCGATTCTTCCTTGAGATATTTCAATAAGTTGTCAACATCCCTTGAAGGTAGAGTTTTCGAAAATACAACCTGATCCTTCTGAGTAACGACTGCACCGTTATAGCCAATAGCACAGACCACATTAAGGTGATTACGTTCGGCAATATAAGTAATTTCTTTAACAGAGCGTCCTGTCGCAATGGCAAAATCACTATAGGCAGACAATTTTTCATAAGCCTGCAAATCTTCTGGATGGATTTGAATGGAATTTTTGACAAAAGTTCCGTCTAAATCCGTCACACATAAGATGTTATGTATCATAGCTATTCCTCTAAACCTAAAATATCTTGAATTTCCATTTTAAGAACATTGGCATAAGCACCGTAAATGGACCGCATTTGCATACTATTTTCCGCAAAACCAAGAGCTTCGTATTTTTTGATGATCGTGTCTTTGTCCACTAGTGACTTGTCTTTGACATCAATACGCAGACGTGTGATACAGGCGTTAACATCAACAATATTATCTGGTCCACCGTGAGCTTCAATCAAACTAAGCGCTTGTTGATGTGTTTTTTCTTTTTTGCTAAGTTCTTTGCCTTCTGCTACTGGTCCTTGACTAGCAGTTATATCTGGGCTTGCTTGCCCAACGTTTTGCACTTTCAAGCCGTATTTACCACGTGCTTCTTGCTTACTTGCCAATTTGACTTCACCTGAGTCTTCACGACCTGGTGTCTTAAAGTCAAACTTGAGAATCAGAAATTTATTTAGAAAGCTATAATTTAATAATCTTCGCTCTCTTCGTCATCTTTCTTACGTTTGGCAAGAAAGGCAAGACCTGTTGTCGTTGCCAAAGCTCCTAAAGCAAGGGCTGCCGATGCGTCTTCCTCACCAGTCTTAGGAAGAAATTGGCTACCACGTTTGAGCTTAGTATCTTTAACTTCAGAAGACGATGCTGAAGTACTCATTGAAGCAGACAACGACGTGCTTGCTGACTCACTCATTGAAGTTGAGACAATTACTGAAGCTGAAACGCTAGTTAAAGCACTTGTTGACTCTGAGGCGCTCATTGAACCGGAAACCGATTGGCTGGTTGAGATTGAGGTACTCGTGCTTTGTGATTCAGAAACTGACTGACTCATTGAAACCGAAGCGCTGATACTTGCTGACTCACTGAGTGATACTGATTCACTTGTTGAGACTGAAGTACTTGCTGACTCTGAGGCACTCATTGAATCAGAAACTAATTGGCTCGTTGAAACCGAGGCACTCATGCTTTGCGATTCAGATACTGACGTTGAGACGAACTGACTCGTTGAAATTGAGGCACTGGTACTTGCATTTTCTGATTCCGATACGCTCAATGAACCTGAAACTGATTGGCTCGTTGAGACTAAAGCGCTGGTGCTTGCTGAATCTGACGCACTCATTGAATCTGAAACTGAGGCACTGGTACTTGCACTTTCTGATTCCGATACGCTCAATGAACCAGAAACTGATTGGCTCGTTGAAACCGAAGCGATGATACTTGCTGACTCACTGAGTGATGTTGATTCGCTGAGTGAAACTGAAGTACTTAATGAAGTTGAAGTACTTGCTGATTCTGAGGCACTCATTGAAGCGGAAACTGATTGACTCGCTAAGACAGAGGCACTCATGCTTTGCGATTCAGAAACTGACGTTGAGACGGACTGACTCGTTGACATTGAGGCACTGGTACTTGCACTTTCTGATTCCGATACGCTCAATGAACCAGAAACTGATTGGCTCGTTGAGACTAAAGCGCTGGTGCTTTGTAATTCAGAGACGGACTGACTCGTTGAAACTGAGGCACTAGTACTTGCACTTTCTGATTCCGATACGCTCAATGAACCTGAAACTGATTGGCTCGTTGAGATTGAAGCGCTTGTGCTTTGTGATTCAGAAACTGACGTTGAGACTGATTGACTCGTTGAAACTGAGGCGCTAGTGCTTGCACTCTCTGACTCTGATGCACTCAATGAACCAGAAATTGATTGGCTCGTTGAGATTGAAGCGCTTGCGCTTTGTGATTCAGAGACTGACATTGAGGCAGATTGACTCGCTGAAACCGAAGCGCTGATACTTGCTGACTCACTGAGTGATGTTGATTCGCTGAGTGAGACTGAAGTACTTAATGAAGTTGAAGTACTTGCTGACTCTGAGACACTCATTGAATCAGAAACTGATTGGCTCATTGAAACTGAGGCACTCATGCTTTGCGATTCAGATACTGACGTTGAGACTGACTGACTCGCTGAGACTGAGGCACTTACCGACGCTGAAACAGAGGTTGAGACGGACTGACTCATTGAAACTGAAGCGCTTGTGCTTGATGACTCGCTGAGTGACATTGATTCACTGGTTGAGACTGAAGCACTTAATGAAGCGGAAACAGAAGTTGAGACGGACTGACTCGTTGATACTGAGGCACTTGTACTTGATGACTCGCTTAGTGAAGTTGATTCGCTTGACGAAACTGACGCACTTAATGAAGCGGAAACAGAAGTTGAAACTGACTGACTCGTTGAGATTGAAGCGCTCGTGCTTGATGACTCGCTTAGTGATGTTGATTCACTGGTTGAGACTGAAGCACTTAATGAAGCGGAAACAGAAGTTGAGACGGACTGACTCGCTGAAACTGAGGCACTTGTACTTGACGATTCGCTGAGTGACATTGATTCACTGGTTGAGACAGAGGCACTTACTGATGAACTCAACGAATTCGATACGGACTGACTTGTTGAAACTGAGGCACTTGTACTTGATGACTCGCTGAGTGACATTGATTCACTGGTTGAGACGGAAGCACTTACCGACGCTGAAACAGAAGTTGAGACGGATTGACTCATTGAAACTGAAGCGCTTGTGCTTGCTGACTCGCTTAGAGATATTGATTCACTTGACGAAACTGACGCACTTAATGAGCTAGATGTACTCAATGATGCTGAAGCAGACGTTGAGAGCGACTCACTCGTAGAAATAAAGCTTGATGCTGATTTCGAAATAGAATCAACTGTTGAAAGAATTGTCGAAATTGACGCACTAAATGCTTGTGACAAGCTTTCAAAAGCCGAAACACTCAATGAAGAAACCACTGAATTTGAAACAGATTGGCTTGTTGAAACTGACGCACTTTCTGACGCTGATAGTGAATTGGATTCCGATTGGGACTCACTTACTGACGCACTTTCTGACGCTGAAAGAGAATTGGACTCGGATTGTGACTCAGACACTGAAGCACTCTCTGACGCTGAAAGCGAGTTGGATAGAGACTGAGACTCAGACACTGAAGCACTTTCTGACGCTGAGAGGGAGTTTGACTCGGATTGGGACTCAGACACTAACGCACTTTCTGACGCTGAAAGGGAGTTGGATTCGGATTGGGACTCACTTACTGACGCACTCTCTGACGCTGAAAGCGAGTTGGATAGAGACTGAGACTCAGACACTGACGCACTTTCTGACGCTGAAAGGGAGTTGGATTCAGATTGGGATTCAGACACTGAAGCACTTTCTGATGCTGAAAGAGAGTTAGATTCGGATTGCGATTCAGACACTGAAGCACTTTCTGATGCCGAAATAGAATTTGACTCAGATTGGGATTCACTTACTGAAGCACTCAACGAGGTGCTTAACGAGTTTGATACGGATTGACTTGATGACACCGATGCGCTCAATGAGGTACTTAACGAGTTCGATACAGATTGGCTCGTTGAGACCGAAGAACTCAACGATGCACTTAACGAGTTCGATACGGATTGACTTGATGACACCGATGCGCTCAATGATGTACTCAAAGAATTCGATACAGATTGACTTGTTGAAACCGAAGCGCTCAATGATGAACTCAAGGAGTCCGATACATATTGACTTAATGACACCGAAGTACTCAACGATGAACTTAATGAGTTCGATACAGACTCACTCGTTGAAACTGAAGTACTCAAGGAAGAACTTAACGAGTTCGAAATAGACTGGCTTGCTGAGACTGAAGTACTCAACGATGAACTTAATGAGTTCGATACAGACTCACTCGTTGAAACTGAAGTACTCAAGGAAGAACTTAACGAGTTCGATACAGATTGACTTGTTGAAACCGAAGCACTTAGCGATGAACTTAACGAATTCGATACGGACTGACTCGTTGAGATTGAGGCACTTACTGATGTACTCAAGGAATTTGATACAGATTGACTTGTTGAAACTGAAGAACTCAGCGATGAACTTAAGGAGTCCGATACATATTGACTTAATGACACCGAAGTACTCAACGATGAACTTAATGAGTTCGATACAGACTCACTCGTTGAAACTGAAGTACTCAAGGAAGAACTTAA
>CAKQDX010000019.1 GCA_934229725.1 uncultured Streptococcus sp.
ATTGTTCACCTTCATTATAAGCCGAACTTTCTTTTCTGTCATGAGTTAGCAGGCTAAGCCTGCTTAGAGTTTTTGATTGTATAAAGAAAAAGCCAGATAAAACTCTGACTTTATAAGCATTACACATAGGCTCGCTTTTTGTAAATGATTGATAATCATATTTAAGAAATCAATTGATTTCTTGATAAAAGCACATTCAATTAGAATATTTTCCCTAGAAAATTTTTAAGAAGAGTTGTCAGGCTCCAAAACACCTGTTTAAGTTGAGACACCACGCTAGTAACTGATGGCTCAGAAATCCTGTTTAAAGACTTATCAGCTTCTTTAATCAGACTTTCAGGTGATGGTTCGGGCAATGGATTCTCTGATTTTGCTGCTTCTTCCCTTACCTCTGACAACTCAGTTTTATCATTTTCACCAGCAAAAACGGCCTGATATATAGCTTGAGCATCTGGTGCACTACCAAGGTAGCCAGAAACCAATTGACCATTTTTAAGATGAATCACACTCGGAGTACCCGGAATTCCCAACTTATCAAATAAAACCTTACGAGAATCACGATCCAAATGATCCAAATCCGTGTTGTAATAAAGGAGTTGACCATTAATTAAAGTATTAAAATCCTTCAAAACGGGGGAATTTTGGCGGCAATAATAACAGCTTGGCCGACCAATGTACAGAATATGATCACCACCATCTTCAGTTAGCATATTGGTGACGTCGCTGTAAGAGATTTGTGTCACATTTTCAAGATTCTTTTCATAAGTTTCGACCGAAATCTCTTCGGAGCTAACTTTCTCCTCAATCACTTCTGTCTGTTCTGAGTGAGAGAGTGAATTTCCCTTGCTTTCACTACTAGAATCAACCTTCTCAGACACTTGCTCGGAAGCTTTCTCAGAAGAAATCTCTACATTACCTGCTTCACCATTCTCAACAAAATCACTGACTAGTTCGGTAGTCGCCTCCGTAGCATTTAGCTCATCTGCTGAGCCACTAATCACCGCTAATTGACAAGCTCCCAAAACGAAGCTTGACATCAAAACAAATTGTATTTTTTTCATCTATTCTCCTCTTTTAAAACTGTATTAAATCTTACTACCTACCCAAAAATAATAAGAAGGGAACCATTACACTGATAACCATAGCCGTCTCCTTTCGTTATTAAAAAATCAAGGCCTTTACAACCTTGCTTAAGCTATGAATTCATTATATAAGCCAATCCAAAGAAAAAATAGTGACATAAATGTCACCATCCCACTAGAATAATGCAAGACACAAAAAAACTGAGCCAATGAGCTCAGTCTAAGCTTATAGAGGTAACTAACGAAAATCATCTTTCTTTGTCCTTGCTAGCTTGTCTAAGTGCAAACAAAGAGACAGCCAATGAAAGGGTGGCCCAGACAAGGCTATGGTCAATAAAAGCGATGCCTTCTGTAAAGCTTAAAGTAGCGTTCATCATTACAATAAATAGCCATACAACCACAATAACAAGGTTCAACCCATTAATAAGATATGCCTTTTGTTTATCCATATTTTTCTTCTCCATATCTGGTCCTTTCAAAGCTGCTCATTCTAACCCCTGATAACTCTAAAAAAACAGCTGTTCTTGAGCAATCTTTTAGTTAAGATTTGACGCCGAAAGATACGGCTACTCTCTTATTTTTCTAACCTTTTAAGAGTTAGCTTTACAGGGCTTGCCTTTATTATAGAACCTCCTGTTTCAAAAAAATAGTGACATAAATGTCACCATAATCAGACATGAAAAGGACCAATCTCTATAAGACTTGTCCTAAAATGTGTTTATTTTTACGGTGCCTCATAATAAGCAACAAAATCATTTCAAAAAGGAGGAAACTAACATAAATACCTATAACATAAAGCAAGGTTTCCCATTTATCCATAACTGATTGAAAATGACCATGATGGTCTACTGTGCGAATACTGATTAAGAGACAAAGATCCAAGAATAGAGCGAAAAGAATACCGTTAAATCCTATGAAAAAACGTTTTTTAACCATAATGCGACTCCTGTATGTTTTTTCTTAAGCATAGAATAGCAAACCCATCTTAAACAAGTCTAAAGCAAAAAAGACTCAGAGAGCCTTCTTCTTTTATTTCAATTTTTCTTTCAAATACTGTCCTGTGTAGCTTTCTGGAACAGCTGCTACTTCTTCGGGGGTACCTGTAGCTACGATGGTACCGCCACCAACACCGCCTTCAGGACCCAAATCAATGATATGGTCTGCGGTCTTGATAACATCCAGATTGTGCTCAATCACGAGAACAGTGTTACCATCATCCGCAAAACGCTCAAGCACCTTCAAGAGACGTGCGATATCATCGGTATGGAGACCCGTCGTAGGTTCATCTAAAATGTAGAAAGACTTCCCAGTAGAGCGCTTGTGCAACTCACTAGCCAGCTTCATACGTTGAGCCTCACCACCTGAGAGAGTTGTTGCTGGTTGTCCCAAAGTGACATAACCAAGCCCAACGTCCTTGATGGTCTGCACCTTACGAGCAATCTTAGGAATAGCCGCAAAGAAATCAACCGCATCATCAACTGTCATATCCAGAATTTCAGCGATATTTTTTCCCTTATAACGAACCTCTAAGGTCTCAGAATTATAGCGTGTGCCATGGCAAACCTCACAAGGGACATAAACATCAGGCAAGAAATGCATCTCAATCTTGATAATACCATCACCTGAGCAGGCTTCACAACGGCCACCCTTGACATTGAAAGAGAAGCGCCCCTTCTTGTAACCACGAATCTTGGCCTCATTGGTTTGAGCAAAAAGATCACGAATATCATCAAAGACGCCTGTATAAGTCGCTGGATTAGAACGAGGTGTACGGCCAATTGGACTTTGGTCAATATCAATCAAGCGCTCGATATGCTCGATGCCAGTCACCGATTTGTGTTTCCCAGGTTTCTCACTATTTCGATTCAACTCTTGGGCAATCTTTTTCTTGAGAATACCATTAACCAAGGTCGATTTTCCTGAACCAGAAACACCTGTGACTGCAATCAACTTTCCAAGTGGAAACTTGACAGATACATTCTTAAGGTTATTTTCACTGGCACCCTTAACCTCAATAAAACGACCATTACCTA
This sequence comes from uncultured Streptococcus sp., assembly GCA_934229725.1. Taxonomy (GTDB): domain Bacteria; phylum Bacillota; class Bacilli; order Lactobacillales; family Streptococcaceae; genus Streptococcus. Next base: position 3,116 of record CAKQDX010000019.1, read on the forward strand.
CACGACGTTCCGTCGGTACAGGAATTGATTTAGCACCTGACAAATATTGCCCAGTAATTGACTTCTTGTTTTTAGCCACTTCCTCTGGGGTTCCCGAAGCCATGATTTGCCCACCAAAGGCACCAGCACCAGGACCAACGTCAATGAGCCAGTCGGCTTCACGCATGGTATCTTCATCGTGCTCTACCACAATCAAGGTATTGCCCAAGTCACGCATCTTTTTAAGACTTGAAATCAAACGGTCATTATCACGCTGATGAAGCCCGATAGAAGGTTCATCCAAAACGTAAAGAACGCCAGAAAGGTTAGAACCAATCTGTGTCGCCAAACGGATACGTTGGCTCTCACCACCTGAGAGGGTACCAGCCATACGAGAGAGGGTCAAGTAATTAAGGCCGACATTATTTAGGAAGGTCAAACGATCCTTGATTTCCTTGATAATTGGACGGGCAATCATTCCTTCATTTTCACCCAATTCCAGACTATCGATTTCCTCAAGATGATCAGAGATAGACAAATCAGAGATTTGACCAATATTTAGGCCATTCTCACCACCAACACGAACTGAGAGTGCTGCTTCGTTAAGACGATAGCCATGACAAGTTGGACATGACAGCTCATTCATATAACCTCGCATAACATTACGAGTGAAATCACTATTGGTCTCGTGGTAGCGACGATTGATATTAGTCACAACCCCTTCAAAAGGAATGTCAATATCACGCACCCCACCAAAATCATTAACATAATGGAAATGGAATTCACGATCTCCAGACCCATAGAGAATCAAATCTTGTTCTTCTTTTTTCAGGTTTTCAAATGGCGTATCCATATCCACGCCAAACTGATCCATGGCTTGCTCAAGCATGGCTGGATAATAGTTGGATGAAATCGGGTTCCAAGGCACCAGAGCACCTTCACGCAAGGTCTTACTAGCATCAGGAATGACCAAATCCATATCAACTTCCAGTTTATTGCCCAAACCATCACAGGTCGGACAAGAACCAAATGGCGCATTAAATGAAAAGAGACGAGGCTCTAACTCAGGAACTGTGAAGCCACAAACCGGACAAGAATAATGTTCAGAGTAGAGCAATTCGTTATCATTCATAGTATCTACAATCAAGTAGCCATCCGCTAATCGCAACGCTGCTTCTACTGAATCAAAGAGACGGCTACGGATACCATCCTTATTGACCAAGCGGTCCACAACCACTTCGATATTATGCATCTTAGACTTAGATAATTCAGGAACTTCCGTCACATCGTAAATCTCACCGTCTACACGAACACGAACATACCCATCCTTTTGCACACGCTCAAAAATGGACTTGTGTTGCCCCTTTCGACGACGAACAATCGGCGCCAAAATCTGCATACGTGTCCGTTCAGGAAGGGCTAAAACCTCATCTACAATCTGTTCCACAGAAGATGACTGAATAGCTCCGTGACCATTTGGACAATAGGGAACACCCACACGAGCATATAGAAGACGAAGATAGTCATTAATCTCCGTTGCTGTCCCTACAGTTGATCGAGGGTTCTTACTCGTTGTCTTCTGGTCAATGGAGATGGCAGGACTAAGCCCGTCAATCGAATCCACATCAGGTTTCTCCATATTTCCCAAAAACTGACGGGCATAAGCTGAAAGACTCTCCACATAACGGCGCTGCCCCTCTGCATAAATGGTATCAAAAGCCAAGGAAGACTTACCAGACCCCGACAACCCCGTCACGACGACGAGTTTGTCACGAGGAATCTCCACATCAATATTTTTTAAATTGTGAGCTCTTGCTCCATGAATCACTAACTTATCTTGCATATTTTTCAAGAGGCCTCAGCCCTAAAGCCGCTGCCACTCCTTTCTACAGACGGATGGAAACGCCATCCCGACTTTCTCTCATATTATAACAAAATTTCAATTTATCCAGCCCAAAAATGTTTCAAATGTAGTATAATGGTTGAGTATGTAAAAAAGGCAAAGAACATCGTCTCTAGGCCTCAATTGACATCACTAAAAAGATAAGTGCTGCTTATTTATCTGACTTTTTCTGGTCCAAGGACAGACAAGACATTTTCAGCTAAAAATGCCAACACTTAACGAATGACAAAGGAGGGGTTCCCATTGAAACAAATGTTCTTATCCACTGGAAAAGAATTCAAAGAAATTGAGACATTCGAGCCAGGTGCTTGGATTCATTTGGTAAACCCTTCCCAGGAAGAGGCCATGAAGGTCGCTGAACGTTTTGACATTGATATTCAAGACCTCCGCGCCCCTCTGGACGTAGAAGAAACATCACGTATCGATGTCGAAGACGACTATACCTTGATTCTGGTCGACGTTCCAACCCAGGAAGAGCGTAATAACAAAAGCTACTACGTCACCATTCCCTTGGGTATTATCGTTACAGATGAAGTTGTCGTTACCACCTGTCTTGAGGACATCAGTCTCATGGATAATTTCCTCAATCACCGTGTGCGCAACTTCTACACCTTCATGAAGACACGCTTTGTCTTTCAGATTCTTTACCGCAATGCCCAACTATACCTAACTGCCCTACGTTCTATCGACCGTCAGAGCGATAAATTGGAAGCTCAGTTGGAAAATGCGACTAGAAACGAGCATCTGATTGACATGATGGAATTGGAAAAATCCATTGTCTATCTAAAAGCCTCACTTAAGATGAATGAACGAATTGTCAAAAAGCTAACAGGTAACGCCTCTAGCTTGAAAAAATACATCGAGGACGAAGACCTCTTGGAAGACACCTTGGTCGAAACCCAACAGGCCATTGAGATGGCAGGCATCTATGAAAATGTCTTGAATGCCATGGCCGAAACTTCTGCCTCTATCATTGGCAATAACCAGAACACTATCATGAAAACACTGGCTCTTATGACGATGGCTCTGGACATCCCAACCGTTATCTTCTCCGCTTACGGTATGAACTTTAAAAACAATTCTATGCCCCTAAACGATTTAGATAACGCCTTTTGGGTCATCTTCTTCATGGCAGCCCTCGGGTCATCCTGCGTTGTTATCTACTTTATCAGGAAAAAATGGTTCTAACATAGAACCTCTTCTTTTCCCTAAACTGCTAAACTAAAAAATTAATACTATTTATCGAAAGGTCATCTCATGGACATCCAAAAACTCACCAAGAAAAACCAAGAATTCATCCATATCGCAACCAATCAGCTTATCAAAGACGGTAAGTCAGACCAAGAAATCAAAGACATCCTTGGCAATGTCATTCCTGAACTCCTTGAAAATCAGAAAAAAGGAATCACAGGACGCAGTCTCCTTGGTGCTCCAACGGTCTGGGCAGCTAGTTTCTCTCCTGAAAAACATCCACAACCTAACTCAGACAAGACCAGCAAAGAAGTCCCAGAAACAGACAAAACACCTTGGAAGATGTGGCTTGATACCTCACTTTTCCTTCTCGCCATTGTTGCCATCATGAATGCAGTCTTTGGTTTTTCTGGTACGCAAACAAGCTACGGCCTCACAACTCTTCTATCCGTATCATTCATCGGTGGTCTAGCTATGTATACCCCTTACCACTATATTTACCGCCACAGTAACAAACCAAAAGAAGAACGTCCAAAATGGTGGTTCAGCATGACCATCATCACACTTTCTTTCATCGCATGGTTTGCTCTCTTCAGCCTTACGGCACTTCTTCCTAGCTATCTCAATCCAGGACTGTCACCAATTGTCGTTCTCATCATTGGTATTGTCGCAGGTGTTGCTAAATATTTCTTCAAACGTCGCTACAACGTCCAAAGCACTTACGCACCTGCATCTTAAGCAGTATTTAAGCACCCTGAGGGGTGTCTTTTTGTACCAGAAATCTTGACACAGTTGGCTCTTCTATACTAAAATATTAAAGCTAACAGACAAAAGAAAGAACCCCAATAAATGCGTATCAAATTCCCCCTACTTATCTTCGCTTGTTGCCTATTACTGATGGCTTGCAGCCACAAGCATAAGACTACTCTAAAAAACTATCAAGCTTACTATAGCTTCAATAACGTAACTACTTCATCTCAGGAAAAGCAACTAGCCAAAGACTTAAGAAGCAAAGGTATTCCCACAAAAAACTGGGATACTCTAGAACCTTATATCAGCCACTACAACCAGGAAAACACAGGCATACAACCAGTTGTTAAAAAATGGACGCAAAGTAAAATTGGCAAGGATAAGAATCACTTTGTCACCTCCCTAGATGAGAAAATAGTTGAAGATAATAAGTCTCACTTCACCGATGACTTAAACTACCGACAAGCATCCTTTCTTCTCCTCCATAGCCTCCTGACTAGCTCAAGCGATCTTACTAAACGAGATCTCCCCCTGCAAAATGAGTACCTGAATTTAAAATCTCACCACAAGGAGTTAACTGCCAAGGACCAAGCCCTCTATAGTCTCCTATTTGGGGATAACCCCAACTACCAATCTACAGATGAACTCCTCAAAGCCTGGAAAAAAGCTGGACTCAAGTTTCCAGAAAAAGTTAAACTCCTATCAGTCTTTCAAAATAGCTCCGATAATGTTAGCAATATCTATACTGCTATAGCTTATGAGAAAGACGGTAGCGTTTATGTCTTTGAAAAACAAGATCCCACACTTCCTTATCGCTGGAGTCGCTTCAACACCTGGGCAGACATCAAAACACACTGGTTGTCTAACCGTTTCAAGGTCTTCAAAGATAACCTTGATATCCTCGTTAACGACCAGAAATTCGATGATTTCTTAAAAGACTCTGTCCTCATACCCAAAAACAACCAACTAGCTTTTCAAGAGTAATTGAAAAGACCAGTTGGTTTTTCTTTATTTCCATACAGCTAAGAAGGCTTAAAAATTGAATAAAATGAAACTTTTCGAGCCATAACATCTCGAAATCATGAGGTGATTACCTAAATTCAGCCATAAAAAAATGCTCTCAAGCGAGAGCATTATGTTTAGTCTTCGTTTACGAAAGGCATAAGTGCCATAACACGAGCGCGTTTAATCGCTGTTGTTACTTTACGTTGGTTTTTAGCTGAAGTTCCTGTTACACGACGTGGAAGAATTTTACCACGTTCTGAAACGAAACGGCTAAGAAGCTCAGTATCTTTGTAATCAACATATTCGATTTTGTTAGCTGCGATGTAATCAACTTTTTTACGGCGTTTGAATCCGCCACGACGTTGTTGAGCCATGTTTATTTCTCCTTTATATATTTAATTCGTTTTGTCCATCCTTAGAATGGGAGATCGTCATCTGAAATATCCATCGGATTTGAGTTTCCAAATGGACTTTCATCACGACCGAAGTTTGGTGTAGATTGTGCAGGTTGTGATCCACCAAATGAACCACCAGCTGAAGCTCCACCACCGAATGAGTTTGAATTATCAAATCCTCCAGCGTTGTATGAACCACCACTGTGACCTTCACGTGTCGCACGGCTTTCCAACATTTGGAAATTGTCAGCGACTACTTCTGTTACGTAAACACGTTGACCTTGTTGATTTTCATAGTTACGAGTCTGAATACGACCTGTAATGCCAATCAATGCGCCTTTCTTAGCCCAGTTAGCCAAATTTTCAGCTTGCTGGCGCCAGATAACACAGTTAATAAAGTCTGTTTCACGTTCACCATTAGCACCCTTGAAGTTACGGTTAACTGCAAGGCTAAAAGTTGCTACTGCAACATTACTTGGTGTATAACGAAGTTCCGCATCACGGGTCATGCGACCAACGAGTACGACATTATTAATCATAATCTACCTTCATCTACCTTCTTAAGCGTCAAGTTTAACGATCATGTGACGAAGAATGTCACCGTTGATTTTTGAAAGACGGTCAAACTCATTAAGAGCAAAATCGTTATCAGATTCAACGTTAACAACGTGGTAAAGTCCTTCACGGAAATCTTGGATTTCGTATGCAAGACGACGTTTTTCCCAATCTTTTGATTCAACAACAGTTGCACCGTTGTCAGTCAAGATAGAATCGAAACGTGCTACCAAAGCGTTTTTAGCTTCTTCTTCAATGTTTGGACGAATGATATAAAGAATTTCGTATTTAGCCATTGATATTTTCCTCCTCTTTTGGTCTAATGACTCATGGTCTTTCGCCACGAGTAAGTGAGGTGCACTCACAAGATATAATTCTACCAAAGATTAAAGGATAATGCAAGGAAAAAAGTAAGTAAGTATGTGTCCTGTTTTGGGAGAAACTAAAATCACCAAGAGAGTAGGAACACAGCCCCTCTACCTTTCTATCGTATGGCACCTCAAATAACGTTAAAAACTTCCAACAAGCATCATAAAAAACTGAAATGAGAGCTAACGAAAAGCTCATCCTTACACGCTAGAATGAGCTTTTTAAGAATCTTCTATTGTCATCAGACTATTCCTTTTAGAATTTTTGTAAAAATATTTTTTCATAAGGAGGTGTCACTGTGTGTCACCATTTTTCAATCTAGCAATCATAGATTACCTCCATTAACTTAAAAAAGAATTGTAACTAAGTCACGATTTTCTATTACATTGGTATCACTCCTTAAGCTATTTTGTGCAATAACTTGAAGAGTCTCCATTTTTATAACGTCCTAGATTCATCATCATAGCAATCACCTCTGATTCTTATCATCTGGGACCCATCTTCCTATTGACCACTCAATGAGACTTATTTATCGCCGTTCTTATAACGACTCACATCAAACATCAACATAAGCGTCACCTCGGTACTTTGTAACAAGATTTAAGTATTAAATGCTTCCGATAAATTATTCTACTCGCATGGATATCACTTCTTAAGCCATCTTAAACAACAACTTAAGTATCTCCATTTTTATATCTACTAACATTTCTCATGAGCTTTACCTCACTTTTTGACGTTATTTTCTTGAATTTAACTTACGATTTCTGGTGGTATCACTCCCTTGTAGCTATTTTATGCGACTCTCTTAATCTCCGTTCTTGTAACGCCCTACTGTCATACTGCTACACTCCTTAGAGACCAATTGTAAAGTTTTTGTTTTGCCTACTGTTTTATTAGAGAGCTCAGTCTCCATTTTTATACCTTGAAATATTGATTGTCACCATGGCTACTACCTCCTTGATGCATCCTTATCTTCTTTACAATTTTATTATAATGTAAACGCTTACTTTTGTCAATCTTTTTACTCGAAAACGCAAGATTTTTTGAAAAAAGATTTCTTTGCTACAATAGAGACATGTTAGATTTAAAAGAATACGGCATCATCATGTGGGATGCTGAGAAGATTGCTTCCTTCCGTCGCACGCTCCTAGACTGGTACGATCGTGAAAAACGTGATTTACCTTGGCGTTGGACCAAAAATCCTTATTATATCTGGGTCAGTGAAATCATGCTACAACAAACCCAGGTACAGACTGTCATTCCTTATTACGAGCGCTTCTTAGACTGGTTTCCATCCGTTAGAGATCTGGCTGAAGCTCCAGAAGAAAAACTCCTCAAGGCCTGGGAAGGATTAGGTTACTATTCACGTGTCCGAAACATGCAAAAGGCTGCCCAGCAAATCATGGATGACTTTGATGGTCAGTTTCCAGACACCTATGACAATATCTCCAAACTCAAAGGCATTGGCCCTTATACTGCCGGTGCTATTTCTAGCATCGCTTTTGACCTGCCCGAGCCTGCTGTGGATGGCAATGTTATGCGAGTCATGGCTCGTCTCTTTGAAGTCAACTACGACATCGGAGACCCAAAAAATCGTAAAATTTTCCAAGCAATCATGGAGATTCTAATTGACCCTAACCGACCCGGCGACTTTAATCAGGCCCTTATGGACCTCGGAACCGATATCGAATCAGCTAAAAATCCAAGACCAGATGAAAGCCCTATTCGCTTTTTCTGCGCAGCCTATCTCAACGGAACTTATGACAAGTACCCCATCAAATTACCTAAGAAAAAGCCCAAGCCAATGCAAATTCAGGCTTTTGTTATCAGAAATATGAAGGGTGAATTTCTGCTCGAAAAAAATATCGAAGGCCGACTACTAGGTGGGTTCTGGTCCTTCCCTATCATGGAAACCGACTTTATTGGCCAACAACTCAGTCTTTTTGAAGATGATAATTGTGTCCTCGAAACCGTTTCACAAAAAACTATTTTCGAGGAAAATTATGCCCTCAAACCAGACTGGACAGACAATGGTTTTACACCTGTAAAACACACCTTCAGCCACCAAAAATGGACCATCGAGATGGTGGAAGGTAGCGTTAATGACGACAAACTCCCTACCGACAAAGAGCTATGCTGGGTAGCAGCTAAGGACTTCGACCAGTTCCCAATGGCCACACCACAGAAAAAAATGATTAAAACTTATGAAGACAGCAAAAAAGGATAGCATTGAGTGCTACCCTTTTTCTTATGCGTCAAGTTTAGCGTGCTTACGGCCTCACAAGGCAAGGTATACTTTTGAACGAACTACTCCCAAAAAGATATAAAACAAGTCCAAATAAGTCACATTTTTTGACATCAAAATTGCAATCATCATACAATGCTCCTTTTGATTAAGAACTCCTGTCGCTGTTCTCTTTTATGCTTTTATTATAGGTAAGACGGCTAATAAAAAATAGTGACATAAATGTCACTATGGGGAACAAAAAAAGCCGAAACGTGCAAGTTTCAGCTTGAGAATTATTAATCTACTTTGTAGAAGAAGTAACTATCGTCAGTGGTACCATAGAGTGACTGCCCACTCCAGATGCGGTCCTTACTTTTATCTGACTGATCATCAGCTTTCTCATTTGGTGATGATGTTACAGAACCGGTCAAGGCTACTCCTTTAGGTAAGAAGGCGACCATACCACCTCCAGGACCTACTCCTTTTGGCACAAGTCCTGCTTTAAAAAAGCCATCAGTAATTTTACCGTATTCAATTGCTACCTTCTCAGTATCACTTACTAATCCATTTTTATCAAAGGTCATTGTATAGCCTTTACCGTTCTTCCAAGTTCCAGCGATACTTGAAAAATCACCATTCTGAATAGCATTGATGTCCATACCAGTCTCTTTATTTGACTTGCTGTCGCTACTGCTATCTTCTGTCTCATCGCTACTTGAGTCGTCAAAGTCATACCAATCTTCGGAAGATAAATCCAAAGTCTGTTCGTTACCTAAGCCAACCTTACTGGCACCGTCAGTTGTCTCAGACATACTGAAATCAACCGATTGAAGTTGATTAAAGACTCCATCCTTGATTTCATAGGTCTCAGCCTTTGCTTCAGGCTTCATTCTATGAAATAACTGAGAATAAATAATCCCATTTTTATAAAAATGCAGTGTATTCAAGTAACCGCTCTGAGCAAAGGTTCCAGCACTTATGGCAAATACAGGCTTATCATCATTATCAAGATAATAAAGCGCATGAACACTATCAGGAGTCCCAATCAAAAGTTCAGCTGAGCCATCATCGTTGATGTCTACATAGCTATATTGGACTTTTTCACCCACTCTATGGGCTTCAAAAATCGTATTAGTTGAATAAGCTTCCTCAGTTGAGAGGTTGCTTGGAACAGCTGATGTATCGCCGTTCAGAGCAATAGGGCGATAGAGATCCAAGACTGAAGCGTAGAGCTCATCGTAGCTCACTTCCTCCGTTTCGGACGAATCGCCACTCACTTGCTCAGACTTGGAAGCGCTGTCGCCTGAGCCTGAACCACCCGTATTTGTTGCGTTACAAGCCGTCAGCAAGAATAAACTTGATAAGAGCGCAAATCCTGTTAATTTCTTTTTCATAACTATCCTTTCATAAGAAATGATCTAACGTTAACATTAAATCATTTAAATCTCTCTGACATTATATTAACAATTGTATGATTAATAAGTCAAGTATTTTTTGAAAAATTAATCTAAATCTATACGTAGATAATTGCTTATATAATAAAATCTATTGTTATTGATACTATTATTCAGTGATTTTATCCTCAGTTAAATTAAAAATTTGATTAAAATATCTAGATATTAGATGGACATTTCCTTCAAATTACAAGTATCTCTATCAAAAAAAGCCGGACCTCAGTCCAGCTTTCATCTGTCTATTTCTACTTGGTCATAAAGTAGGTGATAATCACCAATACTGCTACGATAGCTAGGACAACGGCTAGAAATCCCAACATATAACGCAAGAGAAAGTAGGTAAATGGAAAATTTTCTTTCATGTTTTACTTTGCCTCATACCATGTGCGGCCGTCATTTTCATCTGCGATGAGTGGGACAGCAAGTTCTACTGCAGCTTCCATAGTTTCTTTAACCAAGGCTTTCATGGCTACAAGTTCATCGTTTGGCACCTCAAGGACGATTTCATCGTGCACTTGGAGGAGCATCTTGGTTTTATAGCCACCTTCTACCAAAGCCTTATCTAAGTTAATCATAGCAATCTTGAGGATATCAGCGGCACTTCCTTGGATAGGCGAGTTGATGGCTGTACGCTCTGCGAAGTTGCGGACGTTAAAGTTACGAGAGTTGATATCTGGCAACTCACGGCGGCGGTGGAAGAGAGTTTCTACGTAGCCTTTATCCTTGGCCTCACGGACCACATTTTCCATATAGGCCTTAATACCTGGATAGCGCTCAAAGTAGGTGTTGATATACTCCTTAGCCTTTTTACGGCTAATACCAAGGTTGTTGGAGAGACCGAAGTCAGAAATGCCATAAACGATACCGAAGTTAACAGCCTTAGCGTTACGACGGTCGTTAGGTGTGACATCCTCTGGCTTTTCAATACCAAAGACACGCATAGCCGTAGAGGTATGGATATCTGCCCCATCCTTAAAGGCAGCAATCAAATGCTCGTCTCCTGAGATATGAGCAAGCACGCGCAACTCAATCTGTGAATAATCCGAGCTTAAAAGAACTGCATCCTCAGTCGATGGGACAAAGGCCTTACGGATGAGACGACCTTGCTCCAAGCGAACGGGGATATTTTGCAAGTTGGGATCCACTGATGACAAACGACCTGTCTGTGTTAAATCTTGCACGTAACGGGTATGGATCTTGCCATCCTCAAGGATATAATCTTGAAGCCCCAAGACATAGGTAGACTGAAGCTTAGTGATTTGACGGTACTCCAAAATCTTAGCTACGATTGGAGCAATCGGTGCCAAACGTTCAAGGACATCCACAGCCGTTGAGTAACCTGTCTTGGTTTTCTTAGTGTATTCCAAAGGTAGCCCCATCTTTTCAAAGAGGATGACACCCAACTGTTTAGGTGAATTGATATTGAACTCTTCACCCGCCATCTCGTAGATGTCTTGGGTCAATTTGTCAATGACTACTTGGTTTTCCACTGCCATTTCGTTAAGGGTTTGCCCCTTGACCTTAATACCAGCAATTTCCATCTTGGCTAACACATTTGCCAATGGTAATTCCATGTCAAAGAGAAGCTCTGATTGACCGTGTTCAGCTAATTTTTCTAGCATGACCGGTTTAGCGGCTTGAAGGACCTTGACTTTTTTCGCCAGGTGGCTGAGCAGGACCTCTTTCTCAGGAACGGCACGTTTAGCCCCCTTACCATAGACCACATCATCTGTTTCCAACGGTAGGTCCGTATAGAGACGGGCAATGGTTGACAATTCATTGTCCTCAACGGTTGAGAGCAAATACTTGGCCAGACGGGCATCAAAATTAGTCGTAGGCAAGTCAATACCTAGATGGCTCAAAAGAACCTTACTACGCTTGAAGTCGTAGATATTTACAGCTTTAGAAAGAGCTGCTTGGAAGGCTTCTGATTTGAGTAGATTAGTATCTGTAGACGCATAAATCTGCTTGTCATTACCCCATGCAAAACCGATGATAGGTTCTGTGTGATAGTTCTCACCAAGGATTTCAAAATAAAAGAAATCGTCAGAGCTAAAGTGATCTTCTGTTACTTGGCTAGGCTCTTCATAGGCCACATCAAAATCTTGTGGCACAGCTTCTCCGCCAAGAGCATTTTTAAACTGAACGAAGCCCATTTCATCATAAAAAGCTGCCAATTTTTCAAGGTCAGGTCCCGTAAAGGCCGTATCATCTAGGCCAATTTCAATAGGAGACTGGGTATCAATAGTCGCCAGGGTCTTAGAAAGGAAGGCTTGATCTTTATCATTGATGAGATTTTCCTTCATCTTGGACTTCTTCATCTCATTGATGTGGTCATAGATACCTTCAAGGGAACCGTGTTCCAAAAGGAGCTTGAGACCTGTCTTTTCACCAATCTTAGTAACTCCTGGAATATTATCGGACTTATCACCCATGAGGGCCTTGAGATCGATGAATTGCGTTGGGGTAATGCCCATTTTCTCCATGAGATAGTCAGGGGTGAAGGCTTCAAACTCTGCCACACCTTTTTTAGAAATCTCAACCACGGTATTGACATCAGTCAACTGAATCAAGTCCTTATCCCCAGAGACAATCGTAACTTGGTAATTCTCACTCGCATTTTCAGCCATCTTAGCTAAGGTACCGATAATGTCATCTGCCTCATACTGAGCCAAATCGTAATAGGCGATACCACGTGCAGCCAACATCTCACGGATATAAGGGAACTGTTCACGGAATTCCTCTGGAGTCTTGGCACGACCAGCCTTATAGTCCGCAAACATCTCTGTACGGAAAGTTGTTTTTCCGGCATCAAAGGCTACCAAGACATGGGTCGGCTGGATTCGCTCAAGTAGGTTGTCCAACATGAGGTGGAAACCGTAGATGGCATTGGTATGAAGGCCGTTATTGTTACGAAAACGGTCAATTTGATTATAGAGTGCGAAAAAGGCACGAAAGGCAACGGACGAACCGTCAATTAATAGTAATTTTTTCTGATTAGTCATAGGTTTATTATAGCATAGATGGGAGAGATGGATGGTATGAGAGTATTTAAAAAGCACAGGAACAATTCCTGCACTAGGTTCTAATCCGGTGAAAAATATCCGAGCATCTCTGCTTTCAAAATGGCTTCCTGTCTATTATTCACAGCCAATTTTGAAAAAATATTACCTAGATGATTGGACACTGTCCGTTTGCTCACAAAAGCTTGTTCACAAATTTCTTCAATGCTCAAACCTTGTCTTACTAATTTCAAAATAGCGATTTCTCTGTCTGTTAGGATGTCAATCATATCATCTGTTGTAAAGACAATCCCACCTTGATCAATGTTTTTTAATAGGAAAACCAACTGTTCAATATCAATACTTTTATCAATAAAACCCCTAGCACCCATTTCTTTCGCACGATGGCTGTACATTGGTTTGGAATATCCCGTTAGCATAACAATCTTAACAGCAGAATCTTCTGCAATAATTTCTTCTGCCAGGGTTAAACCATCTTGTTCATATAGCGTTGTTAGATTGATATCTACCAAAACAATATCGTAATAATCACTCAAAGGATACTGTAATTTTGTGATTTCGTCCACGGTGTCTACTTTTTCGAAGTCATCGTAAATCTCCAAGCTCATTTGAATACTTTTACTAAACAACTTATGATCATCAATCAATAAAATTCTCATGGCACAACCCCTTATCAATTGGAATAGTAATATAGACACTAAATGTTCCGTTTTCATTTGTTATCGAATAATTACCGCCTAACACCAGTGTACGCTGTTCAATAAATCTCAATCCATAGCCGATCCTGTTCACAGACTCATCTGAACCATTTTCTAAATGAATATGAATCATATCATTCGCCGTCCAAAGTTCCAAATTACTAACCATTCTAGTTGAATGCTTAATGGAATTATTTGCAAGTTCTTCCAATAATCTATACACGATGAGGTCATATGGAGACAACAGAATAATGTTATCATCTACCTGAAAATGAATTTCCCGCTCCGTATGTGACTTAGCCACAATTCTAGCTATCATCTCACGATAGCTTTGGGCTATACTTTGTTTTCCCTCTACAAATGGTTGATAAGTATCTAAACGTTCTCTTATTTCTGTAATAACAGATTGGCTAATTTGATTGATCTGTTCCCTAAAGATTGGCTTTTCCCCCTGCTTATTAAAATTTTTAATTGCAATAACACTCTGGAGAATGTCATTATGTAGGAACTCTGAAAACTGATTTTTATACTCTTCATCCTCCAGTAGCTCTTTTACCATTGTATTTCTTTTTAAAAATAAGGTTTTGAAATGCTCAGAGCTTCCTTCATTCAATTCTTTACCAAAAACCTGGAAGGACTGTATAAAGGCAAAAGCAAAAATCAGAATATAAAAATTAAGTAGTAGGAAGCTTAATTTTGCATCAAGTTGCAAAAATAAACAAGAGACAATAAACGTAATAATCGATCCAAAAAATATCCGAAATATCAGTCCAATATATTCTTTTTTTACGTTTTTAACAACTTGACTGAACTTTTCAAAGATAATCCTTAGGTGAAAAAAGCTTATTAAGATGAACGTTCCCAAATACCATATTAGTAATGAAACATTACTAACTTCATAAGTAAGAATAAGAAATATAGTAGCCCATACTGAGAGTATCACTAAATAGCGACGCTGACTTCCTAATATAGTTTTTAATTCTTTGGCATACATAACTAGAAATATGATAGGAAGAAGCGAAGTAAACAGTGAACAAAAGAAAGAGAAAGTAACAAATAATCCCTTATTAATAAAGAACAAGCCCTCTGTTATCAGAACAACAAGGAAGTAGGTTACAAATAACTCCTTACCAACCCATTGTTTTCCAAGTAAAATAATTGAAATAGCACTAAAAATCATCATGAAAAAAATAATGGGATTCAATAAATCTGTTAATAACATCACAGAACTACTTATGGAACTGTTTAAAATGAGCTGCCACATCAATAAATTGATACTGACATATAAAAAAAATTTCAGCAGGATTGATTTAAAATGGACAACAGAACACACATAGCTAAAGATAACCAGAATAGTTACAATGGAAAACATCATGACTGTCTGGAATGTGATTTGGGAAACTCCTTGATAAATCACCAGTAGCGCCAACACCTGACTTAAGGATGTTAACCAAAACAAGATTAATGGATATCTTGACAAAATATTATTTCTTATCATATAGCATCACCTATCTCCATTATACCACAGTAGTAAGATCCCTTTTTTCTCTCGTTAACGCTTCTCTGTACGCAACAATCGTAAACTAATAGTATATGTGAACGCAATATATAGCCCAAACAATAACCAATAGATCATTAAATAACTGAAATTAAAGTCAACTTCAGTATTGGCATAATTTGCGAAATATCCTAACATACCTTTTGACAAAGCTATAAATGCTGGTAACCCAATTAATTCTGGAACAAGAAAATAAAAAAGAATCTGTTGAAAAAGAAGTCCTCTATTTTGCTTACTTCCTAGTAAAAATAGAATGTCGTAGTCTCGTTGGCTATCCAAGGTCGATGCAAGAGTTTGAATGGAAAGAATGCTCAGTGAAATAATGGTAAAAATGAGTCCGACAAAAATCAATACAAGAACAACTACACCAACAAAACCAAGATACATATTAATCAGTCGATCTTTGGTCTGATAAACGTAGGTTTGTTCATTTCCAACCACATCTTCTTTTTTCAGGTGTTCAAGGAAATCCTTAATATAGTCTTTATTAGCGTTCTTCCGATAGATAGCATCATAGTTTCTTTGGTAAATAGATAGCCCATCTACAGTATTATCTGGAACAACTAAGGTTCCCCTATCATTATTTCCAACTGACGTCATGACATAAACATTAGACAAGACCTGTGGTGATGCAAGCTTAAGTTTTTGATTTCCAATCAAAAGAGTCTTAGTACTCTTAACAAATTTCTGTATCTGTTTTTCTGTCCCCTTATAATTGGCATTAACAAAATACTCACCATCATTTAATGAGATTCCTTTTTTCCCTTGAAGACTTAACGTCTTATTATAATCACTAACACTGATAATAGGAACTGTTCTATTTCCCAAATCCTTGTCTAGTGACCATAACTGACTGGTATCTAAAACGTCTTTATACAAAAGATTACTTGCATAGATAGTAATCTCCGTATCCTTCTTGATATTTGAGAAATCAAAACTATCTTCCCTCAATTTAGATTTAATAGAAACACTTGCCATACTGTTTGAACCATCCACACTTTGGATAATTGACATGCTATAGGGGATATACTTTTGTAGTTCATTTGATACAGCATTATAGGCACTTCCACTCACTGTCAGTAGAGTCATTGATAAAGCCATACAAAATGATAAAATTGCTATGGTGATTGCATTTTGATCAGCTTGTTTAAATAATTGTCTAACTTTAAATGAATTATATTTATGGAAATAAATACTATCAAATCGTTTAATGATTCTCACCATCGCATCGCCCATAGTGCTATAGAAAAATATCACTGCCAATACAAAAGCCAAAACTAGAAGTACTCCCCAACCTTTAAAGTATTGAAAATTTTGTTCATTACTAACGAAAAATAAGGAGAAGACGATAACAACAACTGATATGATAAATTCACATAAGACTACAAACCTATTATTTGCGACAAGGATTGAATCACTTCCCTCATATTCAGTAATCAAGGAAATGAGTCGTTTTTTTCTAAATGTTAATATGTTCATCAACACAATGATAAAGCTAGTCAATCCGTAGGCTATGACTAAGAGCAAAATAGATGGCAGATCAATATAAAATAATCCCCCAGTGTACCCGGATTGAAACATGATATCTGCTATTTTCGCAAGTATACTGAGAAAACCTGTTCCAACACATAATCCTAAAACAAGAGACAAAAGATTAATAATTAAGGTTTCAAATGATAGTATACTGACAATCTTAGGAGTACGCATACCTAAAACCGAATATAAACCCAATTCCTTTTTTCTTCGCTTTAATACGAAATTGGTAGAATAGACCACCAAAAAGATAATAATCATAATAATGACATAGGCTAGAATCCCCATATACTGACCAAAAATGTTAGTCATATTTGCCTTTGCACCACTTAAACTACCCATAACAGGATGATTCGGAACTGCATTGAAGGCATACAGTAATGCATATATGATAGATAGACTTAAAAAATATATTAAGTAAACCTGTAGGTTTCTCTTTACGTTTCTCAATATTAAATTAAAAAGCATAGTTTACCACCTCATCTAACAGTTAAAATTTATAGTTTCGTATTTCTGTAGGAATTCACAGCCCTACCCTTTCCAATATCGTACCATTTTATTAATTCAGAAGCCTGAGTATTTTCGGCAAAAAAAGAGTTGAGAAAACTTTTTCATGGTCTTCTCAACTCTTTTAGACTGAGTCTATTTCTTCCGATTATTTCTTCTCTTCATGAAATAAACAATCCCGATGATTAGTACTCCTAAGAGGAAAATAGGAGCATAAAATTCAAATGTACCAAGCAGTGCAGTCATAAATCATCCTCCTATTCATACACTAAACTACTCTACAAATCATAATAAGCAACTCAATGATATAAAATACAGTTACAAATTATAAGAAGTCAGTTCTACCTACTACTTATTTTAACAAACTATCTTTTAATGCGTCAATTAACATTATCGCTTTATTTACAACGAACATTATGAAAAATATACACATTAATTATTTTGTATTATTCTACTACAAATCCTATGAGTCAGTATCAGATAAACAATAAATAACACAACCGTCAATCCCAGATATCTTAAATCTACAACAACATCTGTATTGGCAAAATGTGTAAAATATCCTAATAAACTATTTCCAAAAGCAATACTGAGTGGGATGGCCAATATAAAGGGTGTCAGAAAATATAAAAGAATTTGTTGGAATAAAAGTTTCTTGTTGGATCCATATCTATTTCCCAACAAATATAGAATCTTGTAATCACCAGCGCTATCGAGAGAATTTGTCAAGGCTTGCAACGATAAAATACTAAAGGAAATTACCGTAAACACGATTGCTACGAATATCATAACAAAAACAATAACCCCCATAGAACTGATACTCAGTTCCGATAAACCAAGCTTTGTTTGATAGGTAAAGTCATTACTCTCTCCCTCACTCGTCTTAAAATAATGTCCTTCAAGCCAGTTTTTCAAAAATAATTCGACTTGACGCATATCTGTTTTTTCTTTATATGTTGCAACGTAAGCCATGCTATCTACTGACAGTTCTTTTGCGACTTTATCTGGAACAATAAAGGTACCAAAATCATTTGTGCCGACAGATGAAAGAAAATACACATTTTCAAGAGGTGTTTTAGAGAACGATTTCAAAGTGTACCCACCAATAGTTAATGTTTCACCCTTTTTAAGAAAGTCTTTAATTTGTTTTTCTGTTCCTTTATAATGTTGATTTACAGCATATTCATCATTTTGGAGGGCAATTCCCTCTTTTCCCTGTATCTTCATTAAATGATTGTAACTTGACAAACTGATTACTTTCAAAGGAGTATCAGGTAGATACTTATCATGCGGCCAAAGATGATTGGTGTCAATAATATCCTTATAAGTACTATCTGCCTTATGGATAGTATATTGATACTCTGTATCAACCACATTGAAGTTAAATCCATCTGCTTTCAAACAATCCTTGGTCGTCATATTTAAATAATGAAAATCCTCGCCTCGATAAAGAGAGACTTCCATATCGTATGGAGTGTAGGTCTCAATATCCTTTTTCATACTTGTATAGGTACTGCCACTAAAAATCAGTAGTGTTAATGTGAGTGTCATAAAAAGGGACAAAACTGCTATGACAATAGAATTGTTATCCGCTTGCTTTGAAAACTGACGAACTTTAAAGCTGTTATATCTTTGAAAATATAGTTTCGGTGTGGCTCTAAGCAATCTCAAAATAAACTGACTCAAGGAAGTATAAAATAAAACAACCACAATCAGAAATAGTACAATAAAAGCTAAGGCATGATTTTTCAATAATCTCAAATGACTATAATTTGAAAGATAAAAGCAAATCACACAAAATAATATCGTACTTATTGTAAACAGGAATATCTGCCATTTACCATGAGCTTTTGAAATAAAGGTTCCTTTTTTTTCATTATCTTGGATGAGACTGATAATTTTTTGCTTTCTAAAAGATAACACATCCAGTGCACCAATGATAAGGCTCGTCACCAAGTAACAGACAACTAACAATTCAACTGAATAATTGTCCCAAAATAATTTTCTTCCAAAATAATTTCCCATAAAGAAGTCTGAAGCAAGAGATGAGACAGGAATCAATATCACCAATCCAAACAAGAGCCCAACTACTAACGAGAGCAAATTAATGAACAAGGTCTCACAAAAAACAACTCCCATAATATGACATTTCTTCATTCCCAAGCTCGCATAGAGACCTAATTCCTTCTGTCTTCGTTTTAGAACAAAATTTGTCGAATAAACAATCAAAAAAATAACAGCTCCAACAACCATATAAGATACTATTCCCATATATTGGGTCATAATGGTTGTTAACATTTTTTTAGAACCAGACAAACTAGTCATAACTGGATGATTTGGAAGAGCATTAAAAGCATAAAGCAGGCTATAAATTAATGTTAAACTAAAAAAATAAATGCTATACGTTTGTATGTTACGCAAAACGTTACGGATAATTAATTTTGGATACATATTATCCCCTTATCTAGTCTTTTGATAAATAGTTTCCAAATATGCATCATTAGACATGCCATTGCGATACAAATCCTCGATAATATGACCATCTTTTAATAAAAGCATCCGCGATGAATATTTAGCTGCCGCAGGATCATGGGTAACCAGAATAATAGTGATCTCAAATTTTTGATTGATTTCTTGTAATAAAGCCATCAGATTTTCCGAATTTGCAGAATCTAGAGCCCCCGTAGGTTCGTCAGCGATTAAAAGCTTAGAATCATCTACCAGCGCCCTTGCTGTAGCTACACGCTGCCGTTGTCCACCTGACAATTGATTTGGGAATTTATTTCTAAGTTTTGAAATAGATAATTTTTCCAAAACTTCCTCAATTTTTTTCTTAGATAAACTAACTCTCTTTCCTTGAATTTGCAATGGTAAGACAATATTTTCATATACTGTCAACGTCTCTACTAAATTATAGGATTGAAAAATATAGGAAATGTTTTGTGACCGATAATCAGCTAACTCACTGTCTTTTGCATGAACAATATCAAACCCTTCGAAAGAAATATCTCCAGAAGTTGGCTCATCAATAGTAGAAATACAATTCAATAAGGTGGTCTTACCACTACCACTGGACCCCATAATAGCGAGAAAATCACCTTTATCTACATCAAATGAAACATTGGACAAAGCATGGACAAGATTATCATCCTCACCAAATATTTTACTGACATTTTTTACAATTAATTGACTCATTAGCCAATCCTCCTACTTTTTTATTTTCATAAACAGTATAAGTCAGCTGACCTACATTGGCATGAGTAATTCATGCAGTAAAATGCTAACACTGTATTTGTAAATAATCATGAGTAAAATATGCATAAATTTACTATTTTTGTGAGCAAATCAATTCTTTCCACCTCCACCCCCCTATAGTCAAATATGCTATAATAGAAGCTATGGACACAAAGATTTTAGACCAATTAGAATTTAACAAGGTCAAGGACCAGTTCACAGAATACCTGCAGACTGAACAGGCTCAGGCGGAGCTACGTGACTTGGTGCCTATGACCAATCCAGAAAGAATTCAAAATCAATTTACAGAAATTCAAGAAATGGCAGAGATTTTCGTAGAGCACCATGGCTTTGCCATTGGTAGCTTGCGAGATATTTCTGAGCCCTTGCGTCGTTTGGAACTGGATGCTGACCTCAACATTCAGGAGCTCATTGCCATCAAGAAGGTGCTGCAAGCTTCTGCTGACCTCGGTCGTTTCTACGCTGACCTTGAAAATGTTGAGCTCGTAGCCCTTAAACGTCTTTTTGATAAGATTGAAGCCTTCCCAAGTCTACAAGGCAGTCTTCAGAGCATCAATGACGGTGGTTTTATTGAGCATTTTGCTAGCCCAGAGTTGCAAAATATTCGTCGTCAACTTAAATCTTGCGATGATGCCATTCGCCAGACCTTACAAGACATTCTCAAGAAATCTGGCCACATGTTGGCTGAGAGTTTGATTGCTAGTCGTAACGGTCGTTCAGTGCTTCCTGTCAAAAACACCTATCGTAACCGTATCGCTGGAGTTGTGCATGACATCTCAAGCTCTGGAAACACAGTATATATCGAGCCACGTGCCGTTATCCAGCTTAACGAAGAAATTACACAATTACGTGCAGACGAACGCCACGAAATGGCCCGTATCCTGCATGAACTGTCTGATCAACTGCGCCCACAAGCTGCTGCTATCGCTAACAACGCTTGGATTTTGGGCCACATGGACTTCATTCGAGGAAAATATCTCTATCTCCATGATAAAAAGGCGGTTATTCCAAAGATTAGTGACAACCAAACACTACAACTGCTTAACGTTCGTCACCCTCTCTTGGTCAATCCAGTAGCCAACGATTTGCGCTTTGATGAGGACCTCACGGCCATTGTCATCACAGGTCCCAATACTGGTGGTAAAACGGTCATGCTTAAAACGCTAGGACTAGCACAACTAATGGCTCAATCTGGTCTGCCAATTTTGGCTGATAAGGGCAGCCGTGTTGCCATTTTCCAAGAGATTTTTGCGGACATCGGAGACGAACAGTCTATCGAACAAAGTTTGTCAACTTTCTCTAGTCACATGACCCACATTGTTGAGATTCTGAATGCTGCCGACAGTAACAGTCTGGTCTTGGTCGATGAGCTTGGGGCTGGTACCGACCCTCAGGAAGGGGCTAGTCTAGCCATGGCAATCTTAGAGCACCTCCGTTTAAGTCAGATTAAGACCATGGCTACCACTCACTATCCTGAACTTAAGGCCTATGGGATTGAGACGCAACATGTGGAAAATGCCAGCATGGAGTTTGACACAGCGACTTTAAGTCCTACCTATCGTTTTATGCAAGGGGTTCCTGGTCGTTCTAATGCCTTTGAAATTGCTCGACGCCTCGGTTTGAATGAGATTATTGTCAAGGAGGCAGAAAACCTCACGGATACTGATAGTGATGTCAACCGTATCATCGAGCAACTTGAGGCCCAAACTGTGGAAACACAAAAGCGTCTGGAACACATCAAGGACGTTGAGCAAGAAAATCTTAAATTTAACCGTGCGGTTAAGAAACTCTATAACGAGTTCTCCCATGAGTACGACAAGGAACTCGAAAAAGCTCAAAAAGAAATTCAAGATATGGTGGATACCGCTTTGGCTGAGAGCGATAGTATTCTCAAAAATCTCCATGATAAGAGTCAACTCAAGCCTCATGAAGTTATTGATGCCAAAGGAAAACTCAAGAAACTTGCCCCACAAGTGGATCTCTCCAAGAATAAGATTCTTCGTAAAGCTAAGAAAGAAAAGGCTGCGCGTGCTCCTCATGTCGGTGATGATATCATCGTGACCGCCTATGGTCAACGTGGTACGCTTACTAGTCAAGCCAAAAATGGTAACTGGGAAGCCCAGGTGGGGCTCATCAAGATGACCCTCAAGGCGGACGAATTCACTCTGGTTCGTGCCCAAGCTGAAGCCCAACAACCCAAGAAGAAACAGATTAACGTGGTTAAAAAAGCCAAGAAGGCATCTGGTGGCCCTCGTGCCCGTCTAGACCTTCGTGGGAAACGTTACGAAGAAGCTATGCAAGAGCTTGATGCCTTTATTGACCAAGCCCTACTTAACAACATGAGTCAGGTGGACATCATCCACGGTATTGGTACAGGTGTCATCCGTGACGCAGTGACTAAATATCTCCGCCGCCATCGCCATGTTAAAAGTTTTGAATATGCCCCACAAAGTGCCGGTGGTTCTGGATGTACCATCGCAACCCTAGGGTAAGCTAAGATTTAATAAAGACTGAGACCTTATGTCCAGTCTTTTTCATACGCTCCAAATCCAGTAACAAAAAAAGTCTCCCTTAACCAAGGAAGACTTTGATTTCTATATCACACTGGTCCACAAGTGCTGAATAATTTGACTCACTGGAAAATAGTAATTAATCAAAAAACGTAATACCCAACTTGATGACAGGAGTGTTTGGATGTTATTCATAGGCACAGTCGCAAGAATGTTACCCAACATGGTCACGGGAACAAGGCTCACCAATGACGCTAAAATACCACCTACCACTTGGTAACGTCTCTGGTCAAGTCGCTCAATTCTCACAAAATGGAAGAAAATCCCAAGAAAACGCAAAGCATAATAAGCCACACAGTAAATGGCAAAATAGGCAACACCTGCATAGTAGACACGGTCAAGTGAAAAAATATTCTGGTCTGTAAAGAAAGCTATGCTAGCATCCCTAGTCGGATTGGTATAAGGCACCCAAAGATTAATAGCCTCACCTAGCGGTTGATAAAAATAAGCAGCTACACCTATGGCGATAATGACTGAAACCACATAATAGGCTTGCATAAAGAGACCACGACGGTAGCCAATGTAAAAATTCCAAGCTACAATAGCTAAGACAAGAAGCCCAATCATGCGTCGTCCCCATTGCGCTTAGCCGTTGCTTTACCTTTTAGTTGTTCGAGTTGCTTAGCTCTTAGAATCTCCAACTCTTTTTCCATATCTTCCACTTGGATTTCACGTTCTAATTGCGTTGACAATGAATTAATAGCCATTAAAATAGCGATGGTTTCATTGTCAGCCTTTTTCATCTGCTCCTTGATAATATTATATTTCTCATGAGCAACACGCTCAACTTCTTCCATGAATAGATTATCCTTGTCAGTCGTTAGCGTCAGTTTTTTCTCTCCAAAATGAAATTTGTAACGGTTTTTACTTGCCATTTGCTTATTAACTGCCTAATTAATGGTGGTCAAGATTGTCCACCGCAGCTTCTCCTTACTTATTAGTGTAGTAGATTTCCTTCTTACCGAACAAGATTTATACACTTGCCTTGGGGCGTATTTGATACTCAAATGCCAGACACTCTTTTACAATTTAGAAAAAAAGGCAAAAATCGGCATTCTCTTTTTAATCATTATATCCTAAATTTTAACTTTCGTAAATTTTAGACTTTGGACTTCCCCAGAAAAATCATTTTTCAAGATTTAGTCCCTGTAAAATATCTGCCAATTCTCCTTTTTTGTGCTAAAATAGATTCCATGGGCACAATCGTATTAAAAATGACAGCAAAGCAGATTTCAACACTTCAGGAAGACCTGGCAAGCTATGCGACTGCGACTAACAATCCCTATGCTAGTTTTTCAGCCAAGGTCGATGGCACAAGTGTTATTGCCTATACTTCAGGTAAAGTAACCTTCCAGGGTGCTAAACCAGAGGTTCTAGCTAGCCGTTTTGGCTACCAAGCAGAACCTGACCATTCACCCCATGGACAAGATTTAGCTTTGATTGGATCAGATGAAGTGGGAAATGGCTCCTATTTTGGTGGACTAGCGGTCGTAGCTAGTCTAGTGACACCAGCCGACCATGCTTTCTTGAAATCCTTGGGGGTCGATGATTCTAAAAATCTCAATGATAGCAAGATTCGTCAGCTTGCCCCGCTCTTGGAGGAGAAGATCTCTCACAAGGCACTACTACTTTCACCCAAGAAGTACAATGAAGTGGTAGGAGACGGCAAGAGCCACAATGCTGTATCAGTCAAAGTAGCCCTCCACAATCAGGCTATCTTCCTATTGTTACAAGCAGGAGCTAAACCAGATAAGATTGTCATTGATGCTTTTACCAGTGAGAAAAATTATCAGAAGTACCTCAAGAAGGAGCGCAATCGCTTTGACAATCCCATCACCTTAGAAGAGAAAGCTGAAGGCAAATACCTAGCTGTAGCGGTAAGTTCTATCATCGCTCGCAATCTCTTCCTGGAAAATCTGGATAAACTCAGCCAAGAAGTGGGCTATACCCTGCCTTCGGGAGCAGGAACCAAGTCCGATCAGGTCGCTGCCAAGCTCCTACAAGCTTATGGAGATCAGGCTCTCCAAGCTACTGCTAAATATCATTTCGCCAATACTAAAAAAGCCTACCAACGCTTAAAATAATCCTGAAAGGCCTTAACTATGCAAAACAAATGGACCCAATTATTCCTCAAATTCCTTCGTGAATGGGGAGTTTTCATCCTCTTTATCACCTTCTTCCTCTTGACCCGTCTCTTCCTCTGGCTCCCAGTCCAAGTCGACGGTCACTCAATGGATCCAACCCTAGCAGATAGACAACGTGTTATCGTTTTGAAACACACGTCTATTGAGCGTTTTGACATTGTCGTTGCCAAGGAAGTTGAAGATGGTAAGACCAAACAAATTGTAAAACGTGTCATTGGGATGCCAGGTGATACCATTACCTATCAAAATGATAAACTTACCGTCAATGGCAAGGAAGTTAAAGAGAAATATCTCAAAGAATTTCAGGCTGCCTTTGCTAAGGACAAATTACAAAAAGAATATGACTACCGCGATTACTTCCAACAGTTAGCCAAGGATGCCAAGGCCTTCACAGTCAATACTGAGGGCAATACAACCTTCACGGTTACTGTTCCAGAAGGCAAATATTTCCTACTTGGAGACAACCGTATCGTTTCTAAAGACAGCCGTGCAGTTGGTTACTTTGATGAAAGTGCTCTTGTAGGGGAAGTCAAATTCCGCTTCTGGCCACTTAATAAAATCGGTGGCGTTGAAGACAACTAATCACACTAAATAAGATAAGGTTGGGGAAACCCAGCCTTATTATGTATCTAGGAAAACACACATGCAAGAATATTATTTTTCAGGAACTATTCAACGTGTCATTTTTGAAAATGCCAGTAATTTCTTTCGTATCCTACTCTTAGAGATTGACGAAACTGACAGTGACTTTGAAGACTATGAAATCATTGTTACGGGAACCATGGGAGATGTCATGGAGGGGGAAGATTATACCTTCTGGGGTCAGCTAACCAACCACCCAAAATACGGCGAACAGCTACAAATGACTCGCTACGAACGTTCAAAACCGTCTGCCAGTGGCCTTATCAAGTATTTCTCTAGCGACAATTTTAAGGGAATCGGTAAGAAAACAGCTGAGCGCATTGTCGATCTTTATGGAGAAGATCCTATCGACAAGATTCTCGAGGACCCTAGCAAGTTAGAGCAGATTCCTAACCTTTCAAAGATTAACCGAGAAGCCTTTGTTGCAAAGTTAAAAATCAATTATGGGACCGAGCAAATCTTGTCCAAGCTTTCGGGCTATGGATTGACACCAAAGGCTGCCTCACAAATTTTCAATCAATACAAGGAAGAATCACTCAACCTTATCGAAGAACATCCCTATCTCTTGGTAGAGGAAGTTCAGGGGATTGGATTTAAGATGGCCGATCAGTTGGCTGAACGTCTGGGGATTGCTAGTGATGCTCCTGAACGTCTACGAGCCGCCTTAATACATTGCCTGCTAGAGGCCTGTATGGAAGAGGGGGACACCTACATCGAAGCCAAAGCTTTGCTCGAAAGGACGATTATCCTTTTGGAGGGTGCCCGCCAGATTGAGCTTGACCCTGCCTTGGTTGCTCACCAATTAACTAACCTCATCCAAGAAGACAAGGTGCAAAATATAGAGACTAAAATCTTTGATAATACCCTATATTTTGCGGAACAGGGCATCTATACCCACCTGAGTCGTATCATGAAAGACCAGCCTAACATAAGTGCTGAGGACAAAATTCAAGATAGTCTTGAAGGGGTGGAGGAAGAGCTTGGAATCACCTATGACAGGGTTCAGAAAGATGCCATTATTAAAGCCCTACAAAGCAAGGTCTTCATCCTTACGGGTGGACCTGGAACAGGAAAAACAACTGTCATCAACGGTATTATTAAAACCTATGCTGACCTTCATGGTTTAGACCTCAAAAAATCTGATTTACCCATTATTTTAGCGGCGCCAACGGGACGGGCTGCTCGTCGGATGAACGAACTCACCCAACTCCCTAGCGCCACTATCCATAGACATTTGGGGCTTAATAGCGAGGATGATTTCAAGACCTTGGAGGACTATCTCGATTGCGATTTGATTATCATTGATGAGTTCTCTATGGTTGATACTTGGTTGGCCAATCAACTCTTTGAGAGCATTGCGGACTCTACTCAGGTTATCATTGTGGGTGACCAAGACCAACTGCCTTCCGTAGGACCTGGACAAGTATTGGCTGACCTCTTACAAATCAGTGAGATCCCTAAGGTTTCGCTGACCAAGATTTTCAGGCAATCTGAGGACTCCACCATCGTTACCCTGGCTAGTCAAATGCGTCAAGGCCAACTACCTGCTGATTTCGCAGAGAAAAAGGCAGATCGCTCTTACTTTGAAGCCAATGCCAACTATATTCCACAGATGGTTCCTAAAATTGTCTCAGCAGCCATAAAGAGCGGGATTGCTGCTCAGGATGTGCAGATTCTGGCGCCCATGTACCGAGGACAGGCTGGTATCAACAATCTCAATACCATTATGCAGGACCTACTCAACCCCCAAGAAAAGGCCAATCAATTTGCCTTCAATGACATCTTCTTCCGTAAGAACGACAAGATTCTCCATCTGGTTAATGATACAGAACTCAATGTCTTCAACGGTGATATCGGCATCATTACTGACCTCATCCCTGGTAAATATACTGAAAGCAAGCAGGACGAAATTTACATGTCCTTTGATGGCAATGAGGTTATCTATCCTCGTAACGAATGGAATAAGATTACTCTGGCCTATGCCATGTCAATCCACAAATCCCAAGGGAGTGAGTTCCCAGTGGTTATCCTTCCCATCACACGCCAAAGTGGTCGTATGTTACAGCGTAACCTCATCTATACTGCTATCACACGAGCCAAGAGTAAACTAGTTATGCTAGGGGAAATCGCTGCCTTTGATTATGCCGTTCACAACGAAGGCGCCAAACGCAATACCTATCTCATCCAACGTTTTGAACAAACTTATACACAAGCTGTTGATAAGTCTGTCGAAAAGATTGTTAAAAACGAGTCAAAAGACGCCTCCAATCAAACAAAAACGAAAAAGGCTGACCCCTCAGAAAGCCTTGAAAACAAAGGATTCTCAGAAAATATCAATCCAGATAAAACTCTTATCAACACTTATTCACAACCTGTGGATAAGTCTGTTAACAAACCTGTGCAAACAGAAGAAAACTATCGTTTAACTGAAGACAATTGGGCAACTATAGATCCAATAATTGGTCTCAGCGAAGATGATATTGCAGCCTTTTTTAACAGCAACTAAAGAAAAAGACTTGGAAAGTGGCTCATTCAGAGCAACTCCAAGTCTTTTCATTTACTAAAATACTAATCGAATCAGGGCTATGGACACAATACCAACGATTACTGCATAGAGCAGATTTTTGCTCTTAAAGGCTACAATTACCGTTGGCACAGTAGCCAGTATTTCCATCCACTTAAACTGTGGCAAGTGACCAATCTTCTCAGCCGTGAGACTAGAGAGAATCAGGGCAAAAAGGATAGAAACTGGTAAGTAATGCAAAAATCGAACAACGATATCTGGTAAGCCCTTGTATTTCACTAAAACAAAGGGGAGCACACGAGGAACCCAGCTGACCACAAACCCAAGTAGGATAGCAATGAGAATAAACTTATTGACGGCCATCACACATCACCCCCACACTACATCCAATCAAAGTAGCCACTAGGACTGCCAAAGATTCTGATAAGACAATACTAAAGCTCAGATAAGCCACCGCAATAGAAAGTAGGATCAAGAGTAGCTTACGCAATCCCTCACCTAACAAGGCATCAATCTGGCTACTTAACAAACCTATAAACATGGCAATCAAAGCAAAATCCAAGCCAAAAAGCTCAGGATTAGGAATCATTGAACCAATCAAGCAACCAATTACTGACGATACAATCCAAACCAGATAACTGAAAATATTGTTACCATGCATCCAGTTAGCAGAAATATCTTTATGATGCACATATTCGCCCAACAAGACACCGTAACTTTCATCCGTAATCAGACTACCAATTCCCAGCTGATTCCAGAGACTTGTTTTTGGAAAAATCGTCGTTGCATGTAAACTCATCAACATGTTACGCAAATTAACCAAGAAAACAGTCAAGGTTAACTCACCCAAGCCGGCCCCTGCAACTACTAAGGCACACATGGCAAACTGAGCCGACCCACCATAGACCAAGGCACACATGAGGCCAACCTCAAGAGCTGATAGTCCCGAAGCCGCTGCTACCACACCAAAGGCAAGTCCAATAGCCACATAGCCTAAAGCTGTCGGTACCGCAGCTTTTACACCTAAACGAAAGTCAGACACACACAATCCTTTCTAAAGGAACCTCTTACCAGACTAGTAAGAGGTTCTTCTTATTCTTCAAATCCTGCAAAGGCTAGACTTGGTTTGGCATTCAAGTCCAAGTCAGCAAAATGTTTCTTGTCACATTCAATAGCTGCTGCTAAGGCAATCATGCCAGCATTATCACCACAGAGACGTAAAGGTGGGATGACTACATCCACATCTGTTATTTCTTCAGCCAAACGTTCACGTAAGCCCTGATTAGCTGCCACGCCACCAGCCACAACAAGTGTCTTGACAGGGTAACGCTCCAAGGCTTTCTTGGTCTTAGCTAGGAGAATATCCAACACAGCCGCTTGGAAGGAAGCACAAAGGTCTTCTTTGACTAGAAGGTCTCCCTTTTGTTCTGCATTGTGATGCAAATTGATAAAGGCTGACTTTAAGCCTGAAAATGAAAATTCCAAGTTTTCTTCTTTAATCATGGCACGTGGGAAATCATAAACATCCTGACCCTGATGAGCTAACTCGTCAATTTCACGTCCGGCCGGATAGGTCAATCCCATCACACGACCAACCTTGTCATAAGCCTCACCAACCGCATCATCACGTGTTTCACCAACAATCTTGTAGTTTCCTGGCTCTGACACGTAAACCAACTCCGTATGTCCCCCAGACACCAAAAGTGCTAAGAGGGGATATTCTAACTCTTGAACTTCACGCGCCGCCATCAGATGCCCAGCCATATGATTAACTGGAATCAAAGGCAAACCATGAGCCCAAGCAAAGGCCTTAGCCGCTGCCATGCCAACTAAGAGTGCCCCGACCAAACCAGGACCATAGGTTACCGCTACAGCATCTAGTTGTTCAGCACTAATGCCTGCCTCAGACAAGGCATCCTTAATACAAAGCGTCACCACTTCTACATGGTGACGACTAGCCACCTCAGGAACAACACCACCAAAACGTTTATGGCTTTCCACCTGACTGGCAATAATATTACTTAAAAGTTCCTTTTCATTTTTCAAAACGGCAACTGAAGTCTCATCACATGAGCTCTCCACTGCCAAAATATATCTATCTGCCATTAGATTTCCTCTCGCCTCATGATGACTGCATCCTCTTGAGGCTCATGATAATAATTTTTTCGAATTCCTAAACTTTCAAAACCAAATTTTCTATAAAGTGCCTGAGCGACTTGATTTGAAGCCCTAACTTCAAGAAAGATTGGTTCACTACGCTCTTCCAAATGCTTCATCAGCTGACTGGCATAACCACGTCCCTGATAAGCTTTTAGAACGGCAATATTAGTCACCTCAAGCTCACCTACTAAATTTTGAAGGGCTAAAAAACCAACAACTTCTTCCTGATTATATACATAGAAATATTCTGTAGTCTCCAAATCCAAGTCCGCTGCCACTTGCTCTATGGTCCAAGGAGATTTGTCATAAACATCCGATAAAATCTGGTAAACCAGTTGGGCCTGTTCCTGACCACTCAATCTAGACACGCTTGATGTAGTTGTCACGATTAGTCTCCTCGTGCGTCTTAAGCCAATTTTCCTCTGCCTCAACTCGCTTCAAATAACGAGGAACAAAAGCATCCACATTAACAGCAGGCAAAGACAAGCCTAAACGACCAATTAACTGGGCTGATGGAAGGCTAGACAAGATCGTTGCCTCTGGAAGACTTTCCTTAATCTGATCCGTAAAATTAGCCACTTCACCGACAAAGGTTACCTTCTCATAAGCTTTAGCCTGCTCTAAAACATCTGCAAAAGCAGCATGATGGTCAGAAACGATGGCTTGACCATTTTCATAAAAGCCAACGTAAACATTATTACGACGGGCATCCATAATAGGAATCACAACGCCATCAGCCGTAAGGTCTGTCAGAGCCTGTAGACTTGAAACTCCCACCAAATCAATATCAAGAGCATAGGCTAAAGTCTTGGCAGTTGCGACAGCCACACGAAGCCCCGTATAGGATCCAGGACCCTGGGCAACCACTATACGTTCTAAATCAGATGGCTGCCATCCTGCCTGAGCAACCAAAAAATCAATAGTCGGCATCAGACTAATGCTATGGTTCTTTTTTACCGTCACAGTTGACTCTGCAACCAGATTCTCATCTTCCAACAAAGCAACTGACAAAGCCGTGCTAGAAGTATCAAATGCTAATATTTTCATCTTTTTTCCTTGCTTCCTTTTATGCTTCTCTATTATAACACAAGTCTCTACTTCCCATAAACGAACATTTTCCAACTTTTTCCGCCATTTTCTTTATCTACCCCCTATCTTATGGTACAATAATAGTAATTGCAAACGAATCAAGGCTACTAGCTATTACTCATAAAAGTGAATATCATAACGTCAAGTGAATCTCTGAATGATTGACTTGACCGGTTTTTTTATAGAATGGCAGAGCCTTTTGTAAAGAAAGGAAAACCATGATTTATAAAGTTTTTTACCAAGAAACTAAAGAGCGTAACCCACGCCGTGAACAGACAAAATCACTCTACTTAGATATTGATGCAGAAAATGAGCTTGCAGGCCGTATCCAAGCTCGTCAAATTATTGAAAATAACACCGCCTACAACATCGAATACATCGAGCTTCTTTCAGAAAAAGCTCTTGAATACGAAAAGGAAACAGGCGTTTTTGAAGTAACGGAGTTCTAAGACCATGACATCAAAAATCAATCTAAAACCTGAAGAAGTTGGGGTTTATGCGATTGGTGGTTTGGGAGAAATCGGTAAGAACACCTACGGTATTGAATACCAAGATGAGATTATCATCGTCGATGCAGGTATTAAATTCCCTGAGGATGATCTTCTCGGTATTGACTATGTTATCCCAGACTATTCTTACATCGTTGAAAACGTTGACCGTGTCAAGGCTCTTGTCATTACTCACGGCCACGAAGACCATATCGGTGGTATTCCCTTCCTTCTTAAGCAGGCAAATATCCCAATCTACGCAGGGCCGCTTGCCCTCGCCCTCATCAAAGGAAAATTGGAAGAACACGGACTACTTCGTGACGCACAACTCTATGAAATTAATGCTAATACAGAGCTTACTTTCAAAAATCTTAGCGTAACTTTTTTCCGTACGACTCACTCTATTCCAGAGCCTCTCGGAATTGTCATCCATACACCTCAAGGTAAAGTCGTTTGTACCGGTGACTTTAAGTTCGACTTCACTCCAGTTGGTGAACCAGCAGACCTTCATCGCATGGCTGCTCTTGGTGAAGAAGGCGTCCTTTGCCTCCTCTCCGATTCAACCAATGCCGAAGTACCAACTTTCACCAATTCTGAGAAGGTTGTTGGCCAATCCATCATGAAAATCATTGAAGGCATTCACGGACGTATTATCTTCGCTTCATTTGCCTCTAACATTTTCCGTCTTCAACAAGCTGCTGAGGCCGCTGTAAAAACCGGCCGTAAGATTGTTGTTTTTGGACGTTCTATGGAAAAAGCCATTGTCAATGGTGTAGAGCTAGGTTATATCAAGGTTCCAAAAGGAACCATCATCGATCCTAGTGAGATGAAGAATTATCATGCTAGTGAGATTCTTATCATGTGTACCGGTTCTCAAGGAGAACCTATGGCAGCCCTAGCACGTATCGCTAATGGTATGCACCGACAAGTAACACTACAACCTGGTGACACTGTCATCTTCTCATCTAGCCCTATTCCAGGGAATACAACCAGCGTTAACCGTTTGATTAATACTATCCAAGAAGCTGGTGTAGATGTCATCCATGGTAAGATTAACAACATCCATACCTCTGGACACGGTGGTCAACAAGAGCAAAAACTGATGCTTCGTTTGATCAAACCAAAATTCTTTATGCCTGTTCACGGTGAATACCGTATGCAGAAAGTCCACGCAGGACTTGCAATTGACTGTGATATTCCTAAAGATAACATCTTTATCATGGAAAACGGTGATGTTCTTGCCCTAACTAAAGACTCTGCTCGTCGTGCAGGTCACTTCAATGCCCAAGACATCTATGTAGATGGTAATGGTGTCGGTGATATTGGAGCTGCAGTCCTACGTGACCGCCGAGATCTTTCCGAAGATGGGGTTGTCCTTGCCGTAGCAACTGTTGATTTCAAATCAAAGATGATTTTGGCTGGTCCAGACATCCTCAGCCGTGGTTTCATCTACATGCGTGAATCAGGCGATCTCATTCGTGAAAGCCAACGTATTTTATTTAATGCTATTCGTATCGCCCTTAAAAATAAGGACGCTAGCATACAATCCGTTAACGGAGCTATCGTCAATGCCTTACGACCATTTCTATACGAAAAAACAGAGCGTGAGCCTATCATCATCCCAATGATTCTCACTCCTGACAAATAAAAAAATATGGTAGCTTTGTCGCTACCATATTTTTTCGGCTCCAATTCAACCAGTGTACAACCCTTCTCAACTAAAAAAAGCGCCACAATGAACTGCACCCCAAAAGTTAGACAGAAAAAATCTAACTTTTGGGGTGTTTTTATTATGAAATTAACTTATGAAGAT
>CAKQDX010000020.1 GCA_934229725.1 uncultured Streptococcus sp.
AAAAGGACTTAGTCCTGTGCAATACAGAACTAAATCCTTTGCTTAAATAATTTGTCTAACTTTTTGGGGTCAGTACACTTAGGGTACCTTTCCTTCTGTTCTAAAATCGAGTTGGCAATTAAAAGTTGTTTCCACCATTGAATAGTATTTAGTTTAGGACGTGCTCTGTAATGGCTTGAGCGACACCGTGATCATCGTTTGAAGCCGTTACTAAGTTTGCAGTTTCCTTGACCCCTTCAGGTGCATTGCCCATAGCAATTCCTAGTCCAGCCAGAGCCAGCATAGGGCTATCGTTGAAGTTATCACCAATAGTCATAACCTGTTCAAGCGGGATGTCGTAATATTTGGCAACCTCAAGGAGAGCATGCTCTTTAGAAACATGTTTGGCTGTGACTTCAAGGTAGTTATCTTTGGATAAGTAGAAGGCTGTCTGTGGAAAATCCATGCTTAGGAGTTTTTGATGGAGGTCCTGAATAACTTTAGGTTCATCAATCAACAAAAGCTTGTGGATAGGTGGTTCAGAGTCTGAGACAGTTTCTTGTAGTTCCTTAAGAATAGGAGATTCACCTGTGATACCTGCTTCCAGCTGAGACCATTTGTCTAGTTGGTTGGTAATCCAATTCTTGCCAGAGTAGATATTCACAGATACACTCGGGTAGTCTGTGGATAAGTAGCTAAGAAGTTCTTGGATTTCAGTTTTATCCACAGGATGTTCGATGATAGTACGATTACCCTCGAGTACTAAGGCGCCGTTGTAGCAGGCGATAGGATTTTCAGGAAGTCCCAGTTTATGAGCGATTGGTTGCATTCCTAGTGGAGAACGGGCAGAAGCTAAAACAAAGGGGATCTTTGCCTTTTCAAGCTCTGGCATGACCTCAATCAGCTGCTCATCTACCTGGTGGTGACTGGTGAGAATAGTGCCATCAATGTCACTGATAATCAAACGAATATTACTCATAATTGCTTTCCTTCCCGTCGTATAAAATTATTACCTTGTCTTTAAGAGCTTCGACTAAATCAGGCTCAGGTTTCTTATCTGTAATCCAGTAGTCGAAGTCTTCAATCTTGCCCAATATATATTTGGAATGTTTTTCATACTTGTCTACTTCAGCAATAAGTATCTTGGTTCGGGCAGCCTGCATGGCTAGCTGTTTGACGGCAACGTCCTCTTCATCTTCAAAGCTAACCAATCCTTGACTGAGACTAGCCGCCCCAAAGAAAGCTATGTCAAATTGTAGATGTTGCAAGAACTGGGCTTCGTGAAGTGAATAGTAGAAGCGGTTTTTGCTGTAGAATTTTCCGCCCAAGAGATGAAAGTCGACTCCTTCTTTGCCGCTTAGGACCAAGGCGTTGTCCAAAGAGTGGGAGTAGACAGTGACCCTCTTAGTCAATTTTTGTGAGACTTCAAGCATCAAGGTAGAGACATCAAAGAAGAGGAGAGATTGGTCTTTGACAAAACTAAGTGCTAGGTCTGCCATTTTTTTCTTGTCTTCTGTTAGTCCTTTCTGACGTTCTTGGAAGCCAAGAACAGTGGTGTTTTTAACTGGCAGAATACCACCGTGAGTACGCTGAGCCAGATTCCTCTGGCTGAGACAGTCGAAATCTCTTCTGACGGTATCTTTGGAAACACCTAATGCGTCAACCATTTCCTTGACGGATAGATTTCCTCTCTCGTCTAAGAGCTCCAAAATTTTCTCAAATCGTTGTTCCTGATACATGAGTCACCTTCTTTCTGATTCTAGTATAGCATCTTTTTGCTTTTTTATAATATAAAGTCGCAAAAAAACTTAAAAAAGAACAAAAAAAGCGCAAAACCTACTAGGGTGAATTTGCCTCTTAAAGTTCCCTTATCATCTTTAAAAATCCCTCAAAAATGCTATAATAGAAGCATTACGAATATTGGAGAGAAACCATGAGTTTTTACAATCATAAAGAAATCGAGCCTAAGTGGCAAAAATACTGGGCTGACAATCACACTTTTAAGACAGGAACAGATGCCTCAAAACTTAAGTTTTATGCGCTTGACATGTTCCCTTACCCATCTGGAGCGGGTCTTCACGTAGGACACCCAGAAGGTTATACAGCAACTGATATCCTCAGCCGTTTCAAACGTGCACAAGGCTACAACGTCCTTCACCCAATGGGTTGGGATGCCTTTGGTTTGCCTGCTGAGCAATACGCTATGGATACCGGGAATGACCCAGCAGAATTCACAGCAGAGAATATTGCCAACTTCAAACGCCAAATCAATGCGCTTGGCTTCTCTTACGACTGGGATCGTGAAGTCAACACAACAGATCCAAACTACTACAAATGGACGCAATGGATTTTCACCAAACTTTACGAAAAAGGCTTGGCTTATGAAGCTAAAGTGCCAGTAAACTGGGTTGAAGAATTGGGTACAGCCATCGCCAACGAAGAAGTCCTCCCAGATGGAACATCTGAGCGTGGAGGCTATCCAGTTGTCCGCAAACCAATGCGCCAATGGATGCTCAAAATCACTGCCTACGCAGAACGTTTGCTTAATGATTTGGATGACCTTGACTGGCCAGAGTCTATCAAGGACATGCAACGCAACTGGATTGGTAAATCAACCGGTGCCAATGTCACTTTCAAAGTAAAAGGGACTGATAAGGAATTTACAGTCTTTACCACTCGTCCAGATACCCTTTTCGGTGCAACTTTCACTGTCTTAGCGCCTGAGCATGACTTGGTGGATGCCATCACAAGTCCTGAACAAGCTGAGGCTGTAGCTAATTACAAACACCAAGCTAGCCTGAAATCAGACTTGGCTCGTACAGACCTTGCCAAGGAAAAAACAGGGGTTTGGACTGGAGCTTATGCCGTCAATCCTGTCAATGGCAAAGAAATCCCAATCTGGATTGCCGACTATGTTCTTGCTAGCTACGGAACAGGTGCCGTTATGGCCGTACCTGCCCACGATGAACGTGACTGGGAATTTGCTAAACAGTTTGATCTTCCAATCGTAGAAGTACTTGAAGGTGGTAACGTTGAAGAGGCTGCTTACACAGAAGATGGCCTTCACGTTAATTCAGATTTCCTAGATGGCCTCAACAAAGAAGAAGCGATTGCCAAAATCGTGGCTTGGTTGGAAGAAAAAGGCTTTGGTCAAGAAAAAATCACTTACCGTCTTCGTGACTGGCTCTTTAGCCGTCAACGTTACTGGGGTGAACCAATCCCAATCATTCATTGGGAAGATGGAACTTCGACAGCCGTTCCAGAAAGTGAATTGCCACTTGTCTTGCCAGTAACCAAGGATATCCGCCCTTCAGGTACTGGTGAAAGCCCATTGGCTAACTTGACCGACTGGCTTGAAGTGACTCGCGAAGATGGTGTCAAAGGTCGTCGTGAAACCAACACCATGCCACAATGGGCTGGTTCAAGTTGGTACTACCTTCGCTATATCGATCCACATAACACAGAAAAATTGGCTGATGAGGACCTCCTCAAACAATGGTTGCCAGTAGATATCTATGTGGGTGGTGCAGAACACGCCGTTCTCCACTTGCTTTACGCTCGTTTCTGGCACAAGTTCCTCTATGACCTCGGTGTCGTTCCTACTAAAGAACCATTCCAAAAACTCTTTAACCAAGGAATGATTTTAGGAACTAGCTACCGTGACCACCGTGGTGCTCTTGTGGCAACTGACAAGGTTGAAAAACGTGACGGTTCCTTCTTCCACATGGAAACAGGAGAAGAGTTGGAGCAAGCACCAGCCAAGATGTCTAAATCCCTTAAGAATGTTGTTAACCCAGACGATGTGGTGGAACAATACGGTGCCGATACCCTTCGTGTCTATGAAATGTTCATGGGACCACTCGATGCCTCCATCGCTTGGTCAGAAGAAGGTCTGGAAGGAAGTCGTAAGTTCCTCGATCGTGTGTACCGCTTGATTACAAGCAAAGAAATTGTTGCGGAAAACAATGGTGCTCTAGACAAGGTTTATAACGAAACCGTTAAATCTGTTACTGAGCAAATCGAGTCCATGAAGTTCAATACAGCTATTGCCCAACTCATGGTCTTTGTCAATGCTGCTAACAAGGAAGACAAACTCTATGTGGATTACGCCAAAGGCTTCGTCCAATTGATTGCCCCATTTGCCCCTCACTTGGCAGAAGAACTCTGGCAAACAGTCGCAGAAACAGGTGAGTCAATCTCTTACGTAGCTTGGCCAACATGGGACGAAAGCAAATTGATTGAAGACGAAATCGAAATCGTCGTCCAAATCAAAGGTAAAGTCCGTGCTAAACTCATGGTTGCTAAAGACCTATCACGCGAAGAGTTGCAAGAAGTCGCTCTTGCTAACGATAAAGTCAAAGCAGAGATCGATGGCAAGGAAATTGTTAAGGTGATTGCGGTACCTAATAAACTCGTTAATATTGTTGTAAAATAACCAATTTATTTGCTCATTTGCAACCTCAAACAGTTTCCCAAACTGTTTGAGCCAACTAAACTTGTTAATATTGTTGTAAAATAAAAATGAATCCTTCGGAGCTTAGCTCTGGGGGATTTTTTAGGTTCAACTTGACAAGAAATAGTAGTTTTGTTAATATCATTAACAAAAAGAAGGAAACTATGAATAAGAAAGAACTGCGTAAGTTTAATAATCGTTTTAACAGCTTTGTTTTAGCCTTTGAACAGTTGAAAAAGGCTCAGCATAGGAACAGTATTGATAAATCAATCACTATTAATGATGTCCATTTGATTGACTTGATAGGTCGCAATCAGCCTGTGAATCTAGTAAGCTTATCTGAGTTACTTAAAGTCTCAAGAAGTGCTATTACTCAGAGTGTTGGACGTTTAATAAAGAAAGATCTCGTTGTTTTTGAATTTGCACCGGATAATGAAAAAAATAAATATCTGAGATTATCTGAAAAAGGAATTAAAGTTTTTAACATCCATAAAGAGCAGCAAGAACATATTGAAAAAGCCATCTTTTCAGTTTTAAGAAACTATAGTGAAGAGGACCTTCAAATAGTTATGAAACTGATGGATGACGTTGAAAAGGTATGGCGAGAGTTACCGTGGTAAAATCTACGGTAATTTTAAAATTGTATTGTTAATTGTATTAACAAAAAAAGAGGAAGATATGAATATACAAATTGAACTGATCTCAGAGTCTGAGTTAGCAGACGAATCTTTTAATATTGTCATCGATGGCTTAAAACCAAGAGAAACCTATCGAGTCGAAATGTATTTATCCGATTATTATTGTATCAATGCTCCCATGCTTTTAGCTCATGATGTTTTATGGAAATCAACAGCGACTTTTGTATCAGATAAGAATGGTATTATTGATATTTCACAAACTCCATCTTGTTCTGGCTCTTATGAAGGCATTTCAACAATGGGACTATTTTTTAATGCCAAGCCCTTGACCAATAAGAGAAAGAAACTTCCGAACACTCTTTCTGAAATTCCCTTATTAGATCATTTTTTTGTGGATATCAAAATTAAGCAAGGAAATACTGTCATTGCAGAGAGAACTTTCACAAGATATTACATGAGTTCTCAAATTAGTCATCAAGATATTTACGGGAAACATTTTCAAGGGAGACTCTTTTATGATAAAAAGGCAATAAAAGCACCAGCATTGATTATTGTGAGCGGTAGTGAAGGACGGATTGAAAAGGCACAGAATATAGCTCAGCTTTTATCTTCTAGAGGTTATATTTGCCTAGCAGTTGCCTACTTTGGTTTAGAGGGGTTACCAAAACATTTGGAACGCATTCCTTTAGAGTGCCTTGTGGAAGCAAAGAATTATCTACATCAGCATCCTCAAGTAGATAGTGAAAGAATTGGAATCTATGGACGGTCTAAGGGAGCAGAATTGGTTTTAGCTGAGGAGAGCCTTTTTAATGACGTTCAATGTTTGGTACTAAATTCACCCTCTGATGTGGTATATGAAGGGATAAAAGGGAAATGGAACTCTCATACTTCTTCTTGGACACATTTGAAAAAAGAACTTCCCTATCAAAAGTTTCGACTTGGAGATTATCTATTCAGTAAACTTTTTAGAAAACCTATCCCTAAAGATTGCTCTGCTAGGATAGACATTAGTAAACTCTCTTCGCCAATTTTATTGCTCGGAAGTACTGTTGATGAAATATGGGATGCCTCGTCAGCAATTGATGATATTGTCTCACATTATAAAGGACACCACTTTACCTTTAAAAAATATCATGAAACAGGTCACATGTTGACAGTGGCTTATCAACCAAATCACCGTTATCGAAAAGATTGGCGTTTATTGATGAAAGAGAGTGAGGATTCTTGGTTGGCAACGATTTATTTTTTTGATAGGCATTTGAAGAAGTGATACTAGAAACTTTATGAGGATAAAATTAAAAGATAGTTCATTCCTACTTTATGTGTTATTTTTTATCGGCAATTAGATATGGAAGTTGTCTTTTTATTGTAATACTTGATTTTTCAGAAGATACAGTTTATCTCTTCCATCTCACCACTTGTACCCTCATTTTGACCGTTTATCCCCAAAAGTCGTTTTTATAACGGCTTTTTTGCTAGACTGATATTGTCAAAAAGGAGAGAGAACATGATATTACAAGCTAAAAACATCAGTAAACGGTATGGAAATCATCTTGCCGTGGATAATATTCACTTACAATTTAAAAGAGGGACGTTTAATGCGATTCTAGGACCAAATGGGGCGGGGAAATCAACGACGATTTCCATGTTGATTGGTTTGAAACAACCAACGCAAGGCGAAATTATCTATGAACCCGGTACTAAAATTGGAGTGGTCTTCCAAACCAGTGTTTTAGATGAGATGCTGACGGTTAGGGAAAATCTGATTATTCGTGCTAAACAGTATAAAGATCTTAAACCTAATCGTGTGTCAGATCTCATTGATCGATTAGGTCTATCAGCTTTCCAAAAACAAAAATACGGGACGCTTTCAGGTGGCCAAAAGCGTCGGGTTGACATTGCGCGTGCACTTCTCTCACAACCAGATATTTTATTCTTGGATGAGCCAACAACGGGTTTGGATATCCAAACTCGTAAGTCTATTTGGGATTTGCTCTATCAATTGCAGAGGGAAGAGGGGATGACCGTTGTACTGACCATGCATTATCTTGATGAAGCAGATGAAGCTGATCAGATTTATATTGTGGACCATGGGAAAGTGATTGCTCAAGGATCGGCATTAGATATTAAGAGTCAGTATGCAAAAAACATCTTGAAGATTCGCTTCAAGGAGATACAGCAGATAGAAAGTCTCAAAACTTCGGGAATGTCAGTAGAGCAACAAAGTCAATTGGAGTATTTTTTTCAACCTGAGAGTGAAAGGGAAGCCATTGATTACCTGGCGCAAGTTAGAGATAAACTAGCCCATTTTGAGTTTCGTTCAGGGACCATGGATGATGCCTTTATTGCACTTACAGGAAGGGAGGTCCGCTAATGCTAGCCTTACTAAAGCGGAATTTTTTATTGTATTTTAGAAATCGTTCAGGGGTTTTCTTCTCCTTGTTGGGAGCCTTGATTTCCTTTATTCTCTATATTATTTTTCTTCAAAAGAATCTAACAGATGCTTGGGCTCAGCTCCCCAATAGTGGTCCTTTGTTAAATAATTGGCTAATGAGTGGAACACTTGCAGTGACAGGGATTACGACCAGTCTGGCTGCCTTGACTCAGTTGGTAAAGGACCGTGAACATCAAGTAGATCAGGATCTTTATTTATCGGATCAAGGGAAGTGGCGGTTACCATCTTCATATCTAGCGAGTGCAATCATCATTTCTTTTGCTATGCAGGTCCTTATGTATGTGCTGATGTGTGGCTATTTTAGAGAAGTTCCCAAACTATCCATACTACCTGAAGTTCTCCTCATTATGTTGCTTAGTAGTCTGCTTTCTAGCTTGGTGAATGCCATTTTTGTTCACTTTTTCCAATCAGTAGATAGTCTTGGAAAGTTTGCGACCATAGTGGGTACAGCTTCCGGTTTTTTGGTAGGGACTTATGTACCTTTGGGCGTTCTACCTAATTTTGCTCAACTACTAATGAAATGTACCCCAGCAACTTATATTGCTGCACTTTATCGGCAAGTCCTCATGAATGAAACATTAAGTGAGACCTTTAAAGGTCAAGATGATCTTCGCCAAGAGTTCCAAGAGAAAATGGGTGTTCAACTCAAGTGGCAAGAGTTGTTGACAAAGGAAAATACTTACTTTATAGTGTTAGGAGGTATTCTTCTAGTAGGCATTCTTTGGGCTGTTTTAGTGAAAAAGTCTAGTAAGAAAAAATAAGTGAGAGTTGGAATAGGAATGAAACTTCGTTTTGAAGAAAAATCAGATATTTCGACAAAGGACCCCTGTGTGGTTATCCAAGCAGAGCGATTGTCTGATCAAGCACGAGAGGTAATGGATTACCTCGAACACTTTTCAGTTGTAAATCAAGTGGTGATTCCTATTAAAACGGATGATCATTTGGTTATGGTAAAAATTGATGACATTATCCTAGCTGAGATTGATAAGAATGTGTTAACGATTTATACAATAGACAAAACCTATACGATCAAAGAGACACTGACAAACTTTCAGCATCGCATCAATCGTCGAAGTTTTTTACAGATATCACGTCATGCTGTTATGAATATAGACCATTTGGAATCCCTATCGGATAGTTTTTCTGGCAATATGATGGCCAAAATGACAGGTGGAGTGAAGTCTAGTGTCAGCCGAAAATATGTCAAATCCTTGATGGATTATTTAGGGGTCTAGGAGGAACCTATGAAACGTTTTATTGCTTATTTTGTATCCGGCGTGAGAACGGGATCGTTCTTCTATCTTGCCCTCCTTTTACTAGGTCAATTATTTCCCCAGCTTATCTATCCAAAAGTTAGTGTGGGAAATATTTTAGCCCTCTTTATGATGAGTGGCTTAATGGGGATGCTCTCGTGGATTTTGGAAGACCTTGACCGTATGTCCTACAGACTTAGAGTAATCTTGCATTTCTTGTTGACGGCGATTGTACTGATAGGGACTTGTCTAATAGCGGATTGGATTGATGCTGTGCTGAATCCTATCATATGGATTGTCTTCATTTCCGTTTATATTATTATCTGGCTTTACCTCATTTGGCAAATGCATATGAGAACCCAACGTATTAACCAAGCCTTATTACATCGTCGAAGCCAGAAAAAGAAAGAAAAGTAAGAAATTATACGAACTTCAAAAAAAGACTCTTTTGCCCCTTGACCCTCACGCCACGTCATAGCCTATACTCTTAATCAGAGAGGAGTTCTAATGAAATCTGTAAAAGAAGTGAGCCAACTATCAGGTGTCAGTGTGCGCACCCTTCATTATTATGACGAAATTGATTTGCTGAAACCGTCAGTTGTGGCTGAAAATGGTTACCGTTACTATAATCGCGATGCGGTTGTCCGTTTGCAGGAAATATTGCTTTACCGTGAGTTAGACTTTCCTCTCAAAAAAATTAAGGAAATCGTAGGTCAACCAGGTTATGACAAAGTTCAAGCGCTTAGGGATCAGATTAAGCTCTTAGAGCTGAAAAAGTCCCGGTTGGAAGCCGTCATAGCTCATGCCAAGGCCTTACAAATGGAGGAAGAAGAAATGTCATTTGAAGCATTTGATCAAAAAGCTGTGGAAGCCTTTCAGGAAGAAGCTCAGGCTAGATGGGGTCAGACAGAAGCTTATCAAGCTTTTGCGGCTAAGGAAGAGGAGTCCTTCCCTGAAGTTACAAAGGAGATGACTGCAATCATGTCTACCTTTGGACAGCTCAAGGAGTATAATCCTGGTGATGATAGTGTTCAGGAGCAAGTAAAGGCGTTACAAGATTATATTAGTCAGCATTTTTATCCATGTGACCAAACGGTATTAGCTGGTCTAGGTCAGATGTATCAAACAGATAATCGCTTTTCTAGTTTTATCGATAAAGTCGGAGGATCGGGTACTGCCGCCTTTCTCGCAGAAGCTATTCGTATTTATTGTCAATAAACTAAGGCCAAAGTCTATAAGACTTTGGCTTTTTTCATGCCATAGTGACATTTATGTCACTATTTTTATAATCATTTAATGTTTATAATTAATGTATCGTTTTAGAAGGCGATTAGTTAAGTGTTTCTGCTATTTTGCTTGAAATTTTCTTGCAGATAATCAGATAGAAATTGATCAAATTCTAACCTAAATCAAATTTACGGAGGGAATCATGTCCATTTTAACCATCGACCACATCTCAAAGTACTATAATCTCGACGGTACGAACCAAGAGCGCGCTTTGAACGATGTTACGCTTGAGATTGCACCAGGAAAGATCACTGCTATCTACGGTCCATCTGGCTGTGGTAAGACCAGTCTGCTTAGTATTATTAGTGGCTTGGATAGTCAGTATCAAGGAAATCTTTATTTCAAAAATCAAAACATGAGAGATTTTTCAGAGCGTGACCTAACCTATTTTAGAAAGGCCCATATTGGCTTTGTCTTTCAAAATTTCAATCTGATCCCTCATCAATCAGTCCTTGAAAATGTCAAAATGCCTCTTTACGTTAAAAATATGACTGATAAAGAGATGGTCGAGATTGCGGAAAAGGAGCTCAATCGTCTTGGAATCGGAGACTTTATTAAGAAAAATGTTAAGCAGCTTTCTGGTGGGCAAAAACAACGTGTGGCAATTGCCCGTGCCTTGGTCAACAATCCAGAAATGATTGTGGCTGATGAACCGACAGGTTCTCTTGATTCTCAGTCTCAGGAAAATGTTCTCGAAATTTTTAAAGAACTAGCTGAGGCAGGTAAGACTGTGATTATCGTAACCCATAACCCTGAGGTGGCGGATTATGCGGATGTTGTCATTAAAATGAAGGATGGTGAAGTCGTTGAAACAATCGAAAAATAAGGGCTTGACCCTCAAGAACAAACTCAAATTGTCATTGAGCAATTTTATGGAACGAAAGTGGCGTAATCTTTTGATTGCGACAGCCACTTCTATTGGCTTTATTGGTGTCTTGATTTCCTTTGGTTTGGGAAATGCTATTGTT
The DNA here is from genome assembly GCA_934229725.1 of uncultured Streptococcus sp. GTDB lineage: Bacteria > Bacillota > Bacilli > Lactobacillales > Streptococcaceae > Streptococcus. The sequence goes on from CAKQDX010000020.1 coordinate 11,034, forward strand.
GGTATGATTAATGACAGTACCGATGGTGGCAACATTCCATCCCAAATTCAGATTAGTCTGAGTGCTAAATCAGCAGGCAGAGGGGTTCTCAATGCGGATGACGAGAAGTTTATTCGTAGTCAGATTAAGAGTGATGACATTAAGTATTTGGAAAGTCCCTTTGGCATGAATATGACCAGTCTTACCCTAGATGGCAAGACCGTGGATTTCAGCAAGGACCTTCCAAACTATTCTCAGGTTATCAGTCTCTACAAGGAGACAAAAATCTCTACATCTCGCAATGATAAGGATAAGATTTCAGCTGGGAAGCCTTTTAAATCTGCAGATGAAGAGGGCTTGACCCTTCCGATGAGCTTTGTCAAACACTACAATGAAGAAACCGGCAAGAAGCTCAAGGCTAAAGACTTTATCGGTAAGAAAATCTCAGCTCAGATTGTTGAAAATACTGCTGAGGGGACCAAAGTAGCTGATATCAAGACAAAGATTGTCCGTATTGTTGATGACAGCGAGGATGCTGAAGAAAGTACTAGTTATATGCCTGCCAAACAATTGGAAGCCATACTCAAGGAAAATGGCTTTACCAAGACAGTCTCTTACATGCTTTTGGAGCTTAAGGATCCAGCCAAGACTGAGCAAGTCACTAAAAAATTGCAGAGAAACAAAAAGTACCTGGTACTTTCTCAACAAGCCATCCTAGATGTGATTATTAAATTCATCCGTGTTATCCAGGCTCTCTTGATTATCCTTTCGTCACAAGCTATCCTAGTTTCAGCTGTTATGATTGGGATTATCATCTATATCAATATCATGCAACGCTCAAAAGAGATTGGTGTTATGAAGGCCGTAGGTTACCTTAATCGTGACGTGAAAGCCATCTTTGTTTACGAGGCCCTTTGGATTACGGGTATCTCACTAGCTCTTGCCCTCCTTGTATCGCAGGGAATTGGAAGTTTGGCCAATATGATTGTTTCACATCTCTACCCAAGTGTCAGCAAGGTATTTGACCTCAACTTGACATCGATTCTCATCATGTTTGTCTTCTCACTCTTAATGGGATATGTGTCGGCCTACCTTCCAGCCCGTAAAATCAGTAAAATGGACCCTGTCGAGTCCCTAAGATATGAATAGAAATGAAGAGTAGTTCATCAAGACTACTCTTTTTTAATATACAAACATTAGAAAAATTTGAAAATCCAAATAATAATTAACTTTCTGAAAAGTGGAGACAATTGCTTAAAAATGCTATAATAGTCGCATATAAAAGCTATTGACAACAAAATGAAGCACCGATTAGATTGGAGACATTCCATGTATAAAGATGATAGTTTAACTTTGCATACCGACTTGTACCAAATCAATATGATGCAGGTCTACTTTAACCAAGGCATTCATAATAAAAAAGCTGTTTTCGAGGTCTTTTTCCGTCAGCTCCCTTTCAAGAATGGTTTCGCCGTTTTTGCCGGTTTGGAACGTATTGTTCACTATCTTGAAAATCTGACGTTTTCAGAAACTGATATTGCCTATTTGAAGGACCTTGGCTACCCTGCCGATTTTCTAGATTACCTAGCTAATTTAAAACTTGAATTGACCATCAATTCGTCACTTGAGGGAGATTTAGTGTTCGCTAATGAACCGATTTTCCAAGTGGAAGGTCCCTTGGCCCAGTGTCAACTCGTAGAGACTGCTTTGCTTAACATTATCAATTATCAGACGCTGATTGCGACCAAGGCAGCTCGAATCCGCTCAGTAATTGGCGATGCCCCTCTTTTAGAGTTTGGAACACGTCGTGCACAAGAGATGGATGCAGCAATTTGGGGGACACGTGCAGCTGTGATTGGTGGTGCGGATGCGACATCAAATGTTCGTGCCGGTAAGATTTTCGGCATTCCAGTTTCTGGTACTCATGCTCACGCTCTTGTTCAGGCCTATGGTAATGATTACGATGCCTTCAAAGCCTATGCATCAACTCATAAGGACTGTGTATTCCTTGTAGATACCTATGACACTCTTAAGATTGGTGTTCCTAATGCCATTCGTGTGGCTAAAGAGTTGGGTGATAAGATCAATTTCTTGGGTGTCCGTCTTGATTCCGGTGACTTGGCTTACCTGTCTAAACAAGTCCGCAAGCAACTAGATGAGGCTGGTTTCCCTAATGCCAAGATTTATGCTTCAAACGATCTTGATGAAAATACCATTCTGAACTTGAAGATGCAAAAGGCCAAAATTGATGTTTGGGGTGTGGGTACCAAACTTATCACTGCTTATGACCAACCAGCCTTGGGTGCTGTCTACAAGATTGTCTCAATCGAGGATGATCAGGGTGTCATGCATGATACTATCAAATTGTCCAACAATGCTGAGAAGGTATCAACACCAGGTAAGAAGCAAGTCTGGCGTATTACAAGTCGTGCTAAGGGTAAATCAGAAGGTGACTATATCACCTTTGCGGACACAGATGTTAATGCTTTAGAAGAAATTAGCATGTTCCACCCAACCTACACCTACATCAATAAAACTGTTCGTGATTTCGATGCGGTACCACTCTTAGTACCTATCTACGATAAAGGTCAACTCATCTATGAATTGCCTAGTCTTAATGAAATCAAGGCTTATGCGACTAAAGAATTGGATGGGCTTTGGAATGAGTACAAGCGTATGCTTAACCCTCAAGACTATCCAGTTGACCTGGCCAAAGACGTCTGGGATAACAAGATGACCCTCATTGATAATGTACGAAAGAAAGCCCATAACTTGCCAGAGTAAAAGGAGACATTATGACTTTGCAAGAAACAATTATTGATCAACTAGGGGTTAAACCTAACATTGATCCAAAAGAAGAAATTCGAAAATCTGTTGATTTTTTGAAGGCTTATATGCTCAAACATCCTTTCCTTAAGTCTTATGTTTTAGGGATTTCCGGAGGTCAGGACTCTACCTTGGCTGGCCGTCTAGCCCAACTCGCTGTAGAAGAGCTTCGTGCAGAGACAGGGAAAGACTATCAGTTTATTGCCATTCGCTTGCCTTATGGGGTGCAGGCAGACGAAGATGATGCCCAACGTGCCCTCGCTTTTATCAAGCCAGATGTGAGTCTTGCGGTTAACATTAAGGAAGCTGTCGATGGTCAGGTTGCTGAGCTTGCCAAGGCAGGTGTAAGTATTTCTGACTTTAACAAGGGAAATATTAAGGCTCGTCAACGCATGATTACTCAGTATACAGTTGCTGGTGAAAATAGTGGTGCAGTAATCGGGACAGACCATGCTGCTGAAAATCTTACAGGCTTTTTCACAAAATTTGGTGACGGTGGTGCCGATATCTTACCACTCTTTCGTCTGAACAAGCGTCAAGGTGCAGCCCTTCTTGCGGAACTTGGTGCTGACAAGGCTCTCTATGAAAAAGTGCCAATAGCAGATTTGGAAGAGGACCGGCCAGGAATCGCTGATGAGGTGGCTCTTGGTGTGACCTATCGTGAGATTGATGATTACCTTGAAGGCAAGAAAGTCTCAGCCAAAGCCCAGGAAACCATTGAAAATTGGTGGCGTAAGGGTCAACACAAACGTCATTTACCAATCACTATTTTTGATGATTTTTGGAAATAAGAGGAGAATTGATTTATGATTAAGGCTTATATTGACTTTTGGAAGCGTGCTTTTGACTTTAGAGGACGTTCAACACGTCCAGATTTTTGGTGGACTTATTTGGTTAATGTCATTATTATGACCATCCTTGTCGTATTTTGTATTCTCATTCCATTGCTCAGTAATGTTGATTTTAACGACCCAGCTTTGTTAAATAATCCAGCTGAATTGAGGCAATTGATTATGGGCTATGCATGGCCAGTCGTGCTCTTTGGTTTAATTGAACTTATCCCACAATTGTCCCTCCAAACACGTCGCTTGCGAGATGCAGGCTTTCATCCTGCATGGGTACTTCTAAGTTGTATGGGATTTGTGCCAATCGTGGCTTTTTTCTCAATTTTTGGAAGCATTGCACTTTTGATTATGTCTTGTAAGCCAAGTAAAGTAGATCCTCAAACAGTATTTAATCAAGCAGAATGAAATTGTTCGTAACCCTAGGTTTGACCTAGGGTTATTTTTAAATTGAATTTTCAGAAATTAGTGATAAAATAGTAAGGAATAAGGCTTAAAAGGAGGAATCTTATGACTTCACTATCAAGAGATTTCACAGATAAACTATTTGCGGATTATGAAGCCAATGCTAAATACAGTGCTATTGAGAATGCTGTAACACATAACGGCTTGCTTAAATCCATCGAAACACGTCAATCAGCAGTTGAAAATGATCATGTATTTTCAATTGATTTGACTAAAGATGAGGTGTCTAACCAAAAGGCTTCAGGACGTTGCTGGATGTTTGCGGCACTTAATACTTTCCGTCACAAATTAATTTCCGACTTCAAATTGGAAAGCTTTGAGCTTTCTCAAGCCCATACTTTCTTCTGGGACAAGTATGAAAAATCAAATTGGTTCTTGGAACAAATCATTGCTACAGCAGATCAAGAGATTGGCAGTCGTAAGGTTAAATTCCTTCTGGATACCCCTCAACAAGATGGTGGACAATGGGATATGGTCGTATCACTTTTCGAAAAATATGGTGTTGTCCCAAAATCAGTCTACCCAGAGTCTGTAGCTTCAAGTAATAGTCGCGAACTTAACCAATACCTTAATAAACTCCTTCGCCAAGATGCTCAGATTCTGCGTGATCTGATTGCTGGTGGTGCTGATCAAGCTGCTGTTCAAGCTAAGAAGGAAGAGCTCCTTCAAGAAATCTTCAATTACCTAGCTATGACTCTTGGCTTACCACCACGTCAGTTTGATTTTGCTTACCGTGATAAAGATAACAACTATCAATCTGAGCAAAATATCACTCCACAAGCTTTCTTTGAAAAATATGTAGGTCTTAAACTTAGCGACTATGTGTCAGTCATCAACGCTCCAACAGCTGATAAACCTTATGGAAAGTCATATACTGTTGAGATGTTGGGAAATGTTGTAGGTGCGCCAAGTGTTCGTTATCTTAACCTTCCAATGGATCGTTTCAAAGAGCTTGCTATTGCACAAATGAAGGCAGGAGAAACTGTTTGGTTTGGTTCAGATGTTGGTCAAGTCTCAGATCGTCAAAAAGGTATTCTTGCAACTAATGTATATGATTTTACAGCAAGCATGGATATTAACTTGACGCAAGACAAGGCAGGCCGTTTGGATTACAGTGAATCTCTCATGACCCATGCCATGGTATTGACTGGGGTTGATCTGGACGCTGATGGCAAACCTGTTAAATGGAAGGTTGAAAACTCTTGGGGAGACAAGGTCGGACAAAAAGGTTACTTTGTCGCTTCTGATGCCTGGATGGATGAATACACTTATCAAATCGTTGTCCGTAAAGATTTCCTTACAGCTGAAGAATTAGCTGCTTATGAAGCAGAGCCACAAGTGCTTGCGCCTTGGGACCCAATGGGAGCCCTTGCTTCAAAATAAGAGGATACTTAAAAAACACTGGAATTTTATCCAGTGTTTTTTCATTGCCTTCTTTAAAAGTTGTAGTTGTAAAAAAAGAGCTATCCAATGGATAACTCTTTTCAATTGCTTTTACTCATCAGCTGTAGAGGTGTTTGAATTTGAATGTTCAGAACCGTTAGAACCCGATGTTGAAGGATTTGTTGATGCATCAGGGCCATACTGTTGACCATCTTGTGAGCTTGATGAATCACTGCTTTGGCTTGAACCTAGGCTAGATGAAGAACTAGACGTTCCAAGTGAACCTGTATAGACGTTTGATGTCGAAGAACCAGTAAGGAAGACATAGCTACCGTTGTTGTAAACACCACTAGGCATTTCAAAATCTTCAGAACCGGCACCATACATTTGGTTCAGATAGCTACTTGTGACACCGTAGATTTGTTTAGCAATGTCAAGGTCTGAACCATAAAGTGGCGTTTTACGGTTCTTGTAACCTGTCCAAATCGCCATTGCATACTTAGTATTGTAACCAACGAAAGTTTCATCCGGAACCATAAGGTCAGCATAGACACCACTTTCTTTTTGTACTTTATAGTACTCATCGTCATCGTAGTTAGATGTACCAGTCTTACCAGCATTGATTGTACCAGGAACATAAGCTTCAGTTGCTGTACCACCTGTCAATACTTGTTTCAACATACTTGACATCATGTAGGCTGTTTGTGGTGACATGGCTTCGACACCTTTAGAATCAAATGATTTAGTTGAACCGTCTTCAAACTTGATTGATTTAATGTAAGAAGGTTTATAGTAAGTACCACCATTGGCAAAGGCTGCATAAGCTGCTGCCATCTTCTCACTTGATGCACCATACTTAGGATCTGATGATGATGTTAAAGATGAGATGGCATTTGAGTAGTACATTTCTGGATACTCGATACCCAAATCTTTCAAGAAGGATTGTGCATATTCCAAACCAGCAGCTTGGAGAGTTTTAACGGCTGTAACGTTACGTGATTGTTGAAGCGCATAAGTCAATGAAATGCTTCCGTAATACTTACGGTCCCAGTTGTAAACTGGTGTTGAAGAACCTGGGAAATTGTAAGGATTATCGTAAACAGTCGTACCAGTGTTTGTATAAACACCTTTTTCAATAGCAGGAGCATAGTCAGTGATTGGTTTCATTGTAGAACCCCAGTCACGGTCTGTTTGAACAGCTTGGTTAGTACCAAGTGCAACGTTTTCGTCTTGGTGACGTGATCCCAATTGAGCAACCACATGACCATTGGTAACATCAATGATAGTAGAAGCTACTTGAAGTTTATCGTCAGGATAAGGAATATAATCGTTTGAGTTGTAGACATTCCAAATGTATTTTTGAATGTCAGGATTAAGATTCGTGTAAACATCCAATCCAGCTGAGTAGATGTCAGCATTAGCATCGTTAGATACCTGTTCAATAACTTGTTTAATGTAGTTATCTAAATAAGGTTCATAGCTAGCTTTTTTCGTAAGTGGGAGAAGACCATCTGATACACTTGTTGCCTTTGCCTTCTCATACTCGTCTTTAGAAATGTTTTTATCATCATACATTTCTTTAAGAACAGTATTACGACGTTCTGTTGCTGCATCAGGATTCGCATACGGATCGTATTGTGTCGGAGCCTGTGGAATACCAGCAAGCAAGGCAGCTTGAGCTACAGATAAGTCACTTAAATCTTTACCAAAGTAAGATTTTGCAGCGGTCTTCATACCATAGTAACCGTTACCCATGTAGACCTTGTTAACATAGAAAGTCAAGATTTCTTGTTTAGTGAATTGACGCTCCATTTGAAGAGACAACCAGATTTCTTGAGATTTACGTTTAAGAGTTTGGTCTGAGGTATTTGTCGAGAAGTAAGCCAATTTAATCAACTGTTGGTCAAGTGTAGATCCCCCTTGGGTGCTACTACGACGAAGGTTATTAACGGCTGCTCCCATGATACGGTAAACGTCAATACCACGGTGAGTAAAGAAACGCTTGTCTTCAATAGAAGTAATGGCATTAACTAGAGTTGTTGGAATTTCATCTGTTGATGCACTTTCACGTTTTTCAGAACCCAAGTCAGCGATAAGACTACCATTGGTATCATAAATCTTACTTGAGTTTGTGGATTGAAGTTTGTTTTCGGTGAGTTTAGGGACACTGCTAACATAGTAAGCAAAGAGCCCACCACCTGCGATGACACAGATTACAAAGAAAGTTAGTAGTCCAATGAATCCGTATTTTGCAATACGCCAACCGAGACTTTGCTCAGACGAAGCTGAACGCTTTCCTTTACTATAGCGAGAAGAATCTGAACGATTGATTTTTATGTTTTTAGCACGTTTAGTCAAACCGTTAAGTGATTCTTTAAAGTTGCTGAAATTAAATTTAGCCATTATGTGTTACCACCTAATAATTTTTCAATGATTTCTAAATAAGGAACTTGAGGATAAGCTGCCTCTGCAATTGCATAGCCTCTTTTTTTGATATAATCAAGAGGCATTGATTTTGTCCCCTTATCAATCTGATAAAAGGCAATCAGGTCTTTGGCGGGCAGAAGGTAGGTTTCCTTAAGCGTTGAGAAATGAAGTAGCACAAAGCAAATCCCATCTTGATTGATAACCTGAGACATGTGCTCAATTTGATGCGCATGAAAATTTTTCATAGGCATGGATGTCTTTTGTCGTGTCTCTTTGGCTTCAAAATCAATGTAGTATCCTTTGTAAACACCAGAGTAATCGGTAGTGGAGGCTTGTCTAAAGTAAGCCTCTACAATCTTTGCTCTTGAACGCTTTGGATAATCAACCTTGACAATCTGAACAGGAGTGGGTTTTTTGTGAATAACAGCTAAGCCACGTGACAAATAATAATCATTAGTCGCATTAATAGCAGATTCAAAGCTCATTCCCCGATTGGCAAAGTCAACACTATTGGATTTTTTAGGACGTGCTTGTGCAATCTTACGAGATATCTGATGGGGATAGTTTACCATTTCTTTCCCTTCTTCTTTATAAGATATGCATAAAGACTATTTCATTATACCATAAAATGAACGAGGAAAACAAGGAATGACATCACTACTGGTAACTGGCTATAAGAGCTTTGAACTTGGTGTTTTTAAAGATAATGATCCCAAGGTAACTATCATAAAAAAGGCTATTAAGCGTGATTTTAAGCGTTTTTTGGATGAAGGGATAGACTGGATAATTTTTACTGGAAATCTTGGTTTTGAATTTTGGGCGTTGGAAGTGGCTAAGGAACTTCAAGAAGATTACTCTTTGAAATTAGCCACCCTTTTTCCATTTGAAACGCATGGGCAGAATTGGAATGAAGCGAATCAGGCCAAACTTGCAGCTTTTAAGCAGGTCGATTTTGTTAAGTATAGTTTTCCTGCCTACCAATCACCAGCTCAATTCAAACAGTTTAACCAGTTTCTCATTGACAATACCGATCAGGCCTATGTGTTTTATGAACCTGAAAATGAAACAAATCTGAAATATTTTTACGATATGATGTTAGAAGCAAAGGACTATCCTTTATCTAGACTGACTTTTGATGACCTCAATGAGCTGATGTCAGAATAGGATATAATTTAGTTTTAAGCTTGCAATTTTATTATTTTTTCTGTATCATAAAAACATTAGACAGTAAAGTATTAGTAAGTTAGATAAGACAAGTATTGGAGAGTATCATGGCTAAAATTAATTTAACGCCCAAGAAAATCTACGAACAAGAATTTAAAACCAGTATGCGTGGGTACGATAAAAAAGAAGTTGATGAATTTCTAGATGATGTCATCAAAGACTATGGTGTTTATATTGCGCTAGTTAAGGAATTGCAAGAGGAAAATGCAAAATTGAAGGCTAAAGCCTCAGCTGCTCCTGCGAGTCGCCCAGCATATGCAAGTGCAACAAGTGAACCATCACGTGCCACTACCAATGTAGCTTCATCTTCAAACTACGATATTTTAAAACGTATCAGTCGTTTGGAAAAAGAAGTCTTTGGAAAACAAATTGTCGAATAACTCTGGTTTTGTGCAATTTTTGGATAATCGCATGGTTGTTAGTCTTCCATGAGGAAAGTCCATGCTAGCACTGGCTGTGATGCCAGTAGTGTTTGTGCTAGGTGAATCAATAAGCCTAGGGACTTGATTCTCAAGTTACGGCGAGCGAACCGGCTAAGTCGTTGGATAAGTCTTAGTAGCTCTGAAAGTGCCACAGTGACGGAGTTTTTAGGGAAACCTAAAAAGTGGAACGCGGTAAACCCCTCAAGCTAGCAACCCAAACTTTGGTAGGGGCATGGGATGGCTGGAAACGAACGGACCATCCTGACTGCTTTGCAGTAGACAGATGATTATCGAAGGAAGTGGTGCCTAGTCACTTCTGGAACAAAACATGGCTTATAGAAAATTGCATATAGGTGAGGCTGAGACGCATGTCTCAGCCTTCTTTTAGCAAGAATTCTCTCATTTCAAATTTTTTAAGGATACAGAGGAAAAAGATAAGCGAGAGGTTAATGACATTTAGACTTGTAATGATTAGATAAAAGGGTAACAATGAAAGAAACATTTACATTAGTAGCAACGGCTGCGGCAGGCCTTGAAGCAGTGGTTGGACGTGAATTGCGTGAATTAGGGTATGATACTCAGGTTGAAAATGGTAAGGTGCGTTTTCAGGGTGACGTTCGTGCTATTGCTGAAACCAATCTTTGGTTGAGAGCTGCAGATCGCATTAAGATTGTGGTGGGTGAGTTTCCAGCACGCACCTTTGAGGAACTTTTTCAGGGGGTCTTTGCCTTAGATTGGGAGAATTACCTTCCCCTCGGAGCAAAGTTTCCAATTTCAAAGGCCAAATGTGTCAAATCAAAACTCCATAATGAGCCATCTGTTCAGGCAATCTCCAAGAAAGCTGTTGTTAAGAAATTACAGAAGTATTTTCACCGTCCTGAAGGCGTACCCCTCCAAGAAACGGGTGCGGAATTTAAGATTGAAGTGTCTATCTTAAAGGATAAGGCTACGGTATTGATTGATACGACAGGTGCTAGTCTCTTTAAACGTGGTTACCGTACCGATAAGGGTGGGGCGCCGATTAAGGAAAATATGGCGGCTGCTATTCTTGAACTGAGTAATTGGTATCCTGATAAACCCTTGATTGACCCGACTTGTGGTTCAGGTACCTTCTGTATTGAGGCTGCAATGATTGGTATGAATATTGCACCAGGATTTAATCGTGATTTTGCCTTTGAAGCCTGGAATTGGGTGGACAAGGATTTGGTTCAGTCGGTCCGTGATGAAGCTGAAGGTAAGGCGAATTATGATGCTGAATTGGATATCATGGGTTGTGATATTGATGGCCGTATGGTTGAGATTGCTAAAGCTAACGCACGTGAGGCTGGTCTTGAAGATGTTATTAAATTGAAACAAATGCGTTTGCAAGACTTAAAAACGGATAAAATCAATGGTGTTATCATCTCAAATCCTCCTTACGGGGAGCGCTTGTTGGATGACAAGGCTGTGGATATCTTGTATAATGAAATGGGCGAGACTTTTGCGCCGCTTAAAACTTGGAGCAAGTTTATCTTGACCAGTGATGAACAATTTGAAAGTAAATACGGTATGAAAGCCGACAAAAAACGTAAGCTATATAACGGTACCCTTCGAGTTGATTTATATCAATATTTTGGAGAACGTGTTCGCCGTTCAGAGGCTAGAAAGGTAAATTAAACGTGTCAGAAGATAAAACACAAAATGGCTATGAAGGTAGCCAAAAACTAGATTTTCAAGAAGCTAAGGAAATGACAGTTGGTGAAGCTGTCCGCAAAGAAGCTGAGATTAATGCTGGTGTAACAGAAACGGATAGCATTTTGGATAAGTATATCAAGCAACACCGTGAAGAAGTTGCTTCTCAAAAATTCTCCAAAACAATTGAAGCTGATGGGGATACCTCACCTTTGGACGCCTTTATTCAAAAACAACGTCAAGAATTTGCGGATTCAGGTTTGATTGGTCAATCAATGGCTAATGAGTCAATCAACTCAACAACAGCTACTGAAGAGGTGACACCGGTCACATTTGGTTTTGATGTCACTGATGCTAAGGAAGAAGAGACTTCGCCTGCTGTTGATAGACAGTTACCAGATGCCCCTGTGGAACCTGAGGTGATTGTTCAACCTGAAAGTCAAAGCTCTGAAACGGTTATCACTTCATTGAATGCAGATCGTTTTATCACATCAGAAGCAGAAAAATTTGATCTTGGAGATGCTATCGCAGAACCAGCTACTTCAGTTGAGCAACCGGTCTATAGCGAAGCAACTGTAGATAATATTGATGATAACAATCCTTTGATTGCTAACATTGATGATCCGCTACCCCAAGGCCCTGAAGTAGCTAATAGCAATACTCCTGAGCCCCAAGAGTCTAAGCCTTTGTTGGATGATGTTGCTATTTCACAAACCATTGATTTATCAGCCATTGCTGCATCGGTTGCAGGGGTAACAGGGGCTAAAGCTGATGATGAGACAGCGACACCAAAAGTTTCAATGAGTGTTAATCGTCCTTCAGCAGAAGAAAGAATCTCTTCAGAGTCTGTTTCACCATCTCATAAGGGTGCTTTTGATGATGATATTCCAGTTTACCGCCGTAAGGGAGTTGTCATCGGTGCTTTAACGGTTTTGGCTTTAGCTATAATTGGTGGGGGCTATGCTCTTTATCACGGCACTCATAGTCAATCTGCTAAGACTGCCAGCACGGCTTCTTCAGCAACGTCATCGTCATCAAGCAAGGATACATCAGCTGCGGATAATAAGGCCTTTGAAGAAATGTATAAGAATTTCTTCACAGATGATGAGCAAACAAAGCTTGCTAATGATCAATTTGGTAAGTTACCAGATTTGGAAAAACTGCTTAAAAAATTGGAAAAAACCAAGTATTATGAGTCAGCTAAAACCAAATATGATAACTTGAAGAAACAAATTGAAGCAGTTCAAAAGATTAATAGTAAGTATGAATCAGATGCTCTTGTAGATGGTAGCTACAATGGATCTATCTCTGTTAAATCTGATGCTAATTTCAATGATCTTCCAGAAAGTGTGACTACCACTGGTAACGCTAGTCTTGATAGCACCATTCAAGAAGCTATCAAGGGTGGTAAAATACAGCTTGAAGAAAAAGCTAAGGTTGCTAGTGCAACATCTGCGGCGACAGCTTCTGCCAGCGACAATACCGCTAGTCCTGCTGCACCATCAGGTGGTAACACATCTGGAGCAGCTTCTAATACTGGTGATGCCACTGCGTCAAATACTTCTGGGGCTCAAAGTGATTCAGCTAACTCAGCTTCAACAGGTGCAGCTAGTGGAACTACTGGCGGTTCGGCTGCAGCTTCAACAGTTGTGACACGAGGTATTACTAATTACAATCCATCTATCCTTCAACGTGATCGTTCACGTGTGCCATACAATGCAAACGTTGTAGCGGACACAAGTAACCCAGCTTGGACTTGGGGGGATGGTATTCTTGATAAGGTTATCAGTACCTCACACTCACGTGGTTATTTCTCAGGAGATAACTTCATCCTTGAACCAGTTAACATCATCAATGGTAATGGTTACTACAACTTGTACCTTCCTGATGGAACTTACCTCTTTAGTATCAACTGTAAGACAGGTTACTTTGTTGGTAATGGTTCAGGACATTCAGACAAACTTGATTACTAATAAAAGTTGAGAACACTCCCTTAGGGGGTGTTTTTGATTTATCGTGATACAGGCCTAGTTTATAAGGAATTTGTGCTATAATAGAGGGATAGGATAGGGGTGAATACTATGGCAAAATTGATGCCGGGTAGAGTCCGTAATGAGGGTATTAAACTATTCGAAAAGGGCTTAATTACCATTCATCAGGTCTCAGAAACTCAGTTGGACACAACAGTGGACCAACATCATTTAATTTATGCACTCAATGATTCTGAAATTACGTGTGACTGTGATGCTTTCGCTCAAAAAGGCTATTGTCCTCATTTAGCTGCAGTTGAGTATTATCTCAAAAATGATAAGGAAGGTCAGCAACTCTTAGCAGAACTGGAAGAGGAGCAAGAATCCGCTCAGGGACAGGAGCGAGGTCATTCTTTTGGTGGTCTATTTTTAGAGGGGCTTTCTCTGAATGAAGATGATACAGTTAGGTATAGCTTGACTGTAGAGGGTGAGGAGTCTACCTATGGTTCAGAGATTTGGTGGAGTCTACGTTTAAGACGCCTGCCTGATGAACGTTCCTATGTCATTCGTGATATTCCTGCCTTTCTTAAGCTTGTAGAGACTGAAGGGTATTATCAGATAGGTAAGAACTACTATGAACCCCTATCGCTGATTCAGTTTGATCAGGCTTCACAATCATTTTTGAATTTTTTAGGGCGGATGCTTCCGGATGAGTCAAAGACTAATTTGGACTTCATGTTGCCAAACAATGCCCGCCACCTGCGACTCTCTTACGGCTTTTTCGAGGAGGGTTTGAAATCAATGCAAGGACTGGACGGCTTTAGTTTTGAATGGGAGGGCTTGGAATACCATCAGCTTTTGGTTGAAGATTTGACTGCTGAAGCCAATCTTTTCTCATTTGAGATTTGTGTTGAACCTAAAATGATTGAATTGACTGTTGCTGAAAAGAATAGCCAGGCGTTCTTTAATAATCGTATCCTCTTTTATCAAGGTGTTTTTTACCGTCTCAATCGGAAACAACAAAAGCTTTTGGTTGGTTTACGTTCACTTCCTATCGGGAGTGATTTGAATAAGCATGTTAGTTTTAATTTGGATGAACAATCCATTTTAGCTGCTAGTCTCTTTGATTTTAAAACTATGGGACCAGTTAAGGCACCTAAGGCTTTTGATATAAAGGATTTCACGCCCAGATTCCATTTTGATTTGAAGTCTGAAAATGAGGTTACCTTAGCACTGGCCTTTGATTTTGATGGTCTCCTCGTGAATAATCATCATGAGTTGAGCCATTTAGGCTTTACAAGTAATTATCGACATGAACAGGCTGTTTTTCGTTTGATGGACAAGTATGGTTTCACCCCCGATTTTCAATCGAACAAAGTGTTAAATAGCAGCCAGGAACTCTATGATTTCTTCACCAACACTATTCCAGCTTTTGAAAATGCAGGTACGGTCCTGATTGGGGAGACTTTGCGTGATTTACGTGTTGAGCAGAGTCCACAAGTTCAGGTAGAGCGTCAGGGAAATCTATTAGATATTTCTTTTGATTTTTCAAGTCTTGATGACGAGGACGTGGATCATGCTTTGGAAGCTTTGATGGAAAGCGCACCTTATTTCATCAATCGTAGTGGTCAATTGATTGTCTTTGATGAGGCGACACATCGTGTTAGCGAGAGTCTAAAAAACTTGAGGGCTCGTTATTCAGGACAGGGGCATCTGGAGCTGACGCAATTAGCTGCCTACCAATTAATGGATGCTCTTTCAGAGAATCATTCGGTTAGTTTTTCGAAGGATTTTCAACTGTTGACGCAACATTTGAGACATCCTGAAACCTTTGACTTACCGACCTATCAGGTAGAGGTTGCGCTTCGTCCCTATCAGGAACGAGGTGTTCAGTGGCTATCCATGTTGCACCACTATGGTTTTGGTGGTATTTTGGCCGATGATATGGGCTTGGGAAAAACCTTGCAGACCATTGCCTACCTCTCTGCACATTTGGAAGAGGGACAACGTGTCTTAGTTTTGTCACCTTCAAGCCTCATTTACAACTGGCAAGATGAATTTAAAAAATTTACGCCTCAGTTAGATGTAGCGGTTTCTTACGGACTTAAACCTAAACGTGATGACATTATTGCTGAGGATCATCAGATTATTATTACTAGTTATGCTTCCTTCCGTCAGGATTTTGAGGCATACAAGGCTGGTAAATATGATTATCTTATTTTAGATGAGGCTCAAGTCATGAAAAACACGCAAACAAAGATTGCGAAGTATCTTCGTGATTTCTCTGTTCCGCATTGTTTAGCTTTGTCTGGAACCCCTATTGAAAATCATTTATTGGAAATTTGGTCTATTTTCCAAATCATTCTTCCCGGACTTTTGCCTGCTAAAAAAGCCTTTCTTAAGTTGACTCCTAAGGAAGTAGCCCGTTATATTTCACCCTTTATACTCAGACGAAAGAAGGAAGAGGTGCTTCCTGATTTGCCAGATTTAATTGAAGTGACTCACCAAAGTGAATTGTCGGATGATCAAAAGGCGATTTATTTGGCGCAATTGCAACAGATGCAGCAAGGTTTAATCTTGGCCAGTGACCAGGAAATCAATCGACGTAAGGTGGAAATCCTATCAGGTATTACCCGTCTTCGTCAAATCTGTGATACACCTGCTTTATTTATGGATTATGCTGGAGATAGCGGAAAAATAGATAGTCTGAGAGATCTGCTTAGTCAAATTAAAGAATCCGACCATCGGGTGCTTATCTTTTCACAATTTCGTGGCATGTTGGATATCACAGAAGGTCTTTTGGAAGAATTGGGCATTTCTTCTTATAAATTAACAGGGTCTACCCCATCTGATAGTCGTCAGGAGATGACCAGAGCTTTTAATCAGGGAAGTCGAGATGCCTTCTTGATTTCTTTAAAAGCAGGAGGTGTGGGACTGAACCTAACGGGTGCCGATACTGTTATTCTAATTGACCTTTGGTGGAATCCGGCGGTGGAAATGCAGGCCATTAGTCGAGCTCATCGTATAGGTCAAGAACAAAATGTCGAAGTTTACCGTTTGATTACAAGAGGGACTATCGAAGAGAAAATTCTTGAGCTTCAGGAGGGAAAGAAAAACCTTGTCACGACTGTCTTGGATGGCAATGAAAGCCGTGCCAGCATGACAATTGAAGACATTAAAGAAATTCTTGGTATTGCAATATCTTAAATTGTTATAATTGATATTTCAATACTAAAATATAAAATCCTACTAGGCAAATCTTTTGAATTAGGCTATAATAGAATACTGCAAGACGTATCTACCTATTCTCGATTGTTTTATTAAGATACGCATCATCTCGAAAATGAAAGGAAGTCTTTTATGTATCGCCAAAGACGACAATTTCCGCTGATTCCAGACGGGGAATCTTGCTTGCAAGAACCGGTCTCTATGCGCCTATACGAAAACGAAGATTTAATTACAAATATCCGTGGTCCTTACCAAGAAAAGGACTACAATGATTTATTACCTAATTATGATTTCTTGTCAGCTAAGCCTAGTAATCGCAAGAAAGAATCAAAACGAGTGGAGACGCATGAAGCTGGTATGACTTACGCTGAGGAAGCCCGTGAAAAGGCTAAGCGTGATGTTCGTGAGAAACGCCAAAAATTCTTGCGCCAAGAGGTTCAACAAACGAAACATACGACGAGCCGTCAATTGGCTACTAAGCCTAAGGAAGAAGTTAAACCAAACTTTGAGGCTACAGTTGAACCAGCTGCTATCACAACGGATAAAAAACCTGTGACAGCATCTATCTTGGGTGCTCCGGTAAGTGCTATCAAGAGAACTTTGGCACCTAATGGTAAACATTCAAAGATTCATCATTTGGCCAATCGTCTGCAACAAGATACTTATATCTTGGCAGAAGTGGCTCCAACTTATCAACAGCCTAGTAACCCTTCTCGTAAGAACGTCAAGAAAAATAGTTATGATTTCTTGAAACGTAGCCAGGTTTACAATTATCCAGAACGTCAAACTTACCGTGAACACCGAATTGCTCAAGAATTGAATTTGACGCATTTAGAAGACGCAAACTAATCGCAGAGCAGCGATTGTAAGGAGAAACTATGTCAAAAACTTATCATTTTATTGGAATTAAAGGATCTGGTATGTCAGCTTTGGCTTTGATGCTCCACCAAATGGGACACAAAGTTCAAGGTTCAGATGTGGAAAAGTATTACTTCACCCAACGTGGTCTTGAACAGGCAGGTATTCCTATTCTTCCTTTCGATGAAAAAAACATCACTGATGATGTTGAATTGATTGCTGGAAATGCTTTTCATGAAGATAATAACATTGAAATTGCTTATGCCGTTAAAAATGGTTATAAGTTCAAGCGTTACCATGAGTTTTTGGGTCATTTCATGAACCAGTTCACTAGCTTTGGTGTGGCTGGTGCACATGGTAAGACTTCTACAACAGGTCTCTTGTCACATGTTATGAAAAACATCACAGATACATCATACCTTATTGGTGATGGGACAGGACGTGGTTCTGCCAATGCACAATACTTCGTCTTTGAAGCTGATGAATATGAACGTCATTTCATGCCCTACCACCCTGCTTACTCAATCATCACTAACATTGACTTTGACCATCCAGATTACTTTACAAGTATTGATGATGTTTTCTCAGCTTTTGATGATTATGCAAAGCAAGTACAAAAAGGCCTCTTTGTTTATGGTGAGGATTCTTACCTCCGTAAAATCACTTCAAATGCACCGATTTACTACTATGGCTTTGAAGAGAATGATGACTTCATGGCTACAGATATCGTTCGTACAACGACAGGGTCTAATTTCAAGGTGAAACATGATGGACAAATCATAGGGGACTTCCATGTGCCAGCCTATGGACGTCACAATATCTTGAATGCAACTGCGGTTATCGCTAACATGTATGTAGCTGGTTTTGATATGGCCTTGGTTGCTGAACATCTTAATACTTTCTCAGGTGTTAAACGTCGTTTCACAGAGAGAGTTATCAACGGCACTGTTATTATTGATGACTTTGCTCATCATCCAACTGAAATTATTGCTACGCTTGATGCGGCACGTCAAAAGTACCCATCTAAAGAGATTGTTGCCATTTTCCAACCACATACCTTTACACGTACCATTGCTTTGCTTGATGAATTTGCTGCAGCTTTGAATGAAGCGGATGCGGTTTATTTGGCGAAAATTTATGGTTCAGCGCGTGAAGTGGACCATGGAGATGTTAAGGTTGAAGACCTTGCGGCTAAAATTAAAAAGCCTGCTAAAGTCGTTACAGTTGAAAATGTTTCGCCTCTTCTTGACCATGACAATGCTGTTTATGTCTTTATGGGAGCAGGAGATATTCAACTTTATGAACGTTCGTTCGAAGAGCTACTTGCGAGCCTGCAAACACATATGTAATAGATTAAGAGCTGTAGCGATTTCGCTCAGCTTTTTCTCTTGATAGAAAGGAAACTGATATGCTTATTCGACACGCCCAAAAGGAAGACTGGGCCGATGTGGTTCGTATTGAACAGGACAATTTTTCGCCTGAAGAGGCTGCAACACCAGAGGCCATTTTAGAGCGTCTAGAGACTATTTGTGACACCTTCTTAATCGCTGAGATTGATGGTAAGGTTGCTGGTTATATCGAAGGACCTGTGATTACTGAGCGTTACTTGACAGACGACTTGTTTCATAAGGTAACTCCGAATGCCAGTGAAGGAGGTTTTATCGCAGTCACTAGCTTATCTGTCTCAAAAGAGTTTAAAGGGCAGGGTGTTGGAACGGCCTTAATTGCAGCACTTAAAGATCTGGCTATTGCACAAAAGCGTCAAGGGATTAGTTTGACTTGTCATGATTATCTTATTGCCTATTATGAAATGAATGGTTTCACCGATGAGGGAGAATCAGAATCGAATCATGGAGGTAGCTCATGGTACAATTTGGTCTGGGAAAAGTCTAAATCCCAGTGATTTCAGTATTAAGTTACTGTGACAAAGGGCTAATTGATTTGCATTAACTGACTTTTTAAGATATAATGGCGTTTGTTACTATAGAGGAGGTATGCCTTGACGGACAAGTTTAATGAACACTCGGAATCTGTTGAAGATAGCTTAAGTTTTAAACATCAGATTCTTCGAGATTTACAAGAAGCAACACGGCTCCGTTCTCTTCGTGAGGAGGAGCATAATAAAAGTGCAACTATGCCCAAGACACCACTTTCAACGTCAGCTGACAGCCAAAATACTCATACGGAATCAGCATCTAATAAAGTAAGTAACCAAGATTTTAGTTCGCATGCTGTTTCTGACAGTGATACAGCTAAATCTATGACTTCTGAGTCGAAACCAGATGTCCAAGGGAGTGTTAGTTTGTCTTCTCAGTCTCAAGCTGAGTCCTTAGGAGCTGACAGTCATTCAAAATCAGTATCTAGCCTAAAAGAACCACTTAATGAGGAGAAGATTACCGATATTCCTCAACCTAAGGTAACTTCGAAGCGTCGTTTCCAACGTCCAATTTGGGAAACAAGTCTTGATGCGGCCTCTGAGGAGGAATACATCCCTGCAGATGTTGCTCAGGAGCTCATTGAAGCCAAGTCTAAAGAAGCTATCTACACAGATCCTAAAGAATTGGAGGCCAAGATGACCTCAGATCTTAAAAAAGAAGATTTCTTGAAAGAACATCAGGTGACAAGTGATAAGGCTGTATCAGAGGAGACTCAGCCAGATGCAGTCACTGAGGCCAAAGAGGAGGATGAGAGCATTGCTCTAGCAGCTTCTGACAAGCCTGAAAAGAAAAAGCGTAAGAAAACAAAAAAGAAAAAGTCTTCGCAGAAAGATGCCATTCCTGCTGAAGTTGACGATGAAGAGCCAATTTCACGTTCTAACCGAAATCAAAAGCGTCATAAGAATAACCGCCGTGCTGGGAAGATTGCACGAAATATTATTATCTTCTTGATTCTTATCTTGTCACTAGCAGGTTTCTTTGGTTACCGTTACGTTAGTCAAGCTGTAGGGGCAAAGGATGCCAATTCAACTAAGTTTATTAGTGTTGAAATTCCTAAAAACTCAGGTAGCAGTTATATCGGTCAACTCCTAGAATCAGCTGGTGTTATTAAGTCTGGTAAGGTCTTTAATTACTATACCAAGTTTAAGAATGTTTCAAATTTGAAAAGTGGTTACTATAACCTTCAAGCCAGCATGACCATGGATGAAATTATTGAGGCCCTTCAGAAAAAAGGAAGTGATAAGCCTCAGGAGCCATCTCTTGGTACAGTCTTGGTTAAAGAAGGATATACGATTGATCAAATCGCTAAGGCAGTTGAAGTTAATTCATCAGCTAAAAAAGGTAAAAAATCATCGACTGGACTGAAGTCAAAAGACTTCTTGAAACTTATGAAGGATGATGCTTTCATTTCTAAGATGAAAACCAAGTATCCAACCTTGTTGGCTAATCTTCCAGATTCCAATCAGGCTAAATACGTTCTTGAAGGTTATTTATTCCCAGCAACTTATAATATCCATGATGATACAACGGTGGAATCTTTAGCAGAGGAAATGTTGTCTACGATGAACACTTACCTATCACCTTACTATGCTACGATTTCATCAAGTAATCATAATGTAAATGAGGTTTTGACCCTAGCATCACTCGTTGAAAAAGAGGGAGCTACGGATGATGACCGTAAAAACATTGCCAGCGTCTTCTATAATCGTCTTAGCTCAGACATGGCCTTGCAAAGTAACATCGCAGTTCTTTATGCCCTTGGAAAACTTGGGGAAGAGACGACTCTAAAGGAAGATGCAAACATTGACACAAATATTGACTCTCCTTATAATGATTATGTTCATAAGGGGTTGATGCCAGGTCCTGTAGACAGTCCGAGTCTATCAGCGATTGAAGCAGTGATTAATCCATCATCTTCTAAGTACATGTACTTTGTAGCAGACGTGACCAATGGAAATGTCTATTTTGCGGAAAATTATGAAGACCATCAACATAATGTTGAAACTTATATTAATAGCAAGATAAAAGATAAATAGTCTCATTGACTAATCAAAATCAAGGAAACAAGTAGTTATCTTGTTTCCCAAGCCAATCGGCTTAACAATAATAGAAAAGAGATAAACATGGCAGAAAAAACATATGTAATGACCCTAGCAGAGAAAGAACAACTTGAAGCAGAATTGGAGGAGTATAAACTCGTCCGTCGTCCAGAGGTTGTAGAACGTATCAAGGTAGCCCGTTCTTACGGAGACCTTTCAGAAAACTCTGAGTATGAAGCAGCTAAAGATGAACAAGCTTTTGTTGAAGGTCAAATTCAAATTCTTGAAACAAAAATTCGTTACGCAGAAATCGTTGATAGTGACGCTGTTGCTAATGACGAGGTTGCGATTGGTAAAACAGTTGTTGTGCAAGAAGTTGGTACAAGCGATAAAGATACTTATCATATTGTTGGTGCAGCTGGTGCTGACATCTTCTCAGGTAAGATTTCAAATGAAAGTCCAATTGCTCAAGCCTTAATCGGTAAGAAAGTTGGAGATAAGGTAGCTATCGAATCACCAGCGGGTAGTTATTCTGTTGAGATTCTTAGCGTTGAAAAAACAGCTTAAGCTAACGCAGCTCTTCCTAGGAAGGGCTTTTTGTTTGCTGTTAATATAGAGGTAACATTAAGGATGGTTAGTAAGTTATGCCTCAAAATAGCATAGGAAAAACTCTCTTGGAATTTCCAAGAGAGTTGATGCATTATTTTCGATTTTGCTTACCAGCGTTACGGTTTTTCTTTGATTTATTAGCAATAGCTTGAGTATTTTTAGGTGTCACATCTTTGCGAGTGCCTGGTGTTTTACGAGGTGCTTTTGGAGGATTCTTTGCAAACTCTTCAGCAACCTTTTCTTGCAAGCGAGGCTTGATAATATAGTTGGTAATCAATTGTTGGATAATAGAGAAGATACCACCGACAAACCAGTAGAGGATTACGGCTGCAGGAGAGCTGATACCAAAGACAATCATCATGATTGGCATACTGTACATAGTCACTGCCATTTGCTTACGTTGTTCTTCAGGAACTTGTTGAATAGACAACCAAGATTGGAAGTAGTAAAGGGCAGCAATGATGATGATCAATGGGAAGTCACGGCTATTAAGATTAAACCAGAGGAAGTGGTCATGTAGTACACCAGGAGTGTAACGTGCAGCATAATAGAGAGCTGAGAAGAATGGAAGTTGAATCAAGAGAGGAAGACAACCAACGCCCCCCATCAAGCTGACACCATTTTCACGTTGAGCCTGCATGAGTTCAGATTGGGCAGCCATCTTTTCTTCTTGGGTTTCAGCATTACGCAAACGTTCGTTGATTGGTTCCAAGATAGGTGCAAGGTATTCACGTTTTGCAGCTTGGTAGGCTGCACCACGAGATTGGTGAAGACCAAGTGGCAAGATAATCAAACGAACAATGATGGTTACGAAGACGATACCAAGTCCAAACCCAAGTCCTAGATTATTTGCAAAGTAGGTGATGACGTGGCTCATTGGGCGGCCAAGAAGGTTCCAGACCCAACCAGTAGGATTACCAGATTTATCAAGGCTCACACATCCTGATAGGAAGAAAAGCATGCTGGTAGCAAGCCCCATGAGGGCTAGTCGTTTTTGATTTTTATTCACAATATCATTCCTTTTGTTTTTTAGTTATACCTGTCTATTTTACCCTTTTTTAGGAAAGAGAACAAGCTAAAAATGGTAGTCCTATCTTAATTGGCCATGCGAAAATCACTGTAATTAGAGAAGTTAGCCATGGTGACATCAACGTAGGTCACCTTAGACCATTTTGAAGGTCCCTTTCGAACTTCTTGGATAAATTTGGCCAATTTGGCAGGCTGGTCAGATTGTGCTAGAATTTCAACTGTTCCGTCATCATTATTCCAGACACGGCCGTAGATGTCACCGATTTCTAATGCCAAAGCATAAGTTGAGTAGCGAAAGCCAACGCCTTGCACCCTTCCTGAGACAATTAATCTTACTTTTTGCATGGTCTATGACCTCCTATTTGAAAGCTCTTTCTTTTAGTATAATCCTTGCTATAAAGTCGGTCAAGCCCAAGATTTATCAAGGAATTTTTGCTATAATGAGGGTATGGAAATCATTCAATCAAAGCAAAATGCTAGCATTAAGACTGCTAGAAAATTATTGCAGCGTAAGTACCGTAAAACGAGCTATCTCATAGAAGGATGGCATCTTTTTGAGGAGGCCAAAGCAAGTGGTGCTGAGATTCTTCAAGTTTTTGTGATTGAGGAGATGGCAGATCGTGTGGCAGATATGTCTAAGGTCAAGTTAGTCAGCCCCGAGGTACTCAAGGAGCTCTGTGAAACCCAGACGCCTCAGGGTATCGTGGCAGAAGTTGCTAAAGAATCTCAGAGTCTACCAGAGTCTCTCTCAGGTAAGTATCTTCTCTTGGAGGATGTTCAGGATCCTGGTAATGTTGGAACAATGATTCGTACAGCAGATGCCGCAGGTTATGACGGAGTCTTTTTGTCAGACAAATCAGCTGATATCTATAATCAGAAGACCTTGCGTTCTATGCAGGGAAGTCATTTTCACCTATCAATCTATCGGGGACCAATTTTTGAGATGATTGAGACTTGCCAAAAACAAGGTTTTCCCATCCTGGCAACGACACTTTCAACTGTTTCTGTTGACTATAGAGCAGTTAAGACAGATGGTAATTTTGCCCTAGTGATGGGAAATGAAGGTCAAGGGATTAGTCAGGATATGGCTGAGTCTGCTAATCAACTTGTACATATTAATATGCCAGGCCGAGCAGAAAGCTTAAATGTTGCTGTGGCAGCAGGAATCCTCATGTTTAGTCTCTAGGTCTCAGGGATGATTTTAGACGAAAAAGGCGCACCTTTTAAAGTAAATTTAAGCTCTAGTGGTATAATGAAGAAGCATTAGAAACGTTAATGAGGTATTATTATGAAACGACCAGAAGACGATAAAGAATTCATGGAAGTTGTAGGACATCTGATCTCACACCCGCGTTTTCAAAAATTGGATGGAATTGTACAGCATCACCATTCGACACGTTTGAAACACTCGGTCAATGTTAGTTATACCAGCTACAAGATTGCTAAAAAATTTGGCTGGGATGCTAAGAGTACTGCTCGTGGTGGTCTTTTACATGACTTTTTCTATTATGATTGGCGGGTGACTAAATTTAATAAGAGTCATGCTTGGGTGCATCCACGTATTGCTGTGCGTAACGCTAGAAAGCTTGTTAACCTAAACAAAAAAGAAGAGGACATTATTCTCAAGCATATGTGGGGAGCAACGATTGCCCCACCAAAGTATAAGGAATCTTATATTGTTACTATGGTGGATAAGTATTGGGCGGTTAAGGAAGCAGCGACACCTTTACGAAACCGAATTAAAAATCGTAAGCATTTTCGTCGTAAGGCGCTACAAAGTCACCACCATTAATTTATTATTTTAAGGAGATATTTATGGAATCCAATGCAATTTATACAACCAGTGATGCGGGATTAAACCGCTTTTTCGGAAAAATTTATGGCCTTGTTGGTATGGGAGTGGGTCTATCAGCAGTCATTTCTTATTTAATGTTAGGCCCTTTCTCACATCTTTTTGTTAATATTTTGATGAACTATTCTTGGGTTTATATGGCAGCCATTTTTGTTGAACTAGCTCTGGTTTTTTTGGCTAGTGGTGCTGCACGAAAGAATACACCTGCGGCCCTGCCATTATTCTTAGTTTATTCAGCCTTGAATGGTTTTACATTAAGTTTTATCATTGTTCAATACACGCAGGCTACTGTTTTCCAAGCCTTCATTAGTACTGCGATTGTCTTCTTTACCATGTCACTTATTGGTGTTTCTGTTAAACGTGATTTGTCAGGAATGGCTAAATTTCTTATGGCAGCCTTGATTGGGATTATTGTTGCCAGCTTGGTAAACATCTTTTTAGCAAGTGGTACAATGAGCTTCGTCATTAGTATTATATCGGTCCTCATTTTTTCTGGATTAATTGCTTATGATAACCAAATGATTAAAAAGGTTTATTACGCTATGAATGGTCAGGTCTCAGATGGCTGGGCAGTTTCAATGGCGTTGAGTCTCTACTTAGATTTTATTAACCTATTCTTAAATATCTTACGACTCTTTGCAAGTCGTGACTAGTTAAAAAAAATCAGCCAAACGGCTGATTTCAGAATGAAGACAAACATCGTTTTTGATGTTTGTCTTTTTTTATATTCACACTTAATTCTCCCATAATCCAATA
>CAKQDX010000021.1 GCA_934229725.1 uncultured Streptococcus sp.
AAAAGGACTTAGTCCTGTGCAATACAGAACTAAATCCTTTGCTTAAATAATTTGTCTAACTTTTTGGGGTCAGTACATGATATCAAAAGGGAGTTCAGTGCCTACTTGTTTCCGGTAAAGAAATTAACGATATGATTCCACCAAACTTTTAAGAAGAAGCTTTTCTTAATGGACTGGTTGGCTGTTACAGCAACTTGAGGTGGATCAGAGATATATCCTGTTCCTACGAGGTCTTTATCATCATAGGTTGCTGTTCCAATGGTATCTCCTTTTTTGATAGGTGCTGTTACCGTTTTTGCTTTGATCTTAACAGTGTCATTTTTGCTATTTATCTTTTGGACAACGGTAAGGTCTGATTCAAGTTTAGCAGAGACGGTCTTACTGACTCCATCGGCTACCTTGATATCATTTTTCTTGACGATTTGTCCCTTAGTGTTGAGTTTATTTATCTTCCAGTGTTGGACGACATAATCTAAGAGGTCATTGGTAGCTGTGAAACGGGCCGCTTCATCCTCCCCGCCGTTGTCAGCGTTCATAACCACTGTAATCAAGCTCATGCCATTTTCATTAGAGTGGGCTACAAAGGATGCTCCTGCAAGTTCGGTTGTTCCGGTCTTAAGTCCATCAACACCTTCACGGTAGTTATCTTGACCTTCCAACATATAGTTGTGAGTGGTTAATTTGTTGTCACCTTCAAAATCAACTTCGCCTTGCTTGGTGATGTCAAGTACTTGGGGATAGTCCTTGATGAGGTGGTCTGCGATAATCGCAACATCCAGAGCACTCATGGTATTTTCGTCATCTGGTTTAGAGCCAGGATAACGGTTATCTCCTAGATACTTATTATTGAGCCCTGAGGCATTGTACAGTTTTGCATCAGTAATTCCCCATTTCTTTAATTGGGCCTTCATAGTATCTACAAAAGCACTTTCTGTTCCTGAGATCTTTTCAGCTAAAGCAATTGCTGCGCTGTTAGCACTACTGATGAGGGTGGCATCTAAGAGTTGTTTGACAGTATATTTTCGAGAGTCTAGTGGGACGTTTGAAACTTCTGAATCAACTGTTAAGTTGAATGGATAATCTGAGATATCTACTTCAGTATCCCAAGTAATTTTACCTTGATCAATAGCTTTATAGACCATGTAGGCTGTTAGGATTTTCGTCATCGAAGCAACACCATCGGGAGTGGTAGCGTCCTTTTCATAGAGGACTTTCCCTGTGGTTGATTCGATAGCAATCGCATGTTCAGCAGCAACATTGAAGTCATCAGTCCGCTCTTGTGCTAGGGCAGGTGTTACTAAGCCTATTAGGATTAAGGCAACCATAATGATGTGTTGTAATTTTTTCATACTCATTCCTCTGTCTCTTATGAGTGTTTATTATATCACAAAACCACTTAAATATCTGGAACAGAGAAAAGCTAGGGGGATAACTTATGCCGAAGCTCTGCCATTTTCGACTATAATATGGTAAAATGGAAGTTATATCAAATGAATGACATAAAGTTGACCAGTTGTTTTTGTAGGGCTGGTTATGGATAAAAAGAGGGATCAAACATGGCTAAACAAACTTTTGAGATGACCTTTGCAGGACGCCCACTTGTTGTGGAAGTGGGACAGGTAGCCAAGCAGGCTAACGGTGCTGTTGTCGTGCGTTATGGAGACACGACGGTATTATCAACAGCTGTCATGTCTAAAAAGATGGCAACGGCAGATTTCTTTCCTTTACAAGTTAACTATGAAGAGAAAATGTATGCGGCTGGTAAGTTTCCAGGAGGCTTTAACAAGCGTGAGGGTCGCCCCTCAACTGATGCCACTTTGACTGCTCGTCTTATTGACCGTCCTATTCGTCCCATGTTTGCGGAGGGCTTTCGTAATGAAGTGCAAGTCATTAACACTGTTCTCTCTTATGATGAAAATGCTAGTGCGCCAATGGCAGCTATGTTTGGGAGTTCTTTAGCACTTTCTATTTCTGATATTCCTTTCAATGGTCCGATTGCTGGAGTTCAAGTAGCTTATGCAGCGGAAGATTTTATCATCAACCCAAGTGCAGCAGATAAAGAAGTTTCACATTTAGACTTGACAGTAGCAGGGACTAAGGAAGCCATCAATATGGTAGAGTCAGGTGCTCAAGAATTATCAGAGGATATTATGTTACAGGCACTCTTGAAAGGGCACGAGGCTATTCAAGAGTTGGTTGATTTCCAAAATTATATCGTTGCGGCTGTTGGTAAGGAAAAGGCTGAGGTCGAACTGCTCCAAGTCGATGCTGATTTGAAGGCTGAAATTGAAACAGCTTATTATGACCAGTTAGCTAAAGCTGTTCAGGTGGAAGAAAAACTGGCGCGTGAGGCAGCAACTCAGGCTGTTAAAGAAGAGGTCCTCGCTTCTTATCAAGAACGCTTTGCGGAAGATGAAAATAAGGAAACCATTCTGCGTGATGTGGCAGAAATCCTTGAGCAGATGGAACATGCTGAAGTGCGTCGTCTGATTACAGAAGACAAGGTTCGTCCAGATGGCCGTCGTGTGGATGAAATCCGTCCTTTGGAAGCAGAGATTGACTTTCTTCCTAAGGTTCATGGATCAGGTCTCTTTACACGTGGACAAACCCAGGCTTTATCAGTCTTGACCTTGGCTCCTATGAGTGATACACAACTTGTTGATGGTTTGGATCCAGAATACAAGAAACGTTTCCTTCATCACTACAATTTCCCTCAATATTCAGTGGGTGAAACAGGGCGTTACGGTGCGCCAGGCCGACGTGAAATTGGTCATGGAGCCTTGGGTGAACGTGCCCTTGCTCAGGTTCTTCCAAGCGTTGAAGAGTTTCCTTATGCTATCCGTTTGGTAGCCGAAGTCTTGGAGTCAAATGGTTCTTCCTCACAAGCCTCTATTTGTGCGGGAACCTTGGCGCTTATGGCAGGTGGGGTGCCGATTAAGGCACCTGTTGCAGGTATTGCCATGGGACTTATCTCAGATGGAACTAACTACACTGTCCTAACCGACATTCAAGGTTTGGAAGATCATTTTGGTGATATGGACTTTAAGGTAGCTGGAACACGTCAAGGAATCACAGCTCTTCAGATGGATATTAAGATTTCGGGTATTACACCGGCCATTCTCGAGGAAGCTTTAGCTCAAGCCAAGGTGGCTCGTTTTGAAATTCTTGATGTTATTGAGTCAGCGATTGCTGAGCCACGTCCAGAATTGGCACCAACAGCTCCTAAGATTGACAGTATTCAGATTCCTGTTGACAAAATCAAGGTTGTCATCGGTAAAGGTGGCGAAACTATTGACAAGATTATCGCTGAGACTGGTGTCACTATTGATATTGATGAAGAAGGACTCGTTCAAATTTTCTCTAGTGATCAGGATGCTATTGACCGAGCCAAAACAATCATCTCTGATCTTGTACGTGAAGCTAAGGTTGGAGAAGTTTACACTGTACCTGTTGTGCGTATTGAAAAGTTCGGTGCCTTTGTCCACCTATTTAATAAAACAGATGCGCTAGTTCACATTTCTGAGTTGGCTTGGGAACGTACTGAACGGGTCGAAGATGTGGTTAAGGTTGAGGACATGGTAACTGTTAAGATTATCAAAATCGATGAAAAAGGACGTATCGATGCCTCAATCAAGGCCCTCCTTCCTAAACCTGAAAAACTTGAGGATGGGGAAAATGGAGGAGAGCATCGTCACCGCCGTCGTTCTCATCATAAACCACGCCACCATAAGGAAAGTGGTGAAGCACCGAAAAATCCTGATAAATCAGAAACGAAAGAACAGACAGAAGAATGACAGAAAATCAAGAATTGCAAGCTTTTGATGAAACTCTAAGAGAATTTTTAACAGAACCAGACCATTTTTTGACTAGTCTGGCTTTGGTTAATCACCTCCAACGTACTCCCGTCTTGGCGGCCCAAGACCTCTATGCAGTTGAAGTAGAAGGTAAGAAGGTTGTTCCTGTCTTTACAAGCGAGCAGGACTTGCAAGCCTTTAAAGATACCCAAGAGAGTGCTCAAGAACAGACTTGGGTAAAACGTTCAAGTTTAGATATTTTATCGCAGCTCGTTGAGGCAGGACTTTTTGGCCTTGCTTTCAATCTTAAAGCCGATGGTGATTTCTCGAATACCACTCTTTTTGCAAGCAGTGAGTTGATTCAATTTATCAACTACTTTACTCAGACTCTTAATAATCTTTTGAGTGAGGAAAATCAAAAGGCAACCCCTAAAGATAAGATTTATCTTGTTCCGACCTTTGTTCATAAGCGTGAGACGGATGGACAAGAAGACCGCTTTTTTGCAACCATGTCTAATGCAGAGGGACAGAGCTATGTGCCTGTATTTACGAACTTGACGAGCTTTGCTAAATGGTACGGAAACGAGACTTTTGGTTTACCTTTCCGTAAAGCTAAAGGGACTATTCTACAGTGGCCGTTGTCAGAAATTTATAAGCCTTCAACAGGTGAAAATGAGTTGGATAAGGTTCAAGGTATTGTCATCAATCCGTTTGATGAGCAGCCTGAGTTAGTCGACTGGTCTTATTTTGAAGGGGATAGCGAGTAGACCTAGTGTTCGCAGCTTTCCACTTTAAAGAATAATAGGGCCACAGCAAACAATAATAACAATAATGATATAAGGAGTGACCTATATGGGGTGGTGGAAAGAAAGTATTGATATAGTAAAGAAAAATGACCCAGCGGCTCGG
This sequence comes from uncultured Streptococcus sp., assembly GCA_934229725.1. Classification (GTDB taxonomy): domain Bacteria; phylum Bacillota; class Bacilli; order Lactobacillales; family Streptococcaceae; genus Streptococcus. The sequence goes on from CAKQDX010000021.1 coordinate 4,704, forward strand.
ACAAGTTTGGAGGTTATTTTAACCTATCCTGGTCTAAAGGCTTTGGCAGCTCATCGTATCTCACATTTTCTCTGGCGCCACCATTGCCGACTTTTAGCTCGTATGCACAGTCAATTTTGGCGATTTTGGACTCAGATTGAGATTCACCCTGGGGCTCAGATTGCCGAAGGTGTCTTCATTGACCATGGTTCTGGTCTTGTCATTGGTGAAACAGCCGTTGTGGAAAAGGGGGCTATGCTCTACCACGGTGTCACTTTAGGTGGTACTGGTAAAGATGTCGGAAAACGTCACCCAACCGTTCGTGAAGGTGCCTTGGTTTCAGCTCATGCTCAGGTTATAGGTCCTATTGAGATTGGAAAAAATGCCAAGGTCGGTGCAGCAGCCGTGGTTGTTGCAGATGTCCCAGAAGATGTTACAGTCGTTGGTGTTCCTGCTAAGGTTGTGCGTGTTCATGGTCAAAAGGATGAAGAAGTTATCCACGATATTGAAGAAGGCCGTGAATACTATAGCGAAAAGCTAGAGGACCTTCTAAAAGCAGCTAGCTTCCATTCATCACGTCTATAAGGAAAGGAAATGATGAAACTCTTTAGTTCAAAGGTGACTCGATTGACGGTTGTGGGTCCTCTTGCTCTTGTTTACATTGCTTTACATAGAGCAGACTATAGTATGGCCGCCTTATGGTTTTGCATTGCTCTGTTATGGGCCGGTCTTGTTTTTAAGCAACGTCATAAGTGAGAGCTGAATCATGAACCATTTTTTCAAAAATAATCCTTTTTTGGTCTTCTATATGGTGGGAAGTTTTGTATCAGTCGTCTCTCTCTTGGCTCAAGGTCAGCTAGTTACGGCTATATGGATTATCATTCTTGTCATACTCTTGTGTTTGTACCTAAACCATATTAAGGATAAGAAATAGTTTCCAGTTAATTGAAAGGAATCTCTAGTGATTAAAATTTATGATACGATGACACGTTCGCTCCGTGATTTCGTACCTTTGACAGAAAATGTTGTCAATATGTATGTTTGCGGACCAACTGTTTACAATTATATTCATATCGGAAATGCCCGTTCAACAGTAGCTTTTGATACCATTCGTCGTTATTTTGAGTATCGAGGTTACACTGTTAACTACATTTCTAACTTTACAGATGTAGATGATAAGATTATTAAGGCAGCCAATGAAGCTGGTATTTCGACCAAAGAATTATCAGACAAGTTTATCGCAGCCTTTATGGAAGATACTGCACAGCTTGGCATCAAACCAGCGACACAGAATCCTCGTGTTATTAACTACATGGATGAAATTATTGCTTTTGTGTCAACCTTGGTTGACAAAGGATTTGCTTATGTCTCTGAAGGTGATGTTTACTTCCGAGTAGCTAAGTCAAAGAATTATGCTAAGTTAGCTAACAAGACCTTGGAAGATCTTGAAATTGGTGCTAGTGGTCGTACGGATGCTGAAACTGCTCGTAAGGAAAATCCTTTGGATTTCGCCCTTTGGAAAGCAGCCAAAGAAGGCGAAATTTCTTGGGATAGCCCTTGGGGACCTGGTCGCCCTGGTTGGCACATCGAATGTTCCGTTATGGCGACTGAAATTCTTGGAGATACTATCGACATCCATGGTGGTGGTGCAGATCTGGAGTTTCCACACCATACTAATGAAATTGCCCAATCAGAAGCCAAGACTGGCAAGACCTTTGCTAATTACTGGATGCACAACGGTTTTGTCAATGTGGACAATGAGAAAATGTCAAAATCTTTGGGTAACTTTGTAACGGTTCATGACATGCTTAAGACAGTCGATGGTCAAGTGCTTCGCTTCTTCTTAGCGACACAACAGTATCGTAAGCCAATTAACTTCACCGAAAAAGCTATCCATGATGCTGAAGTCAATCTTAAGTATTTGAAAAATACCCACAGTCTTCCATTAACAGGTCAGGTGGACCAAGCTGAGTTGCAAACTTATCTGGACGCTTTCCAGGAAGCTATGGATGATGACTTTAACACAGCAAACGGTGTAACTGTCCTGTTTGACATGGCCAAATGGATTAATTCAGGCAATTATGATCAAACCGTTAAGGCCGCTTTTGAAAAAATGCTCCAAGTCTTCGGTATTGTTTTCGAAGAGGAAGTCCTTGATGAAGATATCGAAAAACTCATTGAAGAACGTCAAGCGGCGCGTGCTAACAAGGACTTTGCGACAGCGGACCGTATTCGCGATGAGTTGGCTGCTCAAGGTATCAAACTTCTTGATACCAAGGATGGTGTGAGGTGGACACGTGACTAAACACCTTGATGTCAACCTTATCAATGGTATTGCTCTCGCTTTTGAGGGGGATGCTGTTTATTCCTTGTACATTCGTCGTCACCTCATTTTTCAAGGTCAGACAAAGCCAAATCAACTGCACCGTCTAGCTACACGCTATGTGTCGGCCAAGGCTCAGGCTAGTCTCATTGAAAAAATGCTAGAGCAAGAGCTTTTGACTGAAAAAGAATTGGACATCTACAAACGAGGTCGTAATGCCCATAGTCACACCAAGGCTAAAAATACGGATGTAATTACCTATAAAATGTCAACAGGCTTCGAAGCCGTCATGGGCTATCTTCATATGACTGAAGATCTGACTCGCTTAGAAGAATTAATTGCTTGGTGTATTGATCAAGTCGAAAGAGAAATCTAAAAAATTCTGCCATTGCAGGATTTTTTGCTTATCTTACAGCTCCTATTAGTCGTAACAAATAATAAAATCCTCAAAATCAAAATGGTTTGAGAATCAAAGGGATTAAGCGGTTTGCCAATAAAAAATAAGATAAAACTGATATTTAGAGGGTCAAAAATGAGAAAATTAAGGAGGGTCTGACACGTGTAAAACCCTGATATTATAACGTTTTTTAATAAAACTAATTTGACAGAAAGTAAAAAAAAAGTCTATAATATTAATAAATAAAGCCATATAAAAAATGAGGAGGTGAATGGAAATAGCTAAGAAAAAAGTTTTATATACAACGTTTGCTGCTTTGATTTTATCTAGTTTTACGCTACAAACAGGTAAAGCAGATGAAGTTCAGGCAAGTCCTGACAATGCCAATATAGATTATGTTAAGAGTGAGGCGCCAGCTCCTGCTCCTCTTGCTCCGCAAGCTGATTTTTCAGCAGTGGAAGCAAAAGCAGAGCCAGCCAGTCAAGTAACTTCAGTAGTGACATCAACATCACTGATGGTCGTTTCTTCGAGTGAAACGGATGAGGGACTTCTTGAAGTGCACTCTCAAGTTGATATCGTAGAGACAAGAGTTTCTAAGGCTACACCTCATTCAGAAGGGGCTCAAGTACAAGCTTTTAGTGCAGATCACTCAGTAGCGACATCTGAGCGAGGCGATGCAAAGCCGGCATCTGATTCTGAGCAAGCTAAGCCCAACATTGTACTTACTTACGACAAGTCTCGTGAGGCTACAGCTACAGCTGAATCTCAAGCGGTAACATCTATGTATAAGAGTGAAAGTACACTTTATACATCTGAACTTGCTGGGAATACCCATGCTATTGAAAAATCGGAATTTTCTTCCCTTAATTCTCATACGACATCTGTAAGTGCTACTAATTTTAGCCAAGCCATCGCAACTTCCGAACTTGCTTCAGAAGCTGCAAGTACTGCTAGCTCTCTTGCGTCAACGAACGCAGAAGCAAGTCAGTCAAATAAAAATACAGAGGAGAGTCTAACTGTCCTCACAGTTGGATGGAAAGATTCAACATCAACTTCTGAAGTTTTTGAAACTTCTGTAGTGGTTTCTATGTTGCAGAGCGAGAGTTTGACTTATTCGTCAGAAGTAACCTTTACGGATGGCCATATCTCAGAGATTCTAGCGACTCCAATCACCTCTGAAGTTTACACTGTAGTTCCTAAACGTGATAGTACCGGTTCTCTTCTTGAAGATCACCCAGCTGTTACAGGAAATACAGATATTCTCTATTTGGCACGTGGTGAAATCTTTAACGTCAACTTCGATGTTAACAAGATGGACGGTAAGAAGATTAAGGGTCTTAATCTTGTTCTTGATGGGAAACAAATTCACCATAGCTACTTTGTTGAAGGAACTTTGGATGAAGTAAATGCTGGTTTGAGTGCCTACCACTTGGCAGAGCAAACGACTGGTATCCATAAGATGACCTTTGAGTTGATTGATACAGATAATAATATCCATTATCTGACACAAACATTTAGCGTCTTCAATGATGGAGATCTGCCGGTGACTCCTGGTGGTTATCAAAGGACCCAGTACCCATCGACCACGACAACAATGACTATACCGGTAACCTATAATACTAGTGTAAACAACTATACTGAAGCAGCTAATCATATTCAGGCTACGGCTGTAAATGAGTTGGCTGAGACAACTAGAGCCCTGACACAGCAATTAGCAGATCAAATTGCTGAGGTTTTGAGTGGTTGGTCTTCAGCGATTTCTGGAAGTAATACAACAAGCTCTGGTTCAATCGATATTTTCCAAGCAGCAAGTAAAACCATTACTCAGGCTGCGAGAAAGATTGCAGAAACAATCTCAGATCCAGATACGGTCGGGAAGCAAGCCTTGGCTGCTGCAACCGTTGTTCTTGTTCTTCTCGTGCTTTACCTAGCAGCAATTACGTTTATTTAATATGCTTTGCCCTCGTAAGAGGGCCTTTTTTATGATAGAATGGGCTTATGAAAACAACTAAAGAATCAAGTCTAGACATTGTTTATGGTGTGCACGCTGTAACAGAAAGTCTCGAGGCTAATACCGGTAATAAACTCTATATTCAAGATGATCTTCGAGGGAAGAATGTTGATGCTATCAAGGCTTTGGCAGCTGAAAAGAAGGTTTCTATTTCTTGGACACCTAAGAAAACCTTGTCTGATATGACAGGTGGAGCTGTCCATCAAGGTTTTGTTCTTCGTGTGTCAGAGTTTGCTTATGCTGAGTTCTCAGATATTATGGACAAGGCTGAGCAAGAGGAAAATCCTCTTATTCTTATTTTAGATGGACTCAACGATCCTCATAACTTTGGTTCCATCTTGCGTACGGCTGATGCTACTCAGGTAACAGGTGTTATTATTCCTAAGCATCGTGCTGTAGGGGTAACACCTGTCGTTGCCAAAACTTCAACAGGAGCAGTGGAGCATATTCCCATTGCTCGTGTGACTAATCTTAGTCAAACTCTTGATAAGCTTAAAGAAGCAGGCTTCTGGATATTTGGAACAGACATGGATGGTACACCATCTCATAAATGGAACACCGCTGGGAAACTTGCTCTGATTATCGGTAATGAAGGAAAAGGCATCTCTGCTAACATCAAAAAACAAGTAGATGAGATGATTACTATCCCTATGAGTGGTCATGTACAAAGCCTTAACGCCAGCGTGGCAGCTGCAGTGCTCATGTATGAAGTTTATCGAAACCGATTATAACGATGAAAAAAAGAATACTTTTGGTTGATGGTTATAACATGATTGCCTTTTGGCAAGAAACCCGTCAACTCTTTAAGACTAATCAGCTTGATGAAGCTCGTGAAACACTGCTTCGTAAGCTCAATCATTATGCCAACTTTGAACATATTGATGTCATCTGTGTATTTGATGCCCAGTTCGTTCCAGGAACCCGTCAGCGCTATGACCAATATCGTATTAGTGTTATTTTTACTGAGGAAGACGAGACAGCAGATAGCTATATTGAGCGAGCAGCAGCTGAGATGAATACTGTTCAACATCTAGTTGAAGTAGCAACCAGTGACCTAAATGAACAGTGGGCTATATTTTCTCAGGGGGCTTTACGTGTTTCAGCACGAGAGTTGGAAGAACGTGTCAATACCGTTAAATCGGACTTAGACAAGATGTCGGCACATATTGACTTAAAAACACCCAAGTTAGGTCCATGGGATGATACACAATTAGGTCAACTACAGGATCTTTTAAATGAAATAGAATAGAGGGACATATGACATTCAAAATTTTGACAGATTCAACAGCAGATTTAGATGAAAAATGGGCTCAGGAAAATGAGGTAGAACTCGTTGGTTTGACCATTACTCTGGATGATACTACCTATGAGACCGTAGGACCTAACCGTTTAACCAGTGACCGTCTCTTGAAATGTATGCGAGAAGGTGCTCAGCCGACTACAAGTCAGGTGAATGTTGGTCAATTTGAAGAGGTCTTTCGTCGTCACGCCCAAAATGGCGATTCTCTCCTTTATATTGCCTTTTCATCAGTGCTTTCAGGTACTTATCAAAGTGCAGTCATGGCACGTGACATGATTTTGGATGAATATCCAGAGGCTGTCATTGAAATTATAGATAGCCGAGCAGCAGCAGGTGGAGAAGGTTATCTCTCTATCTTGGCAGCAGAAGCTCGTGACAAGGGTAAGAGCTTATCTGAAACAAAAGACATGATTGAGGCTATTTTGCCACGATTACGTACTTACTTCTTGGTTGATGATCTTTACCATCTGATGCGTGGGGGTCGCCTTTCTAAGAGTTCAGCCATTATTGGTAGTTTGATTAATATCAAGCCCCTCCTTTGGTTAGATGCCTCAGGCAAGTTGGTTCCTTTGGCCAAGATTCGTGGACGTAAAAAAGCTATTAAGGAAATGTTTCTGCATGCGACTCAAGATATTGGTCATAGTACAGCAATTGTTGCTTATGCTAACGACATCGAAGTGGCAGAAAAGCTCAAAGAAGATTTGTTAGCAGTTGATGGTATTGAGCAAGTTCTTATTATGCCACTTGGTCCAGTTATTTCTACCCACGTCGGACCAGATACCTTGGCCGTCTTTACGATTGGTAAAGAAGCTAGATAGAAAAAATGTCAGATAGTCTTTCCTATCTGATTTTTTGTTTTCTAAAATGATATGTTAATTGCAAATAAAAACATAACTTATACAAAATGAATGATATATTTGACATTGTGTAAAATAATGCTATAATGAATCTAGAAAATGGAGGAAACAAAATGAAGAAGTCAAAGAAAAAAGTAGCTAGCACGATGGATGAACGTGCTCAGTTAATCAGTGCAGAATCTTCTGCTAGAGCTTATTGGGTGACCATGTTTGGTCTATTTGTAACGATTATGGTTACTTATATGACACACTCCCTAGAATTAGCTCAATCACTATTAATCATTACATTCTTCGGTTCTATGTGCGTGGTCGTCGTGCACAGCGTATCACGGAATGGGCATCCATGGTTGCTGGACAAAAAAATTGAGAAGAGAGTGTTCGTATTATCCTGGGTAATCTTGCTTTTTGGAATTGCTATGTCATTCATTGGTCTATTAAGTTTAGTACAGTCGTTTAAGATGGGTAAAAATCTTATGAGTAGTGTAGCATTTTTGACATTGGGGTTGGTTCTTATTTGTGAAGGATGGGTTATTCTTAAAAGAATCAAGAAAAACCGTCTGGAAGAACTAGAAGACGAAGAGTAGGTTTTTTAAATGAAAAATTTAAAATTAAAGTCAGCGCGTGTGGCAAAAGACCTCACTCAACAAGGCTTAGCAGATGCTATAGGAGTCTCTCGTCAGACCATCTCAGCTATTGAAAAGGGAGACTACAATCCGACCATAAACCTGTGTATTGCTATCTGCAAAACTCTGGACAAAACTTTAGACCAGCTTTTTTGGGAATCTGAGGATTAGTTTGTATCGCTTAGAGGAGAGGTTGCTGAGGGTTAATTCTATTACCTACCTTATAAAACAGAGGCTAAAAAAATAAAAGAAAAACACCTCCAAATGACTTGCCTTGGACGTGTTTTTTTGATATTATGTTAAACGGTATTGTTTACCCCATTTGAAAGGCCCCGGAACCTTCCAAATACTTTTCGATGGGAAGGAACACCCATCACTCGTAAACAAAAATCGAACTATATATAGGAGAAATCATGAACAAAACAACATTTATGGCTAAACCAGGCCAAGTTGAACGTAAATGGTATGTCGTTGACGCAACTGATGTGCCACTTGGACGTCTTTCTGCAGTAGTTGCTAGCGTACTTCGCGGAAAAAACAAACCAACTTTCACACCACACACTGATACAGGTGATTTCGTAATCGTTATCAATGCTGAAAAAGTTAAATTGACTGGTAAAAAAGCAACTGATAAGATCTACTACACTCACTCAATGTATCCAGGTGGATTGAAACAAATCTCAGCAGGTGAACTTCGTTCTAAAAACGCTGTTCGTTTGATTGAAAAATCAGTTAAAGGTATGCTTCCACACAACACTCTTGGACGCGCACAAGGTATGAAATTGAAAGTCTTCGTTGGCGCTGAGCACACTCACGCTGCACAACAACCAGAAGTACTTGATATCTCAGGACTTATCTAATTCTAAGAGGAAAGGAGCACTAATATAATGGCACAAGCACAATATGCAGGTACAGGACGCCGTAAAAACGCCGTTGCACGCGTACGTTTGGTTCCAGGTACTGGTAAAATCACTGTTAACAAAAAAGATGTAGAAGAATACATCCCACACGCAGACCTTCGTCTCGTTATCAACCAACCTTTTGCAGTTACTTCAACTGAAGGTTCATACGACGTACACGTTAACGTTGTAGGTGGTGGATACGCTGGTCAATCAGGTGCGATCCGTCACGGTATCGCTCGTGCACTTCTTCAAGTAGACCCAGACTTCCGCGATTCATTGAAACGCGCTGGACTTCTTACTCGTGATGCACGTATGGTTGAACGTAAGAAACCAGGCTTGAAGAAAGCTCGTAAAGCTAGCCAGTTCTCTAAACGTTAAGAAACGGCTACAACACAGCATTTATCAACACTTCATGGTTCACACCATGGGGTGTTTTTTGATGTTTTTTTGGCAAAATTCACACCACTTTTCACACCATTGGGAAGTTTAATCAATATTGAAGGTAGCCAAGGAACACGACGAGTGTTATCTAATTTATCATATGAACTAACGCTTATGCATTTTTCACAGTTTCATGAAGGTTATGAGTCGGTTGGTATTTTACAATCTTTGTGACCGAAATTAATTGAGTTATTTATCAAGCAAATGATGATGATTGGAGTAATTGTGCTGAGAAATAATATAAAACGCAATCAACTTTTAAATTGATTGCGTTCTGTTTAGTTTTATTCTTTTCCATAAAGGTAACGACTAGCAATTAACCAAGTAGCAATATACATTATCATGTTAACCAAAAATGCGACAACGATGACTATATTCCAATCATGGGATAAATTAGTAGTTACAATCCCCATAATTGTCGTACCAAAAAGTCCACCAATCTGTTTGTTAGCGTTTAGAGTTGCACCAGCAATTCCAGATAATTCTTGACCAGCAGCTTCCATAAGAATGGTTGTAGTTGCTGGAGTTAACACTCCGATACCTAGACTCATTAAAGAAAATAAAGGAATTAGGATGTATAGTTGAATTTCATGAAAAAGAACTCCAATTCCAAAAATTACTGCTGCTCCTACAATGGCAAAAATAATTGAGACAGTAGCGAGACTTCCCACGGAAAATCGTTTTACAGCACGTGCGTAAAATAAATTACCAATAATTAAGACAATCATTCCTGGTAGAATGAGTAGTCCAGAAACCATTGAGGAAAGGTTTAAATAAGTTTGAAAATAAAGTCCTAGCACCAAAACAATACCATATAATGAAATGTTAACTACTAAACCTAACAGATTAGAGACAATAAACTTAGCATTTTTTAATAGTTGGTGGGGAACAATAGGTGATTTACTTTTTTTATCGTGGACTACTAAACCAATAGCAAATAATATAAATAGGAGAAGAAACAATAAAAGATTTGAGTTACTATAACCATATTGATTCCCTTCAACAAGGTAAATAACTAGACTTCCGATAGTTGTAACCAGAAATATATTACTAAAGATGTCAATTCTGGCCTTTTGATTGGCAATATTATTTTTCACGAGAAGTAATATTGAAATTACTGTCAAAATTCCAAATGGAATATTGACTAAGAAAATACCCCTCCATCCGAAGTAGTTAATAATTAGTCCACCAATAAAAGAACCAGTACCGGTTGCAACAGAAATAATTGCTGTCCAGATTCCTAACATACGTGCTCTTTTAGTAGAATCGGGGTATGAAATGAATAAAAGTGCTAATGAACTTGGCATAAACAAAGAAGCACCGAAACCTTGAATGAATCTAAGTATAATTAATGTTTCAATATTTGGTGAAAAAGAGCACCCTAACGAGGCAAGTGTAAAAATTGTCATTCCAACTAATAAAATTCTTTTAGCACCATATTTTGTTGTTAGATTTCCTGAAAGTAAGAGCAAAGAGCCTAAAGCTAGTGTATAGGCGTTAATAATCCAAATGGATTGCTCTAATGAGACGCTCATAGCTGTTTCAATATGAGGCACTGCAAGAACAACTCCGGTTGTATCTAGGACCGCCATAATGTATCCTAGCGAAAGAATAAAAAGTAGATAAGCTGGTGCTTTTGTATTTGTTTTTTTCATTAAGCTTTCTCCGTTATTTCATCAAACCAATTTTCATTTATCAATCAAAAACAATATGTTTAACTTTCTGAAAATATTTTACTTGAGTATATCCAGTACTAAAGTATCTTCCATCAGCGCAACCGAGAATATCTTCGATACGGTCCAACATAGTTATAATATCCATAGTAATTTCTCCCTTCAAGTGATACAATTAACTTATCATGTAATTATTTATGAAACAAGAAGGGAAAAAAAGTATAGTAACTATCAAAAAAGGAGGAAATGAATGGAGACTTGCAAGATGCAACCTTTGAAAAAATCAATTTGTCCAGCAAGAAGGGTCTTGAATGTACTAAAGGGTAAATTTACTCTTGAGATTTTATCTGAAATTATTGATGGTAATATACATTATGGTAGTCTTTTGCGTAGTGTAGAAGGTATTAATCCTAGAATATTAGCTCAACGGTTACATGATTTCGAGCAAGAAGGCATTTTATCAAGAAAAGTTTTACCGACATCACCTCCACAGGTTGAATATAAAATGACAAAGAAAGGTATTGCTCTAAGAAGTATCGTTGAAGAAATGAAAAAATGGGAGCAAACTTATAGTAATTAGATTGAATTTACATAATTTATTACTAATATTTTTCCTATAAATAGAAATTGTAATTCTGAAAGATTTGGTAACCTTGTTAATCAAGGCAATGTAAAACACTAGTTCAAATGTGTGACTAGGGTTTTTTGGCTCTATAATTTTTGTCGTGGGTAAGACCATAGGTAAAAACAGGCAAAATAAAAAATCATCAAAATAGTGGTGTGAACTTTTTGGTAAAATTCACACCATTCAATTGAAAGTTACTCAAATTAGATGGAATATTTCTTTCTGAAAACGTGGGGAAACATTGATATTAAGCATATATTGAAATTCATTCAAATACGAGATGTTCAATTTTATTTTCATAAAATCAGAATGAAGACAAACATCGTTTTTGAAGTTTGTCTTTTTTATATTCTTACCTAATTCTCCTATGATTATTAGCAGCTGCCTTGATATGAGTCCCATCAATGAAGATTTCTGAGGGAACAATGAGCCCTGCTTCCAAAACATGATGAAGCACATGACTAAAAATGTGTGCTAACACTTCCTTGTTTTGAAAGCGTCGGCTATAGTTCTTACCGTAAGTTGTAAAATGTGGTACCTTATCGTCTAGAGATAAGCCAAGAAACCATCGGTAAGCCGTATTCACCTCAATATCTTTAATGGTTTGGCGCATAGAACGAATGCCATAAAAACATTGAATCAACGGGATTTTAACTAATAAAACAGGGTCTAGACTAGGGCGACCATTATCCGAGGAATAACTATCTTCGACAAGAACATAAATAAAAGAAAAATCAATCGTTTCCTCAATTTTTCTTAGAAAATGGTCTTTAGGCACAAGTTCATCAAGCGTATAGAATCCTACTTGGCGTCGATTGTATTCAGGATTTTCTTTGTGAAACATAGGAGCACCTCATCAAATACCTTTTTTTATTATACTCCTTCAAAGCAAGAAAAGTCCTCAGAAGTTATACTTCTGAGGACTTTGTCTTCAATCCCTTTTTTGGATAAAGAAAATAATAATGGTGCTAATTAGGATTAATACCTAAATAAGTTTTAATTTTCTTTTCAAGAAAATCAATATGTTGGTTAATTTCAGTTTGTTGCTTATGAAGTTCATCAAGTTGAAAAAATAGTAGTCTAAGTCGTTGAGGAATTGTGGAGTCTCCTTTATATCTTAGGTCAGCGTATTCTTGCATATTTTTAATAGACATTCCCGTCTTTTTTAATCTAATAATGAATTGAGTCCACGCTATATCAGAGTCATCATAGTATCTACGATTATTTTCTTCTCTATGTGAGTAAATCAATTTTTCTTGCTCATAGTATCGAAGTGTGGGAATAGAAAGTCCAGTTTTTTTAGCAAATTCTCCAATAGAATAGTGAGCCATAATATTTCCCCCTTTTTTTTAATATTTTAGAATAATTTTAAAAAAATCGAAAAATTTTCAGTTTTCTCTTGACATAAAGTGCACTTTACTATGTAAAATACATAGCATCAAAGGAATTTGATATAAAGTACTCTAATTTATGAGTTGATTGAAAATAAAGGAAATTATGGAATCGCTTCTCTGTGTAGGTGGCGGAATGGGAGCAGCGACTCTTATAAAAAATGCAAATAGCAATCTGTAAAGGAGAAAATAGTATGAAACAAGCGAAGAATTATACTTGTATTACTGGAGCCAGTGCTGGTATAGGAGCGGAGACAGCAAGACAATTTGCAAAATTAGGAACGAATCTTATTTTAATTGCTCGGCGTCAAGAACGACTAGAAAAATTGAAGCAAGAGATTTTGAACCATTATCCGGATTTAGATGTTGTTATTAAAGTTGTTGATTTATCGAAGTCCAGTAATGTTTTTGCTCTTTATGAAAGCTTGAAAAAATATCACATTACTACTCTAATAAATAATGCTGGTTTTGGAAATTATGATAAGGTTGAATCTCAAGATTTAGAAAAGATAATAACATTAATCCATTTAAACATTGAAGCTTTAACAATTCTATCAACTCTATATGTGAGAGATTATAAAGATTGTAAAGGTGCTCAATTGATTAACTTATCATCTAGAGGCGGATATATGATGGTTCCAAATGCAGTTACATACTGTGCAAGTAAATTTTATGTCAGTGCTTTTACAGAAGGCTTGGCGTTGGAACTCGAGGCAAATCAACATCAATTAAAAGCTAAGGTTTTAGCTCCAGCTGCCACAAAAACGGAATTTGGTCAAGTTGCTACAGATTCTAAAGAATATGATTATGATGAGCATTTTGCTAAATATCACACAAGTGAAGAGATGGCACAATTTTTGATGGAATTATATCAAAGTGACAAAGTTGTTGGTTTAGTTGATGTTACAAATTTTGAATTTCATCTTAGCGGACCACTACTTAAACATTAATTATTTTAATAAATATAGATAATGTGGTATCGATTAATAGTTGCAGTCGTTTTATGATAAGAAGAAAGCTTCTGAAACGTTAGATTTCAGAAGCTTTTTGTCTTTAAGTTTTGAGTAAGTTATAATTTTCTGTGATATTTAGGATATTTAAAAAATATACAAGTGTTTTTGTAGATTAATTTACAATTTTTCCAGTATTTTGCCAAGTAGTTCTTCTAACTTTCCTAAGTCCCCATAGACTGTCCCATCCATATAAAGATTGTAAACTTCATCATCTTGTTCCACGCGTACTTGTGCAGAATAACCTTTTGATAGTGCTAAGGAACGAATAACTTCTCGTTGAGTTCGTCCATTCCCTTCTCGAAAGGGATGGAAATAATTAAGATTATCAAGAATTTTTGCTAATTGTTTAATAATCTCATCTTTTGAATTAGCAGTTTGATAATAGGTATGAATAAGATGGTTGATATAGTCTTGGGCAGTACTGAAAGATTGTATTGACATAAAAGGATTCCCATTTTTTGAGATATTCACCTTGCGAAATTGTCCCGCCCAAGCATAGACATCTTGAAATAAATATTTATGAATGGCTAAAATATCACTAATGGAGTAGACTTCTATGGTTTTCAAGCGCAAGTCTGCGAGCCTTCTAGTAACGAATAAATGCTCATTCCGGTAGGCTTCTTCAATATTTGTAATATTTTGTTTGTTGATTAAGACTGTAGAATTTGGATAGGTATATTGGTGATTGGGGTCAATGTACTCATAGCCTTCGTATTGATTCTTAACCAATATTCAATTCCTTTCGTTTGTTGATAACATAAGTTTTTAAATCAATCACATCTTGAACAGTAGGTTCATAATTTTCAATCATTGATGACCCAATAGCATACCAGACGGTATCGAAATCTGAAAAGTTATCAAAGGGAATCCCTAAAATTGTTAATTCTTCTTTATTTACATCAAGAGTCATGGCACACTTCCTTGTATAACGTTATCTTTATTATACCATAAAATCGGTATTTTTACCTAAAGGATAGAGACTGTTATTAAAGCCAGAAAACTAGTTTTGTTCGCTTTTTATATTTGAGATCGGACTTTTGTCCCAGCCTCTTTATTTTATATTGTTTTTAGAATTAAAATATTGAGCTTAAGATTTATCTTTCTTAAACGCCCCTGCTTGTGCATACAATAACCATGATAAGGCAATCATAATAGCTGCGAAAACAGAAATTCCTGAGAATCCTGTAAATTTCACAAAGAGAACTCCTCCCACTATACCTGCAATTGTTTCACCTAAATACATTACTGCATTTGATAATGAAGAAATCGTACTTCGTGCATTTTCAACAGTACCTTGCAAAGTCGTCATAAACAAAGGAAAAATAAATCCATTATTTATATAGATAATTATTAATAAAATTTCGGCTACCCAAAAATTATTAGCAAAAGGTAGAATAAGATAGAGGATAATTAATGTAAGTAATTCAGTTTTAAAAGTTCTTTGTAAACCAAATTTTTTAACCAATTGACTTCCAAATAAAGACCCCAATAAGTTACCTGCACCAATAGCTATAATTGCAGTACTAATGTTAGTTAAACTCATATTAAAGTCATTGGTAAACCATGTAGATATGAAGGTAATGGCTGTAAAAGAACCTGTTTGAAAAACAAAATAAGCAATTAGATAACTAACGGATTTTTTATTAGTTAGGATATTTTTATAAGCCTCTGTAAAAGAAATTCTATTTGCTTTTCCAATTTCAAGTTTTGGTAGAAAAATATGGATTAAAATGAGAAGTATTAAGGAAGCAAACGCAATCGTATGAAAGGGAGTTTGCCAAGAAAAGTTTGCCAGATATCCACCGATAGGTACTCCAGCCATTTGAGAAGCGGATAAACCAGCGGTCGCATATCCCATAATCTGCACAATATACTTTTTATCAACAACAATAGGAATTGAAGCCCAAACTTGTGGAGTTATAAATGAAGCACTGATACCTGCAAATAAGCGAAAAAGGAGCATTAAAGGAAAACTTGTTGCAAAACCACATAGAAAAGTTGAAATGGTAAAAGCAATCAGCCCATAAGTCATTACTTTTTTTCTATCACGACCATCTGAAATTGGACCTGAGATAAGGGCAAATACAGCATAACCTATTGCATATGCGCTGACCATCCAACCAGAAACTGAAGAATTTATATTATATAGGTTTGCTAAAGTTGGAAGCAGTGGAGAAATTAAAAATGTATCAGTTCCTATAATGAACATTGTTAAGAAGAACAAAAGAGAGTATTTTTTCATTGTATATTAACATCACTTTCTAAGAATATTTTTGTTATAAATTATAAATAGATACTTTACGTAATAATGGCTATCCAGTTCTGTTTCATAAAACACCTCCTTTTTAAATTTAATAGTTAAACAATTATTGAACTATTAAATTTTATACTATCACTATAATGCAGAAAAGTCAACGACGGCCGTACAAAAAATTGACAAGTGTTTATTTCAATAGTAAAATTACTTTATGACTATGAAACAATATAACCTTAGCGAAGATGATTTAAGAGTTAAAATTTTTAAAGCATTAGCAGATAATGTTCGTCTAAAAATTATTAGATTACTGTACAGAGCGAATACTGAACTAAGTTGTGGAGAAATTGGCGATTTGCTCATTATTAGTAAATCAGCTGCTTCGTATCATTTCAAAACTTTGCGAGAAGCTGGTCTTACTACAACAAGAAAAGTAGGTCAGAATAAATTTGTAAAGTTAAATCATGAGACATTTGATACTTTCTTACCTGGCTTTCTTAATTCTTTAGACAAATAAGCAAATGCATTTCAACTAGACCAGTAGTTTTCTTGTGTTAACGGCGAGGTATACCTAAATTGTCAAATTAAGCTAGATTTTTCATGTCATGTAACTCAGAAAAACTTGGTATGGTGTTTGATAATTTAGGAAATTAAAAAAATAAACATTATATCCTTAGGTGAGGCAAAATTCATGGATTATGTAGCAAGATTACATTTGAAGACTGGGACTGATTTCAGGCAGGGATTGGTAGATTTCTGTTTAAATAGTAAAAAACAGTATGTTGCTATTGGGTGGAGTAGTCAGAGTGAAGATCTCTATCGTGAGAGTTTTCAAGAGTATTATCATAGGGTTAAAGAATTATCTGGAAGAGCTAATCCAGCAATTAACGTTTTTAGGGATGCAAAAGTAGACGACTTATTCTGGACAAGAGATCTGGATGGTAGTTACTGGATTTGTAGAGTTAAGTCGCCTGTTGAAGTAGTATGTGATAAACGGTTGGATATTGGGGCAGTCTTACCAGTTGAAGCTTATAATTTCGGAATGCAAGTTCCTGGTCAAATTAAATCGTCCTTCAATAGGCCACGAGGTGGTACTGTTGAAAGAATTCGTGATAGAATAATAATTGAGTATTCGAAAACAATTTTTAATCAATTATCAAATAGAGAATATTATAAGGTTATTCCATATGAGGATAATCTTTTGGATAATTTACCAGATTTTGATTTAGAGGAACTTGTGATATCTTATTTACAAATAAAAGAGAACTACTATGTTCTATCTAATTCAATAGCAAATAAATCTACTACAATTAAGATCGAGTGTGAAATGATTTCTAGGGAGGTTGGTAACTTTAGGAAAGCTGTGGTCCAGGTGAAGGGCAAGAAAGCGAAAGTACTTGATGCTTTAGATTTTAAACAATATGTTGAAGAGGGATATATAGTTTACCTATATGCACCGCAAGTAATTAATATAGATCAGATTGATAATGTGATTCGAATAGATAATGATGACCTATTAGATTTTTACAAGAAAAATAAACCCATACTCCCATTATCAATAACTCAGTGGGAAACTCTATTCGGTAGTAATAACAGCTAAGCTGTTTACTTGAAATTTCCCTCATTCAATAAAACTGATACAAATTTTTTGAAATAAAAAAAGCAGTACAAGTCTGCTAGAATTTGATGTAAAGCTGTTTTAAAATTGCTTAAAACAAAACCTTGTCAAACCAGGTCTTAAGAAAGCACGTAAAGCTAGCCAGTTCTCTAAACGTTAAGAAACAGCTACAATACAGCATTTATCAACACTTCATGGTTCACACCATGGGGTGTTTTTTGATGTTTTTTTGGCAAAATTCACACCACTTTTCACACCAAATTCACACCATTACTTTTTAAGGTTACGGTAGGCAATTTCACCAACAGCCATTGGTATGACATTTGAAGTATTGACATAGGTCTTAGTTGTGAGAGTATCGCTATGCGTTAAAGCTTCTGAGATAGCTTCAAGAGAATAACCTGCTTCTTTGGTAAGAGATGACTTAACAGGATTTATCGGATTAAGTTGAAGTTGTAATAAGAAGTGAAATGATTGTTCATTTATTGAATAATCGCTATAACCCATCTATGGAGATGGTTTCGAATATGGCACAAGTGCTTAACTGGCAGAAGGAGGGATTAGTTGGGCCAGAATAGATGGTTGAGGATCTGATTCTAAAATTATTTTTCCCAATATACTTCTTTTATAGGTAGACAAGTTGGAAAATATCTTTATTTTGAGTTTTACTCATAGTGTATACGAAAAAATTGTCAAAATCATTTTCTTAAAAAAATTTTAGTTTAAACTCTATCAAAAATAAGATAGCAGCTTATTTTTTCATAATTCTAACTGATGTAAACGAATTCCTAAACAAAACAGCCCTCATAAATCCTAATTTTTATCTAATGGAATAAACTAAAGTTCTGCATATTATGTATTTATCATCCAAAAACATCAGAAAATAAGTAGGTGAGGTTATTTGAGAGTTGATATTGTTCTAAACCTCAAGTAACTTAGAGTTGGTCATTTTACAGGACTCTTCTAGCCATTGTTTTTTATGATAACGAATGTATATTTTACTGGTTTTATCTTTATATATGAAGAAAGGTGTGTATTTTAACTTAAGATAGCGCATAATAAATTGCTCAAAATAACACTAAAATTAAAAACTGTTAATTATTTTTGAGTAATAATATGACCTTCGACTCCTTTATTCGTAGGAATTGTAGTGTATATTAAAAATTTAAAAAAGTTTTTAAAAAATTGTTGACATATCCCTAAATAGTGTTATAATCTATAAATGTCAGGGAGGTCCTGATATAAAATATAATAATCCATTAGAGGAGAAACAATTATGAAAAAAGTATTGCTTACATCAGCTGCAGTTCTTGCAGTATTCGCATCATCAGCTGCGGTATTCGCTAACGACGGTAACGTTCACACAGGAAACCTTGATAACACTACAGCAGCAACTGGTAGCGACTTCTTCACAAACAACGAAGGTGGACTTACTCAAGCTGCTAAAGATGGTCTTAACAACGTTGACGCAGATTCAACTAAACAAAAATTTGAAGATGCTGGTGAACACATCGAACCAAAACGTGACGCTAACGGAAACATCATCAAAGATGAATTCGTAGTTACTGATAAAGCTAACGCTAACAAAGATGCTAAAGACGAAGCTAAAGCTGTTAAAGCTGCAGAACAAAAAGCTCCAGCAGCAGCTAAAGCTGACGCTAAAGCTCTTCCAAACACAGCAGCAGTTAAATAATTAACCGTTATTGCTGAAAAGAATATCACTGGGGCTTAGGCTTCGGTGATATTTTTCTATAGATAAAGAAAAGGATTTCATATTTCATGAGTAGTCATAATCGTAAATCTACTGGATCTCGCAAAAAACTGATTGCTGGGATTTCAGCCTTAGTGATTGCTGCTTTGGCAATTTTCCTTGGCTTCCAGTACATGTCGCCAACAGCGTCATCTTCTAATGGTATTAAGAGTGCTTTGACTACCAAAAAAGCAAGCACTTATAAGGTTTCAGATGAGGAAAAATCTTATCTAAAGAACAAGTTTGATGGCCTTACTGCAACTAACCCTGATACTATCGCCTATGTTTATGCACCAGGGACGAAATTAGATGAGCCAGTTGTTCAAACAACAGATAATTCAACTTATTTGAACAAAACGTTTGATGGGGGCAATGTTCCTTATTTAGGAACAGTCTTCATGGACACAGATAATAAG
Source organism: uncultured Streptococcus sp. (assembly GCA_934229725.1). Lineage (GTDB taxonomy): Bacteria > Bacillota > Bacilli > Lactobacillales > Streptococcaceae > Streptococcus. The sequence goes on from CAKQDX010000021.1 coordinate 24,277, forward strand.
AAAGACTTCAGTGACCGCTTGACTTGGCTCTTTGGTCATGCTCGAGGAAGTAAGGTTGCTGATAGCCGTATGTTCAATGATGTTAACTACTACAGTGATCAGTCATTCTTTGACAAACACAAATATGTTGTTATAGAAACACCTCAACGTAAGTATTATTACGAAGCCCTTGCGATGGTCATCGTACCTGAGGATACAGCGTTCTATCGTACATCTTTTGAAAATGATAAAGACTTTAAACAACAGTTGGACATCATTTATGATCACGCAAGTGTTAAAAACAAGGATTTGAAGGTTAGTGCTTCAGATAAATACCTCGTTCTTTCTACTTGTCGTGAGGAGGATGAAACGATTCGTGCTAATCTCTACTTGCGTCAAATTCCAGATTCTGAAATGACAGATTTTGTTGCCAAGCATGGCAAAGATTTGGAATATACACCAACACGATAATGATTAATAAAACTCTACTTCTGCTGAAGTAGGGTTTTTATCTTGTTTCGAAACAGCTTCTATGCTTGTCAATCATTATAGAGGTGAGATGTAATCGTTTATTAATCTTATTTACGATTTATGGATAACTTTTTTTGGTACACTAGAAGTGTGAAAAAGGAGATTATTATGGAACAGAGCCGTGCTAAAAAGCGTGACATTGCAATGACTAATAAGATTTTGATGGGCTTGATTGCTCTCGTCTTAGGTTTGCTTTTTCTTGAAATTTTAATTGTTAATGGGAATAATGAACAGCGGAAAAATGGTTCGAATCAAGTAAAGACGGCACGTATCATGGCAAATGGTGACTTGCTTTACCACGACGGTCTTTATATGAGTGCCCTTCAGGAAGATGGTAGCTATGATTTTACGGAAAATTTTACTTATGTGAAACCCTGGCTAAAGCAAGCTGATTTGGTTTTGGGTGATTTCGAAGGGACCATTAATCCTGATTATCCTCTGTCGGGTTATCCCTTATTTAATGCTCCTCAAGCAGTGACTACGGCAATTAAGGATGCTGGCTATAATGTCATGGATTTGGCCCACAACCATATTTTGGATTCTGGTTTAGAGGGGGCTTTTACAACAGCTAATGCCTTTAAAAAAGTAGGTATTGACCCTATCGGTGTTTATGAAAAACCTGTGCGTGACAAGGCACCTCTACTCATCAAGAATGTTAATGGTATCAAGATTGCGATACTCTCCTATTCTTATGGTTACAACGGTCTGGATTCAAATCTGACTAAGAAAGAGGTTGCGGATCATTTGTCGAATCTAGATGAAAAACGTATGAAGGCTGAGATTGAACGTGCTGAAAAAGAAGCTGATATCACTGTTATCATGCCGCAGATGGGTGTTGAGTATCGTTTGGAACCGACAAAAGAGCAGATTACCCTTTATCATAAGATGATTGATTGGGGGGCTGATGTTATCTTTGGAGGACATCCTCATGTGGTTGAGCCGTCTGAGGTGGTTAAAAAAGATGGACAGCAAAAGCTTATCATTTACTCGATGGGGAATTTCATTTCTAACCAGCGTATAGAGACAATGGACGGTGTGGATAGCGCGAAATGGACAGAGAGAGGTGTTTTGATGGACCTTACTCTTGAAAAGAAAAATGGTCAAACCACGATTAAGACAGCTCAAGCGCATCCAACCTGGGTTAACCGTACACCTAAGGGAACAGTTTCACCAGAAGGTTATCCTTTGTATACCTACCAAACCTACATCTTAGAGGATTTCATCAAAGGTGGAAAATATAGAAATCAACTAGACGAAGAAACCAAAGAACGTGTGGATACTGCCTATAAAGAAATGAATGCTCATGTTAATTTAAAGTGGAAATAAATTGATAATATCACCTGAATTGTATTGATCTCAAAAGTTAGATTTTTTCTGTCTAACTTTTGGGATGCCGTTCAATTGGGGCGGTATTTTTTATTTATCGACAAGTTACCCACAGAGTTATCCACAATTGTGGATAAGTCAGTGGACAGTGTGCATCATTGAATTTTTAAGATGAGAAATCATAAAAAAGACTGACGCTGTAAATTTAGTTATCCACAAGTTTTTAGATATTGGTATGAATCTAATTCATAAACGATACTAGCTAAAACGGGTGAAAATATTCGTCTTTTTCGCTTAAAAAGGTATATTTTCTATAAAAAATAGCCTTTTTACGTAAAATATGCTAAAATTATACAAAATAAAATGATGGAGGCTTGTCATGAAAGCGATTATTACAGTTGTAGGTAAGGATAAAGCGGGTATTGTTGCAGGAGTTGCGACTAAGGTTGCAGAGCTTGGCTTGAACATTGACGACATTTCCCAAACAGTCCTTGATGAGTTCTTTACGATGATGGCAGTGGTATCATCAGAAGATAAGCAGGATTTTACTCACCTACGTGGTGAATTGGAAGCCTTTGGTGAATCATTGAACGTTAAAATCAACATCCAAAGTTCAGCGATTTTTGATGCTATGTACAACTTGTAAGATAGGAGTAGCTAAAAAATGGATATTAAACAGGTTACAGAAACCATTGCCATGATTGAGGAACAGAACTTTGATGTTCGTACCATTACCATGGGAATCTCGCTCCTTGATTGTATTGATTCAGATATTGATAAGGCTGCGGAAAAGGTATACAACAAGATTGTTTCTAAAGCTAAGAATTTGGTAGCAGTTGGTGACGAAATTGCGGCTGAACTTGGTATTCCAATTGTTAACAAACGTGTCTCTGTTACGCCAATCTCAATCATTGGTGCAGCGACAGATGCGACAGACTATGTACCGTTTGCTAGAGCACTTGATCGTGCGGCTAAAGAAATCGGTGTTAACTTTATTGGTGGTTTTTCTGCCCTTGTTCAAAAGGGATACCAAAAAGGTGATGAGATTCTTATTAATTCTATCCCACGTGCGCTTGCTGAGACTGACTTTGTCTGCTCATCTGTTAACATCGGTTCAACCAAGACTGGTATTAACATGACAGCTGTACGTGACATGGGACGTATCATCAAAGAGGCTTCTGAGGCAGATCCAATGGGGCCAGGTAAATTGGTTGTCTTTGCCAATGCGGTTGAAGATAATCCCTTTATGGCAGGTGCCTTCCATGGTGTTGGTGAGGCTGATGTTGTAATCAATGTTGGGGTTTCAGGTCCTGGTGTGGTGCAGCGTGCTGTTGAGAAGGTTCCAGGTGAAAGTTTCGATGTTCTAGCAGAAACAGTTAAGAAGACTGCTTTTAAAATCACACGTGTTGGTCAGTTGGTTGGTCAGATGGCTAGCGAACGACTAGGCGTTGAATTTGGTATTGTAGACTTGTCTCTTGCACCAACTCCAGCAGTAGGTGATTCAGTAGCTCGTGTACTTGAAGCAATGGGTCTGGAAGTTGTTGGTACGCATGGTACTACTGCAGCTCTTGCCCTTCTTAATGACCAAGTTAAAAAGGGTGGTATCATGGCATGTAACCAAGTCGGAGGTTTGTCAGGTGCTTTTATCCCGGTTTCTGAAGACGAGGGGATGATTGCAGCTGTTAAGTCTGGTCATATCAACCTTGAAAAATTGGAAGCTATGACGGCTATCTGTTCTGTTGGTTTGGATATGATTGCTATTCCAGCTGATACGCCAGATACAACAATTGCAGCTATGATTGCTGATGAAGCGGCTATTGGTGTCATTAACCAGAAAACAACAGCTGTTCGCATCATTCCTTATGGTAAGGAAGGTGATATGCTTGAACTTGGTGGTCTCCTTGGCTATGCGCCAGTAATGAAGGTAAATAAAGCTTCTTCGGCTGATTTTATAGCGCGTGGTGGTCAAATCCCAGCTCCTGTTCATAGCTTTAAAAACTAAAGTGATGATAAGTGCTTTACCGATTGGTGAAGCATTTTCTGATGGTTTCGCTAGCTAGATAGTCAGGTAGATTTGTGCTATAATGAATTCAAAATGACGGAAAGAAGGGGGCGCCATGAGTAAGGTTAAGTTGTATATTGCGAGACATGGAAAAACCATGTTTAATACTATTGGACGTGCGCAAGGTTGGTCCGATAGTCCTTTAACGCCATCTGGTGAAGAGGGTATTCGTGAGCTGGGTGTAGGTCTAAAAGCGGCAGGTATTCCTTTCAAGTCTGCCTATTCTAGTGATTCGGGACGTACCATTCAAACCATGGACATTATCTTACGTGAGACTGGTTTTGAGAGCATTCCGTATAAACGGGACAAGCGCATTCGTGAGTGGTGCTTTGGTAGTTTAGATGGTGGCTACGATGGCGAACTTTTCTATGGTGTGCTACCGAGAACAGATGCTTTTCAAGGTAAGGATTTATACGAAGTGAGCTACCCCGAGCTTGCACAGAGTATTCTTGATGTGGATACGGCTGGTTGGGCAGAACCTTGGGAAGTTCTTAAAAAACGTATTATAGAGGGTTTTACAGCTATTGCAGAGGATGTGTTAAAAGCTGGTGGTGGTGATGCTATTGTCGTCAGTCACGGCATGACTATTGCGACCCTCGCTTGGTTAATTGACCCTTCTGTCGAACATCCTTCATTAGATAATGGTTCGGTAACTGTCGTTACATATGACAATGGGAAATTCACATTAGAAACGCTTGGCGAGATGACTTATCGTCAGGTTGGACGAGAGATAATAGAAAAAGAAAATGGCAAAAAATAAGTATCCAAGTCGTCGTCAGGCGAAAAAACAAACCAATTGGTTTTTGATTGTTAGTAGTGTCTTGATTGTAGTATTGCTAGTTGTGGCGGGAGCCTATTCACTGTTTGGTGTGCATCATACGGTTCAACAAACCAGTGGAACATCAGTCACAAAGAGTGACAAGCAAACTGCAAGTGCAACTCAGAGTAAAGATACGAAAGGACTTCCTGATGTATCACCGAAAGACTGGGAATTGCTTTTGGTAAATCGAGACAATAAGTCTAAAGAGCTTAATCCAAAGATTGCAGATGTTGATGGTATTTCCGTAGATTCAAGAATTGCTAAGAACGTCAAAGAATTTTTAGCAGCAGCTCAAGAAATTGATCCAAGTTATCATCTCATTTCAGGTTACCGCAGTGTTGCTTATCAAACAGAACTTTATAACACCTATGTTCAACAAGAAATGGCTACAGATCCAAGTTTGACGAAATCTCAAGCAGAGAAAAAGGTTCAAACGTACTCACAACCTCCTGGTGCTAGTGAACATCAAACAGGTCTTGCAATTGATATGAGTACCGTTGACAGCCTGAACGAAGCAGATCCTGATACGGTTGCTAAGGTCAAGGAGTTAGCACCAAAATACGGCTTTGTTCTTCGCTTCCCAGAGGGAAAGGCGTCATCAACAGGCGTAGATTATGAGGACTGGCATTTCCGTTATGTTGGTAAAAAGTCGGCAGAGTATATGACCAAGCATGACCTTACCTTAGAAGAATATCTGGCACTATTAAAGGAGAAGACTAAGTGAGACGACGTTTTAAACTAAAAGCCTTCATAATCTTAGTTGCTGCTTTCGCTCTAGGTATCCTCTTGCCACTCATCTTGCATGCGTCTACGGATGACAATGCTCGTTCAGTTAAAGTTGCCTACACACAGAAAGAATTCGTTGACAACTTGGCTCCTACAGCGCAAAAGATGTCCAAGACCTACGGTGTGTCTGCCTCTATTCTCCTCAGTCAAGCGGCGTACGAGTCTAATTATGGTAGCAGTCTTTTGTCGGTCAAATATCATAATCTATATAGTCTATCTGCTCAGCCGGGTCAGGAGCATATTCTTCTGAAAGATAACGTTTATAGTAAAGGTAAATGGCAATATCAAAAGGTAGATTTTGCAGTCTTCAAGGATTGGTCAAGTTCTATGTTGGCTTATTTGGAAGGTCTTCGTCAGGGAAGATGGGGTGAGTCAACCTATAAAGAGGTAGCAGGAACGACTAGTTATAAAGTTGCGGCGGAAAAATTACAAGCTGCAGGTTTCAACAGTGATCCAGAGTACGCCAAACACCTCATATCTATTATTGAGACCTATCATTTGTCAAAATATGATCGATAAGATTAGAGTACCCAGGAGGTGCTCTTTTTTTGCTTCTCTAGGTCTTGAGATGTATTTTTAGCACTCTTCTAAAAAGAGTGCTAATTTTTTGGTTTTTTGTGTTGACATGTTAGAGTTTAGGTGTATAATAGAATCATAAGTTAGCAGTCGGCGTATGAGAGTGCTAATAGTTAGGAATGAGGTGACATCGTGATTACGCAAAGACAAAACGCTATTTTGAATTTGATTGTTGAGATGTTCACTCGTACCCATGAACCAGTTGGTTCTAAAGCTTTGCAAGAATCTATCGATTCAAGTTCAGCGACTATTCGAAATGACATGGCCAAGTTAGAAAAAATGGGTTATCTTGAAAAAGCCCATACTTCTAGTGGGCGTATGCCAAGCCGAGCAGGTTTTCAATATTTTGTCGCTAACTCTTTGAATCTTGATACGATTGATGAGCAGGATGTTTATCAAGTTGTCAAGGCCTTCGACTTTGAGGCTTTTAAACTTGAAGACATTTTGGACGCAGCGGCAAAGTTGCTGGCAGAAATGACAGGATGCACAGCAGTGATTCAAGATGTGGAACCGACAAGACAGCGTCTGACGGGATTTGAAATCGTTCAGTTGTCTAATCATGATGCTTTAGCAGTTCTTACTTTGGATGAATCTAAGCCGGTGACAGTTCAGTTTGCTATTCCGAAGAATTTCTTGTCTAGTGATTTGGAAATTTTTCATAAACTTGTTCAAGAACGTTTCTTGGGGAACACTGTTTTAGATATCCATTATCGATTACGGACAGAAATTCCTCAGATTGTGCAAAAGTATTTTAAAACAACAGATAATGTTTTGGATTTGTTTGATTATATCTTTTCACAACTCTTTAGGGAATTGATTTTCATCGAAGGTAAGGTTGCATCATTGACCTATGCCGATTTAAAAACTTATCAGTTTTTGGATAATCCACAACATGTGGCGCTTGAGCTTCGATCAGCTATCTCCGATGATGAAGTGACCAAGGTTTCGGTTGCTGAATTAACTGAAGAAGCTCTTGAAAATATAACAGTCATCAGTCATAAATTCCTGATTCCTTATCGTGGGATGGCACTTATGCATGTGATTGGTCCTGTTGAAATGGATTATCATCGCATGATTAGTTTGGTCAATGTTATCGGTAGGGTTTTGGTTATGAAGTTGACGGATTATTACCGGTATCTCAATAGTAACCATTACGAAGTTAACTAAGATATAAAGTTTAAAAAGTATAGAAAGAGGTGTATGCCTTGACAGAAGATATTAAAAAAGAAGAAGTAAAAGAAGAGGAAACTACTGAAACAACTGAAGAAGTTGTAGAGGAAAGCAATCAACCTTCTGAACTTGAAGAAGCACAAGCGCGAGCAGAGGAATTGGAAAACAAATATCTCCGTGCCCATGCAGAAATGCAAAATATTCAGCGCCGTGCCAATGAAGAACGTCAACAATTGCAAAAATATCGTAGTCAGGATTTGGCAAAAGCTATTTTGCCATCATTGGATAATCTTGAACGAGCTCTTGCCGTTGAAGGACTGACTGATGATGTTAAAAAAGGCTTGGAAATGGTACAAGAAAGTTTGATACATGCTCTTAAAGAGGAAGGAATCGAAGAAATCCCAGCCGATGGTGATTTTGACCACAACTTCCATATGGCTATTCAAACCATGCCAGCAGATGACGAACATCCAGCAGACACCATTGCACAAGTCTTCCAAAAAGGCTACAAACTCCATGAACGCGTCTTACGCCCAGCCATGGTGGTTGTCTATAACTAGGATACAAAGCCCGTAAAAAGCTCACAGTAAAAATAGGAGATTGACGAAGTGTTCGATGAACACAAGGAAATCTATCTTTTTTACCCAGAGCTTAGGGCGTGTTCAACTAGGCAATTTTGACGGTAGTTAAAGCAACTTGTCCGAAACGACAGAAAACTATGAAAGAAAGATAAGACGCAAGCCGGAGGCTTGCAAGGAAGATATTTCCCGCCGTGGTGAAAGTTTCAGTAGCTTGTGCTACTGAAACAGGGGATTTTTGAGACAGTAGGCTCAAAAATAAGTGATGAAATCCCGAAGGGAGTTGCTCACGTCCCCGCCACTTAAGGGAAATATCAAAAAGAAAAAAGATAAATTTAAGGAGAAAAAACACATGTCTAAAATTATTGGTATTGACTTAGGTACAACAAACTCAGCAGTAGCAGTTCTTGAAGGAACTGAATCAAAAATTATCGCAAACCCAGAAGGTAACCGTACAACACCATCTGTAGTATCATTTAAAAACGGTGAAATCATCGTTGGTGATGCTGCAAAACGTCAAGCAGTAACAAATCCGGATACAGTCATCTCTATCAAATCTAAGATGGGTACTTCTGAAAAAGTTTCTGCAAACGGTAAAGAATACACACCACAAGAAATCTCAGCTATGATTCTTCAATACTTGAAAGGTTATGCTGAAGATTACCTTGGTGAAAAAGTAACCAAGGCTGTTATCACAGTTCCTGCTTACTTCAACGATGCACAACGTCAAGCAACTAAAGACGCTGGTAAAATCGCTGGTCTTGAAGTAGAACGTATCGTCAACGAACCAACTGCAGCAGCCCTTGCTTACGGTTTGGATAAGACTGATAAAGAAGAAAAAATCTTGGTATTCGACCTTGGTGGTGGTACCTTCGACGTATCTATCCTTGAACTTGGTGACGGTGTCTTTGACGTATTAGCAACTGCAGGGGATAACAAACTCGGTGGTGACGACTTTGACCAAAAAATTATCGACCACATGGTTGAAGAATTCAAGAAAGAAAACGGCATCGACTTGTCAACAGACAAGATGGCTCTTCAACGTTTGAAAGACGCAGCAGAAAAAGCTAAGAAAGACCTTTCAGGTGTCACTTCAACACAAATCAGCTTGCCATTCATCACTGCTGGTGAAGTTGGACCCCTTCACTTGGAAATGACATTGACTCGTGCCAAATTCGATGATTTGACTCGTGACCTCGTAGAACGTACTAAAACTCCAGTTCGTCAAGCTCTTTCAGATGCAGGTTTGAGCTTGTCAGATATCGACGAAGTTATCCTTGTCGGTGGTTCAACTCGTATCCCAGCCGTTGTAGAAGCTGTTAAGGCTGAAACTGGTAAAGAACCAAACAAATCAGTTAACCCTGATGAAGTTGTTGCTATGGGTGCTGCTATCCAAGGTGGTGTGATTACTGGTGATGTCAAAGACGTTGTCCTTCTTGATGTAACACCATTGTCACTTGGTATTGAAACAATGGGTGGAGTATTTACAAAACTCATCGACCGTAACACTACTATTCCAACATCTAAATCACAAGTCTTCTCAACTGCAGCAGACAACCAACCAGCCGTTGATATCCACGTTCTTCAAGGGGAACGCCCAATGGCAGCAGATAACAAGACTCTTGGACGTTTCCAATTGACTGATATCCCAGCTGCACCTCGTGGTATCCCACAAATCGAAGTAACATTCGACATCGACAAGAACGGTATCGTATCTGTTAAAGCTAAAGACCTTGGAACTCAAAAAGAACAACACATCGTTATCCAATCTAACTCAGGCTTGACTGATGAAGAAATTGAAAAAATGATGAAAGATGCCGAAGCAAATGCTGAAGCAGATGCAAAACGTAAAGAAGAAGTAGATCTTCGTAACGAAGTAGACCAAGCTATCTTTGCTACTGAAAAGACAATCAAAGAAACAGAAGGTAAAGGCTTCGATACAGAACGTGATGCTGCTCAATCAGCCCTTGACGATCTTAAGAAAGCTCAAGAATCAGGCAATCTTGATGACATGAAGGCTAAATTGGAAGCTCTTAACGAAAAAGCTCAAGCTCTTGCCGTTAAACTTTACGAACAAGCTGCAGCAGCACAACAAGCTCAAGCTCAAGCAGGAGCAGAAGGTGCACAAACAGCTGATAACTCAGGCGACGATGTTGTAGACGGAGAGTTTACGGAAAAATAAAATAGTCCAGTGGACTATTTTATCCCGAGCTTGAAAATTAGGAGAGCGAGGTAGTTAATAATGACTACTCACTCAAGTGATTGTCATTCTACGGCAATCGCTATGGCGCCTCTCCTAAACGCTTAGCTAGTAAATGATAAAAAGAAATCCAGAGGTTGCAAACCAGCCTCTGTTTTTCGGTAAAATAAGTGAAGTAAATGCAAGATATGCTTCTGCTTCATGTTGTGAAAAATAAAATAGAAAGGAACAAAGAGTGTTCGTTGATGAACACGGGCTATGAACCAAGCCAGAAAGATAGCTAATTAAAAGGTCCATTTATCCCTCTTAAAAACTATTGTTTTGGCTTTCTTCATTGGATGCCCTTTGTATCTTAAATTATGAACAATACTGAATATTACGATCGTCTTGGGGTATCTAAGGATGCCTCTCAAGATGAAATAAAACGTGCCTATCGTAAGATGTCAAAGAAATACCACCCAGACATTAATAAAGAACCAGGCGCAGAAGAAAAATATAAAGAGGTTCAAGAGGCCTATGAGACATTAAGTGACGATCAAAAACGTGCAGCTTATGACCAATATGGACCTGATGGCGCTAATGCAGGATTTGGTGGTCAAGGTGGCTTCGGTGGTTTTGATGGTGGTGCAGGCTTCGGAGGCTTTGAGGATATCTTCTCAAGCTTCTTTGGTGGCGGTGCTGCTCGAAATCCGAATGCTCCTCGTCAAGGAGATGACCTTCAGTATCGTGTCAACCTAAGTTTTGAAGAGGCTGTTTTTGGTGCTGAAAAAGAAGTTCACTACAACCGTGAAGCGACATGTAAGACATGTTCGGGATCTGGTGCAAAACCTGGAACAAGTCCTGTAACCTGTGGTCGCTGTCATGGTCAAGGGGTTATTAATGTTGATACACAAACACCACTTGGGGTGATGCGACGTCAAGTAACTTGTGATGTCTGTCATGGAACAGGTCAAGAAATCAAAGATCCTTGTCAAACTTGTCATGGAACAGGACATGAAAAACAAAGCCATAAAGTATCTGTCAAGATTCCAGCAGGTGTTGAAACGGGTCAACAAATCCGTCTTGCGGGTCAAGGTGAAGCTGGTTTCAATGGTGGACCTTATGGAGACCTCTTTGTAATCATCAATGTTAATCCAAGCGATAAATTTACTCGTGACGGATCAACGATTTACTACACTCTTAACATTTCCTTTGTTCAAGCAGCTCTTGGTGACACTGTTGAAGTACCAACTGTTCACGGAAATGTTGAGATGACTATTCCAGCCGGAACTCAAACAGGTAAAACGTTCCGTCTTAAAGGCAAGGGTGCTCCGCGTCTTCGTGGTGGCTCACAAGGAGACCAGCACGTTACAGTGAAGATTGTGACACCTACGAAGCTCAATGATGCCCAAAAAGAGGCTCTTCTCGCCTTTGCTAAAGCAAGTGGTGATGAAAAGATTGCCCCACAGAAAAAAGGGTTCTTTAACAAAGTAAAAGATGCTTTAGAAGACCTATAATGAAAAGACGCCTTGAGCGTCTTTCAGAATGAAGACAAACATCGTTTTTGATGTTTGTCTTTTTTTATATTCACACTTAATTCTCCCATAATCCAATA
>CAKQDX010000022.1 GCA_934229725.1 uncultured Streptococcus sp.
CTCGTGTCGCAGCTTCATCCTCCGATGTAGCCTATTCATATTATCATCTCTTGCTTACCTTGTCAATAACTTTTTTATTATTTTAAGGGGTATTTAAAATAACTTCCAGTTTTTGCCTTTCTTAGCTGGTTTCTTATTAAGTTTTATTAAAACAATAAGAAAACAGTACATTGCTGCACTGTTAGATAGTAAACTTAAAAATTTCTACTATTTGCATTATAACCATATTTTTCAATGAAATCTTTACGAAACTCAAGTAAATTGTCATCAATAATAGCTTGACGTACTTTCGCCATCAGATTCACCAAAAAGTAAAGATTGTGATAACTTGTCAAGCGAATTCCAAATGTCTCATCTGCTTTCAACAAATGTCTCACATAAGCACGTGTGTAATTCTTACATGTATAACAATCACACTCAGGATCTATAGGGCTAAAATCTTCTGCGTATACCGCATTTTTAACTACAAGACGTCCTTGACTCGTCATACAAGTTCCGTTACGAGCGATTCTTGTAGGAAGAACACAATCATACATATCAACACCACGGATTACACCATCTATCAAACTATCTGGTGCACCTACTCCCATGAGATAACGTGGTTTATTCTCAGGGAGTAAAGGTACAGTAAAGTCTAGAACTGCATTCATCTCTTCATGAGTTTCTCCTACTGCAAGGCCACCAATAGAATACCCTGGAAAATCCATGGAAACCAAATCATGCGCGGATTGTCTACGAAGGTCTTCGAAACCAGCTCCTTGTACAATACCAAAGAGCCCTTGATCATGTGGACGTTGATGCGCCTTTAGTCCACGCTCCGCCCAACGACTTGTACGTTCAATTGATTTTTTAACATAATCGTATGGTTGGTAAAATTGAGGACATTCATCAAAGCTCATCATAATATCTGAGCCCAGATTATTTTGAATAGAGATGGCCTTCTCAGGGGATAGGAACATCTTACTCCCATTAAGGTGATTTTTAAATGTCACCCCTTCTTCTGAAATGTTCCGTTTTTCTGCTAGTGAATAAACTTGGAACCCACCACTATCTGTAAGAATAGCTTGGTCCCAATTCATAAATTTATGGAGTCCACCAGCTTTAGCAACCAGCTCATCACCAGGTCTAAGCCATAAATGATAGGTGTTTGCTAAAATAATTCCTGAACCCATCTGTTTTAATTCTTCAGGGGATTGCGTTTTTACTGTAGCCTGAGTACCTACAGGCATAAACATCGGCGTTGGAAAGGTTCCGTGAGGGGTGATAATTTCCCCTAGACGTGCTCCTGTGTGTTTTTCTTTCTTTATAAGACGATATTTAATAGGAAAATCAGTCATTTATACTCCTTACGTTAGGAAAAACAGTCCTAAGTATTTTTTAGTGAATGATCATTATCCACAACCGCTTTAGTTTACCAAAATTTATAGGAATTGTCAGCTTCAATTTCTCAAAACAGCTATTCTAAAACCCAAAATATCTAAGCTTTAGGTAAACAAAAAGCAACAGTCTCGAGCACTGTTGCTTTCAATAATGTCTTAAGCTGAAAGAACTTTACGTCCTTTACGACGACGAGCTGCAAGAACACGACGTCCGTTTTTAGTTGACATACGGTGACGGAATCCGTGTTTACGTTGACGACGGATTTTACTTGGTTGATAAGTACGTTTCACGTTGAATACCTCCTGATAGATTTTCGTATTCGTTTAGCCGGCTATTTTTGATCAGATACTAAACATACCATACTATTTTATAGCAATAGCGTGTTCTTGTCAAGAAATACTTTAGACAATAATTTCATCATATCGCAAAAGACAAACACTAGAACTTAAAAGAGCGACCTAGTCATTTCTAACAGTGCTAAAAGTCTCGATGATGCCATCCTGTGTATTCACTTAAAGATTTTTAGCTAATTTTGCAATTTTTTGGAGTTGCACCTTTCGCTCATGGTCTGACATATACTCAACACGTGTAACCTGAGTGACTTTAACTGCTTTAAACCCACAAGGTTTTAGGATTTGAAATTTCAAAACTTTGGAGTAGTCTTGTGCAAAAGGAAGGAAAAACTTCGGTGTATTGTGCGTAGTGATAATCCAGGTCTTGCCAGCAAGCCTACCTTTCAAACCACGTGGGGTATTATCATAAGCAAAACCAGCAACAAATACACGTTCAATAAATCCTTTTAAGATAGCTGGCATCCCACTCCACCAAGTTGGAAAAATAAAGATTAACTGATCCGCCCAAACTAGCAAATCTCGATAGTGTTTCACAGCTACATCATTCGTCAGGTCTCTCCTCCTATGTGTGGCATCAAAACGTAAAACAGGGTCAAACCGCTCTTTATACAAATCTAAAATCCTTAACTCATGTTTAGGCGATAAATTTCCTTTAACAGTCTCTAGTATGGAGGCATTGTAGCTCTTGTCGTTTGGATGTGCATAAATCATTAATATCTTCATTGCTTAGCTCCTTTAATATAAATATCAAGCATAGTTCTTACAGTTTCTTGAACAGTAGTCTCTGTAAAATTATCAGCAATGGGACTTCTTGCTAACATAGCCAAACCAGTGATAAAACTCCAAAAATGCATCAAAACCTCTGCATCACTAGCTGAAAGTTTCTCCTTGTTTTTTAATTCCAGAGCTGTATTTTTAAAATATTCAAATCCTGGTAAGTGGGAATTGACAGAAATACTTCCTTGAGAAAATTCCATATAGTTAAAGGGGAACTTGATAAACAAGGCCTCAAAAATATTCGTTTCTTGTTGAGCAAATCTTACAAAGTTACAACCCATTAATACCAATTGATTTCTTGCGTTGAGAGAAGATGCAATCCCCTGAGTCATAATTTTCAAAAAGATCTCCGATAAGTGCTCCAAAACAACTTTCATATAGGTATCTTTATTGTCAAAGTGCTTATAGGGAGCTCCATGAGTAACGCCACATTTTTGGGCAATTGTACGCATAGATAATTGGTCAATCCCCTTTATCCTTATTTCCTCAATTCCAGTTTCAATTAGTTTCTCCTTCAATTCAGCAGTATTACGTTTCATTTTCGACTCCTATTTACAATTAAGTAGACGCTGACTACTTTTAATTAAAGTATACACTGTATGCTTTAATTTGTCAAAAAAGCTAGCCTTTAAAACAGACTAGCTTCTATCAGTAATACATACTATTCTAATTATACTTTTGTTACAACCACGTATCGATTGGGATCGTCACCTTCTGAGTGACTTTCAACACCTTCAATTTGAGATATAGCCTTGTGGATAATTTTTCGTTCACTATTCGTCATCGGATCCATCACATACTCTCGACCTGTTTCTTTTACTTTAGCTGCTGTTTTTTCAGCTAAATCAATCAAAGTCTCCGTACGTTGCTCCAAATAGTCTCGAACATTAAGAACAACACTAAATCGTTTAGAATGATGGTCATGCAAATAATTTTGTGCCAAAAGTTGCAAAGATTTAAGGACTTTACCGTGGTAACCTATAACACGACCAGGTTGGTCCGTCTCAATCTGAATAATGATATTACGACGATTGTGGCTGACCTCTAAACTAGCATCAACATCCATTTCATAGATGATTTTTTCAAGATAAGATAAAACGTCGTCTGCAGCCACTTGAACATCCTCTAAATTGTTTTCAGAAGTTTCTTCTGAACTAAACTCAGATGCCACAAAAGAGCTGAAATCATCTTCTGAAGTTTCTGTAGCTTGAATTTGAGTAACCGACTCCTGCCCAGATTCCAGAGAGGATACCACTGAATCTGATACACTTTCTTCTAATGACTGGCGCTTAATAGCTAGAGGAATAACTGTTGCCTTAGATGGCTCCTGTTTTTTCTCCGATGGCTTTTCATCAAGGATCTCTACAGGGGTTGCTTCCTCCTCAATTTCCTCTTCTGCTTCCTTGCTATCTACAAGATCGGCAAGCCTTGTCACTTTACTAAAAGTATTGGTTTTTTCTGTCGGGCTTGTGATAGCCTTATTTTGATAATTGACATTATCGGCAAAATCTTTTACGGTACTATCTTGGTCTGCTTCATACGCTGATTGTTCATTTATTGGTTCAATGCTAACTCGAGCAGGTTTCTTTCCAAATCCTAGAAAGCCTTTTTTCTCACGAGAAATCACCTTGATGTGGACCTTCATACGAGGTAACTTAAGAACTTTCAAACCTTTTTCGATAGCTTGCTCAACTGTTCGTCCAGAATAGACAACCATAAAAAGCCTCCTTACTTACGTTTGTGCGCCTTTTTCTTGGCACGACGAATCTTAGCTTTACGTTCTTTTTCTTCCGCTTCCAAACGATTACGTTCAGCAATAATTTTAAAAGGATTATTGAAAACCAAAATCTGAACAACTTGGAAGGCATTTGAGACTGCCCAATAAAGTGCTACCCCTGAGGAAATCTGCGTTCCAAACCAGAAAATAAAGACTGGAAGCAAGATATTCATAACAAGTAACATCGAACTACGTTCTTTAGCTGCTTTATTTGTCAACCAAGTTGAAAGGAAGGTGAATGCAGCTGCCAAAATCGGAAGAATAAAGTAAGGGTCTTTCTGACCAAGGTCTACCCAGAGGAAGGTCCCTTCTCGTAACTCAGGTACACGTGTAAGTGCACCGTAAAGAGCCATCAAAATAGGAAACTGAATCAGGAGAGGAACGAAGCTGGCATAGGGATTAACACCATGCTCTTTGTAGAGTTCTTGCTGTGCATTAGCAAGAGCTTCACGATTTTCACTCCCTGGATACTCACCCTGCAATCGTCGTAACTCTGGCTGTAGTTCTTGCAATTCACGACTTGACTTAATTTGGCGATTATACAATGGAATCATAACCGCACGAATCAAAATCGTAAAAATAATAATCCCTAGTCCAATAGAGCTGCCAATTGAAAGTCCTTGAACAGCCTTACCAAACATTAGAATGAAGCGTTCCCAAAGTCCTGTAGACTGGCTTGTGACATCACTGCGTCCACAAGCTGATAAAACCAAGAGAGCTCCTGCTCCTAAAACGAATAAATTAAGTTTTCTTTTCACTAAAAACTCCTTTTACATGACAAAGAATTGTCTTATCTCCGTCTACTAGGATGATAGCATCAACAAAATTTTGTCTTGATGAATCGTACCATGGCGGTGAAAGATAATTTTCTAGTCCTTATATAACTTTGCTATTTTTAAGACATGAACGAGATTGCTGTAAATTTCTTGGTAACTCAAGTCCTCAACACCTTTACGAGCAATAACGACAAAATCTTGATGTGCTAATTGAGATGACATGTCCATTAGTGCATGTCGTAGACGACGTTTTACCCGATTCCGGGTAACTGCATTACCAAGACGCTTGCTAACTGACAACCCTACGCGATAATGGAGTAAATCACGATTCAGACAGTAAACAACAAATTTTCGATTGGCAACACTGTGCCCTGCATCAAATAATGCTTTAAAGTCTTTCTCTTTCTTAATACGATAAGATTTTTTCAAAATGCGACTCCAAACTCAAAATTAGTACTATTATACCATAAATAGCAAAAAAGCCCAAAACCTTATAGTTTGGGCCTTAGAGACTTATTTTTTAAGATTTAGCTGAGCTTCTTTAATTTGCCATTTAACTTGATCGAAACCTGTTCCGCCAAGAGAATGACGACGCTCAACAGCGGTATGAGACTTGAGTGTTTCATAAATATCTTCTTCAATTAAATCTGAGACTTCTTGATAACGTTCAAGAGGAACATCTTGGAGATAGTGTCCAGCTTTAGTACACTCAAGAACAAGTTTCCCTACAATCTCATGCGCCTCACGGAATGGAAGACCTTTAGCCGCAAGATAATCAGCCAACTCAGTAGCATTTGAAAAGTCTTTTTCTGTTGACTCTGCCATATGCTTATCGTTAACAGTCATAGTATTGAGCATACCTGCGAGAATATCAATGGCTACAGTAACTGTTTCTACTGTATCAAACATACCTTCCTTATCCTCTTGCAGGTCCTTATTATAGGCTAAAGGTAGTGACTTCATCACGGTTAATAATCCAATTAGATTACCGTAAACACGACCTGATTTCCCACGGATAAGCTCTGCCATGTCTGGATTTTTCTTTTGAGGCATAATGGAAGAACCTGTAGAGAACGTATCTGAAAGAGTGACAAACTTGAATTCGTTAGAACACCAGCTAATGATTTCTTCACAAATACGTGTCATATGCATCATGAGAATACTTGAATTTGACAAGAATTCTAAAATGAAATCACGGTCAGAAACGGCATCTAGAGAATTACTATATGGTTTTGCAAATCCCATTAAATCAGATGTCATCTTCCGATCAATAGGGAAAGTTGTACCTGCCAAAGCTGCGGCACCAAGAGGTGATACATCTGTATGTTTGATATTAAATTCAAAACGTTCAGCATCACGTGTGAACATGTTGTAATAAGCCATCAAGTGATGACCAAAAGAAATTGGTTGTGCATGTTGTAAGTGAGTATAGCCTGGCATAATCGTATAGATATGTTTATCCGCTAGATTCACTAGAGTATTTCGTAAGTTATGAAGTTTCTCAATAACTTCAAAGAGCTTGGCTTTAAGATACAGGTGCATATCCGTCGCAACTTGGTCGTTACGAGAACGTGCCGTATGAAGTTTCCCTGCTACGGGCCCAATCTTAGCTGTCAACAGACTTTCCATATTCATATGAATATCTTCATTGGAAACATCAAACTCTAGTTTACCAGCCTTGTACTCCTTAAGTAACTCTTCCAAGCCTTGTTTAATTTGCAAAGACTCCTCTTTGGTAATAATTCCTGTCTCACCCAGCATGGTTACGTGAGCAATGGAACCTCTAAGATCAAACTCAGCCATTTTTTGGTCAAAGGAAATTGAAGCACCAAATTCTTCGACCCATTTTTCAAGACTAGCTTCGAACCGACCGCCCCACAGTTTATGATTTTCTGCCATAGTTATATGTTAAAGATTTTCCCAAAGGATAGGATAATCTCTCGTCCTTTCTTAATGCTTATAACAAGTAATGACCTCTCAGGCCACAATAATTCAAATGAAAAAAGCTAGATATTTTTTGTCTAGCTTAAGTTGTCTCTCTGGACACTTGTTTTCCTAAAACCCGATCTCTGTCGTAGTTTATTTAGGCTCGTGACGTCTCTCAGAACGCCTTAACGATAGTAATATAAGTTATAAGAAAAGAGTACCAGATGCGGATCTCTGTCCACTTTTATCTGATATGAAGAATTGTCCTCCTAACAACCTACTTTTCTTATGAAGCCTTTCATTATTTGTCAAATGGATGATTAACTTGAGAATTGACCTGTGTTGGAAGTCCCCAGAGTTTGATAAATCCAATAGCAGCATCTTGATCAAAGCTATCAGCTGATGTGTAAGTAGCCAAGTTTTCATCATATAGTGAATTATCTGACTTACGAGCAACTACCTGAGCATGACCTTTGTAAAGTTTCACTTTAGCAGTACCATTAACTACTTTTTGTGTTTCTTTGATGTAAGCAATGATGGCTTGAGTTGCTGGGCTAAACCACAAAGCATTATAGATAAGATTTGACAATTCATTTTCAAGGATTGGTTTGAAGTGAGAAACTTCACGTACCAAAGTCAAGTCCTCAATTTCCTTATGAGCAGTCAAGAGAGCAATGGCACCTGGACACTCGTAAATTTCACGTGACTTGATACCAACAAGACGGTTCTCAACATGGTCAATACGTCCAACACCATGCTTACCAGCGATAACATTCATTTCTTGGATAAGGTCCGCCAATTTCATTTCTTTACCATTAAGGGCAACTGGTTTACCTTCCTTAAAGGTTACATCAACAAATTCAGCTTCGTCTGGGGCAGACTCTGGTGAGTTTGTAATCCCAAAGGCTTCTTCTGGAGCTTGATTCCAAGGATTTTCAAGAACACCACATTCATTAGCACGTCCCCAAAGGTTTTGGTCCACTGAATAAGGATTATCTAGATTTGCAGGAACTGGAACACCATTAGCCTTAGCATATTCAATCTCTTCCTCACGAGACCATTTCCAATCACGTACTGGCGCTACTACTTTAAGGCTTGGATCAAGAGCTGCAATGGCAACTTCAAAACGAACTTGGTCATTACCTTTACCAGTACAACCATGAGCAATGGTTGTAGCACCAGTCTTATGAGCAATTTCAACTAATTTTTTAGAAATAATTGGACGACTGAGCGCTGAAACCAAAGGATATTTTTGCTCGTAATAAGCATGCGCTTGAAGGGCTGGAAGTACGTAATCTTCTGCAAATTCATCTTTAACATCTAGGACGTAAGATTCTATAGCTCCAACTGTAAGAGCTTTATCATGGATAAATTCAAGATCCTTACCTTCACCAACATCCATACAAACAGCAACAACATCGTAATCTTTTTTTAGCCAAGTAATAGCGACTGAGGTATCAAGACCTCCGGAATAAGCAAGAATAACTTTCTCTTTTGACATAATATTTCTCTTTTCTTATATTTTCTTGTGGTTTCTATCTCTATCAACCTTACGAGATTCATTATATTGCATATTTATTCATTTGTCAACCGTAATTTGTTATTTTTTATATTTATTTTTATTTTTTTGCTTATTTTTATACTTTAAGCCTAAAAATTGTGTATTTATCAAGTTTTATTCATTTATACACAATTACTTCTTAAAAAATAAAAAAAACACTCTCAAATACTAGCTAGCTAGATCCAAAAGTGTTCTTAACTATTATTTTTTAAAATGCCGAAAGGCCTGTACAAAGTACAGACCTTTCGAACAACAGCATCATCGGTAGAGAACACAACAGCAATTTTAGATAGAATGAATGAGGGAAATTATTATGTTTAAGGGACTAACTTAAACCATACATTCTTCTTGCTCTCTAACCTTGATTACATTATAGCATGCAATCCTAGAATGCATATCGCTATTTCCTAAAATGTCGGATTTCACTCATAGAATGTTATTTTTTATCCTAATCTGCAATAACTCCTTTAAAAACAAAAAAATAGCTTGATTTCTCAAGCTTTTTAATGTCTATAAAAAAGATATGTAATTGGACGAGCGGCCAATAAAAAATGGGGATTAGGAAAAAGTTATATAAAAGTACATTATTTATTTTCATAAAGTGTATGTAGATTTCAATAAGATTGACGATGTCTCATTTCCGAATCACATATCTTGATTATATAATAACTCTTTTCAATTTAATTGTCTATACGATTTCATAGAATGTCGTTTTTTCATCCTGAACTGTATTTTTTTAGACTTATTTTTAAAAATTTACAAAAATAACTCACTAAAAGACATCTATTTAGTATTTTTAGCAAAATGGATACATATATAGCAACTAACTATCAAAAATAATTGCTATCAATTTCAAGACTAAAAGACAGCTTTAATAGTCCTTAACCTCTGACCATTTCTTCAGTAAAGCTTTCATTTTTAGGCGAGAAACTGGGCAGGAATCACCATTTTCAAAATAAATCATCAATTGAGTCTTATCAATACGAGCAATATTATCCAAATTAACTAAAAAGGAACGGTGACACGAAAAGAGCTTTTTATTCGCAGAAGTGATATCTCCAAGGTTAGCATAAAACTCTAAGCGTTCTGTTTTAGTAATTAACATCACCTTATGAGGCGTCACAGCGGTTGCAAAATAATAAATATCTCTCATAGGAACCTGAATCCGAGACTGAGCTGTTTCAAATACAAAAATGTCACCATCATCCAACTCTCCAACTTTTTGATTCACAAAAGTTAGCGTTTGTTTCAATTGCTGCTTGAACTCCGCATTAGAAACCGTCTTATCAATAAAATCTAGTGCGGAAACCTTGTATTTAAAACTAATCGGAGCAAATTCCGAGTGAGTCGTTACAAATATAATAACCGCATTAGCATCTTGTTGACGAATTTCTGAAGCGACCTCAAGCCCCTTCTTTCGCTCACCATCAATATCAATATCTAAAAGAAAGACCTGATGATTACCTTTCTCGTTAATACTGGCTAATAATTTATGTGGTTTCGAAAAAACTTCTAGTTTCCGTACTGAGAACGTGCCCTCTGAAACCAATTCTCTGATGATATCACTAATGCGTGTTTGTTGCATTAAATCATCTTCTAAAATATATATATTCATATTAGGGTCTCATTTCTAGTATTTGCATCATTTTATGATTTTGACTACGGACAGACAGGGATGTGTTGGGATAACGCTCCAAAATATCTTGAACAGCATTCACACCTATACCACCACTGTTAAGATTTTGAGAAGTCATCATTGAAAGAGGAGCTTGTTCATCCGATATCGCATTTTCAATAATAAAGCTCTGGCAGTCTTCCTCATCAAAATAAGCTAAGCTAATAAAGCCATCATTAACCTTACGAGCACCGTCAATAGCATTGTCCATGAGGTGACCCAAAATAACGGCTAAATCCAAGTCTGTTAGATAGCTGTGACTGACTGGATCAGGAATTTCTGCATGAATGTTAATTCTATACATTTGGGCTTCATGATACTTTGATGAAAGCAAGCTATGAATACTTGGATTTTGGATATTTTCCAAATCTGTGACCTGAGTTGAGAAGCTATACTGATCTCGATTCACATACAAGTCAACTAAATCTTTTTTGTAGGAGCGAATATCTCCAGTTCTTTCAATATCTCGCAGGTTATTTAGAAGGTAATTATAGTTTGAACGAACAAACATCAAATCCCTATATAAGCCTTCTACCCTAGCATTTTCTCGCTTTAAATCATCAAGATAGTTAGCTTGCTTCATGGTTAAATCTTGCTCAATCTTTTCCTTAGCAAACTGGTTAACAGCTCCCAAAACGAAAAGAAGAAGGTAAAGATAACCCATTACCAGCGGTAGCCGCAAGTTACTTTCAAGGTGTAACTCTGGAAAATAAGAGTCAAATGTTGATACCAAAAAGATAACCAAATAATAAATCAAAAGAAGCATGTTAACCAATCCTAGACGATTTTTCTTCTCTTGTTGGGTAGCTACCTTCAAGATATCTGTGAAATCAAGACGTAAAATGAAGTCTACAATTCTGACTGTCAACATGACAAAGGAAAGTGGTACCATAGACCACCAAATATTATTATTCAAAGTTGATGCCGCTACGCCAATTATCGGTGGAAAAAAGAAAGTAGCCAAGAAACGCCTTGCTAAATCGACTAGTACCACTGGATAGAAACCTAAAAAGAATCGCTCTACAGAAGTAACCTTCTTATTCAGTTGGTAACTAAACGTCAAAGTCACAATGGAGACCAAAGGAGGCACTACACCTAAATAGCGTCCAATAAGTTGTCCCCAAATACATAAGGCAACATCGAATAACAAATAGAGCACACGATTTTTGAGATTAGTGTTTTGACCACCAATACGTAGATAGATATCCCAAATAATGACAAACATCAAAATTTGGAATACGATGTTACCTAGCATAGCTACTGCCTTCCTTTCTATCTTTATAGTCCTACCGTAACAATTTGATAGGTTTTAAATAATTCTTTTTTGTTAGTTAAACCAATACCATTTGACCAGCAAAACTGCGCTAAATCACGACTAATCGCTAATCGACCATCAAGTTCTGGGGTAGCTTCCTGGTTGGTATTTTCAATAACAAAGCAGAGATTACCGTCCTCATTCTGTTGGATAAGGAAACCAATATCTGTCTCTGACTCCTCCACACAAAGCTTTTCAGCCAGGTTAATACAGCGTTCCAGGACAGTAATAAGCACCGCAATATTTAAATGTTTAGGATAATCAACAACGTTAACATCTAACCGAACCATAATTCCCTTTTGCTCCAAAGGAATGATTTGGTTAACAATCCAACTCCTTAATTCTGGATAAGGAATTTCAAACAGAGGAGCTAATTTATCATTTAAATCCAAGTCATCCAATCTAAGATGATTCAAATGTTCATGATATACTGCTAAAACTTCTGATAGCTGATTCTTCGCAAGAGGTGTCTCAAGAGCTATCAGAAGGTTCTCAAAATCTTGTTGAGTAGGTTTTACTTTTGTAAAAAGAGCCTCAATGTGTTGATTATAGACTTTTAAGTTGTAAACATAAGTATCAACAGCTTCCTGGCTACGCTCCCTAACAAATTTATGTGAATAGCGGTTTAGCGTTGTCACCATTAAGAGATAGACCGCCATAGCAAAGAAAATAGGTTTTCCAACATTACCACCAGTTGACATCAGGAAAGTACTGCAAAAAATATACACTGCAAAGGTCAAATCAACTGCTATCAATAAACGTTCTCGACCACGTGAATAAATTAATTCCTTGACCTTATCAATATCTGAACTTGAAAGATAATTGATATAGAGGAAGAAGGGATAAATCATCACATAAGATAGCAATTCCAGTAAGAAGTTTTCTTGGATTTCACCCAAAGTCATATTTACAAACAGATTATTGAAAACATAGAAGGGTGTAAAGGTTGCAAATAAATCTGTAAAAATGACTGAGAAGGCTCCAAAAAAAAGACTTGCCCATAATGTCAGGCGGTGTTTGCGACGTTCCTTCAGAGCCAACCCTAGAAAGATAATCACTTGATAATAGAAGCCATCACCCTTACCAAGTGATACCACTATCCCTAAAAGACTTAGGAGAAGTACTTTCCAATAAGCTAGTGAGCTCCCTGTTAATTTTTTATAAATAAACCAGGTAATATGAAAACTAATGATCTGAATAAGACTATTTTCAAGAGTTACCATAGTCCAAAGCTGTAAGTTCATGATAATATTTCCTGTTTATGATCAAGAGGCATTTTTGTCATCTTCTTCAATGAGTTCTTGTCCTGCCTTTTTCAGAATGTCCTGATAGGTTTGTTCAATCAAATTAAAATCTCCACTATCAATACTAGTCTGCATACTAATTAAGACATTCTCATAATCATGTTTAAAAGAACGCACACTTTTATATGCAGCCTCTATTTTTTGATTGTAGTCTTCCAAACTCCTTAAATGCTCCTCTTGTTCTCGAAGAATTTCGCTATCACGGACATCTTTACTATAGGAAACAAAACGAATTAAAATATACATATGTATAAGGAACCCTACCCAAATATAAATCTGAGGATAGCCTGGAAGATAGGTTTGACTCAAAAGTAACGAGAATATCTCTTGCTTAAAAAGAATAAGAAGATAACTGATAATTAAAATCATATCTACTTGCAAAAGCATACTCTTGTACTTGTCTTGCAACCCTTCAAAGGGTTTCTCAAAAAAGCGGTCTAAACCAAACATTTTTTGCAATCCAAGAAAGAATGGAAGAACTACACTATCCACAGCTAAAATTCCTAAGTTATTTGGAACTAAGTCGATTGGCTTATTAAAGAAAACACGAAAAAGGTAAAAACTGAAGAAGCTAGTAACTAAAGTCCAGAATACAGGAGCAAAGAACGCACAAAAATACTTTTCTTCTCTTGACGCTTGAGGCTTTTCAAGAAAAATAAAAACTAGGAGATAAATGGCATCTGGAATATCAATTTGCCATAATATTTTTGATAGCCACTTAACAACAGCTACCACTACTACATAAGGAATATAACGATAATTAAAAACATCTAGATAAGCTAGTCTAGCTGAAATCACTAGATGCGAAACGACAACAACCAAAGCAATAAGGCCATCAATCGCGAGTTGCATATGCTATTTCCCCTTTCTATTTCCCCGTATCTTATCCTTAAAAATTCACTCTGTCCTATCAGTTGTCTCGGAAAGACAGAACTTGTGTGAAATGATAATCACAACTCCGAGTTTCAAGATTTACTTTTGGATAGCGATTAAGTATATCTGCTACTTTAGACAGACCAAGACCGCGACCTTCACCTTTACTAGAAACTCCTTCATCAAATATTCTGGACACAGGAATACGTTCCTCCCTCGTCGTATTGTCAATAACTAAGGTAAGGTAGTCCTGATTTTTAAAGAAAGATATCGTTAACGTTGGATCTTCAGATTTCACTGTAGCTTCTATAGCATTATTCAAGAACACAGAAGAAATCACTACCAAATCTAGAGCCTCAATTTGAGTAGATGATATGACATCTGGTAACTCTAAATTGACCTTTATTCCTAAGTTCTCGGCCTCAAGTACTTTTGCAGAGAAAAGACTCTTGAGAGAGGTGATTTCCAAATTGATTAAACGTGACAATTCATAATTGGACAACGTTAAACTATTCCCAGATTTTTCTAGAAGCTCCGCATATTCTTGCTTCAAAGCAGGTAAATCTCGGCGTTGAATACTGTCTTCCATATTCTTAAGCCCTTCCAAATAATCCTTCTTAACCTGAGAAATATCATTATAGAGCTTTTCTAAACGGTGGCTATATTCTTCTAAGCTTTCTTCGTGCCTAATCATCTCTTCAGCCAATTGGTCCTTTACTCTCCTCTTAGAATAAATATTGAGCTGAGCAAATAGTAAAATAAAGAGAATTGAATAAACAACTGTAATGCTACCTGCTAAATAAATAAAGAGTCCCGTATAAGGAAAGACATTACTCGCATAGAAAATAACTAGAGATAAGATAATATATGCTAAAGTCACCCCAACTAACAGACGCTGCCTAACTTGGTAAGTGTGGTTATTCCCCATGATATCAAGAGCACTGAAGTCAATAAAGAAGACCTTAACAATCAAATGGAAGATTGGATACACCAAAAGATAAGATAGAGCAATAAGGACTGGGGTATCTTTGACTTGTAAATAATTAATTTGAAAAATCCATGGGAAGAAGTAAAGTTGAAGTAATTTAGAAGTTACCTCAACAAAAACCCACGGCAAAAAGGTGAAAAGAAACGAATTCTTTTCACGACTTGATGTTTTATTTAAGAATAGATGACAAAATAAGAGTGCTAAAAGTGAGCCTGTGATGCCTCCTACAAATAGAGAGAGCAATAGACTACCAATGATAAAATAGACTTTACTCTTCCACGTTTTGAGCAGGCCCGACATGTCATGGCTAACAATTAAAATAGCCAATAGACGTAGAACTGTAAACAGAACAATCATCTCTATGCTCCCCCTTTCCTTTCAAAAATCAACCTACTTTATTGTAACATAAATATATAATTTAGCGTTACTCCTATTAGAAAAAACTAAAAATATAAAACGCTTTTTCCAAGTTAAGAGCTTTCAAAAGTTTCTCAACCTCTTAGACCCTTTCACCAACTGGGCAGCCCAAGTGCACATTAAAAAGAGCTTAGAAAAACTAAAGCTCTTTAACCGACTTTTTGATTTTTTATGGATACATACCAATAACATAGTAAAAATACCAATTAAACCTTCTCATAACGTTCACTCCCTTCTTATTTTCTTATTTATCTATTATAAAACTAATTTACGTTTTTGAAAATGATAAATAGATTATTATATATCGTCATTACATTAAAACGTCATCTCTTCCAGAAAACTCTAATGCCAACTAGATATATAATCTAGTAAGCGACTCCTCAAATGGCTCGGTTTATCCACATTATAAAACCCAACAGATGTTGGGTTCGTTTTTATAGCGTCTCAAGAACTTGATTAATATGTTTAATTGATTTTTCACGGCCAAGCAAGAAAATAGTATCTGGCAATTCTGGACCGTGCATTTCTCCTGAAACAGCGATACGAATTGGCATGAAGAGGTTCTTCCCTTTAATTCCTGTTTCTTTTTGAACAGCCTTAATTTGTGGGAAAATATTCTCAGTGACAAATTCATCATCTGACATTGCTTCAAGTTTCGCTTTAAAGGCTTTAAGCACTGTTGGAACTGTTTCACCAGCCATAAATTCTTTTTCAGCTTCTGTTAATTCTGGGAAATCTTCAAAGAAGAGATCCGTAAGAGGAACAATTTCTTCTGCAGCTGTCATTTGTGGTTTGTAGAGCTCCACTAATTTTTCAGCTTTGTCTGTCAAACGACCAGCTTCTTCCAAGAAAGGTTTGCAAAGAGCAAAGACCTTATCGAAATCCGCATTCTTGATGTAGTCATTACTCATCCAATCCAATTTCTTTTGGTCAAAGGCCGCTGGAGACTTACTGAGACGGTTTTCATCAAAGAGTTTAATCAACTCTTCACGAGAGAAGATTTCGTCTTCTCCACCAGGATTCCAACCAAGAAGAGCAATGAAGTTAAAGACTGCTTCTGGAAGGTAGCCTTTTTTACGATAATCCTCGATAAATTGAAGGGTGTTCGTATCGCGTTTAGACAACTTCTTACCAGTTTCAGAGTTGATAATCAAGGTCATGTGACCAAATTCTGGTGCTTCCCATCCAAGTGCTTCATAAACCATGAGTTGTTTTGGTGTATTGGCAATGTGGTCATCTCCACGGATAACGTGTGAAATTTGCATATCGTGGTCATCAATAACTACCGCAAAGTTGTAAGTTGGGTAACCATCTTTCTTCTGGATAACCCAATCACCACCAATATTACCACCTTCAAATTCGATATCTCCCTTAACGATATCATGCCATTTATAAATTCCTGACTCATTAACAGCCAAACGAACTGTTGGAACAATACCTGCCGCTTCACGTTCGGCAATGTAGGCAGCTTTTTCTTCTTCAGTCATACCAAGAAATTCATTGATATAACGAGGTGTTTCACCAGCAGCTTCTTGACGTTCACGCTCTGCTGCCAATTCTTCTTCAGTCACATATGACTTGTAAGCCTTGCCTTCTGCCAAGAGTTGATCAATATATTTTTGATAAAGGGGCAAACGCTCTGATTGACGGTAATTTTCATGTGTCTCTGGACTTTCATCCCAGTCAATTCCCAACCAACGCAAGTTATCAAGCTGAGAACGTTCACCATCTTCAACGTGACGTTTACGGTCAGTATCTTCAATACGGATAATGAAAGTACCACCATAATGACGTGCATAGAGGTAATTAAACAATGCTGTACGAGCATTACCAATGTGTAAAAGTCCTGTTGGACTTGGTGCGTAACGAACGCGAATATCTTTAGCCAAGATAAGTCTCCTTTTTATGTTTCATTCTTCAGTCTTTGGATACTTCATTAGATTAGAATCTCCCTCAAGAGGCGACTCTAAGATTTCAAGTATCAGCAGGGAACCCAACCTTTTTTACCTTCACAATAAAGGTTTATAAGCGAGTACCAATCCTTTTTATTATATCACAATCTATAGATGGTTCGAGAAATTTTATCAAAAAAACGACCACCTATAGGAAGTCGTTTTGTATAGATTACTTAATGTGTTTTTCAAAATCTTTCTGAGCCTTGTCGTTAGATTTTGCTTTTTCTTTCAACCAATCTTTGTAGGCCGAATCATACTGTTTCTTAGTAACAATATTATCTTGAGATTGGAGATACTTGAAGTAGTAAGTCGAACCTTTATCACCTGCTTGAGCATAAGCTCCAGAGAATGGTTTGATACGTGAAATCACAGCTGCAGCCCCATTATAAGTAGTTGTTGGGATATAAAGCGAACTATCTGTCAACCATGCTTGAGCTTTGGCATATTTTTCATAACGAGCTGTTAAATTGGTTGTTTCTTTAGAAGCATCGTCAACGAGCTGATCGTATTCTTTAAGACCTACTTTTTCAGCTGCTGGGCTATTAGGATTATCATATCCCATAAAGGACTTCGTATTCTCGCTATTAGTAGTCTTCAAGACATCAAGGTAAGTAGATGGATCTAGATAGTCTGGTTCCCAGGCAACACCAACTGATAAATCCCAATCTTCTGCTGCTGCATTTGCCGCAGAATAAGTGATATTGTAGAAATCATCAGATGACATTTGGTGGAGATCGAGTACAACATTATCTTTTCCTAGAGCAGATTCAACAGATTCTTTAAGCGATTGTACTTGATTCACATAAATCTTATTTGTCTGATTAACAGGAACATCCAAATGAATAGGGAACTGTACTCCTTCTGCTTGAAGAGCTGTTTTAGCTTTAGCAAACTCAGCTTTAGCCTTTTCTGGGTTGTAAAGTCCGTCTTGACTATCGGCAAGATTCACGCCTGCCCACTCATCACCAAAGGCTGGAAGTTGTTCCATCACCATAGCTCCAAAGTTCTTGCCATCTGCCTGTACAAAATCAGGTTTGACAAAGATATTACGGACAGCTGTCTTTCCTGCCTCTTTACCATTCAATTGGGCTGCGTAATTCGTACGATTAATGGCAAAACTCAACGATTGACGGAAGTCTTTGTTAAGAAGAGCTGCTTTCGTTGATGACTTTTGTTGATCATTTTCTTTAGAAGTATGACCATAAGTTTGACGATCAATGTTAATACCAACACCTTCTACAGCTGCACCAGGTTGTGTGTAGTAGATGTCATCTTTATACTGTTTGGCAACTTTAGAATAATTAGAACTTGTTGGGAATAGACGTGCTAGGTTATAGACACCATCCGTGAAATTACGTTCCAAAGATTCTTGGTCTGTCCCATCATCGTAAGTTAACTTAACATTATCAAAGTGAACATTGTCCTTATCCCAATAATTTTCGTTCTTAATAAACTCAATTGAGGATTTAGTTGTCAAAGACTTAAGAAGGAATGGTCCATTATAAAGAATAGAAGTTGGATCTGTTGATTTACCAAAGTCTTTCCCTTTAGATTTCAAAAAATCTGCGTTAACAGGCCAAGTCACTGAATAAGTCAACTTGGAATTCCAATAAGGCTCTGGTTCACTAAGAGTATATTGTAGGGTATGATCATCAATAGCCTTAATCCCTACATCTGCAAAGTTTTTATTATCTCCTGAAACATAGTCATTCAAGCCTTTAACAGAGTTTTGCAACAAGTAAATAGCCTCAGATTTTGTATCAGCAGCATGTTTAAGCCCAGTCACAAAGTCCTTGGCTGTCACATCAGCGTATTCTTCACCATCTGAAGTGTACCATTTAACACCTTTACGAATCTTATAGGTATAAGTCAAACCATCCTGGGAAACAGACCAACTTTCAGCTACAGATGGTTTAAGGTTCCCATATTGATCATTCTCAAACAAGCCATCAACACCATTACTAACAGCTGTTGTCATATTTTTCTTATTTGTAGAAACATAATCTAGGGTTGCAGGATCACCACCATAAACATAATTATAAGTCTTCCCAGATGTCTTACTTGATGACGAACAAGCTGCCAAAACACCCACAGATAGCAGACCTACGGCCGCCAGCAAAAATACCTTACTTTTTTTCATGCATCGTCTCCTTAAATTTGCAATGTCAGAAGTTTAAACATTCAATAATGATGTGTATACGCTTAAATTATACCATAAGTTCGGAAAATTAAAACTACTTTCTGAATATTTTTTATTTTCTGTTCATACATATCATTTAAGGCAACAAAAAAACCTATCCTAAGATAGGCTCCTTACTACTCTTACAATGAGTTTGGATCAACTTTGATACCAGCACCTTGTGTAGTAGTGATTGAAAGGTTTGTAATGTAAGCACCTTTCGCTGTAGCTGGTTTAGCTTTTTGGATAGCATCGTTAAATGCTTTAAAGTTTTCAACCAATTTTTCAGCTTCAAATGAAACTTTACCGATAATAGCTTGTACGTTACCTGCTTTATCAGCACGGTAAGTGATTTTACCACCTTTAGACTCTTCAACTGCTTTAGCAACGTCCATAGTTACTGTACCAGTCTTAGGGTTTGGCATCAAGTTACGTGGTCCAAGGACACGTCCAAGACGACCAACGATTGCCATCATATCTGGTGTTGCAACAACAACGTCAAAGTCAAGCCATCCACCGTTGATTTTAGCAACGAGTTCATCTTCACCAACGAAGTCAGCACCTGCTGCTTTAGCTTCTTCAGCTTTAGCACCACGAGCAAATACAAGAACACGTTGAGTTTTACCAGTACCGTTTGGCAATACCATTGCGCCACGGATTTGTTGGTCAGCTTTTTTAACGTCGATGTTAAGGTTGTATGATACTTCAACAGTAGCATCGAATTTTGCGAAGTTAGTTTCTTGTGCAAGAGCTACAGCTTCTTCTACGCTGTAAGCTTTTGTGCTGTCGATTTTCTCAAGAGCAGCACGCATTTGTTTGCTTTTTTTAGCCATTTAATTATTTCTCCTTGTGTAATGTGGTCATAACGACTTTCATCTTCCACGTCACTCAGCGAAGTGAGACGACGTCTGTGGTTTTCTTGTTAACTGAATTAGTCAGTAACAGTGAATCCCATTGAACGTGCAGTACCTTCGATCATACGCATAGCTGATTCGATGTTTGCAGCGTTCAAGTCAGGCATTTTAGTTTCAGCAATTTCTTGCACTTGTGCACGAGTTACTGAAGCAACTTTAACTGAGTTTGGAGTACCTGAACCTTTTTCAACACCTGCAGCTTTTTTCAAAAGAACAGCAGCTGGTGGTGTTTTAGTGATGAAATCAAATGATTTATCTTCATACACAGAGATAACAACTGGGATGATCATACCAGCTTGGTCAGCTGTACGAGCGTTAAACTCTTTAGTGAATCCCATGATGTTGATTCCGGCTTGACCAAGGGCTGGTCCAACTGGTGGAGCTGGAGTCGCTTTACCAGCAGGAATCTGAAGTTTTACGATGTTTTCGACTTTTTTAGCCATTTTGTAATTTCCTCCTATTGTGGTTTTGGCGGTAAGTAAGTTTTGTTACCTCCCACAAGTATGTTTTTACATACCTTATCTATTATACAGAAATTCCTTTTAGATGCAAGAAATTCTTATTAAGTTTAGGAAAAAATTTACATAAAGTCCTTTTCGAGGTAAAATAGATTTATGATTCTATATAAATTCTTTGCCATAGCATTTTTGATTTTAACACCTATCTTTGCTTTTATTATCCATCGCTTCTTCAGTCTAAAATACCTTGGGCTTAATTTTGCTGATTTAACCTTTCCGCTATACTTTATTGAAGTAGTTGCCGTATCAGCACGGTTCTTTACCCATAGTTTTCTGCCATACATCACGATTTTGTTATCCTTGGCAGCTATCATTATCACAATTCAGATGTTAAGAAAGACACAATCATTTAAGTTTAAACGGTTCTTTAAATTATTCTGGCGCATCAGTTTCTTCATCACTAGTCTCTTCTATTTAGGGACTGTCATTCTTATTTTTATCGTCACTTAGACAATGAGACAGACTCAGTACATTTTAGTGTGCTGAGTTTTTTTGCGTTGAATCATAAAAAGCAGGCATTTGTGCCTGCTTAACTATTCAGTATTAAGGATTTACTTGGGTCATTCGCCCAGTATCGACATCATAAACCGCACCGGAAATAATGACGTCATCAGGAATAAGTGGTGACTGACGCAAAATAGCCATATCTTCACGAACACTCTCTTCAACATCAGTGAATGGAAGAAAGTCTTTATCAGACACATCAACACCTAACTCTTTATTGAGATAAGCTGTAAATTCATCGTTCTTAAAGGTCTGAGCACCGCAATCTGTATGGTGAAGCACTACGATTTCACGTGTTCCCATCTGTTGTTCAGAAATAACTAAAGAACGAATCATGTCTTCTGTCACACGCCCACCTGCATTACGTAGAATATGGGCATCACCAAGAGCTAAGCCCAAGGCTTGAGCAACGTGAAGGCGAGAATCCATACAGGTCACAATAGCAACCTTTGTCTTTGGTTTCAAGGGAAGATGGGCTGTCCCATGCAAATCGACATAGGCATTATTGGCATTGAGAAAGTTTTCAAAATAAGACATAGTAACTCACTTTCTAGTGGACAAATTAGGATAAACATTAAATTATCTAGGTTATATCTTACCACCTTTTAAAAACCTTGTCAGTTAAATGAATTGCTGAAAAAGAAAAACAAGAGTATCACAAAGGTCGGGATACTCTCGTCATTACTATTATGATCGTTTTGGTAAGTAGCGATTAAGAAGGCCTGCAAAGGTCTGAAGATTGAGACTCTGAACATAAATCTCGCCTGTCCCTCTAAAGGTATTAACAACCCCTTCTCCTGTTCCAATTGACTGCCAGAAACCATTTTCCAAATGAATATTGTAATCCAGAGACTGACTCCAAGCAACAACATGGGCATTGTCAATAGTCACTTCTTGATTGTTTAGCTCAATTTTTTTGATGGAGCCGTAAGCATTGGCCAAAAGGGCCCCTTGACCTTGTGTCGTCATCACAAAGAAGCCACCTTGACCACCAAAAAGAGCCTTACCAACAGACTGGTACTCCATTGTATAGTAGGCCGTACCATCAAGTGCTAGAAAGGCACCATCATTAAGTCGGTACTGCTTTTCACCCAGATACAAAGGAATCACCTGACCTGGGGAATCAGGTGCCAAAGCCAAATAACCATTATTGGACTGAGCAACAACCTGAGTAATAAAGCTACTTTCACCCGAAACCATTGAACGCCCAACTGCTTTCACAAGGCGCCCCAACCCTGAGCCACTAGCATTCAATCTAGTACTCAGGGTTACATTAGGTGTGTGATATACCATACTGCCACGTTGGATAAAAACCGTTTCACCTTGATTAAGAGTTAACTCTACCAGTGGGAATTGCATATTGCTGTCTGTGAAAAATTGCATCATAAATACCTCCCTATTCTTAAGAAAAGTATAGCATCGAACAGGTGTTTTTGCAAACGCTTACAACATATCGCTTGGGGCAAGATTTTTTAAGAGAAGACTTTTTTGAGCACTTCTCCTACCGTTGTGACCCCAACAACCTGGATACCTTCTGGAATTGTCATGCCATGAAGGGAATTTTTAGGAGCATAAATCTTAGTAAAACCTAGTTTAGCAGCTTCATTGATGCGTTGCTCAATCCGAGTCACACGGCGAATCTCTCCAGTCAAGCCAATTTCTCCTATAAAGGCTTCTTGGGGATTGGTTGGAAGCTCCTTGTAACTAGAAGCGATAGCAACGGCAACAGCAAGGTCAATAGCTGGCTCGTCCAATTTGACACCACCGGCTGATTTGAGGTAGGCATCTTGATTCTGAAGAAGAAGTCCGCAGCGTTTCTCTAAAACAGCCATGATAAGGCTGACACGGTTAAAGTCTAGTCCCGTCGTTGTCCGTTTGGCATTACCAAAGACGGTCGGTGTCACCAAGGCTTGAACCTCAGCTAAGATAGGTCGGCTACCTTCCATTGTCACAACAATGGCAGAACCTGTGGCTCCGTCTAGGCGTTCCTCTAAGAAAACTTGGCTAGGATTTAGCACCTCTACCAGACCACCAGACTGCATCTCAAAAATCCCAATCTCATTGGTTGAGCCAAAACGGTTTTTGACTGCTCGTAAAATACGGAAGGTATGATGACGTTCCCCCTCAAAATAGAGCACAGTATCCACCATGTGTTCCAACATACGTGGTCCAGCCAGCTGTCCCTCCTTGGTCACATGACCGACGATAAATGTGGCAATGTTATTGGTTTTGGCAATCTGCATAAGTTCAGCAGTGACTTCACGAACCTGAGATACAGAACCTTGAACGCCAGAAATTTCTGGACTCATGATGGTCTGAATAGAGTCGATAATGAGGAAATCGGGTTTTATGGCCTCTACTTGGCTACGAACGGCTTGCATATTGGTCTCAGCATACAGATAAAATTCATTATCAATATCACCTAATCGTTCGCTCCGTAATTTGATTTGCTCGGCAGATTCTTCCCCAGATACATAGAGGACAGTTCCCTTGTTAGCCAGCTGTGTTGACACTTGTAAGAGAAGGGTCGATTTCCCTATCCCTGGGTCCCCTCCAATAAGAACCAGGCTACCTGGAACCACACCGCCACCTAAAACACGGTTAAACTCATCCATGTCAGTCTTTATGCGGGCATAATTAATTGAAGAGACTTCTTTTAATTTAGTTGGTTTAGACTTTTCACCCGTCAAACTGACACGGGCATTTTTCACCTCCTGCACTTCAACCTCTTCCTCAAAAGAGGACCAAGAAGAACAGTTGGGGCAACGCCCTAGATATTTGGGTGAATTGTAGCCACATTCTCGACAAACAAAAGTTGATTTTTTCTTAGCTATGATAATTCTCCTTCTACGGTTACTCTGGCAGAGTGCCACTTATGCAATGTTTGTTGAAATTTCTTCTGGTTAACAACTCCGACAGCAGACAAATCGACAGAAACCTGATAGTTCTCTTTGACAGCTGCCAAAACGGAAGCCTTAACACAGCCATTGCCATCTACCCCTATAAACTCTATGCTTTTAGTACCATTTCCCTCTAAAAAATCTTTTAAATCTAGATTAGTAAAGCAAGAAGCCCGACGCTTCTCAAAGATACGAGAAGATACAAGCAGCAAGCCGGCCGCAAATTTCTTCTTTCTATTTTTTCTCTCCCAGAAAAAACGATTGAGAATATAGATAACCCGTTCGCTGGGATAGCTAGCAATTTTGTCATTTACAGCTG
The DNA here is from genome assembly GCA_934229725.1 of uncultured Streptococcus sp. GTDB lineage: Bacteria > Bacillota > Bacilli > Lactobacillales > Streptococcaceae > Streptococcus. The sequence goes on from CAKQDX010000022.1 coordinate 24,412, forward strand.
CAATCAGTTCTTCATGATATGCTTTTCCTACAGCAACATAATCTGACTGCATATCGATTACTAACAAATAATCTGCCACTTTGCTTCCTCTATTTTCCTGTCGATCCAAATCCACCAATACGAACACCAGCTGCCTCATCGCCATCAACAATCAAGAAAGGCATAAAGACACCTTGAACAATGCGTTCTCCAACTTCGAGAGTCACGGGTTGATCAGTAATATTTTTCATCTGAGCGAAGATATGGCCCTCATTTCCAGGATTACCATAATAATCGCCATCAATAACGCCAACTGAGTTGATTAAGACCAGGCCTTTTTTGCGAGGGTTTGACGAACGGTCAAAGAGATAGAGGACCTCACCAGGTTGCATGTAGGCCTTAACACCTGTTGGAACGAGAACAATTTCACCAGGAGCAATGACAGTGTTCTCTGCTACCTTTAAATCATAACCCGCAGCATGGGCAGTTTCACGTTTTGGAAGCAAGTCCTGATTGTTATAGGTTGATACGAGTTCAAATCCACGAATTTTTGTCATTATTTTTTCCTTTCGATACATCTATTGACTAGCAATTGTATAAACTAGCCATGCTAGCTTCAGACTTTTAAATCTATCCTATTATAATCTATTCGAAATAAGATGACAAAGGTAATAATCTAATCACTTTCTCATTAAACGAAGATTGACTTTTAAGTAGGAAAACGCTAACATAGTATAAGATATAATACTTTTAAGGAGAATTGTCATGAAATTCATCGGACTTGTTGGTACGAATTCAAAGCGATCAACTAATAGACAATTATTGCAATATATTCAGAAACATTTTGCAGATAAGGCAGACATCGAACTTGTAGAAATTAAAGACTTCCCTGTCTTTAACAAGCCAGCCAATAAACAACTTCCAGAAAATGTCCTAGAGGTTGTTAAGAAAATTGATAAAGCTGATGGTGTCATCATTGGAACACCTGAATATGACCATTCTATTCCTGCAGTTCTTATGAACGCTCTAGCTTGGCTATCATACGGTGTGTTTCCACTCTTGAATAAACCCGTCATGATTACAGGAGCATCTTACGGAACTCTTGGAGCTTCTCGCGCACAGCTACAACTCCGTCAAATCTTGAACGCTCCAGAAATCAAAGCTAATGTGCTTCCAGACGAATTCTTGCTATCACATTCTCTCCAAGCTTTTGATGGCAATGGTGATTTGGTTGACCTTGATGTTATTCAAAAATTAGACGCCATTTTTGATGACTTCCGTCTGTTTGTTAAAATCACTGGTAAACTCTCACACGCTACAGAATTGCTACATAAAGAAGCTGAAAACTTTGACTGGGAAAGCTTATAATACAGGAGAATAGAAACTATGAAATTTGTTGGACTTGTTGGAGCAAATTATGATCAATCATACAACCGTAAATTGCTCGAATTTATTAGAAGACATTTTAAAATTAAATTTGAACTTGAAGTCTTGGAAATTGACGAAGTGCCTATGTTTAACCAAGACGAAAAATGGGACGAAAGCTTCCAACTTCGTTTACTTAACAACAAGATTACACGAGCTGATGGGGTCATCATTGCAACTCCCGAACACAACCACACTATCTCTGCAGCGCTTAAATCTGTTTTAGAGTGGCTCTCATTCGAAGTACACCCATTTGAAAACAAGCCTGTTATGATTGTAGGGGCTTCCTACTACGACCAAGGGACTTCACGTGCCCAAGTGCATTTGCGTAAAATCCTTGAAGCACCTGGTGTCAATGCCTATACGCTTCCAGGTAATGAATTCTTGCTTGGAAAGGCAAAAGAAGCTTTCGACCTTGATGGTAACATCACAAATGAAGGTACTGTTAACTTCCTTGAACAATGCTTAGACAATTTTGTCCAATATGTAGGAGTGGTTTCTAAATTGAAAAAACCAAAACCAATTGAACCAGAAGACTTGGATTGTAACAACCCAATCGCTACAACTGTTACCGAGGTTGATCCTGACGATCCAGAATGGGTAGAAAAAGTAGCTGAAATCACTGGTGCAGTGTCTGGTGATACATATGTTAAACTAGATCACGGTATTTTGACAGTTAACCAAATTGACATGTTCCTCAAGGCTATGCCATTTGAATTAACTTATGCCGATGATAACAATCAATTCCTCTACTACAATAATGCCCATCAAGATCCTGATACCATGTTTGCCAAACGTGTACCACCTCAATCAGGTAGCCGTATGTCAACAGTTCACGGTTCACTTCCACCAGCTCGTATGAAAAATGTGGAATGGGTTATCGGTACCCTTCGTAACGGCAACCAAGAATATGTGCGTACGATTGTCCCAGGCTCACCTGAAGGAGTTATCAACACACACAATTATCAGGCTATGTACTATGATGATGGTTCTTATGCAGGAATCAATGAAATCGTCTTTAACTTTAAACCATGGCTTGACTGGTATCTCGAAACAACTGGTCAACGCCTTGTCGGAGGAAGTGGTCCTTTTGCACCGGCTGCAGCTAGTCATGGCGGTAGCGACGCAACATCTGGAGCATCAGATGCCGGCGGTCACGGTGGCGATGCAGCTTCAGACGCAGATGCAACCTCTGGAGCATCCTCACATTAAGACTTGGAAAAGTTGGGACAACTGTCCTGGCTTTTTTCATGGTCATCTTAGATTAACCTTCACCCAAGCATGTGTATCTACTCATGCTCCATGTCACACTACTTAGAGGTAAACCTATGTCTCAATTCCAAGAAAAAGTTTTTGCTGCTTGCGCTAAAAAAGAAGCGCTCTTCAACGAAAGCCTTGGTCGCTATGCCTTACGTTCTATGCTTGCAGGCGCTTATCTCACCATGTCAACTGCCGTAGGGGTTATTGGTGCTGATATTATTGCTACAGGTATCCCAGCCCTCTCTCGCTTCGTATTTGCCTTTATCTTTGCTATCGGATTGGTCTTCGTTCTCATTTTCAACGGAGAGTTAGCCACTTCAAACATGATGTTCCTTACTAGTGGTGCCTATTACGGCAAAATCAAATGGAGTAAGGTTTGTACCATCCTTCTCTATTGTACTTTCTTTAATTTTGTAGGAGCTCTTATCTTAGCTTGGTTTTTCAATCAATCCTTCTCTTTCCATCATTTGACAGACAAGAGTTTCCTAGTCACTGCTGTTTCAACTAAACTTGGAAAAACAGACTGGATGAACTTTACTGAAGGTATTACTGCTAATATGTTCGTTAACCTTGCTATCTTGGGCTATATGCTCCTCAAAGAAGAGTCTGCCAAGATTTTCATTGCCCTATCAGCCATCTTTATGTTTGTCTTCTTGGTGAATGAACACTTGATTGCTAACTTTGCTTCCTTTATGTTGCTAGGCTTCAATGGTGTCCGTGATGCTGTAGACAATTTCACATTGGCAAATATTCTACGTCAGTGGGTAGTCGTTTTCTTCGGTAACTGGATTGGCGGCGGTATTTTCATTGGTTTGGCATACTCTTGGCTCAATAAAACTAAGACACCTCACATTGATTAGGAGGCCACATGCGTCAAAAAAGACTTATCAAAGAGACTATCCTGGCTATGCTACTTTATTTTATTTGCTTAGCTATTGCTGTTGCTATTGATTTAATATTCTTTAAAGTCAAAAATATGTATCACACACCTGCTATAGTGGCTATCTTTGCGGGATGGGTTTATTTGGGGCTTATCCGAAAGACCAAGCAATTTGGAGCTATTACCTGTCTAGGCATATTTATGTCCGTCTTCTTCTTTGCTTCTGGTCACTTTGTCCTTACCTTCCTTCCCAACCTTTTAGCTGGTCTAATCGCTGATTTTATTGCCAAGCAAGGTAATTATGAGAATGATAAATTGAATCTACTTTCCTACATGATATTCTCTCTGGGAAACTTGGCTCCCATTGTTACCATGTGGCTAGCTCCTAAAGCCTATATTGCACAACTCCTTGCCAAGGGGAAAACACAGGATTATGTAGACCAAGTTATGGTCCCATTTACAACTAGCCATGTCTTAATTCTAATAGGTGGAACTCTCATGGCTGCTCTCATTGGAGGATACATTGCTAAAAACTGGCTTAAAAAATAAATAACTACCGATGTTCCTAACAGAGAGTACAAGACAAACACGCTTTTCTTATGTTATAATGAGAAAGAATATAGTCTTTTTCTGCTTTGTTAGAAAGGACCTAAAGGGAGACCTAATGATGAAAAAACAAAAAATCGCTGTCTTGGGCCCAGGTTCTTGGGGAACTGCCCTTGCTCAGGTACTCAATGACAACGGACACGAGGTTCGTATTTGGGGAAATATCCCTGAACAAATTGACGAAATTAACGAGAAACATACCAATACTCGTTATTTCAAAGATGTGGTTTTGGATGAAAACATTAAAGCCTACAAAGAACTTTCCGAAGCTTTAGATGGAGTTAATGCTATTCTCTTCGTTGTTCCAACCAAGGTTACTCGTTTGGTAGCCAAACAAGTTGCCGAACTTTTGGACCATGAAGTTGTTATCATGCATGCTTCAAAAGGGTTGGAGCCAGGAACACACGAACGCCTCTCAACTATCCTTGAGGAAGAGATTCCTGCAGAACTTCGCAGTGACATTGTTGTCGTATCCGGTCCAAGCCATGCTGAAGAAACTATCGTTCGCGATATCACCTTGATTACAGCGGCCTCAAAAGATCTTGAAACTGCACGCTATGTTCAAGGTATGTTCAGTAATAACTACTTCCGCCTTTACACCAATTCGGATGTTATTGGTGTTGAAACAGCTGGGGCACTTAAAAACATTATTGCCGTCGGTGCTGGCGCCCTTCATGGTATGGGCTATGGAGATAATGCTAAGGCAGCCGTTATTACTCGCGGTCTCGCAGAAATCACTCGTTTGGGTGTAAAACTTGGTGCTGACCCTTTGACTTACAGCGGTCTTTCTGGGGTTGGTGATCTTATTGTTACAGGGACTTCTATTCATTCACGTAACTGGCGTGCTGGTGATGCACTAGGTCGTGGTGAAAAGCTGGAAGACATTGAACGTAACATGGGTATGGTTATCGAGGGGATTTCAACTACTAAAGTTGCCTACGAAATCGCTCAAGAACTCAATGTCTACATGCCAATTACAACAGCAATCTACAAATCTATCTATGAGGGTGCTGATATCAAGGAATCTATTCTCAATATGATGTCCAATGAATTGCGCTCTGAAAATGAATGGGATAAAAAATAAATAATCTAAGGAGTTCTCATGAAGAATCAAAAAGTCAAAAAAGCTGTCATCCCTGCTGCAGGACTTGGTACACGCTTTTTGCCAGCTACAAAGGCCTTGGCCAAAGAAATGTTACCAATCGTTGATAAACCAACTATCCAATTTATCGTTGAAGAAGCCCTCAAATCAGGCATTGAAGATATCTTGGTCGTGACTGGTAAGTCAAAACGATCTATCGAAGACCATTTTGACTCAAACTTTGAGTTGGAATACAACTTAGAACAAAAAGGTAAGACAGACCTGCTAAAATTGGTTAATGATACTACTGCTATCAACCTTCACTTTATCCGTCAAAGTCACCCACGTGGTCTCGGAGATGCTGTACTTCAAGCCAAAGCTTTTGTGGGTAACGAACCATTTGTTGTTATGCTTGGTGATGACCTCATGGATATTACCGATGACAACGCTGTCCCATTAACAAAACAACTTATTGATGATTATGAGGAAACACACGCTTCTACTATTGCGGTTATGCCTGTGCCACACGAAGATGTTTCAGCTTACGGTGTTATCGCCCCTCATGGTGAAGGGCACAATGGCCGTTATAGCGTGGAAACTTTCGTTGAAAAGCCAAATCCAGAAGACGCTCCTAGTGACCTTGCTATCATCGGTCGTTACCTTCTGACACCTGAGATTTTTGGAATTTTGGAAACACAAGAACCAGGTGCAGGTAATGAGATCCAATTGACTGATGCTATTGATAAACTCAATAAAACGCAACGTGTCTTTGCTCGCGAATTTACAGGTAAACGTTACGATGTAGGAGATAAATTTGGTTTCATGAAAACCTCTATTGACTATGCCCTCCAACACCCTCAAGTTAAGGAAGACCTTAAAAAATATCTTATTGACTTGGGACACAAACTCGAAGGCAAACCTGAGCAAAAAGACTAATACAAAATCCATCGAAAATATTTCGATGGATTTTTCATATTATCTAAAGATAGACAAAACCTATAATAGTCACTAAAATAATGATATAAGTTAAAAATGCTGTTAAGCGCCAACCTCTACTAAAAAGTCGACTTTCAAGCTTATTAGCCAAAAAGATAGCTGCTAGAGCACCTCCAACCAAGCCACCGAGGTGACCAGTAATCCCGACACTAGGTGTGAAGAGATTAAAAATCAGATTGACAACAATCAAAGATAAGTAACTACGTCCCAACTGATTGAGTAAGGGGCTATGACTATAATAACCGAGTATTACAACAGCTGCAAAAAGGCCAAACAAGGAGGTAGAGGCACCAGCAGCAATAACATTAGGCGTAAAAATCAAGGTGAAGGCATTCCCCATAACACCAGCTAACAGATAGAGCCCTAGGAAACGCAGAGTCCCAAAAATTTGCTCAGCCATTTTCCCAATAAAATAAAGGGTAAGCATATTAAATAAGAAATGCTCCAGACCGATATGTACAAAAATTGGTGTCACTAAACGCCAAAGGTCTAAGGGACTATATTGAACAAAAACACCATACATAGCCCCCATTTTAAAAAGACTAAGGGGTGCTGTCGCTTGAAAATCATTTAAAAGATATTGACACCCAAAAGTCAATGTCGTTAGCCCCAATAAAAGATAGGTAGCAGGGTATCTCTTCCATTCATTTACTTGCATGTGATAACCTCCCTAACGGCGATGTCATGGCTATCTGGGGTAAAATCCTTTTCCTGACAGGGATAAACCGTGCTAACTGTCATCCCTTCAAAGTCAGACAAATAGCGGTCATAATAACCTGCTCCGTAACCAATGCGATAGCCTTCAGCATTGAAAACTACCCCTGGCACATGAATCAAATCAATCTCTGATTTTTCCACAGCCAAATCAGACGCAGGTTCCATCAAGCCAAAAGCGGTTGCAACAAGATTTTCTGGATCGTAATCGACAAAAATCATTCGACCTTGCTTATAGGTTTTGGGAATCACAAGACGCTTCCCATCCTTTAAAGCCTGATTGATTAAAAGACTGGTGTCATATTCATGCGGGAAAGCCAAATAGGTAGCAATCACCTGAGCCTCTTTATAAGCAGGTAAGGCAATCAATTGCTCTAAAAGATATTGGTCTAACTTAGCCTTGGTCTCAGGTTCCTGTGAAGTCAACTGAGCCAAAACAGTTTTTCTAAGTTCATTTTTCATAGGTTTATCATATCAAAAAAGCTACCAAAAGTCAGACTTGGTAGTTTTTCAGCTTTTTAAAATGTCACTAGGCTTCTGCCTTGTATTTAAGGAACTTACCGATTTCAGCTACCCCAAAAGCAAGGGCATCCTCATTTGGACTCATCTTAGGATGGTGAAGGGCATACGGCGTATCAATTCCCAACCAGAACATGACACCTGGAACCTTACTAAGCAAATAACCGAAATCTTCTCCAGTCATAGCTGGTAAACAATCAATCAAGTTAACGGCTGGACTGGCTTCAAAGAAGGTCATCAATTCTTTGGCCAAGGCTGGGTTGTTTTCCACAGGTAGATAACCACCCTGTTTCAATACAACATCCACTTCCATACCAAAGCTAGCTGCCACACCCTCTGCGATTTGGCGCACACGCTTTTGAATGAGACGACCCATTTCTAGCGTAAGCGTACGAATAGTTCCATAGACCTCTGCTGTTTCAGCGATGACATTGTTGGTAGTTCCTGCATGGAAAGAACCAAAGGTAACTACCCCACCCTGAATAGGGTCAACATTACGACTGACAATAGTTTGAACTTGGGTAATAAAGTAAGAAGCTGCTACTAGGGCATCATTAGCCTCATGTGGAAAGGCAGCGTGTCCTCCTTTGCCTTTGAAAGTAACAAGTACCTCACAAGTTCCTGCAAAAAGGGTATTCGTATTAGTCGCAATATCGCCTACTTTGAAATCTGGACGGACATGAAGGCCATAAAACTCATCTGGTAACCAATCACCGAAGGCCCCGTCTTCATACATAAGCATACCACCAGCTTCATTTTCCTCAGCTGGCTGGAATAAGAAGAGCATATTATTTTTAGGTTGAACCTCAACCATTTGGTCAAGAAGTCCAAGCGCTGTCGTCATATGAATATCGTGACCACAGGCATGCATACGGCCCTCATGAGTAGATTTGAAGGCAAGACCAGTTTCCTCTTCAACCGGAAGAGCATCAATGTCTGTACGCCAACCAATGGTTTTTTCAGGAGCATATCCATGAAGATAAACCAGAATACCTGTACGCCAAGTACGTTGCTCCACAAAATCCTTACCCTCAGTCATTTCAGCAATACGCTCTAAAAGATAAGCTTGCGTTTTAAACTCTTCCAAACCAATTTCTGGAATTTGATGAAGGTCTCGTCTGATTTTAATTAAATCAAGTGTCATGTTTTTATCCTTTTTATTTGTCTTATTTTATAGAGAATCTAGAAATAGAGGCCCTACAGGCCTCTACTATCAATATGTTACAAGTTACGCAAAGCGTCTTCGAGTGCTGTTTTTTGTTGTGTTTTTTCATCAATTTCCTTGATGATACGAGCTGGAACACCAGCTACAACCACATTTTCAGGAACATCTTGAGTAACGATAGCTCCAGCGGCAACGACTGAACCATTACCAACTTGAACCCCTTCGATAACAACAGCATTAGCACCAACAAGAACGTTATCACCGATACGAACTGGATCTGCTGAAGCCGGTTCAATCACACCAGCAAGGACCGCACCCGCACCGATATGGCTATTTTTACCAACAGTAGCACGACCACCAAGGATAGCACCCATATCAATCATAGTACCAGCACCAATTTCAGCACCGATGTTAATTACAGCACCCATCATGACAACAGCATTGTCTTCGATAGTTACTTGGTCACGGATGATAGCACCTGGTTCGATACGTGCATTAAGGTGACGTTTATCAAGCAACGGAACAGCTGAGTTACGGCCATCTTGTTCCACAACGTAGTCCTTATTTTCAGTCAAGTTGGCAAGAAGTGGTTCGATATCTTTCCAGTCTCCGAAAAGAACATTACCAAGCTTAGTGACAGAAGCTGGAACAGCAGTTGCCAATTCCCCTTCAAAGGTTACTTTAACATTCGTTTTCTTTTCTGCATTACCGATAAAAGCGATAATTTCTTGAGCAGACATTTTTTGTGCAGTCATGAGATTCTCCATTCACATAAAGTTAGGGATTATTATACCAAAAATTCTGATAATTGTCTTTGCTTTTGCCAAATAGAGTGTATTTTTATGTAAAGCCTATCTTTAAAGCTTCTATGTCAGTAATCACTCTGGTTGGCTTGATTGGGGAGTTCTCCAGTTCTCGGCGTGAATAAGGAAAGGTATTCAGCAAGATACCATCGATCCCAACTGCTTCAGCCACAGCAATATCAGTCGTCAAATCATTTCCAACCATGACAGTCTCAGATGGGTTCAACCCATGATCATCCAAAACTTGCTTTAAAAACTCTGGTTGAGGCTTACAGATACCTGCATCCGAAGACAAGTAAATGGCATCAAAATAAGGTCTTAACGCCATTAGATCAATCTCAGCGTTAGTAAAGGCTGCTTGAGCATTGGACAAGAGATAGAGACGACAGCCCTGCTCTTTTAGAAAGGCTAAAACCTCCTTAGTATGAGGATAAGCTGTCAAGTGTTTTCGAGATAAGACACGAAAGACCATGGCTATCAGTTTTCCCCAATCTTCCGGCTGGTTAGAGTTACTAAACTGAAGCCTAGCATCTACATAAAGCTGGTTAAAAATGTGAGCTAGGTCAATTTCTGGATAGGCAACTCCTTTTAAAACCACTAGGTCCTTGCGAGCCTGATTCACGTGCTTAGCATAAGCCTTTTTAAGAGTCTCCCCCTTATAATTCGCCCCATAGGCTTGGTAAAGTTGAGCTAGTTTATCCCATAACATAGGGTCTTTCTCATCGGTTAATATATCAACCAAGGTTCCATAAAAATCAAAAATATAGTTCTTATAAACGTTATTATTCATCGCCTTTTACTCGTTACTAAACTTTTCTTCTTCGTAATCCTCATCATACACCATTTAAGAGGACCAAACAAGCTTATCAAGATATTCTCCATCAAAAACTCTAAGCAGGCTTAGCCTGCTAACTCATGACAGAAAAGAAAGTTCGGCTTATAATGAAGGTGAACAA
>CAKQDX010000023.1 GCA_934229725.1 uncultured Streptococcus sp.
ACAGATTGTGACTTAGAAACAACCTCTGATTGTGATACAGATTGTGACTTAGACACTACTTCTGACTCAGATTGTGATTGTGTAATTGAGTTTGATAGTGATTGTGATGAAGACTCAGAATCATCCATCTTACGGTAGTAGTGTGTTACATCATTAGAAATTGGTTTAATTGAAGAAATAGAGAAGTTATTAAAGAATGATGGATAACCACTTGCTTTATCACCTGGTGTATTACCACCGATAATATTTGAAGTATTGTTACGAACTGGATCAACATCAGTTGAGAATTGAGGTGAATCTGTAAAAGCATCACCAGTTGCTTTGTTAAACCAACCACTCAAACGTACATTTCCACCAGATGAATCTGTATAAGTTTCTACTTTTAATTTGTAGTTTCCATCTTTACTATCTACGTATCCCACTTCTTTAGTTGCGCTAGATGTTCCTTCAACTGTAGCTCTTGTTCCTGGTTTAGCAGGATCAGAAGTATAAACCAAAGTATAATCATCAAGATTCAAATTGTTTACATCTTTTGATGGACTATATGATGAAACTTTAGAAGGATCTAAAACATAAAATTTAACTACTGATGATCCATCTGTAGATACTTGCTCAATAACACGTTTAACATAGTAATGTGCACGACCACCTTGAAGTTCAAGATATTTAGAGCCGACACCACCCAATGTACCACTCATATCATTAGTTGAAACAGTACGTGAATAAACATATCCATCAAAAGCACGTGGTTGAGAAGCCGTATAATTTTGCCCTTCAATACCTTTTTGTGTATATGAAGCCAAATTCGTCCCATCTTCAGATATATATCTTGTTGTATGACTTACAGTATCAGTTGGAATATTTGTTTGAACGTTAGGTTTTGTATCGTTTTGATTTCCTGGGAATGAAGTATCACGAACCTGAAGAATATGGTGTTTATATTTATCACTTGCAGTTGGTCCAGCATCACGGTTATTAGTCCAAGTTCCAAGAATTTGTGAAGCATCACCGGTAGTATAGTCAAATTGTGGTGTATAAGTTGGATTAGCAGTTACCAGTGTATTGAATTTGTATGATGAACCCGCAGTCATATCCAAAGTTTCAACTTCGTTACCCGTTGACTTATCTACCAAACGTGCATGTACAATAGGTGTTTTAGTCGTCCCTACAGTAGAACGATCAACAGAGAATGTCACATAGTATCCGCCGTTACTATATGTAACACCACCTTGAGATGCAGGTCCTTGCCAATTTTGAAGGTCCCAAATTGAGTATGTAAAGCGTTCAGCACTTGGATCTAGTTGATAATTTGTATTTGTCCAGGCTGGATCAGAAATTGATGCACCATTAGGTTCATCCATACTTGGACTTACTTTAATATTTGTTCCAAGCGTGTTTGATGTAGAGATTGCATCCAACTGTGCAGTAACTGCTGCAACACCGTTAACTACTGAGTTACCAGTGAAACCGTTGTCTGTGATCTTAGTCAACATGTTATCAACAGCGTTACCAAGACGTTCACGTTGTTCTGCATAAGCAGCGTTTGTTGCTGATGCAGCAAGCAATGTTGTTGATTTAGTGACTTCTTCTTGAACTGTTGTGATAGCTGTTTGAATTTCAGCTTTAGCAGCTGTGTCTGTCAATTTTGCTTGGTAATCTTTAGCAATATTAACGAGCAATTCTGCTTCTGAAACGTTTTGATCCAAGATTGTTTTTTCATCTTCTTGAGTCGCTGTTTCTGATGCAGTCGCTACTGTTGAACTTGCTGATTCAGAATGTGAAGCAGAGTTTGAAGCAGTTGTGCTTTCTGTGTGTGATTGGCTATCAGAAGTTGAGTTTTGCTTACTAAGTGATACTGATTCAGAGATAGCTTGTGACAATTCTGTTGATACAGATTGTGACAATGATACTGAAGCATCTGTACTTGCTTGAGCGTCAGCTGAAGAGCTTGTAGACTCTTGGCTTGTTGATGCTACTGCTGGAGCTTCTGAAGCTACTGCTTCTGATACAGGCGCAGCGCTCAATGCTACTGATTCAGAATTTGCCAAAACATCATGATTTGTAGTTGCTTGGCTTTCCAAAGCTGGAGCACTTGTTTCTTCGGCTTGAGCTGTGTAAGTAGCTACTGCACCACCTGCCACAGCACCTGCTGCTGCAATCCCTTTAAGAAGGGCTTGACCTGAAAGAAGAGAAGTTTTTTCTTCTACATTTTGAACTGAAACTGACGGTGCGTCTGCTCCACCTTTAACAACTTTGAAAAGTCCAAAGTTTGATGTAGCGGCACGAAGCCAGTTTTTACCCGATTTAATAAGTTTGAAGCGAGTCACACGGTCTGTTTCGCGATATTCTCCTTCTTGGCGTCTAAAAAACATATTTACCTCCAAATAGATATGAGTCATTTTCTAATCTGGAAATTACATTTTATAATATAACACAAGTTAACTAAAAATTGTTGCACTTTGTCTCATTTTCTCTAAAATATGTAAGGTTTTCGCAATTCTGAATTTTCTGTCATTTATGCCATATTCTTTCGAATTTAGAACAAATAAGCCTTAAAACCTTGCTTTCACGCTGTTTTTCTCACATTTTCTCATTTTATTTCCAGTTTTATCGGGCTTCTAAATTATTTTACAATTTAGCGTAAGATAAATTTTCAAACAATTTCAATCAATTTTAGATACCTTATTTTGATATATTTAGCCTTTCTGACACACTTTTTTTAACCTTCTTCCTAATCAGATACCCTACTTCCTTAAATATTTTAACTTAAAGTGAAATTGGTTTAAATATTTTCTAAAAAGTCAATTTATATGCTCAAAAGTCTACAAAAAAAGAATTACCTTCCGATAATTCTTTTTAGACTATTAACCAAGGGCCATTATAGCATCAATAAAAAGCTTCTTGATGAAATAACCATTGCTTATGAGGTAGGCAGTGTATTGTGCGTTAGCAACCATCTGGGCATACTGCTCTTCTGTACATTCTTGCACACAACGGTCTGCTTCTTCCAGACTCGAAACAACAAAGCCTAGGCCATGTTCTCTGACATAGTCTGCATTTGATAGATAGTCAGGCACCACAACTGGCAAGCCCGCAGCTAAATAGGTAGAGAGTTTATAGGAAATATTCAACTTATAGTAATCAAGCTCATCTTCAGATTTTTCTGAATTCCCCCAGACCAGACCAAATCCTCCTTTAGAAAGGTCAAACAAGAGCTCCTGTTTATTACGCCAACCTTCAAGTTGAATTTTGGAATAATCCTTGTCTTCTTCTTTTTCCGCATAGACATGAAGAGGAGTCTCCTGCTGCCAGTTGAGAATGTGAGGAAAACGAGTTGGATTACCAGCAAAGATGAGCTTCTTTTGGAAGCTTGGTTTGTGCAAGTCAAGGCTATGAGGCAAATCCCAAAGTTCCTGGATGATAATCTTTTTGACCGTTAACCCTTCCTCAATGAGTCGATCACGCATCTGTTCCGATGGAACAACGACGACATCACAAAGATTATACATCTCAATGTAATTAGGCATGAGATAATAATTACTAGGAAACATTATAGGTGGAACATCATGGATGAACATCACAAGTTTGGTTTGCACTGCCCTAAATTTATGAAGGAGGCTAGTGTCCCAAGCGACACTATTCCACGATGGAGACTGGAAGAAGACAATATCACCATAGCTCACTCCTGCCACAATACCATCAAGGCGGGAATTCAATTCACCACTTGACTCCTGGCTGTTATCGTAGAAATAGATTGCTAATTCATTGGCACCAAGCTCCTTGGCAATCTTCATCGTATCATTTTGGGCAATCAAGGCCACACTACGTGGGGACTGCCCAAATAAATTCGTAAAATGTACACGCATGCGCTTCTTCTTTCTATTATATGATCAAACTCTTTACTTATAAGATACAATCATAAACATAAGTAAGAGGATAAATAAGGCTATACTAATAGCTAAGGTCAAAAATTTGCGAATAGGCTGACTAGACCAATAGCTTGGTTTACCAATATTACTCGTCGCATCTGTTGAAAAGATTTGTGTTTGACGGGGTTGGATGGTAACTAGGACGATAAGGGCAACCGAAAGAATCAGTGCTAGGACCATTAATACTAACATCATAAGCCTACCTCAACAAACCAATCAGAGTGAAGATTAAACCGATAATGATCACGAGTCCGAGCATGATTGAAAAGCTCTTGTTAATCTTTTCCCCTCTGGTTTCTTTTTCTTTCGTAATAGGCTTTTGCTTGAGTTCTTCCATACGGCCTTCAACATCACCGTAGAATAAATCTTTTTTAGACATGATTTCCTCCTAAAAGTCCTTGTAAGCGATTGGTCAGGTCTGAGGTTGTCAGGGTGTTAGCTTGAGCTTTTTGAGCCTGCATTGCCTCTTGCATGGCTTGATCTTGTTCAAGAACTTGCTTAATCTTAGCAACCATCGCTTGACAGTCCTGACCAGCATAGATATGTTCAGGTGCTGTGTAGACACGTCCATGAGCTGTTTCTGAAAAGGCCAAAATCAATAACTGGTGCTCAAAAGCTGTTCGTGTAGCCTTATATAACTCGTTATGATGGTTGATATCCAAATAGAGATTTGACTCTTGATAGAGCTTGTCCAGTTGCTTGTGACTGGCATTAGGATGGAGCACTACGTTTGAGTAACGCATCATTGAAAGCAACTTGGCTGACATCTCAGTAACAGCCGCAATTTGGAAGGTCACATCAGGGAGCGCCTCTACTAAGGCTTCCAAGTGTTCGATTTGATCTGAGTTGGTTGCGACAAAGGCATTGTGTGATTTGCCATGATTTTCCTTGAAGTCATAGGCATAGCCTAAAGAAAGTAATTTATGGTGTTTTTCTTTAGGTACCAAGGTCAAGGCTTTTTCATAAGTTGCCTTATCAGGAATGATGATGGCGTTAGCCCTAGCTGAATTATCCTCTAAGATACCATTCATGTTACCTGGGAGGATATCTCCTAGCGGCTCTTGCCAGACCAGAATGTCCGTTGCCCCTGTATTTTCCATAGTCCATGAAACGATGAAAGGTGTGGCTAGGCTGTTAAAGATAATATGGTCAATGTCGCCAAAAACCTGAGCCAAAAAGGCTTTGACAAATTCGGTACGGTTGGCGAAACGACGTAGACTTTGACCAGGCAGAGTCAAGAGGATGTCACCAGTAGCATGATTTTCCAAAATGCGCTCGTCACCTTCTTTGGTTTGGTAGCTGGTAAAGACTGGCTGACCGTTCTCATCATGAGTGGTTTTGGCAAAACAGAAACCATACTTGTTGTAGTGGTCTACTTGGCGAACCTTTCCTGACTTGTCCAACCATTCAACACTTTTAACGATACGAGCCTTGCTTCCTTCAGGGAAGGTAATATGGGCACGTTCTTCAGTGAGATTTGACACCTGTGCCACCTGATTGTTACCAGAGATTTCCCAAAAAGCTGGAACAGGAACCTGGTTGAAAAAGCGAGGTTTGCCAGTTTGATCTTGGTCTTCTACATAGTAGGTAAAAGGTGACAGGGTTCCTTTAGGAAGAAAACCATCTGGATTGATGACAACTGTTGTGGCATCACATCCTGCTACCTGAAGGGTATAAGCCAAGTCTTTACTGGCTTGATGATAATTATCACATAAGAAAATCATGAGCGTACCTCCTCAAGCAACTGTTTCCAAGCAGCCTTGACCTGGCTAGTCAAGAAACCTTGGGCAAGGTCATAAGATTTTTGACGCATGGCCTCAATATTACCTTCTTCATAGAGACGGACAATAGCATCCTTATAGGATTTAGTGATGACATCCACGACATGATTTTCAGCGACAGGAAGGAGAAAACCGTTGGCCCCATCTTGGATAAAGGTTTGATTCCCGTAAGGCACGTCGAAACCAATCATAGGAAGACCTGATCCAACAGCCTCCATAAGGGTAAGACCAAAACCTTCGCTGGTTGAAGCTGTCAAATAAACCTCATACTGGCTATAAATGTCGGTCAAATCAGCGTGTCCCATGAGACGAATGTAGTCTCCTGCTTGCCCTTCAGCAATAATCTCACGCAACTTGGCATCCATACCTCCACTACCATAAATATCAAAGGTGATGTCCGGTAGGGTCTTATGAACCTCGATAACGGCACGAACCAACCAGTCAATGTGCTTTTCCTGAGCCAAACGTGAGGCCGTAATCATTGAAAACGGCTTACGTACCTTGTCCTGCCCAACCAATTCAGGCAAGCTTCCCACCGGAATGGTGTAAATCTTTGGATCATGGTTAGTGTAGTGACGAAACTGTTCCTCAAGAATTTCCTTCTGACGGTCTGTCGCTACGATAAAGAAATCAACCTTGTCCGCATTGGTAAACTGGTACTCGTAATAGTTATTCCAGAGAATGTAGTCGTCATCAGTTTGATTGACACTGAAATGTTCAGCATGAACGACTACGCCTAGACGAGCAGCTTGTGCTTCTTCAAAGACCAGCTGTCCAATACCAGTTTCACGGTCCAAGATAACCACGTCATCCTTGGTTAGGGCCAGACGTTTGAAGAAATAGCGAAGGAATTCTTGCTTGCCATAGAGGACCTGATCCGGAAAACGATAAATGTCCTGATTATTGTCTCCAACAATCATGTCATAGGCGGTCGAGCCATCTTCATTATAAAAACGGCGTTGGTAAACCTTGGCTTGATTGTCCTTAGGCGCATAATACTCACTACAATAACGGGTATAAGAGTAAAAATCCTTACGCAAGAGCTTGTCATTGACAAAATAGCTGACGGTTTCCACAGAAACTCCATCTGTCGCACGAAGATGGCAAGCTACCACCAGGTCATCCTGTGGATAATGGTATCGAATCACTGAACCGGAAACTTCCTTGTGTTCAGGATTGGCAGGTAAGATAGCCTCGATTTCAGCTAGTTTGATGGTAGATGGTGCGATTTTGACATCTGTAAAATAGTTATAGAGCCAGATGATTTGGTCATCTGAAAAACCAATCTTGCTGGTCATATGCTCAATGTTATCTCCAAGAATGAGATCCATAAAGACAAATTTTGCTTCTTGTCCCATTTCCTGAAAAATCTTGGCACGATAGGCCTGGGCATATTCGACACCACTGCTGGCCCAACCGATACCTAAATTAATGTTATATACTGTCATAATTTCCTTATTTTATGGGAAATGGCTGATGATATCTCCTTTTTTAGTGACTTGCACCTGACTGAGGAGGAGATTACGAACCATATCCTTTCTGATTTGACGTTTCATAGCCTCAAAGCCCTTGTAGGCCTCTTGGTAATACTCGACAATAGGGTTCTTTTGACTCAATTGTTGACTACCAATAGCCATTTGAAGTTGTTGCAGATAGTCTACCTGCTCTACCCAGTTGTCATCCACAGCCTTAAGCATGGCTAAACGTTGGAAATACTCATTGAGTTCCTTAGTTTTCAACTCCTGCTTCTTGGCTTCTAGCTCACGATAGGCAAACTGATAAATGAGTTCCAAGACTTCTTCACGATTGTTAAGATCCAAATCCTTAGGAATCTCATTGATGCGGAAGCTGATATTACGCAAGATAAAGTGATAGAGATTTTCTGCTTTTGAGAAATCTTCATCAGCCACAGCTTGGTCGATAAAGTCGTCAAGTACTTCATCGATAACAGTATCCAAGCCTTGATTGTGGAAGATGAGACGGTCACGTTGGGCATAAATCATCTCACGTTGGATGTTCATACTTTCTGCGAATTCAAGCGTCTGACGACGTGAAGTACGACCAGAACTTTCACTGGCTTCTTGGGCTTTTTGAACCAATTTACGGTACTTACGACCGGTCAATTCCTTAGGCTCAATGTGGTCACTAATGGCATATTCTTTGTAAGTACGGTGAACCCATGATGGACCGTATTTCTTAATCACATCGTCTTCAAGTGAGACGAAGAATTTAGACATACCAGGGTCCCCTTGACGTCCAGAACGGCCACGAATTTGCAGGTCAATACGTTGACTTTCCATACGTTCGGTACCGATAACTACCAAACCTCCGAGTTCAGCTACACCCTTACCAAGCTTGATATCCGTTCCACGTCCAGCCATTGAGGTCGCAACCGTCACGGCACCCATTTGTCCTGATTCGGCAATCATTTCCGCTTCACGTGGTGCATTGTTAGCATTCAAGAGGTTATGAGCGATTCCTTCACGCAAAAGCAGGGAAGAATAAAGCTCGGACATTTCCACTGACCCAACGAAAATCAAGATGGGGTTGCCTTTTTCATGATAATGCTTAACATACTCTAAAGAAGCGAAGACCTTCTCTGGTAGGGTCGCATAAATCTTATCAGGATAGTCGATACGTTGTTTCTTACGGTTTGTGGGAATTTGAATAACCTTCATGCCGTAGGTGTCTAGAAATTCTTTTTCGGCTACCTTACCAGTCCCTGTCATCCCTGAAATTTTCTGGAATTTTTTAAAGAGACTTTGGTAGGTGATGGAAGCCATAGCTCTGGTTTCTTGTGACAGGTCCACTAATTCCTTGGCTTCGATAGCTTGGTGGAGTCCACCTTGGAGCTTGGTTAATTCCAAGAGACGACCCGTTGATTTGTCAAGAAGCACCACTTCTGGTCCCTTCTTGCCATCTCGAATGATGTAGTCCTTGTCCTTTTTATAGAGCAAGTGGGCACGAAGTGAAAAGAGTAGGTGACGGGCAAAGGTACTATTTTCCTCATCGTAGAGGTTGCCAATACCCAGATAACTTTCGGCAGCTTTAGCCCCCTTAGTCGTCAACCAAACTTCACTTTTTTCCTCTTTAAAGACATAGTCCTCACCCTCAACCAAGGTAGTCATCAGGGTGTCCATCATCCCATAGTAATTGGACTGAACACGGGGCGCACCAGAAATAATCAAGGGTGTCTGCGCACTATCAAGAAGGACCGAGTCCACCTCATCGACAATGGCATAGTTAAAGGGACGCATGTATTTTCCATCTTGGTTAGAAGCAAGGTTATCAATCAAATAGTCAAAGCCTAGGCTGGCATTGGTCGTATATACGATGTCTGATTGGTAGATGGCCCGCTTTTCAGATGGATCCATCTCATTACTGCCTTCTACACAAGGAACACCAATCGTCAAACCTAGGAACTCATAGACTTGGCCCATTTCTTCAGCGTCACGGATAGCTAAGTATTCATTGGTTGTAACCAGGATGGCCCCTTGACCTGACAAGGCATTCAGGTAGACAGGCATGGTAGCCGTTAGGGTCTTTCCTTCACCCGTATTCATCTCGGCAATATGGCCTTGGTGCATGACAATGCCTCCCATGACCTGAACGTCATAAGGAAACATGCCTAGCACGCGCTTATCCGCTTCACGAACAACCGCAAATGCTTCTGGAAGAAGGTCATCCAAGCTTTCTCCTTGGGCCAAACGCTCCTGAAATTCCTGAGTTTTATTTTTCAACTCAAGGTTGCTCAAACCAGCCATTTCATCAGCTAGGCCATTGATTTCCTTGAGTATCTCCTTAACAGGGAGAATAGGATTCAGTTGTTTAAACATGTTCTTCTCCTGTTTCTTCCAGTTTTAAGCTGTAGAAATCCAGCTCTTTGACCCCAGCACTCAAAAGCGAAATACTATAGGTATAAGCTTCGTGTGGGTAGACAAAGGTCATCTGAGTACTTTTTTCAATAAGCTGCTTGATTTCATTATCATAACGGTCCAAAAAGCTGACTTTCAAAAAGACTGAGCCTGTTGGTATAGCCTCGAGATTAGCCGTCAAGTCATAGCTGTGCCCTTTTTTCAATAATGGGAGGTCAGGCTGAGTACGATCCGATTGATAGTTTTGGATAGCCACCCAGGACTTAATGTCAGTTCCTGATGGCACCAAAGGATTGTAAAATTGCACAGAACCATCTTGGCGTTTAACAACTGTTGAACCATACATATAAGTCCTAAGATTTAAGCCCCACAGAATTTCTGATTTCTTGTTTCTGAACATTCTTACTCCTTTCTTCCAAAATCATTTTCTAAAATCATACGGTAAAAATTGACAAACCAAGTTGTCGCCGTAGCAGAATCATCGTTGTGTCGACCTGAGGTTCCCTTGCTAAGAATCTTAGACCCCGAGTAATAGAGAGACTTGGTGATATCCTCGTAAGCCGTCGGATCCATATCCTCGTCCTTCATGTAGGAAAGACCAAAAGTCGTGTTTGAAAAATCTGCTTTTTTAAACTTATCCCAGAACTTCTGATTAAGGGCCTCAACACCGTCATTATCCAAACGCCCCGTCTGCAAATGCAAGACATCAATCCCTGTTGGAAAGACCTCTGGCGCCAAGAGTCGAGCACGGTTACCGATCGTACCAACATTAGCTAGAGGTTTAGACATGATAATGGCATGAGGTTCAAAGTCTGCACCGTAGTACATTGATGGAAAAGTTCCCATAGACATCCCAGAGAGGATGAGTTGATCATTGTCAAAGCCTAGATAATCCAAGTAATGTTGAATAGTGTTCTTGATACTATTTTCAAATTCTTCTGTTCCCATGTAGAAGGCTCCCCCTAGGAGTCGAGGGTCTGAAAAGAGCAAAAAGGGAGTTCCCAAAGCTTTCATCATCCCAAAACCTTCGAAACCTTCGGCAGGACGGAAACCGGAAAAGTAAACAGACAAAGGTGGCTTGAAGTCACCAGGATAAAAGAAATAGTTGACTTCCTGACGTTTGTGATCATGGAGAATACCACCGCCAAGGACAAACTTCCCAAACTGGAAGCGAGTCAAGCGTTGGTGAAGCCCACCAATGGTAATCTTACCCTGTCCCTTCATCTCCAGACTCGCTGACAAAAGGAAGGTTCTATCCTCATCAAGGACAATAGCTCCCTTGCGCATTTCTTCTTCTGAAACGATGTAGGTCTTGAAGATATCTACAACTGAACCTTCTGGCACAAGATTGAGAATTAAACGGCACTCGCAGGTCTCATCTTTGTCAAATTCCAACCAAAGTTCAATAGGGTTTTTCTTATCAGCCCTGATATTATAGGTCCAATCCAAGACTGGCGTATACTCCTGACCATAATCACCTGATAAAATCACACTTTCATAACCATGATAAGTCACTTGGCCAGTGAAATTGGGGTTGGCTTGAATCCTAAACGGAAACAATTTATCCCCATATTGACCTGAAAAGAGCGCTTTGGAAAGGGTAATGAGCAGCTGGCCTTGATTTGAAAAATCCGTTGGAACAGCGCAAATTTCCTTCAGAAACTGAAGAAGGCTCTCATCTGACACTCTTATGGTTTGGTCAAAGAAAACAGTATGAGGAATCAAACAGTCTCTAATAGCCATCAATTCTTTAAGTCCTTCAGGACTATCTACAAGGACTGCTGTGAAAGTCTTGATTTCGTCAACTTCGATGGTTTCTTGCAAGGTCTCAAGCTGACCAAGAGGACTAAAATACCAATTCATATTTTCAGGAATTTCCTGATTTTCTGACCAGTTAGCTGATCCAACTTGTAGTATTTTCAAGCGTTTATCCTTGGCCATGCTGCTCCTCCTTCAACCAATTTTCCCATTTTTGCACCAAACGGTCTCCTGTATTTTCCTTAATTTTTTCAATAGAGTAGATAAGCGAACGGTTCCAGTTGTTCAACTGTCCCAAATAGTAATAAGCTCCCTTTTCAAAATCAGACAAGTGCTTCAAGATATAACCATTTTCTTGGTGGGTCACATACTCAGACGCCACTCGGTTAATCTGTGGAATACCGGCACTGATTCCTGCGATTTGAGTATAGCGATTAGGCTCCTTACTCAAGTCGACAATGAGTCGTGTAAACTGAAGGGACTTGATAAGAGCCGTCTCGTCACGGAGATCTTGGAATGAAAAACGACTGATGATTTCATTGTTTTCTTCCAATCTATTTTCCGCACCACTACTTTCAACAACCTCTTCAAAGACTTCTGGACTAAAACGTTCGTCAATCATTTTTTCAACTTGATGTTCCAAGTTTTGAAGTTGCTCTGGATTGGCATTAAAGGCCCCAAATTCAACACGTGTCTTAGGATACTTGGCTACGAATGCCAAAACCTGATAAATAGCCTCTAAATCCAACTGATTCAAATCAACCTGATAGAAAATCTTGGACTCTTTGACACGTTGGCTGGTTCCCAAAGCCAAACGAGTATCAAAGGAAGCCATGTGTTTAAGCTTCTTAGCCTCTTCTGGATAGGCAACCTGAAGTTGCTCCAAGTAATCATAGCGGTCAGCAATCAACAAGTCCACTTGCGGCAAAAAGCCTGCATAGGCATCAATACTGTCATTTTGATTTCGTTCTGCAAACCAGGTCAAAATCTTGGTATTTTCTGCTGGCAAGTGATTAAAGAGGGGCTTATTGTGACGTAAGTCTGAAGCTATGACAAAACGGTCCTCATTCGTCACCTTTTCTGCCAAAAATTTATCCAAAAATTCCCAAATGACTTCCGAAAGGTCACCGTAGTAACTCTTATTAAAGCGGCCATCCGTTCTAGGATTAGCCACAATCCCACGTCCATCAAAGAAGTGACAAAGCTGCCAAACTCCCTTGGCATTTAGGTAATTGCGATAGATTGGCTGACCATTTTCAAAATAGAGGCTACTTGAAACAAAGCCACGGTCATCATAGACATCTTCACGAATGATTTGCTCCTCTTCAAAGTAGCGAATCATGGCAATAAACCCTTCACTACCAAACTCAATTTCGGCATAACGCTTGTGCTGACATTGGACCACAATAGCAAACGGTGTATAGACAAAGGTAGAGCCTTCCGGCCAATCCAAATCGGTCACCTGCAGGTTTCGCATAGCTTCATCGCTAATTCCCTGAATCAAGTCAAAGATAGCTGTGGCATTAACTTCCAAAACATCATGACGATGTAAGAAATAACGCAAATGTGGCTGGTAGGCCAAAAGCAAAAGCTGTGGAGTAAGCTCCTCATCCTGAAAAATACGGACTTGGTGTAGACTATCATCAAATTCAATTTTTTGACGTGTCAGATACCAAGGGTCAATGGATGTCTTCCAAAATTCATCCGTCTGCCCATACCAAGCTGGAATAAAATAATACATGAATTCTCCTTTATTGTCTTTACATCACAATACTTGAGATTGAGGGGTAGACCGATCACAAGTCACCAGCCTACCTCTCAACCCCATGAGGGGTGAGTGTTCTATACATTTTCAAAAAGTGGGGTGTAGGAAGTATTGAGCTTCAAAGCTTTCATTTCCTCGTTAACATTGTAAATCATACCGCTAAAAATCAAGAAGGTCCCTGGAATCATACTCAGTTGCAAATAATCTGGATTGACCAAGACAATTAACATGGGAAGCCCTGCCATAAAGAGCATGTAAAGGGCACCGATGAAACCAAGCCTAAGAACTAAACGGTTGATATAAGCACTGGTTTCTTGGCCCGGATAAACACCGTAGATGTATTCACCCGACTTGCGCATCCGTTCAGAGATTTGTTCACCACTGACATTAACAAAGGCAAAGGCTAAACCGAGAACGAAGAGCATAGCCATATAAACGGCCAGCCAGATGGGTTGCCCGACAGTCAAAGCCTTGATAGCACCACTGGTCCACTTGTTTTCCGGATGGATAAATTGAATCAGCATAAAGACATACTGAGGAATGCTGACCAGAGACATGGCGTACATGAAAGGCATCCCTCCAGCTGGATTCAACATAATATCCAAGTAAGAATACTGTTTGAAGCGGTTATGAATATTGATTTTATTGATTGAAATACGATATCTAGCCCGTTGGACAACCCCTGAAATATAGAGGAAGACCAAACTGAACAGGATCAAGGGAAGAAAGACATCCCAACCGATACCTAACTTATCAAAACTCTCCATGATTTGGAAAGGCAAATTAGCCATCATACTTGCCATCAAGATGACAATGGAACCCCCAATCCCAAAGAGGGAGTTAAGATCCGATAGCCAGACCAAGAAAAAGGTCCCGGCAATCAACAGAATCGTATTCATAAAAATGGCGAGGCCAGCATTGACCCCGGAGACGATAGGCAGGTTTAAGGACACTGCCAAGGACTGGACGACTGCGATTGCTAGAGTCAAATACATTCGCCTACGGTCCTGAATTTCAATAGGGAGGTTTTTTAAGCCCATTTTCTTAGAGAAAGAAAACATCTGCCAAAGAATCATGGCCGACATCCAAGGCGACAAGCCCACTGAAAAAAGTGACATGGACCTGAGGTTTCCTCCCATCATTGCACTGGAGAAAGCCAAGGAACCTATGACCCCTCCAAAGATATTGGCAAGTTTCAAATCCACAAAAGGAAGAACCAATTGATTTCCTAAACAATAAATGAAGAGGAAAAAGATGGTCCATAAGACACGCTTGGTAATTATCGATTGACTAATTTTTTTCACTATTACTCCTACTTCCTGCCTCTGTGGACAGGCTAATCTTACCTTATGAAAGGCGAGACAGACATTACTCTCTGTCTAAGTCACTGAGTTTTTTTTATTTCCTATTCATACCAGAACCAAACGAGCAAAAGCCTCATCAAAGGCTCTTCTTACGCATTTGACGAATGGTCTCAGCCATCTCTTTCCAACGATCTCTTGAGTAGGTCTGTTGGTTATGTTTGGTTGACTTGAGATCCTCAAAGCCTAGAATTGGTTTATTTTCGAACCTAAAGGCATCAAGAATTTCCACGACCTTTCTTCCAGGGTTAATGTCCAAAAGGAGGTCACTGGTATGAACCAACTCCAAGTCTAAACCATTTAAGCCTGCAATGGCTGAGTAAACTGTCACATTAGGATAAGTGATTAATTGTGCCAGTTTATCTGAAACATGCTGGCGACAGGCAATCTTAAACTGAACCTTAGGAAGCGCAGAGATAAGATCTGTCAAATGCGGAATTTCTGCGATATTGGTATAAATCAGGCAGGTAAATGGACGCCCCTTCGGATAAATCATATCCTCTAAGAGCGGTAGCAAGCCAGGATTATCACCCACCCCTGACCAGTCCATTTGGGCATAGAACCACCAAACGTCACGATAGGCTTGACAGGCTAAAGGCAACCAAGGCTTACGATGTGAGGCGTAGTGTAGAACCTTAGGATAAGATTGCCCATTAGGTAGATGGAAACTAGCCAAACTGGACTTGGTGACGGCATAGTTATTATCGAAAGACAAGGGCAGCCAGTTATTACGGAAGACCATATTCAAAATAGACTGCTCCGCAAATGGTACCTTATCATGCCACTCACTGGTCATGTCAATTAAGTGGCGTCTCATGTTGTACTGCTTCCAATAGGCAGTATCAATCACCATGAACCCGGCATCAAACATATACTGACGGTCCTGAACCTGAATAGCATAATCACGAACGGCAGCCAGAGGGCGACCCTGCAAATCAAGTGTGAAAAGATCCTCCAGGGAACCCGTAACCACCATATCACTATCTAGATACAGTGCCTGCTCCTCAGACACAAAATCAGCTATAAAATAGCGGAGATAACTGGCATAGTTACTATTTGTCTTGTATTGTTTGATTTGGCTACTGTCCACACGACAGTTAATCACCTCACTACCAAAAGCAGCCAGATGACGATTGAGCCCCCTGAACCATTCTTGTGAGAAATCATCGTTAATCAAGTAAAAACGGATATTACGATGGTGAAAAATGATGGACTTCATGGTCGCAAGCACTTGATCAACATAACCATAGTTAGCTGCTAGGACAATAGCACGCTTCTTGGTTTCATAACGTTGAGGCGCTAAACGTAAGACCTGATATTTTTCCTGGATAGAACGGTAGGCATCAGAATGCGTAAGCCCTTGTTCTTCCACATTTTTCAAGCAGGCTGCCAACATCTGACGGTAGGTAATCATGTATTTTTCCATAGGGAAACCATGACTAGCCACGATAGCCAAACGCTCTTCCATAGCGTAAACCAAGGTCATCATCCAGTCCTGCATCCAAGTCGCTGATGGCATCTCAGGACTCTCACGATAAATATAGAGACCCTTGTTAAGGTAAATCGTACGCTCACTCATGAGATAGGCCTTAAGATTGAAAAAGCCGTCCTCTCCCACATGTTCTTTAGGGAAAAGCAAGTCGTTAAACAAAGAACGCTTGTAGAGTTTCCCAGTCGCAGAAATCAGGGCGATATTAATGTTGTTAGTTTCTTCAAAGAGGCCGTCTATAATCTGAGCCGGTGAATAAACCTGCTCGTAATAGTCCTCATCTTTGATATGAAAATAAAAGCGATTTTCCGATTCCTTATAGACACTATAGTTGGCCACAGCAATATCAGCCTCATAAGCTAAAAGCTTACTATAGAGGTCTTCCAAATAGGTAGACTCGACCCAATCTTCCGCATCCACATAGGTCACATAGTCACCCTTAGCTTGGCGGATACCAATATGACGGGCATCTGAAAGTCCACCGTTATCCTTTTTGAAATAAAGAATACGTGAGTCCTGAGCAGCATATCTACGACAAATCGTATCACTATTGTCTGTTGACCCATAGTTGATGAGAATGATTTCAAGATTTTGATAGGTTTGACCCAAAACGCTGTCTAAGCAAGTCTGAATCTGCTTTTCTACATTGTAAACGGGTATAATTACGGAAATTTTTTCTGTCATTTTTATGTCTTATTTCTTCTAGCTAGTATTAGTGTTCTGTCTCAAACAGATCCCTATTCACAAGGACCCGTTTAAGAGGTTAACAGCAGTTTCTGCAGTCACAAAAGATAAGGACTGTCAGCACTTTCTATATCCTTTTCCCTGGTTTTATCGAGACTTAACCATATTAGATTATATCATACAATCACTTAATTTTCTAATAGATTAACTTTTATATGAGGAATTTTTTGCAACATTATTTCCTTTTATTTTCAGAAAAAACTGACAGTTGGGACGCTTCTAACAAGGGACTAGAAAAAGAGATAGGTCAGATGACAACTATCTCTTAGAATGGTTAAAAAGTTTTGGTGGAGGTTCTTAATCTCTCTACTCTCCTTAACCCTTATCCATAATTTTAATGCGACTGCTACCATCGTGCGACTTAATAATGGCTAGTTGTTGGGCAATGCCTTCTTTCATGTCGTCCACGTGGCTGATGACACCGACCATGCGATTTTCACCGATTTGTTCCAAAACGGTAATGGCCTTGGTCAGGGCTTCCTTATCTAGTGACCCGAACCCTTCGTCGATGAAGAGGGCTTCAACAACGGCACCCTTGCTGGTATTTTGCACGACTTCTGAGAGGGATAGGGCAATGGCCAGTGCAGCGATAAAGGTCTCACCACCAGACAAGGATTTAACAGAACGCTCACTACCTGTCAGCTGGTCATAGACATTGATATCCAAGCCAAAGTGATCACGCGCCCGGCGCCCTTCCTCACTCAAGACAAAGGAATAGCGGTTATCCGTTAAAAGGCCAATATAGTTGGCATTGGCATAATCCAAGATTTGTTGGAAATACTGACGGATAACGTAGACTTCCAGATTGAGACGACCAGTTAGAGCCGTATTTTCTCCCTTGACCACCTTGACCAAGTCGCTGAGTTCTTGGTGAGCCTTGAATGCCTCCTGGTTGCTGTCTTGAAGGGTTTTGGCTGCTTGGTAGGTAGCTGTCGCATCCTTAAGACCTTTTTCCATGACGGACACCTGAGCCAGTTGCTTATCGTAGCTCTCCTGACTAGCCTTTACTGCTTGCCCTAGACTGTCTAAATCTGGTTTTTCTTGGTCTTTGAGAAGCTCTAGATCCTTGACAATCTGCGCCTTCAACTCTTGTTTAAGGGTTTGGTAACCTGTCAATTGAGCCTGGAGCTTAGGAATCGCTTGCTTGTTCACCTCAAGTAGCCAGAGCTGAATTTGCTCTAGGTCATTGGTGAGAGCTCCTTCAGTCTTAAGACTTTGGTCTAATTCAGCCGATAAACTCTGAACATCTTTATTGGCTTTCTCTTTAGAAGTGGTTATGGTCTCAACTTGCCCCTTGATTTCTCTAATATCGGCATGAAGTTGGTTGTAGGCTTCACCATTCTCCTTGACCTGTTTCTCATAAAGAGCCAATTCCTGCTTGGCATGTGCAATACGGTCTTGATAAATCTCTACGGACTCTAGCTCTGGATGAGCTTTCTGCAAGTCCTCTAGGCGCTCCCTAGCTTGGTCAAGCGCCGCCTTGGCCTCTTGATAGCTCTTAGCTAAATCTGTCAATTTTCCCTGAGCTTTGCCTAGCTCGGCTTGGTAATGGACTCGGTCTGCCTCTTCCTTATCATAGCGTTTTTGGAGTTCTTGATAATGCTGCTTAACTTGTTTTAACAAGTTTTGTCCATGACTAGCCTCATAGCTCTCAGCAAACTCAAATTCAAATTGACCTTCAACTTGTTCCTTCAGTTCTTGGTAATGCTCTTCCAGTGTTTGCTCAGCTTTTGCCACTTGATCAAGCAAATCTTGACGTTTAGATTCGACCTCGCTAAAGGTAGCCTGACGGTTTGACAAGGTAGCGACTTGCTTTTCTTTTTGAACTTGAAGCTTCTCCACCTGGTCCATGAGATCCTTCAAAGCCGCTTCATCAGCTTGTGCTCCATCAACCTTAGGATGTTCCAGAGCACCACAAACCATACAAGGCTGACCATCCTCTAATTCTGCCTGCAACTGGGCAATCATGAGCTGACGGCGTGAGGCTATGGTTGTTGCTAACTTCGCTTCCAATTTTTTGAGGCTTTCTTGGGCTTGGTCAATCTCCAAAGATAGCCTTTGATGACGTTTGTCGGTCTTTTCCAACTCCTGATTCAAGGCCTCTATTTCTTTCAGGTCCTGAGCCAGTTGTTTTTCCACACTGTAGTCCACAGACTGGAGGAGTTTTTCGGCCTCATGCAAGCTATCTATACTAAGACGATTGGCCTCCAAATCTGACAAAGACTTGTTTAGAGACTCAATCTCTTTCGACGCCTGCTGGTAGGTTTCTTCCAACTGCTTGTAGTTAGTTCTTGAACGTTTGATTTTCTCCTGCTCTTGGGCCAGACTCTGGGCATAAATAACGTCCTCTTTCCAAGCTTCCAGCTTTTCTTCTTTTTGAAGAAAAGCCTCAGATTGAGTTGCAAGTGCCTCTTTTTTAGCCTTAACGTCTTCAAACGCCTGCTCCTTGACACTTAAAGCTTCCTGCGCAATTTCAAGGTCCTGTTCTAATTGCAACAACTGCTTCTGATACTGCTTCAAGCTACTAATGGTTTCTTGAAGACCCTGGGCAAACTGCAATTCCTCCAGATGCGCTTTTGCCTCTGCCTGCCCCTGAGCCCCTTCCTCAATTTCCAGACGATAACGCTCCTTGGCTTGCTCCAATTCTTGGAAAATCTTTGCCACATCTTGAGCACTCTGCAAGCTCTTATGAAGCTTAGCCAAATCCTCATGGGCAGCCTTCAAGATGCTTTTTTGCTCTTCAAGATTTCCTTGACGTTGCGCCAAAAACTCTTCAAGACGTGCCAATTTTTCATAAGCTGGGGTTTTGGCTAAGACAGCTAATTCTTCCTCAGACCAAACCTGACTGGCAAAATGGCCATCTAGCTGAGCCTGACGCTTATCCATATCCTTATTACTCTGACGAAGACGGTCTTCCAAGCTCTTTTGAAAACGATCAAAGATACCCGTTCCAAAGATTTTCTTCAAAATTTGGGTCTTGGTTTTAGAATCTTCTTTCAAGAAACGGCTGAAATCATTTTGTGGAAGGAGGATAATCTGTTTGAATTGTTCAGCATTGAGACCTAAAATCTGCTCAATCTGGTCACTCACTTCCTTGATTTTATCCCCAAGCTTTTCAATTTCCTGACCACCAATCTTATCCACAATGACTAGAGAAGCTGTCGCTTTTTGCATGGTTGTTCCACCACCCCGCTTGGCCCTCTCCTGCTGGAGAACTCGCTCAATGCGATAAAGATGGTTGCCTTGTTGGAAGTAAAAAGTCACCTTGGTCAAATCATCCTCTGGACCAGCAAAGGTTGACCGCATCTCCTCAACATTACGATCACCACTGGTTGTCGCAAACAAGGCCACCGTCATGGCATCAAAGAGGGTACTCTTACCAGCTCCCGTGTCCCCACCAATCAAAAAGAGAGGAGCGTGGTCAAACTGGGTGAAATTGATGACTTCCTTACGATAAGGTCCAAAATTGGTCAATTCTAACTGAACTGGTCTCATTGTCGGCTCCTCCCAATCTCCTCAAAAATACTTTCCACAAGGGCAGTCTGTCTTTCAGACAAGACATCGCCCCCAGTCACTGTTTGGTAAAATTCAGAAACAATTTCCTGTGGCGATTGCATTTCTAAATCTTTTAAATGCTGATCTACAGTCAAGCTTTCTTCCCCGACATCACACAAACGACTGAAAGTGATTTCTACAATGTCTGTCCCATAAATTTCTTCCAGACGGGCACGCACATTGATTCCCTCTAATTCCTTACGACTGGACAATTGAATATCAAAGGCAAACCAAGCCTTTTGGCAAGGCTGTTCCTTATAAAATTCAGGTGACATCAAGGTTTCAAAAGGTTTCTGAAGGGTCACGATTGGCCGTCTGACCTCTAGTGGATGGAAGGTCTGAGACAAGTTACCAGTCGCGTCCAATTCAAGAATATAGACACCCTTTTCTTCCTTACGCTTGGCTTCTTTGACATTAAAGGCGACCGGGCTACCTGAATATTGCACACGCTTGGTCGGACTGGCAAAGCGGGTATGGATATGCCCCAAGGCCACATAATCAAAAGCCTTGAAAAGATCACTGGTCACATTGGTAAGGCCACCTACCGTATTGCTGGTTTCAGACAACATCAGTTCTCGAAGACTTTGACCATCTTGGTCATCTTGCTTAGAAACCGCAAAATGCGTCACCAAAATATGGGCCTTGTCGGGATCAAAAGCTTTCTCCATATCCTGGAGAATGTAGGCTAAAGCATCACCAATTCCCTGAATCTCCTTATCCTCATCATCCTTATAGTAAATACGGGCATCAATAGGATCGATAAAGGGAAGCAGAAAAATCTGGCAATCCTCCAACTCAATAGGCTCAAAAGCCTCCTCCAGACGTGTGCTCAAATGAAGGCCCTGAGGTTGAAAAAAGTCTCGCCCAAAATGCAAACGTTCAGCCCCATCGTGATTACCACTGATGGCATAGACAGGAATCTGCTCTTCCAAGACCAAACGTGCCAAAGTCTTATTAAAAAGTTTAATGGCATCCACAGGCGGCACCGCACGGTCATAGAGGTCACCAGCAATGATGACCCCATCCACCTGTTCACGAATTGCCAAATCCACAATCTGTTGAAAAGCCCACTCCTGCTCCTCCAGCAAAGACCAGCCATTGAGGGTTCGCCCCACATGCCAATCTGACGTATGTAAAAACTTCATTACAGTCTCCTCATTCGTTTTGTCTTACTCTATTGTACCTTATCAAGCTTAATACCGCTTAAAAGTTTCACAAACATTGGTAACTTTCTGCTTTTTATCTGTAAACCCAAAAAATCTCTCCCGAGTCATTCAAACTTGGGAGAGATTTTTTTAGTATTTATGAGAGATAAGATGTGGAAATCTTAGTCTTGTTTTTTACGACGGTTCATAGCTGCAAGTCCAGTCATGAGTCCCATGACAACAACACCCATTGCTTCGAGGTTGTTATCTGAGTCACCTGTTACTGGCAATTGTTCATCGCCTTCTTTAGCTTTATCAGAACCATCTGCCTTCTTACCATCTTTATTTCCAGATTTCTTCTTATCTGAACCTTTACCGTCTGAAGCGCCATCAGCTGCTGAGCCTGAACCCTTAGATCCTTTAGCACCGTTTGAAGTTGCTTTAACAGCTTTAGAAGTTGAGCTTCCACCATTAGCAGTTGAAGGTGTTGAACCATCTTCAACCTTGCGGTAGATGTAAGTAACAACTGTTTGACCTTCAGTCATCTTGTCTGTTGATTTACCTTCTTGACGAATCAATTCGTATTTCACACCATTACGGTAGATGTAACGGTCACCGTGAAGGTTAACATCAGCACCAACAGAGTTAGTGATAACAAGTGGCATCTTGATTTGGTTACCATATTCATCACGGTAGATAACGACGATTGTACCAACTTCTTTGTTAACTGCTGGTTTAGCAGGTTCTGCATTGACCAACTTGTAAACAACCTTAGTATCTTCACCAGGATTGCTTGGTGTCACACCAGTCTTATCAGCCTTGTAACCTTTCACTTCAGGAACAAGCGTCATAGCAGCCTTGGTTGGGTCATTAGGGTCATTTGTGTAAGTGATTCCTTCAGCACCTGGGATTGGATTTCCTTTTTCGTCAACAGGGATGATTTTACCAAATTTAGTGTAAGTGACCGTTTCAACCTTGCTGTCCATAGTAACATCTTGAGCAGCTACACGGCCTTTATCAGCGAAGTAGCCATTAACCAAAGGTGTAAGGACAAGGTCAAATTTAGTCTTATCGGCCTTCCATTCACCAGTTGTAAGAATATCACCTGTTACAGAATCAAGAGTTAATGAACGTTTCCATTGTGCCTTTTGAACACTGTCTGCTGGCAATTTCGCATTGCTGTCTTTGCTTGCATAATGAACAGTGTAAGTCACGTCCTTGAGGTAGGCATCTTTAGCAGGCCATTTTGGACCATTTGGTTGGTTAGGATAGATTGGTGCACCTGGTTCGTGAGCATCATCTGGATTAAAGTCAAGTGCAACACGCTTGAAGCTTACTGTCCAAGCTTGATCTACTGCACTGTCCAAATCAAATGTTGCACCAGCTGGGTAACCATCTGTCACAAGGACATAGCCCAGGTCTTGATAATGTTTGATACGTTCAGCTGTTGAATAACCAACTGCTTCGCCAGATTTACCAGCCAAAGCAACAGTTTCAAGCGTTGAACCACCAGTTTCATCACGATAAGTAACACTTGCTTTTTGATCATTCTTAACATAGACAACCTTAGTATCGCTAGACAAATCACCTGGTGTCGCAGGTACAACCTTAGCAGTGTATCCTGGGATAGTTGGCAAGTTCTTGTCAACTGCAATCATCTTAGTCGCATCGTTAGGATCGTTGATGTAGGCAGTATCTGACACACCTGGAATTGGATTGCCATTTTCGTCAACAATAATGAATTTACCAAAGGCCTTGTAAGTTACGGTATCAGTTGCTTCTGGAGCATCTGGTGTAACTGTCTTGCCACCTGCTACAGCTTTATCCGCAAAGTAACCTGTTACAACAGGAACCTTAACGCTAGCATAGGTGTGACTAGCTTCATTCCAAGTCACCTTACCAGTCGCTTGGTTATCCTTACCTGCGAAAGTATAGTCAGATTTCACATCTGCAGCTGGTGTCTTGTCACCTGCACCTTGGAAGGTAACCGTTTGTTTAGTAGCTTTAGTCACATCGTTAACGATAGCTACGTAAACAACACGTGTGTCTTCACCAGGATTTGATGGAGACGCTGGAAGGGCTTTAACAGTGTAACCAGCGATACTTGGAATTGTCTTGTCGATGGCAATCATCTTAGTCGCATCATCTGGATCGTTTGTATAAGCAGTTGTTGAAACACCTGGAATTGGATTACCATTTTCATCAACAGCAATGAATTTACCAAAGGCCTTGTAAGTCACTGTATCAGTTGCATTTGGTGCATCAGGAGTAACTGTCTTACCACCAGCTACTGCTTTATCCGCATAGTAGCCAGTCACAACTGGAGTCTTAACTGTGCCGTAAGTATGGCTCGTTGCTGTCCAAGTTGTTGTGTTAGTTGTAGGATCTTCTTTACCGCTAAAGCTAAAGTCGTTTTGAGTGTTAGCAGCTGGTGTCTTAGCATCAGCACCTGTGTAGCTAACGGTTTGACTGGTTGCCTTAGTCACATCTTTAGTGTCTTTTTCAACGATAATGTGGTAACGGTAACCTGGTGCCAAATATTGACCGCCACCATTAGCATCAATAGAAGCATCTAAACCTTGAGCGCCATTGGCAAATTGAACGAGGTCAACGACACGGCTTTGATTATAAGCCCAAGAACGATTTGAGCGAATCGTTGCAATACCGTTAACATAATCATATTGACGTTCTGATTTCAAAACATCCACATAAGCATTAGCTCTAGACTTATCAGCAGATGCGTACTTGATACGGTAACCTGCTGGCACTGGTGGAAGTTCTGTTATACCGGCATCATAGATTTTATTGTAAGTTTTACCGTTTGCTGTGATTGTTTCAGTTGAGTTGTTAATACGGTAGGTTGAAGAGTTTGGAATCTTGTTACCAGCTTCATCCACATAATCAATAATACCAAGGTTAGCATAATTAACAACAACCATGTATCTACCTGTCGCATTATCAATGTAATCATATGCCCTGATGATGCCCTTATTATCACGACCTACCTTAAGATGATTGATGTAATCAATGCTAACAAAATGTTGTTGTTGTTCCGGTAAGTAAGGTAGTTTGTAGCCAAGATTAGTCAAGTCAGGGTTGGTTGAGCCTGCTCCAGCATTGGTCAAAACAGTGAGTGCATCAACTGGACGAAGGTCACGGTTTGCGACTGCAAGTCCCATAGCATTGATGAGGTTTTCAGAGTTAAGACTAGCTTCAGCTGCATTTAATTCGCTGCTTGTCACAGCCAACTCGCTTGTATCTACTTTAAGGGCGCTATTAACAGCCTTTGATTCTGTGCTAGTAGCTTCTGTTGCTGTTGCAACTGAAGTGGCCGCACCAGTCGTTTGAGCTGAGACTTGACCAGCTGCAGGAGCTTCAGTAGCTGCTGTTGAGCTAAGGGCTTGTGCACTTGTAGCTACTGAAGTTGCTTGCGCTGTTGCAGACTCAGAACTTGCTTGTGAAGCAGCATGTGACGCTACTTCTGAGCTAGCTGCTGTTTGACTAGTCGAAGTTGCCTGACTGGCTGGTGCTACTGATTGGGGCTGTTCGCTTGCCAAAGCCACAGTTGACACTGAGCTTGGTGCGTTTTCTGTTGTTGTTGGGGCCGTTGATGCCGCTGCCGGTGTTGACTGTTCTACAACCACATCAGGTTCAGCAGTTGTTGCCATACCTGTAGTAGCTGGTGCTACCGTTTCATCAGCTTGTGCGCCCTGTGCATTTGAAAAGATTGAAACTCCCAAAAGAACAGAGGCTACACCAAAGCTGTATTTCCGTAATGAAAAATGTTGGCGTTTATTAAACATATCTTTCATAATAATAAAAATCCTCAATATCCAAATTACTTTATATACGTTATCCATTTTATACCATAATTATTAAATTGTCAAATATATACTAATAATTGTTTGTAAATTTAATTTTTCTTAGAAAACATTAATTTTTGGCCCTTATCTAAATCCTTTGATTTATCAAAGCGTTCTAACCACAACTTTCCAAAATGAACCACTTTGTCAGTTTTATAATTTTCAAAAGACTTTCATAAGCAGACTGTCTTTATTAAAAATCTGTCTCCAAACCACTCTTTTATGTCTTTTTTATGATAGAGATTAAAAGATACAAGATAGGTCGATGACAACCTGATCTTACGCTTCTCCCATTACCAGTACAATAATAGGTAACACCTCTCTTCGCTAATTTTTTGACAAGACTCAAAAATCCCCTTGGATGTTTTCCAAGAGGGATTCTTTGAGCTATTATTTGAAAATAGAGCTTGTGAAACTATCTGTTTCTTGCAAGAGTTTCTTGTAGACAGCTTCTTTGAGTTTAGTCGTATGACTTGTTGACACTGACTTATTACCATTCTTATCCGTCTTGATACTTGCTGCATCTTTGGCAACAGCATCCTTGAACAAGGTCAATAAATCATTGTAAGAGGCAACACTTGTACCCTCAATCGTTACTGGTGTCAAGCCATGTGACGCTTTCTCTTTCACTTCTTTGAAGTAGGCCTTCTTGAAGGCTTCAAGAGAGGTGAACTGGCCATCTGAAATCTTGCTGATGATAAAGTCATCACCCAGAGTGTTCTTACCGGCCGCTTTAGCTTCTTGTTTATACTTGTTAGTCGCATAACCAAGGAAGCCTTTTTCATAACCATAATAACCCCAAAGTCTGAAGGTATTATGCTTGAAGGACATGGCACCAGGAGAACCCTCGCTGGTATTACCACCATAAATGGCAGACATCATAGGCACATTGACATAGGCAGAAGCGAAATCCTCTGGTTTATAGACACCATTTCCAGGACCACGATTGGTCATGAAGTTGTTGTCCACAAGGTCGTCAATAGAGGTCAATTTAATAGCCTTTTCACTATCATTCAAAGGACGAACCTTATCGTATTGATTTTTGCTGCTACCACGCATTTCCTTATCGACCTTCTTGAACCATGCGTTATTGAGGTCCTGGTTGCCTTGACTGAGGACCGCTTCCCCTTCAAGTGAGTCAAGAAGCATAAGGGTATCATTGTAACCCTTCATATAATGGTCGATGGCTTCACGTGAATTCAACTTGTTTGGATTTGTGTCATACCATTGATTACCATCGTTAGGGCGTTCAAAGGCCATATTAAGTCCTAGTGCTCCGTATTCACCTTGGTGACCCTGAGTAGCTGGTGATTGAAGAAGACCTTGAGCATAGGCTTCAACATTTGTACCTTCACGACGACCGAAATCGCCAAAGTAGGCAATACGGTCATTGATGTGGGTCGTTTCATGTGTGAAAGCAGAGGCTCCGTACTCACTGACCACATTAGACATGATAAAGGTTACCTTAGCACGGTTATCGTAGGCATTGTCGTAAATAGACGCATAAGCACCAGCCACAGCACCATTGTCGCCATAGTATTCACCGACTGGACCATAGATTTCACGTATTGGCGCATAGATATCTGTACTGTCTTTAAATTGGCCGTAGCGATCTGGCCAACCTGGCCAACCATGACCCCAGACATAGTAACCTTCCCAGACCGGAATGACAATATCCTTGAACAATCTGTCCTTAACCTTATCGGTAGCCAATCGTTGCCAGAAATCAAGATAGTTAATTTGACGTTGAGCAGCCAAATCAATCTCAGGCTTGAATTTTTCCAGAGTCGTATTGTACTTATTGGCTGTACCATAAGTCATGGTGTCATAGGTTGAAATCAAGAACATCTGAGTCTTATCAAGATTCAACAAAGGAAGAATCATCTTTCGATGCAAGCCACGGGTTAAGTTGTCATAAGCGCGGTACTTATGCTCACCAACACCTTGGTTTTGAGAAGCTTTCTCGACAACATAGACCTTATCCTTAGTCGCATCAATAAACCAGTCGTTCATATTATCAATAGAGGTAAAGAGTTTTCGATTGTAGTTGAGGAAGTCGTTTAAATCTCCAGATTTAGTATATTTAGCTAGAACTTCACCAAAAGCTTCGTATGTTCTTGAACCACTGATATTATTTTCCTTAGAGCCAATCTCAATCAAGCGGTCAAGAACATCCACATTGTTACCATAGAAATCTGGTTTGAAGAGCATGAGTTCTTTGATATTAACATCATCAAATTTCACACCGTAATAGCGATTCAAGTAGGTCAAACCTAACAAGAGGGCTGCTTTATTCTTCTCAACCTTATCAAGAATCATTTGTTGAGCAGCCGGTGATTGGTTGAGTTGGTGGTCCTCATTTTCAACCAGCTTAGTGACAAGGCTAGTCAAATTAGCTTTTACAGCGTCAAAGCTTTCTTCCAAGTAGAGATTCTTAATAGCATTGACCTTGTTTCCTCCGGTACGACCAAGTTTTTGGTAAATTGGGTCAGACTGCAACTCAATCGGTTTCAGGATATCGACAATACCGTTGATGAGGCTTGAGTGGTCTTTTTGAACGATATTCGGAGTATACTTGATACCCAAATCAGTGACAGTATACTCCTTAACATTGCTCAATCCTTCAGAACTCTCTGAAAGCTTGAAGTAGTCTTTGGTACCATCAGCATAGTGAACAAGAATCTTGTTAGCATCGCTTAAGTCTGTGACAAAATTACTGTCCTTCATTGGTGTCACTGAGAGCACATCTTTGG
Organism: uncultured Streptococcus sp.; assembly: GCA_934229725.1. Classification (GTDB taxonomy): domain Bacteria; phylum Bacillota; class Bacilli; order Lactobacillales; family Streptococcaceae; genus Streptococcus. The sequence continues at coordinate 28,019 of CAKQDX010000023.1, forward strand.
TATTCAAGTTATGGTCTTTAGCCAGTTTGTTGGCTTGATAGACAATATAATCCTTGTTATAGAAGGGTTGAAGCTTCTCAATATTCTTGTAAGCCTTATTATATTCAGGCTTATAATCTTGAATATTGGCGAAGTCTGATGGACTAGAAACGTTGTTAAGGGTATTCAAATCGTAAGGCTCGCTGACTAATTTATCAGCTGTGATCTTGTAGCCTTCAACACGTTTATCAGCTTCTTCCTTGGTCAAATGTTTGAGTTTTTTCGGACTCTTGGTATCTCTACCAGTGCCATCTTCGGCAGAGCTATAGCCGATAACACCAAAGAGGTCTTTGATATGAGGTCCACCATCTTCGTCATCCACATCATTAGAAGCAAAGATTTCTAGACCTTTGACAACCTTGGCATAGGTCACATTGTCTTGAACAGCTCCGTAAGGCCAAGTCTTGGCAACAATACCACCGACATATCTTGTGTTTTTAACATCAAGAACACCTTTGGCTACTGAGTTTGTTACCCTAGCCTTAGTTCCTGACTTCCAGCTATTAAGCATGTAGGTGACATATGGTACCAGCATACTGGCATTGGCATTATTGGCCGTAATAGTCGCATCCACATAGGCCCTGTTAACAAATCCCATGTAGTTTGAGCCAGCAATCCCACCAACTGTCGAGTTATTGCCGACAGAGTCAATCTTACCGATGAAGGCAACATTTTCAATCTTACCATCTTCATCAATCTTATTAACAATACCAGCCACGTCATTGTTACCGGTCACTGAACCAGTCACCTTAACATCTTCAATCAGACCTTTGTTTTTAAGGTTAAATCCAACAGTGGCGATTTGATTTTGTCCAGGACGATTGATGTCTACATTTTCAAAGTTGACATTCTTGATAGTTCCGCCATTGATAACATTGAACAATGGATGCTCCAAATCATAGATGGCAAAACGTTTGTCACCATCGCTAAGCAACTTACCAGTAAATTCTGTCGTAATGTAGGACTTGCCGTTTGGAACAACATGACGAGCACTCATGCTTTGACCCAGTCTAAACTCACCTGCTGGATTAGCCTGAATGGCATTGACCAACTCACCAAAATCATAATAAACATTAGCTTGGCTAGGCTTTGGTTTCTCGATGTAGTAGCTATAGGTTTGAGCAAAGTGATTTTGGGCATCCCGTTGCACCAAATTGTCCGCCTCTGCAGTTACCTTATAAACCGCTTTACCGTTAACTGTTGTCTCTTCAATAGACTTGACAGCCAAGTAAGTAGTCTTCTGATCTGCCGAAGTCATCTTCAAGTAGTAATTCGTGAGGTCTTGAGGTACAGCTGTCAGACGGGTCTCATCCACTTCTGTTTGATTGTCATACTTAATCAAATCTGTACGAGCAAGGTCCTTAATCTCAACTTTCTTGAGGTCAAGTTGGATGGTTTGGTCTTCCAAGACTTGACTTTCCTCACCATTGCCACGATCAAAGGTCATGGTTGTCGTAAGTGTATAAGGCTTGTAATAGGCTAAGTTGGTTAGGTCAACGGTCAAGGTCGTGCTAGGGACATCAAGCGTTTGGACAACTTGTCCATCTTGCTTGAGGACCGCTTTAATAGTCGTGATGGCTGCTGAACCTGGATTCGTCAAGTTGTAGCTCAGTTTAGCACTGCGACCCAAGTCATCCTTGTCAATCTGTGTCAGTGTAAGCACAGGCTTTTCTGACACCTTGGTCCCTTTATGAACAATACGGTCTTGTACAGGAAGGAGCACGGTTTCAGTGACAGTTGGTGCCTCAGACGTCTTATTTCCTTTATAGGTCTTATAGACCTTGGTGATTTTCTTTTGACCTTTTTGGCCTTCTTGAACAACCTTAAGAGTGCCCTTTTCAAGACTATCATCCTCTTGGATAATCTCCTTAAATGGAAGCTCTACAATAGATTCTTCAGTCGTTGTGCCATCTAGAGACTTGCTACCACGACGAATTTTTCTAGGTTGTGGCACTTCGATAACCTTACCTGATACAATGGTTGGCTCACCAACCTTGACACCATCAATGGTTTGGTAAATCTTCTGGATTTCTTGGCTACCTTTTTGCCCCTCTTGTTCGACAACTTCTTCATCCACATACTTGCTATCATCAGTGATAACTTCGATAGGATAATCAATGGCTTGCGTTTCAGTCTCAGTAATGCTTCCTACAACTGGGGTATGAATAGGATTCTCAGCTTGGACCAGGGCTTCTCCTTCGTGGCCTGGTTCTTGAGTTCCTTTTGCTTCTAGTTTGCCGGTATATTCTGGATTGGCTGGCTGAACAGTAGCTTCTCCTTCGTGACCTGGTTCTTGAGTTCCTTTTGCTTCAAGTTTGCCTGTATATTCTGGATTGGCTGGCTGAACAGCAGCCTCACCTTCGTGACCTGGTTCTTGAGTACCATTAGCACTGATTGGGCCTGTATATTCTGGGGCCACTGGCTGCACAGCAGACTCACCCTCATGACCAACTTCTTGGGTACCATTGGCACTAATTGGACCGGTATATTCTGGCGCTGCTGGTTGAACGAGCGCCTCACCCTCATGACCAACTTCTTGGGTACCATTAGCACTAATTGGGCCGGTATATTCTGGCGCGGCTGGTTGAATCCATGCTTCTCCTTCATGACCCACTTCCTGTGTGCCATTTGCACTTACAGTATCGTTACTAATTGAACCGGTATACTCGGGATTGACAGGCTGAACAGCAGCCTCGCCTTCGTGACCAATTTCTTGCGTGCCATTAGCACTGATTGGACCGGTGTATTCTGGTGTAGCTGGTTGAACCCAAGCTTCACCCTCATGACCAAATTCTTGGGTACCATTAGCACTGATTGGACCGGTGTATTCTGGAGCGGCTGGTTGCACAGTCGCTTCACCTTCGTGGCCAACTTCCTGTGTGCCATTGGCACTGATTGGACCAGTATATTCCGGTGCGGCTGGTTGCACAGTTGCTTCACCTTCGTGACCAACTTCCTGTGTGCCATTGGCACTGATCGGGCCGGTGTATGCTGGGGAAGCTGGTTGGACAGTTGCTTCGCCTTCGTGACCGACTTCTTGCGTGCCTTTAGCACTTGTTGGCGCACTGTTTTCAGGAACACTTGGTTGAACGAAAGATTCTCCCTCGTGCCCGATTTCCTGACCACCCTTTTGCCAACCTTTTTCTTTCGTTTCCTTATCAGTGGCTTCCTGCTTTGGTGCCTTATCGTCTTTTATGGATGGTTCAAGCCCTTTAAAAACAGTTTCCAAAGGCTGTTCAAGTTCAGGTTTTGCGGAATAACGAAGATAGCCGACATATTCGTAACCATCGATGGTGATGACACCCTTAGCCAAATCCTCTGCACTAGAAACTGACACGGTCTGATTAAAAGCACGTAATTCCTTGTTTTGCAAAGCAAGCACTTCTACCGGCATAAAGAGAGTTTGACCTGTAGCCCCAATCAAAACTAGACCAATAAGTTTTTTACGGTGTTTTTTTGAAAATAAGAGGACAGCCATACTTGCTGTTGCCAACCCTAGACCTGTTGCCGCCCATTCCGTACTGCCTGTCTGAGGTAAAGTAGCCGGCGTGTTTCCCTTACGTTTATAGAGCAAATAAAACGTATCTTCATTTTGATAGTCCTTAGGAATGGCATGGACCACTTGTTTCTGCTCTGCTGGTGTCAATTCATTTTCAGTAACATAGGCCAAATGCACTGAAGCATCAGCGCTGACTTGGTCTGCCTCAACAGGTTTAGACACGAAAAGACCACCTGCTATTAAGAATGTTCCAATAGCAACTGGTCCAACACCTACTGACAACTTACGAATGGCGTATTTTGTCACTTTTTCAACAACATGATTTGCTTGTTTCATTCATAAACTTCCTATTTGTTAATCGTTGTACCCCAAAGGCACGTCAAAAACAAAGACGTTATCGAATAAACACGCACTTTATGCATTTATTAACCTTCTTCCGAAGTCTATCATATCCTTTTTTTAATATTTAGGCAAGTATTTTCTCTAATTTTTAATCAATATAAAAAACTATTTTTCATCTGAGACTCAGTCTCTATAAAAGTTCTTAAACCGTTTCATAATAGGATTAGTATACATAGTATTTTCTATCAGTTTAAGTATCTTGAATCAAAACCAATTGCCATCTAATCTTTAGAACGTCTATGACATAGCAATTTCCGCTCTTTTTATCTAATATTTTAATATGATACTTACCCTCAAAAGCACACAAAAGAGACCCACCCCTTAGGGATGAGTCTCTTTTTCGAAAACTGAAATAGTCATACTAACTATATTGAGGTTATTGGTCTTTTGACTATTTTAGTCTTCTTTTTTGCGTTTTCCTGCTAAACCAAGTCCAGCTGCCGCAAGGATTCCTCCGAGAGCCATAGCTGCCATAGACGCATCATCACCTGTTTCAGGCAATGCTTGTTTCTTAGTAGCAGTTGAAACTGATGACATTTCTGGATTAGCTGGCGCTGCAGATGATGCTGGGGTTTGTTTATGCATCATAGGAGCTGGAGCTACCTTAGGCGCTGGAATAGTTGTTGCTGGAATGTTCTTATCCGCATCAGTACGAGGATCTACAACCTTGATAGTAACTGGCACTTCATCCGTTGAACCATCTGGGTAAGTCACAACGACTGTTGTTTCTTTATCTCCTGGAGTTGTTGTATCCACTGGTGTCTTGAATTCGAACTTAGTTCCATTTGGAAGGTCACCGACATTGCCGATTGAATCTTGCGCACTTGGTGTTTCACCGATGTTGACCGTTTGGTCTTTAAGTGCTGGCGTGTTCTTATCTGCATCAGTACGAGGATCTGCAACCTTGATAGTAACTGGCACTTCGTCCGTTGAACCATCTGGGTAAGTCACAACGACTGTTGTTCCTTTATCTCCTGGAGTTGTTGTATCCACAGGAGTCTTGAAGTCGAACTTAGTTCCATTTGGAAGGTCACCGACATTGCCGATTGAATCTTGAGCATTTGGTGTTGTTCCTGGTGTTACTGTTTGAGCCTTAGATACTGGTGTGTTATTATCCGCATCTGTACGAGGATCAATAACCTTGATAGTGACTGGCACTTCATCCGTTGAACCATCTGGGTAAGTCACAACGACTGTTGTTCCTTTATCTCCTGGAGTTGTTGTATCTACTGGTGTCTTGAAGTCGTATGTTGTTCCACTTGGTAGATCTGCAACATTACCAATTGAATCTTGCGCATTTGGTGTTGTTCCTGGTGTTACTGTTTGAGCCTTAGCTACTGGTGTGTTATTATCCGCATCTGTGCTTGGAGTTTTAACCGTAACTTTGACTGGAACTTCATCTTTAGATCCGTCTGGGTAGGTCACTACAACGATAGCGTCTTTTTCACCATCAGTTGCTGTATCCACTGGTGTCTTGAAGTCAAATGTTGTTCCACTTGGTAGATCTGCAAT
>CAKQDX010000024.1 GCA_934229725.1 uncultured Streptococcus sp.
TATTGGGTGCCACTCTTTAATATATTCTCAGACTCAGAACTCAATTTGATATTAGCTAACCCCCAACATATCAAAAAAACAGTCTAAACTGTCGATTTCATCCTTTAGAATCTGAAAATTTGGTATAATTAATCTAAAATACCTAAGGAGTCATTCAGATGCAACATAGACTTGAACGATTTGATGCGAAACTTGCTCAATCAGGGCTTGATGCCTTGCTTGTGACAGGACAAAATAATATTTACTATTTGACGAATTTCTGGGGGACAAATGCGACTGTTTTCATTACGAAAAATCGTCGTCTCTTTTTAACAGATTCACGTTATACGCTTATTGCTAAACAATCTGTGCATGGTTTTGATATTATTGAAAGTAAAGACCCTCTTAAAGACATTGTTAAACTGATTGAGGCTGATAAACTTGAAACAATCGGTTTTGATAACCAGGTGTCATTCGCTTATTATCAAGGTCTCCAAGCTATTTTTGAAGGTTACACTTTGTCACCACAAAATAACTTTATGGAAGAGTTACGTATGATTAAGGATGACAAAGAATTGGCGACTATCCGTAAAGCTTGTTCTATTTCAGACCGTGCTTTCACAGATGTCCTTGACTTTATTAAGCCGGGTCAAACAACAGAACTCCAAGTGGCTAACTTCCTTGATTTCCGTATGCGTGAGTATGGGGCTTCTGGGACTTCCTTTGAGTCTATCATTGCCTCAGGCTACCGTTCAGCCATGCCTCACGGGGTTGCTTCAGAAAAGGTTATCCAGTCAGGTGAGACCTTGACGATGGACTTTGGTTGTTACTACAATCACTATGTTAGTGACATGACTCGTACCATCCATATTGGAGACACGACTGATGAGGAGCGTGAGATTTACGATGTTGTTTTGCGTTCTAATCAGGCTTTGATTGATGCTGCTAAGGCTGGTATGACACGTCGTGACTATGATAAGGTTGCGCGTGACGTTATTGTTGAAGCGGGCTATGGTGCCCACTTTACACATGGTATCGGACACGGTATTGGTCTTGACATTCACGAAATTCCTTACTTTGGAAATTCTGATGAGACCATTGAGGCTGGTATGGTCTTGACGGATGAACCAGGTGTTTATTTGGCTGATAAATATGGTGTTCGTATTGAAGACGACATTATTATCACTGAGAATGGTTGCGAGTTGATTACACTTGCACCTAAGGAATTGATTGTGCTCTAAGATTTGGAGGAAAAATTTATGCCAAACCGTCTTTCTTGGCAAGACTATTTTATGGCTAATGCTGAGCTAATTTCTAAACGTTCTACCTGTGATCGTGCTTATGTTGGGGCTGTTTTGGTCAAGGATAATCGTATTATTGCTACTGGTTATAACGGTGGGGTTTCTGAGACTGATAACTGTAACGAGGTAGGCCACTATATGGAAGATGGTCACTGTATTCGTACGGTTCACGCAGAGATGAATGCCCTCATTCAGTGCGCTAAAGAAGGTATTTCAACTAAAAATACAGAGATTTATGTGACGCATTTTCCTTGTATTAACTGTACTAAAGCTCTCTTGCAGGCTGGTATCGTTAAGATTACTTATAAGGCCAACTATCGTCCTCATGGCTTTGCTATGGAACTGATGCAGCAAAAGGGTGTTTCTTATGTCCAACATGATGTTCCAGAGGTTCGTTTGGGAATGGATGACTAGTTCTTTTCTTTGTAAAGAGCTCAGGGCTGGGTCCTGATTCTATAAAACATTTGAGCCCTACTGTCATTTATGGTAGAATAAACTGATAATAATTTTTACAAAGAGGTATTTAATAATGATTGAAGCAAGTAAACTCCGTGCGGGTATGACTTTCGTAACTAATGATGGCAAATTGATCAAAGTTCTTGAAGCTAGCCACCACAAACCTGGTAAAGGTAACACTATCATGCGTATGAAATTGCGTGATGTGCGTTCTGGGTCAACATTTGACACTAGCTACCGTCCAGAAGAAAAATTTGAACAAGCAATCATCGAAACAGTACCAGCACAATACTTGTACCAAATGGATGATACTGCATACTTCATGAATACTGAAACATATGACCAATATGAAATTCCAGTAGCTAACGTTCAAGAAGAATTGAAATACGTCCTTGAAAACTCAGACGTCAAAATTCAATTCTACGGAACAGAAGTTATCGGTGTTCAAGTACCAACAACTGTTGAATTGACTGTTACTGAAACACAACCATCAATCAAAGGTGCAACAGTTACAGGTTCAGGTAAACCTGCGACACTTGAAACTGGTCTTGTGGTTAACGTTCCAGACTTTATCGAAGCTGGTCAAAAATTGGTTATCAACACAGCTGAAGGTACTTACGTATCACGTGCCTAAGCCTAACTAAGTCTTTCAAATCACTGGTTTGAAGGCTTTATTTTCCAAACTAACGGAAAGGAAACATGGGATGACTACAGAAAATATCGGTGAAATCGTTATTGCTCCTCGTGTGCTTGAAGTGATTACAGGTATCGCTGCAACTAAAGTGGAAGGTGTTTACGCTCTTCAAAACAAAAATGTCACTGACAGCCTTAGCAAAACAAGCTTGGGACGTGGTGTTTACCTCCAAACAGAGGAAGATGGTACAGTAAACGCTGATATCTACGTTTCTCTTCAGTATGGCGTTAATGTTCCTGCGGTTTCGATTGAGATTCAAAAAGCAGTCAAAGCTGCTGTCTATGATATGGCTGAAGTGGCAATTTCAGATGTTAACGTCCACGTTGAGTCTATTGTCACTGAGAAGTCACAAAAACCAGACTTGGCTGAATTGTTTAACGAGGATTTTTTGAATGACTAATATCTTTAAAGATTCACGTCGTGACCTTCGTGAGCGTGCTTTTCAAACGCTCTTTGCTCTGGAATTTGGTGGTGAAGTCCTAGAACAAGCGCATTTTGCTTATACCTTTGACAAACCAATTGGGGAAGAAACTGAAGTTGATGTACCAGCTTTTCTTCTTAACTTGGTTACTGGTGTTCGAGGAGATTTGGCTCAACTTGACAGTCAGATTGAAGCAAAATTGAAAGAAGGTTGGAGTCTCTCACGTCTAATTGTGACTGACCGTACCCTTCTTCGTTTGGGACTTTATGAAATCACGTCTTTTGAAGAAACACCAGGACGTGTGGCTATTAATGAAATCATTGAAATCGCTAAAAAATATTCTGATGAAACATCTGCTAAGTTCATTAATGGTGTGCTTAGCCAGTTCGTGACTGATGAAGCATAAATAAAAGAAGTTGAAGCACTGTTTCAACTTCTTTTTTTCTATAAATGAGACAAGAAAAAAATCGCAAGTGGAGATTTCTTGCGACTTTTTCTTATATACTACCACCAGAAATGAGGTTTACTGGTAGGACATAATCACGATTAACGGGTTCCCCTTTAATTTTCTTTAGGAGAATTTCCACACACAACTTGGCGATTTCTTCCAAGGGTTGCTGGATAGTGGCTAGTTCTGAGTGGAAGTGACGGATAAAGGCAGTACCATCATAACCGATGATTTTTAAATCATCTGGAATAGAAAGTCCTAGATGATTCGCCACCTTCATAACTAAGATAGCCGTTAAATCATCGGAGACAAAGATGCCATCTGGTTTTTCACGAGAAATAATCGATTTGATTTCCATCTCACGACGCATGAGCGACAAATCATTTGGAACAGGACAGATAATACCTTTTTTGTCCAATTCATAATTAAACCCAAGTTGTCGGAGTCCGGTTGGGGAGTCCGAATTATCATAGCCTGTAATCATGACAATACGCTGACAGCCAGCCTTTAGCAGAGCTCTTGCGGCTAATTTTCCCCCTTCAAAGTTATCGGATGAGATAATGGGGATCTTTGGAGCCAGATTACGGTCGAAGGCGACAATAGGAGCTTCAACCTTTTCATAATCCTCGATACCAAGATTGTGACTGGATGAGATGATACCATCGCATTGGTTGGCGGCAAGCATCTCCAAATAGTCCTTTTCCTTGTTAGGGTCATGCTCACTGTTACAGATGATTGTTTTGTAACCTTGTTTGAAGAGCTCGTCCTCAAGGCGTTCGATAAGCTCAGCGTAAAAAATATTGGAAATATTTGGAAAAATCAAGCCAACAAGTTTGGCCGATTTTCCTTGGAGGCCTCGAGCCAGGTTGTTAGGTTTATAGTTGAGCTCATGCATAGCAGCGTGAACCTTGTCAATGGTCTTTTGTGAGAGGTAGCCCTTTTTGTTTATGACGCGGGAAACTGTGGTTGGGCTTACACCAGCAAGTTCGGCAACGTCAGTAAGCTTTGCGACCATAAATCACCTTAGTATTTTAAATCGAAGTAGTGACCAGAAACCTTCCCTGATGCCACTTTGATACCAGTTTGTTCTGCACTTGGGAAGACACGGCTGGTGAAGACTTTTTCACCTTTGTTAAAGAAGATTTCAATGATTGAATTATCTACAAAGATGTTAGCTGTAGCAGATTGACCGGTCTCAAGAGTACATTCACGGCTTGTGCCAAAGTCTGTAGCGTACTGTTCACCAGCTTTAGAACGGTCAAGGATAACTTTTCCGTTTTCAGCATCAACGGTAAGTGACAAGCCGTTTCCTTCTTGGTCTGCGAAGAGGACAAGTTCAGTTTGAGTGTTAGCTTCAAAGTTAAGTTCAAGCTCGTAAGTGTTAGTTGTTGAAACTTTTTCAGCGAAATCTTCTTGGCTAGCACGTAGGCTTGTAATAGCTTCTACTGGGTATTGGTAAAGTTTGCCATCTTTAATAGACAACTCTTTAACCAAGCTCATAGCACCTTGGTAGTCGTATTTGTCAGTTGGGTAGTCCACATCTGGAAGACCAATCCAGCTAACAATAAGGGCACGACCATCTGGAGTGTTAAACCCTTGAGTAGCATAGGCTTCGAACCCGTAGTCCAAGTTGATAATTGGTGTGCCATCAACAAGGGAAGGTTTCTCAGGGTCGAAATCTTGGAAAATCTTATAAGTGTTAGGGTAAATGTTACCGTAGTCAAGTTCAGCTTTATCAAGACCTTGAGGGCTGTAGAGAAGAACAGGTTTGCCATCTACAAATACGAGGTTAGGACACTCAATCATGTATTCTGAGCCAGTACCACCAAAGTCGAGGTCGCCAACTTCAACCCAGTTTTCGACGTTATTATCAACTGCCTTGTAAAGTTTGATGAAACCTTGTTTATCGTGGTTTTGGGCTCCTACGATAGCGTAGAATTGTCCCTTGAAATCGAAGATTTGAGGGTCACGGAAGTGTTCAGTAGCATCAGCAGGTTGTTTGATAAGAACCTTATCGAATTTTTCGATGTTGCCATCTTTATCCATCCAGGCACCAATTTGGCGAGGGTCACGAACCCAATTTTCATCACGGACATTACCTGTATAGAAGATAAACAGTTTATCGCCGATTTCATAAGCAGAGCCAGAGTAGGCACCGTGGCTGTCATTTTCGTGATCTGGTAAGAGTGTAACACCAGTTTCTGTGAAATGCACCAAGTCTTCAGATTCAGTATGCACCCATTGTTTCAAACCGTGAGCAGCTCCAAATGGCCAACTTTGGTAAAAGAGTTGGAACTTACCATTAAAGTAAGAAAAACCATTTGGGTCATTTAGCAGCCCTGTTTCGGGTTCAATATGATAACTGGCACGCCAAGGTGATTTGGCAACATTTTCTTTAATCTGTTTTTTCTCTTCATTTGTCCAATCTTCATATGGACGGTAACGAACTTCTGTTGGTAGATTCATATAAAGGGATCTCCTAATCTATTTGTTAGTAATATAGTAAACGTTTTACCTAGAAAAATCAATGATTTACCACAAAAAAATAAAAAAATATGTTAAACGGTTGACATATGGCAAAAACATGATAAAATAAATATCGTAAAGAACAGCAAAACGCTTTCAAAAACAAATTTTATTAAGGAGATTTTTGCAAATGGATAACAAACAAATTGCAAAAGAAGTCATCGAAGCCCTCGGTGGACGTGAAAATGTTAACAGTGTTGCTCACTGTGCAACTCGTCTACGTGTGATGGTTAAAGATGAAAACAAAATCAATAAAGAAAAAGCTGAGAACATCGAAAAAGTTCAAGGTGCTTTCTTTAACTCAGGTCAATACCAAATGATCTTTGGTACAGGTACTGTTAACAAGATTTACGACGAAGTCGTTGCTCAAGGTCTTCCAACAGCATCTAAAGACGAACAAAAAGCAGAAGCTGCTAAACAAGGGAACTGGTTCCAACGTGCTATCCGTTCCTTCGGTGACGTTTTCGTTCCATTGCTTCCAGCTATCGTAGCGACTGGTCTTTTCATGGGTATCCGTGGAGCCATCAATAACGATACAGTTCTTGGATTGTTCGGTACGACTTCTAAAGCCTTCGCTGCTACTGATTTCTACACTTACACAGTTGTATTGACAGATACAGCCTTCGCCTTCTTCCCAGCCTTGATCTGTTGGTCAGCCTTTAACGTATTTGGTGGTTCACCACTTCTTGGTTTGGTTCTCGGTTTGATGATGGTTAACAACGCTCTTCCAAATGCTTGGGATGTTGCATCAGGTGCTGCAAAACCAATTTACTTCTTTGACTTTATTCCAGTAGTTGGTTACCAAAACTCAGTCCTTCCAGCCTTCTTCGTAGGTTTGATTGGTGCTAAGTTTGAACAATGGGTTCGTAAATGGGTTCCAGATGTTCTTGACCTTCTCTTGCGTCCACTTGTTGTCTTTGCTGTAATGTCAGCCTTGGCCCTCTTTATCATTGGTCCTGTCTTCCACACAGTTGAGAGTTACGTACTTGCTGGTACAGAGTGGATTCTTAACTTGCCATTTGGTCTTGCAGGTCTTGTTCTCGGTGGTATTCACCAGGTTATCGTCGTTACAGGGGTTCACCACGTTTTCAACTTACTTGAAGCTAACCTTATTTCTAATACAGGTAAAGACCCACTTAACGCTATCATCACAGCTGCGATGACTGCCCAAGCTGGTGCAACACTTGCAGTTGGTGTTAAAACTAAAGACTCTAAGTTGAAAGCTCTTGCTTTCCCTGCAACTCTTTCAGCGGTACTTGGTATCACTGAACCAGCTATCTTCGGGGTTAACCTTCGTTTCGGTAAACCATTTATCATGGGTCTTATCGCTGGTGCTGCTGGTGGTTGGTTGGCATCAATCCTTAACCTTGCTGGTACAGGATTTGGTGTAACAATCGTTCCTGGTACTCTTCTTTACCTTAACGGTCAAGTGCTTAAATATGTAATCATGGTACTTGTTACCCTTGCTCTTGGTTTCGTCCTTACTTGGCTCTTTGGATACAAAGAAGAGGAAGTTGAAGCTCTTGAAGAAGTTGTAGCTGAAGATATCGCTTCAGCAGGTTCAGCTCCAGTTGAATTGCAAGCTGAAACAATTGCTGCTCCACTTAAAGGTGAAGTTGTAGCTTTGGAAAATGTTAATGACCCAGTCTTCTCATCAGGAGCTATGGGTAAAGGTGCGGCTATCAAACCTTCAGGTAACCAAGTGGTTGCACCATTTGATGGTGAAGTGCAAATCGCCTTCCCAACAGGTCACGCTTATGGTCTTAAATCTGATAAAGGTGCTGAAGTGCTTATCCACGTCGGTATCGACACTGTCTCACTTGATGGTAAAGGGTTTGATGCTAAAGTTAAAGCTAATCAACGTGTTAAAAAAGGTGATGTCTTGGCTACCTTCGATAGCTCAGTTATCACAGGTGCAGGACTTGACGATACAACTATGGTAATCGTTACAAATACTGCAGACTTCGAAGATGTTTCATCAGTAGCAACTGGATCAGTTGCTGAAGGTGCAGACTTCATCGCAGTTAAATAATAATCTAGGAAAGTCGAAACCATTTCGGCTTTTTTAGTTAAATCTCAGATAAGGAAAAGAGATAAGTTTGGGTGTTTATGACTGGTGAATCGAACGGAATATAGATTGTCTTTTACGCCACTTTTCTTTATAATTAAGATAGTAATTTATAGATCACAAAAGGAGATAGCTTGCATATGGCTAAACTTTACGGAAGCTTGGAAGCTGGTGGTACAAAATTCGTTTGTGCTGTTGGTGATGAAAATTTCCAAGTCGTTGAAAAAACCCAATTCCCAACCACTACACCATACGAAACAATCGATCGTACCGTTGCCTTCTTCAAACGTTATGAAGACCAATTAGCTGGAATCGCCATTGGTTCGTTCGGTCCAATCGATGTTGATCCTAACTCAGAAACATACGGTTATGTTACCTCAACGCCAAAACCACACTGGTCAAATGTTGACCTTCTTGGTTTGATTGCAAAAGAGTTTAACATTCCTTTCTACTTTACGACGGATGTTAACTCATCTGCTTATGGTGAGACACTTGTTCGTAAAGGTGTTAAGAGTCTTGTTTATTACACTATCGGAACTGGTATCGGTGCTGGTGCCATTCAAAATGGTGAATTCATTGGTGGTGTTGGTCACACTGAAGCGGGTCACGTTTATGTGCCTCTTCATCCTAATGATGTTGCTAATGAATTTAACGGAACTTGTCCTTTCCACCGTGGTTGTTTGGAAGGATTAGCTGCAGGTCCATCGCTTGAAGCTCGTACAGGTATTCGTGGGGAGTTGATTGAGCAAAATTCTGAAGTTTGGGATATTCAAGCTTACTATATTGCTCAAGCTGCTGTTCAAGCAACTGTTCTCTACCGTCCTGAAGTTATCGTCTTTGGTGGTGGAGTAATGGGTCAAGAGCACATGCTTCGTCGTGTTCGTGAAAAATTCACGGTTCTTTTGAATGGTTACCTTCCAGTACCAGATGTGACTGAGTATATTGTGACACCTGCTGTTTCAGGTAATGGTTCTGCGACACTTGGTAACTTTGCCCTTGCCAAAGATGTGGCGGATAAACAAGCAAATAAGTAAGAATAGTCAAATCGCTTTAAGAGATACTCTTAAGGCGTTTTGCGCTATTCAGGAAGATTTATATGTCCAGTGGTTTGACACTTGCCTATGCCTGGAAATTTTAGGTAGGAGGTCATCTAAAGACGGCTTAGTATATGATATTTCAAGGAATTATATCGGTTAATAATGATGTTGTAGGTTAGATAATTGATGGTCAAATGGAGAGTGCTATCAATCAACCTAACGAGGCTTAAATATGAGTAGAGAACAAGTTTTATCAGACCTTTTTAAAGGCATTGAAGTTGGAGAGACTTATTATTTTGAAGGGGCTTATTACCGTTTGAAAGACTATGGAGACAACATCTATGGCTTACAACGTGCGGTTCCTGGCATGTGTGGTGAAAAGACAGCTTCTCCCAGCCTTAAATTTCACTGGGAAAATGGGGTCTTGGACTATCAATTTTATGTGGATTTTGAAGCTAGTCCAATGCTTATGAAGGCTTATAGCAGTTCTGACCGAGCTTTCTTTGATCAAGCCTTTGATAAGCTCTTGCAGGATTTTCAGAAAATCCTAGAGCAGCAAGAACTATCTGAGGAAAAATCCTAAAGTGATATTGTCCTTATTTTCAGTGAATCTAATAAAAAAGTTTTAGTTTATTTGTCAATCCGTTGTGAATGGCTTTAAACTAGGGCTTTTTTCTTTTGTCAATCCTTGTGTGATTTCTTGTTTAAAGGGTGTTTTTGTGGTAAAATATGGAGATAAAGACTGTCGAAAGGAAATAAGATGGCAAATATATTACGCAAAATCATTGAAAATGATAAAGGCGAAATTAAGAAACTAGAAAAAACTGCCAAGAAAGTTGAGGGCTATGCAGATGCAATGGCAGCCCTTTCAGATGAAGAACTTAAGGCAAAAACAGATGAATTTAAAAAACGATATCAAAACGGAGAAAGCCTAGACCAACTCTTGCCAGAGGCATTTGCGGTTGTTCGTGAAGGGGCAAAACGTGTCCTTGGACTTTTCCCATACCGTGTGCAAATCATGGGTGGTATTGTTCTTCACCATGGTGACGTACCAGAGATGCGTACAGGGGAAGGAAAAACCTTGACGGCGACAATGCCTGTTTACCTTAACGCTATTTCAGGTGAAGGTGTACACGTTATTACAGTTAACGAATACCTTTCAGAGCGTGATGCGACTGAAATGGGTGAGCTTTATAGTTGGCTTGGTTTGTCAGTAGGGATTAACCTCTCAGCTAAATCACCAGCTGAAAAACGTGAAGCTTATAACTGTGACATCACTTACTCAACCAACTCAGAGGTTGGTTTCGACTACCTCCGTGACAACATGGTTGTTCGTAAGGAAAACATGGTACAACGTCCTTTGAACTATGCCTTGGTCGATGAGGTTGACTCGGTTCTTATTGATGAAGCCCGTACACCATTGATTGTATCAGGTCCTGTAAGTTCAGAGACTAACCAGTTGTATCATCGTTCAGATGCTTTTGTTAAGACATTGACTGAAGATGATTATGCCATTGATGTTCCAACCAAAACTATTGGTTTGAACGACTCTGGTATTGATAAGGCTGAAGAATTCTTCAACTTGGATAACTTGTACGATATTGACCATGTTGCCTTGACTCACTATATTGATAATGCCCTTCGTGCCAACTATATCATGTTGCATGATATTGATTATGTGGTAAGTCCTGAGCAAGAAATCCTTATCGTTGACCAATTTACTGGTCGTACCATGGAAGGTCGTCGTTTCTCTGATGGCCTTCACCAAGCTATTGAAGCTAAAGAAGGCGTGCCAGTTCAAGAGGAAACCAAGACATCTGCCTCAATCACTTACCAAAATATGTTCCGTATGTACAAGAAATTGTCAGGTATGACTGGTACAGGTAAGACTGAGGAAGATGAATTCCGTGAAATCTATAACATGCGAATCATTCCGATTCCAACCAACCGTCCAATTCAACGTATTGACCACGATGACCTTCTTTACCCAACCTTGGATGCCAAATTCCGTGCGGTAGTGCAAGATGTCAAACGTCGTTATGAAAAGGGTCAACCAGTTCTTGTTGGTACCGTTGCCGTTGAAACATCTGACTTGATTTCTAAGATGTTGGTTGAAGCAGGTATTCCTCACGAAGTGCTTAATGCCAAGAACCACGAAAAAGAAGCCCATATCATCATGAATGCGGGTCAACG
The DNA here is from genome assembly GCA_934229725.1 of uncultured Streptococcus sp. Taxonomy (GTDB): domain Bacteria; phylum Bacillota; class Bacilli; order Lactobacillales; family Streptococcaceae; genus Streptococcus. The sequence goes on from CAKQDX010000024.1 coordinate 11,124, forward strand.
TGGTGCCGTTACGATTGCGACCAATATGGCCGGTCGTGGTACCGACATCAAGCTTGGTGAAGGTGTTCTTGACCTTGGTGGACTTTGTGTCATTGGTACAGAGCGTCACGAAAGTCGCCGTATTGATAACCAGTTGCGTGGTCGTGCGGGACGTCAAGGGGACCCAGGTGAATCTCAATTTTACCTTTCACTTGAAGATGAATTGATGCGTCGTTTTGGTTCTGATCGTGTCAAACATGTCTTGGAACGCTTTAATGCTGATGATGAAGATATTGTCATCAAATCACGTATGTTGACTCGTCAAGTGGAATCAGCTCAAAAACGTGTTGAAGGGAATAACTACGATACACGTAAACAAGTCCTTCAATACGATGACGTTATGCGTGAACAACGTGAAATCATTTACGCTGAGCGTTATGATGTTATCACAGCAGAGCGTGATCTTGAACCTGAAATTAAGGCTATGATTAAGCGTACAATTAATCGTACGGTTGAAGGCCACAGTCGCAATGATCAAGATGAAGCCCTTAAGGCTATCTTGACGTTTGCCCGTCAGGCCTTGGTTCCTGAAAATGCTATCTCACTTAAAGATTTGAAAGAAGTGGGTGAGGTTACTAAACGTAGTGTTAATTATGAAGCTATTAAAGTTTACTTGAATGAATTAGCAGATGATGTTTATGATCGCCAAATCAAGAAATTACGTTCAGAGGAAGCTATCCGTGAATTCCAAAAAGTCTTGATCTTGATGGTTGTTGATAACAAGTGGACAGATCACATTGATGCTCTTGACCAATTACGTAATGCTGTTGGTTTGCGTGGTTATGCGCAAAACAATCCAATTGTTGAGTATCAATCTGAAGGCTTCAAGATGTTCCAAGACATGGTTGGAGCGATTGAATATGATGTGACACGTACCATGATGAAAGCACAAATCCACGAACAATCTCGTGAAAATGTGAATGAACGTGTTTCAACAACAGCAACAGGTAATATCCAAGCGCAACAGACAGATGCGAATGGTCAGGATATTGACTTTAGTAAAGTTGGTCGTAATGACTTCTGTCCATGTGGCTCAGGTAAGAAATTTAAAAATTGTCACGGTCGTAAGCAATTTTAGGAAAAAGAAGTAGGTAATTATTATGGTTTTTAAAGCAGTAAGTAAAAAAATTGATTTTGATGCAGTTAAAGAATCAACTACATTGACAGGTGAAGCTCTTGCCAAGAAACAAGCACGTGATAAAGAGCTTGAAGCAATCATTAAGGGTGAAGATGATCGTACGCTAGTGGTTATCGGTCCATGTTCATCTGATAATGAAGAAGCCGTTCTTGACTATGCTCACCGTTTGGCTAAACTTCAAGAAGAAGTTAAAGACAAGGTCTTTATGGTGATGCGTGTTTATACAGCTAAACCTCGTACAAATGGTGATGGTTATAAAGGGCTTGTGCACCAACCTGATGCTGAAGGAAAACCAAACCTTATCAACGGAATTAAAGCTGTGCGTAACCTTCACTACCGTGTTATCACTGAAACTGGTATTACGACTGCCGATGAAATGCTTTATCCAGAAAACCTTACGTTGGTAGATGATCTTGTATCCTACATTGCCGTTGGTGCACGTTCTGTAGAAGACCAACAACACCGTTTTGTGGCTTCAGGTATTGATGTTCCAACTGGTATGAAGAATCCAACATCAGGTAACCTTAATGTGATGTTTAACGGTATCTATGCTGCACAAAACAAACAAGACTTCCTCTTTAACGGTGAAGAAGTGCAAACATCAGGTAACCCATTGGCACACGTTATCCTTCGTGGTTCAACGAACGAATATGGTAAAAATGTGCCTAACTTCTATTATGATGATGTTCTTGATACAATTGAACATTATGAAAAAATGGGTCTTGAAAATCCGTTCATCGTTATTGACACAAACCATGATAATTCAGGTAAACGCTACTTGGAACAAATCCGTATCGTTCGTCAAACCTTGATTAACCGTGATTGGAATGAAAAAATCAACAAAGTTGCACGTGGCTTCATGATTGAATCTTACCTTGAAGATGGTCGTCAAGATGCACCAGATGTTTATGGTAAATCAATTACAGACCCATGTCTTGGTTGGGCTAAGACAGAAGAATTGGTTCGTGAAATTCACGATACTTTGTCAAAAAAATAAGATAACAGAAACCGTATATGGGGAGTGAGCCGTTTGGGTGACCAAACGGTTCGCTCTCTTTTCGCAAAGAGAGGGAATTAAATGGGAATTCACCAAAATAGTCCGCTTATTGATGCGGCGGAAGTTAGAAAATTGCATGCCCTTACAGGAGATGCTTTAGCAGCCAAACAAGCTAATGATGAGGCTTTGACAAAAATTATCAAGGGGGAGGACAAACGTCTCCTCTTGGTTATCGGTCCATGTTCATCTGATAATGAAGAGGCTGTTCTTGATTATGCTCATCGTCTGGCTCAGCTTCAGGAAGAAGTGAAAGATAAGATTTTCATCGTTATGCGTGTTTATACAGCTAAACCACGTACTAATGGAGATGGTTATAAAGGTCTTATTCACCAACCAGATGCAGAAGGTGCTGTAGACCTTCTTGCAGGAGTTAAGGCTGTTCGTCACCTGCAATCACGTATTATTACTGAAACAGGTTTGCCTATTGCTGACGAGATGCTTTACCCATCAAATCTCAACTTTTTTGAGGATTTGCTTAGCTACCATGCCATTGGGGCACGTTCGGTTGAGGACCAAGAACACCGCTTTGTGGCTTCAGGTATTGACGTGCCAACTGGCTTTAAGAATCCAACATCAGGTAATTTGAATGTGATGTTTAATGGTATCTATGCTGCACAGAACCAACAGCACTTCATTTTTAATGGAGCTGAAGTCAAGACAGATGGGAACCCATTGGCACATGCTATTTTGCGTGGGGCTAACAATGAAAATGGTCAGAATCTTGTCAATTACCACTACGAGGACTTGGTTAAGGCTTTGGATAAATACAATGCTTTTGGTTTGGAAAATCCATTTATTCTTGTTGATACCAACCATGACAACTCTGGTAAAAACTTTATTGAGCAGGTTCGAATTGTGCGTGAAGTCCTTCTTAACCGTGAGTGGGATGAGCGTATCGCAAATACTGTGCGTGGCTTCATGATTGAGTCTTATCTTGAGGATGGTCGTCAAGATACGCCTGAAATTTACGGAAAATCAATCACAGATCCGTGTCTTGGTTGGGCTAAGACAGACAGCCTTATTCGTGAAATTCACGACCGACTATAGTAAGCAGTTATGATTATTGGACATGGTATAGACTTGCAGGAAATTTCGGCTGTGAAAAGGGCCTATGACCGTAATCCACGTTTTGCAAAGAAGGTCTTGACGCCAAAAGAATGGGAGCGATTTGAGTCTCTTTCTGGGAATCGTCAGATGTCCTATTTAGCAGGACGTTGGGCCGGTAAGGAAGCTTTTTCAAAAGCTTGGGGTACTGGAATCGGAGCAGTCGGTTTCAAGGATATTGAAATCTTGAACAATGACAAGGGAGCTCCCGTGGTAACCCAATCACCTTTTGAGGGAAAAGTCTTCATCTCGATTTCCCATAGTGGTGATTTTGTTCAGGCAAGTGTCATTTTAGAAGAAAATTAAGAGATAGGTGTTGGAAGAGGATAGCTTATGATTTCAAGTTTACATCGACCAACCTTGGCAAAGGTTGATCTATCAGCAATTTCAGAAAATATTGAGCAAGTGGTTAGTCATATTCCTAAAAAGGTAAAGACTTTTGCAGTGGTTAAGGCAAATGCTTATGGTCATGGAGCAGTCGCAGTGGCTAAGCAGGTATCTGAACAGGTAGACGGTTTTTGTGTGTCCAATTTGGACGAAGCACTTGAACTCCGTCAAGCTGGCCTAAAGCAGCCGATACTCATTTTGGGAGTGGTTTTGCCGGATGGTGTTCCCTTGGCTATTCAAGAAAATATCACTCTGACGGTGGCTTCACTGGATTGGTTGAAAATGGCCAAGGAACAAGGACTTGATTTGACTGGCTTAACCTGCCATATTAAGGTCGATTCAGGTATGGGTCGCATTGGAGTACGTAGCCAAGAGGATGCAGAGAGCTTAATTGCTGGTCTGAAGACACTTGGTGCTGATGTTGAAGGTATTTTCACCCATTTTGCAACTGCTGATGAGGCGGACGATAGTAAATTCAAGCGCCAATTGGCCTTCTTCACAAATTTGGTGGAAAATTTGGCTGACCGTCCTCGCCTGGTACACGCAAGCAACTCAGCGACAAGTATCTGGCATGCCGAAACTGTCTTTAATGCGGTACGTTTGGGTGTTGTCATCTATGGTCTCAACCCTAGTGGCCGTGCTTTAGACCTTCCTTATAAGATTCGTCCTGCCCTAAGTTTGGAAACAGTACTTGTTCATGTTAAGACACTTCCAGCAGGTCAAGATGTGGGTTATGGTGCCACTTATACCACGACGACTGACGAGGTTATTGGAACCATTCCAATCGGATATGCGGATGGTTGGACCAGAGATTTACAAGGCTTTCATGTTATTGTGGATGGTCAGCTTTGCCCGATTGTTGGGCGCGTGTCTATGGACCAGATTACGATTCGTTTGCCTAAAGCCTATCCACTAGGTACTCCTGTTACGCTTATAGGCGAAAATGGGGGGGCAAGCATCACTGCGACAGAAGTGGCTGAGAAACGTGGTACTATCAACTACGAGGTCCTTTGTTTGCTTAGTGACCGTGTTCCTCGCAGTTATGAGTAAAAAAGAGAAATCCAGTTTTTGGCTGGATTTTTTGATTTTAGTGAAGACCATTTTCATGTGTTATAATAGCTGATAAGGCTTCCTCTTTCACGAGGAGAAGAACACGATAGAAATGATAGAGGATATGATTCAACTAGATTCACCGATTGCGGATTTGAAAGGCTTTGGTCCTAAGTCCGCTGAAAGATTTACCAAATTAGATTTACACACGGTTGGGGACCTCTTGCTTTATTTTCCTTTCCGATATGAGGATTTTAAGAGCAAGTCTATTTTCGAACTGATGGATGGCGAAAAGGCTGTTATTACGGGAACAGTGGTGACACCGGCCAATGTGCAGTATTATGGCTTTAAACGTAATCGTCTGAGTTTTAAAATCAAGCAAGGAGAGGCAGTGATTGCCATTAGTTTCTTCAACCAGCCTTATCTTGTGGACAAGATTGAGATGGGGGCAGAAGTGGCTATCTTTGGCAAGTGGGACCAGAAGAAGTCGGCTGTGACTGGTATGAAAGTCTTGACTCAAGTTGAGGACGATATGCAGCCAGTCTATCATGTGGCTCAGGGGGTTAGTCAGGCCCAGCTGATAAAGGCTATAAAAGCCGCTTTTGAGAGTGGAGCTCTGAATTTGTTGGAGGAAAGTCTCCCCCGGGTGTTGATGGACAAGTACCGTCTCATGGGACGTCAAGAGGCTGTGCGTGCCATGCATTTTCCGAAAGATTTGGCTGAATATAAGCAGGCACTACGTAGGACTAAGTTTGAGGAACTCTTTTATTTCCAGATGAACTTACAGGTGCTGAAGGCTGAGAATAAGTCCGAAACCAATGGTCTAGCAATCGCTTATGATGAAAGCCAAATCAAAGCCAAAATTGCAGAATTACCATTCCCCTTGACAGAAGCCCAACAGCGCTGTTTGTCTGAAATCCTAGCTGATATGAAATCTGGAGCTCACATGAATCGTCTCTTACAAGGAGATGTGGGTTCAGGGAAAACAGTTATCGCTAGCCTGGCCATGTATGGGGCTTACACGGCAGGATTGCAGTCTGCCCTTATGGTACCGACGGAAATCTTAGCAGAGCAGCATTATCAAAGTTTGCAGGGGCTTTTTCCTGAGCTAGAGGTAGTGCTCCTAACTTCTGGGATGAAGGCGGCGGACAAAAAAGTAGCTCTTTCCAAAATCGAATCTGGAGAGGCTCAGATGATTGTGGGAACCCACTCACTGATTCAGGATGCTGTGACTTATCATAAGCTTGGGCTAGTAATTACTGATGAGCAACACCGTTTTGGGGTTAATCAACGTCGTATTTTCCGTGAGAAGGGAGACAATCCTGATGTTCTCATGATGACAGCGACCCCTATCCCTAGGACCTTGGCAATCACTGCCTTTGGGGAGATGGATGTGTCAATCATTGATCAAATGCCGGCTGGTCGTAAATCCATTATTACGCGTTGGGTAAAACATGAGCAGCTGGACACCGTATTGACTTGGATTAAGGGCGAGTTGGAAAAAGATGCTCAGGTTTACTTTATTTCTCCTTTGATTGAAGAGTCTGAGGCACTTGACTTGAAAAATGCCGTTGCCCTACATCAAGAAATCACCGATTTCTTTGGAGATTCGGCTTCGGTGGCTCTGATGCACGGTCGTATGAAGAATGATGAAAAAGACCAAATTATGCAGGCGTTTAAAGATAAGAAATATCAGATTTTGGTATCTACTACGGTAATCGAAGTAGGGGTTAATGTGCCAAATGCGACGGTCATGGTTATTATGGATGCGGATCGTTTTGGACTTAGCCAGCTGCACCAGCTTCGAGGGCGTGTAGGTCGTGGCCATAAGCAGTCTTACTGTGTCTTGGTGGCTAATCCTAAAAATGAGACTGGAAAAAAACGCATGCAGGCCATGTGTGAGACCTCGGATGGCTTTGTTCTAGCTGAGGAGGATCTTAAAATGCGTGGCTCAGGTGAAATCTTTGGGACACGTCAGTCAGGTATTCCTGAATTTCAGGTGGCCGATATTGTGGAAGACTACAATATCTTAGAGGAAGCCAGACGGGTGGCTAGTCAAATTGTCTCTGACCCGAACTGGCGAGAGAATCCTGAATGGCAAGTGCTAGGAGCTCATTTGAGAAGTCAAGGCGAGTTTGATTGAGGAGGAAACTAATGAATAAAAGATGGTTAAAACTCGATTTTTTTGCTATCTTACATCCCTTGTTTCTCATAATGTTAGGTCTCTTATTTTATTTGTTCGCCTACATCTTGATTTGGTTTATTACTGGATTGGCAGAGATGATACAAGGAAAAACGGACTTTCAGACCTTATATTTTTATTCACTTCTTATCTCTCTATTGTGTTCAGTACTATTCATTATGTATGTAGCTGGTTTCATAGCTCAACTCATTATTCATCTTTGTCATCAAAGGGAAAAAACGCTTCTACCGGTTTGGTGTATGCTTACGGCTGTCCTAGTGCTTGTGCCAGTCTTTGAAGAATTTAGTCTTCTAGGCTCCACTTTGAATTTTAAAGGTTATTTTCTTTCCATAGTTGCCTACATTGCCTACCTCTTTACAAAAATGCCCAAGGTTATCGAAGGTTATCGCTATCATGCGACAATTCGTTATGCTGCCTGGGTGGCTTTGGTGTTGGGCATTGTCTTATCGATGTTATAGACATATCGACTCTCAGTGAACAACTGAGAGTTTTAAGTTTCCTTCAAGCTTATTACAAGCTTTCTTTAAGTTAGGCAACCTATAATAAAACCATCAAAACGAGATAGGTTTTGAAAATAAAACGTTTTGGCTAAGCCAAACCATTCCTACGAAGGAGGACAAAACAATGACAGTAAAAATTAAAGTAACCTACAACCGAAATTTCCAGAAGAATCCTCAAGACTTTAAGGTTTATCAAGACTAGTATTGATCTAGGAAGAGGCTATATTTTCCACTATTCTACGACTTTCATTCCTCAGTTTCCCAAAATCCCTTTTTTCCTTTTTTCATAAACGTAGAATACCTTTTCCTAAAAAACAAAAAAGCTTAGACGGATGAACGACCAGTCTAGGTGACTAAAAAAGAAGTGCAACCAGTTAAGATTTTCTTAACTGGTTTTAGTGTTTTTATGAATCTTAGTTAAAAAATATCGAAAAACGATAAAAATACATTGACAAGGAGAAATTAAGAGTGTAATATATAATTATCGATAAACGATAATAAGTTTTCGATAAAGATAATCTTATTCGCGAAAAAGAGAAATTATACACTAAAAACTATTTAATAAAGGAAATACTTATCATGAAAACACTTAAATCAATCATCAACGCTCTTCTTGTTCTTCTTATGGCAATCTACGGTCTTGCAATGCTTGCTTTACTTATCCTTCCTTTTGTAGACCTGACTAATCTTTTTCCAGGTGCTGAGGTTCATTACCTTTCTGGATGGGGTTACTGGCTAGTCTCAGAGTTACAATTTGCCTTCTATCTTGCCTTGATTTGGCTCCTTCGTAAAGAGCTTAAAGCCTTTACTTAGAGTGCACTTTGGACAGAAGATTTCTCGCTTTTCTTGAAAAAGGCTGCCCTTCTAACCTTTGTGCCATCAGCTTTGAATATCTTCTTGCAGTTGGGAACGACTAATCACCTTGTAGTGGACTTCAGCACATCAGTCTGGCTCTTCTTGGTCTCTCTAGCTTGTGATGCTGTCCGTCTTCGTAAGGGACAAACAGCTGCTAAATAATATTTGAAAAGTAGTAAAATCTTATCTATAAACTAGTATTTTATATTGATATTCGATATAATTGATACTGTTAATAGTTAGCTAATGATTTAGTATAAGGTCAAGGGCTCCTAGAGGCCTCTTGGCTTTTTCTAGTCAATTCTTTCAAAAAAATCACAATGTCTTTACAATCGAGGTAACACATGACAACTATCTTATTCTATGTTTTAATCGTCCTAGCCTTGGCGGGCTCTAGTTATTATGGTTGGCGGTCTGCTAAAAGTGCTAAAAATCGTCAGGAAACAAAGGAACAAAAGCGTTTGCGGAATGCTCTCCTCTGCGTTAATGTCCTCCTCTTTGCAGGCTTCTTAAGTCTTGTGATTACCATTCTCAATGATGCCTTTATCCTGACCGGTCACGAAGGACTCTTACAACAAGGTTTGCGGATGCTTCTTGGTTCAGGAGTCTCTGTTAAAAGCAGTGGTCCTAGTTTGACGATGTTCTCAGTAACGATTGATTTCCTACGTTTGGCAGTCAATCTTGGTTTTCTCTTGTGCCTGCGTGCTTTTCTGATTAACCTGTATCGCTCCGATATTTTCATTGCCAAAAATGCTAAATTGGTCCGTTGGTCAGGGCACTTGCTGGTTCTCGGAACCTTTATCAATAAGGGAATTTTTACATTTGGAACAGGAAGCCAAAGCTATAGTTTCTTTAATATCAGTTACTTATTAGTAGGCTTTGTCCTCTATGCTGTATCTATGATTTTGACCAAGGCTAATGCCATTGCTGAGGAAAATGAGTATACCATTTAGGAGGGGCTTATGATTATTGTCAATTTAGACGTTGAACTTGCCAAGAAGAAGATGCGCTCGGGTGAGCTGGCAGAACGCATTGGCATTACCCCAGCCAATCTCTCGGTTCTTAAGACAGGCAAGGCCAAGGCAATCCGTTTTACAACTTTGGATGCTATTTGTAAGGAATTAAATTGTCAACCAGGAGATATTCTTGAATATAGACCAGACGAAGAAAGCTAAAAGCTTGAAGCAGTTCAGTCACCTTTCTAGTGACCATGCTTCAAGCTTTTTATTTTTTCTTCATCCATGCAATCAGGACTAGACTGGCTAGTACAGTACCACAGACCATGGCGACATGTGTCTGTGAGACGGTTAATTCATAGTGAAAATCTTTATTTTCCAATTTATCGGTTGCTTCAATACTAAGTTTCATGTCTTATCCCTCGATATAATCTTTCAATTCTTGGCCTTCTAGTCCTGCACTAAGTGCAATGAGGAGTTTGAGGCGGGCTTTTGGTGCATTGAGTTCTTTGACAAACATAACACCTGCTTCTTGGAGTTTAACGCCACCACCTTCATAGGCATAGACAGGTTCGGCGATACCGTTAAAGCAACGGGAAACGAGTACAACGGGAACTCCCTTGTTCATAAGCGACGTAATTTCTCTTGCAGCTAGTGGTGGGAGGTTTCCAGCGCCTAGTGCCTCAATGACTACCCCATCAATTTTTTCAGGATCTAGGAGGCTGATGATGCCATCGCCAATTCCCATCCCAGCATAGGCCTTAATGATTGGCACAGTTCCTGAGATTTGTTGCAAATCAAAGCGAACACGAGGTTCAGCGGTCTTGAACCATAGAATGTCGTGTTTCATGATGATTCCTAGAGGGCCATGAGTGGGCGTGTGAAAGGTTGCTACGTTTGTGGTGTGGGTCTTGGTCACATACTTGGCCGCATGGATTTCATCGTTCATAACGACTAGGACGCCTTTGTCAGCAGCTTTGTCATTGCTTGCGACACGAAGGGCTGAGAGATAGTTGTAGACGCCATCGCTTCCCAGTTCGTTTGATGAACGCATGGCACCTGTTAGGACGACTGGAATCTCAGGAACGGCCATAGTATCTAGGAAATAGGCTGTCTCTTCAAGGGTGTCCGTGCCGTGGGTAATAACCACACCATCATATTGTCCCGCTGTTTCCTTGATTTTTTTGTAAATATCAAGCATGTGGTAGGGCGTGATATGTGGACTAGGAATGTTAAGGAAATCCAGAACGGTCAGCTCTAGGTTGTCCAAATCAAGTCCAACATGGTTCATGGGATTATCAGCGTTTTGACTAACCTTGCCATCGTCATCTGCTGACATGGAAATGGTTCCTCCAGTATGAAGGACGAGAATTTTTTTTGTCATTTGGATACTACTCACTATCATATTTATGTTATAATTTATTTTAGCATAAATGTTAGACGGAGGGGGAGCCAAGTGGCGATTAAAGCAGTCTTTTTTGATATTGATGGGACTTTTTTAAATGACCGAAAACGTGTGTCAAGTTCTACCAAAAAGGCTATCAGTCAGATGAAGGAAGATGGCATCTTGGTTGGTTTGGCGACAGGCCGTGGGCCAGGATTTGTTCAGCCTTTCATGGATAATCTAGGTCTGGATTTTGCGGTGACCTATAATGGTCAGTATATCCTTACTCATGATAAGATTCTCTATCAAAATCAACTCCCTAAATCAACGATTTACAACTTGATTCGTTATGCGACCAAGCAACGCAGAGAGATTTCTCTAGGGACGAGTACAGGACTTGTCGGTTCTAACATCATCAGTATGGGGACTAGCAAGTTTGGTCAAATAGTGAGTCGTATCGTACCCAAGTCTTGGGCTAAGATGGTGGAACGTAGTTTTAAGTCTCTCATTCGTCGCTTCAAACCACAGAGCATGGAAGCTCTCAAAACCATTATGCGTGAACCGGTCTACCAAGTCGTTATGGTAGCGACAGTGGGTGAGACTCAAGCTATTGAGGAGAAATTCCCACACGTTAAGATTACTCGCTCAAGTCCTTATTCTGCGGATATTATTTCTGCTGGGCAATCTAAGCTCAAAGGAATTGCTCATTTAGGTGAGGTATTTGGTTTCGAGCTCAGCGAGGTTATGGCCTTTGGAGATTCGGAAAATGACCTAGAGATGTTGTCTGGTGTCGGTATCGGTGTTGCCATGGGAAATGGTGAAGATGAACTGAAGGATCAGGCGACCCATGTCACGGACACCAACAACCAGAATGGGATTGCCAAAGCCCTATCACACTATGGCCTGATTCACTTTGAAACAGAAAATTCATTCACCAGTGATGATGACAACTTTAACAAGGTTAAGGATTTCCATCACTTGATGGATGGTTCTACCAATGATATGCCTCGTGTCTATAGTATTGAGGAAGCTAGTCATCGTTCGGATTTCAAGTTGGAAGAAATCGTCGAATTTCTTTACGCTTCATCAGGTGGGGACAAGCGTGTCTTTGGACAGGCTGTTTTGGACCTACATGCGGCTCTTGATAAGGCAGCTCTCAAGGTTAGCTCTAAAGAACATTCAGAGTCAACGATGGTTGGTCAGGTCGATGCTTTGACAGACTTGCTTTACTTGACTTATGGCTCCTTTGTCCTTATGGGTGTGGATCCTAAGCCTTTCTTTGATACGGTTCATGAGGCTAATATGGGTAAAGTTTTCCCAGATGGTAAGGCTCATTTTGATCCAGTGACCCACAAGATTCTGAAACCAGATGACTGGGAGGAACGCTTTGCGCCAGAACCACATATCAAACTGGAGTTGGATCGTCAGATTCAAAAATCTCTCCAAAGAAACAAGTAAAATGGCTGCGTCTTAGCAGAGGTCTACAGATATTTTTGCCTGTGCTAATAAGGTTACATAAAGAATTTTATCTCGTATTTAATAAAGGTTTGGACAACTTGTTCTAAACCTTTTTCTAATGAAAATGGCATTTAATAATGTTGCTATTTGTGATAAAATAGAACCATTCTATGTATTTCTAAGGAGATTATTATGACTAAAGCAGATTGGTTAGATTTTTTTGAAGCCATCAATGGTCGTTCAGCGACTGAAGAAGAAATTGCGGCAGCACTTGCAGCTGGAGAATTCCAAGACGATGTCCCAGCTCAGGGTGCTCCAGCGCAACCAGCATTTGCCAATGTACAAGAAGCTCCAGCTCAACCAGGTTTTGCAGCTGCTCAAGAGACTCCAGCTCAAGAAGCGCAACCACAACCAGCATTTGCTGGCACTCAAGAAGCTCCAGTTCAAGGTGCCCCAGCTCAACCAGGATTTGCCAGTGCTCAAGCAGCCCCAGGACAAGCTGTACCGAACCAAGCGTTTCAACCTCAAGCAGGTTTTGCGAATGCTCAAGCCGGTCAACAGGCAGCTTTTGCTAACGGTCAACCTCTTCAACCAGGTCAAAATGTTCAATTCATTAATGGTCAAGCAGTAGTTGTTCCAGCCCAACCTTCAGCATTTGCAACAACTTTCAAAAACTATTGGACATGGTTGCTTAATGCATGGCGTCGTCCAGCAGATATGACAGATTATGGTAAACACAATGGTTGGCTTAATTATATCTTCTTGTCATTCTTTACAGGGCTTGCCTTCTTTACTATCTTGAGCGCTATGGCACGTAAAGTGGTTAACACTTTAGAGTCAACAGCGGGTGTATTCAGCAGTGTCTTTGGATCTTTCGGAACAAATGACTACTCATCATCCGTTTCAAGTCACGCCTCTAATATTGGTTTTGCGGCTTTCTTTGCAAGTATCTTAGCTGCCTTCCTCTTTATCTTTGCCTTCATCTTGGCAGGATTTGTAACACGTAAGGCCATCTTCCGTGACCCTGCAACAACCTTCTTAAATAGCTTTGACCGTTTTGGTCGTTTGACATCATTAGCCTTACCAGTATTGCTTGTAACTATCTTGTTGGGAGCTATTGGACTTGTTGTCTTCCCAGGCTTCTTGTTCTATGTTGTTTACTTCTTATTTGCACTTGCTAACCTCTTTACAATTGTTCCTGTAACAACAGCGTGGAAGGCTGATAAGTTCTATCAAATGATCTTGGCAGCACTTTTGAATGGTGTGATTTTGTCAATCTTGTTTGCAATCGTATTTGCTATCATGTCATCATTTACAGTAGGTCTTCTATTCTAATCTAAGTAAACCTCTAGCATTTTTTGAAAAAGTAAGTTTATAGGAGTCTTTATGGCAACAAAAGAAAAGTGGATTGATTTATTTGAAAAGGCAGTTGGTCGTCCGCCCCATGTTTTGGAAATTGAAGAAGGCCAAAAAGCAGACTTTGATTTAAAGGCTATTAAAGGCATTGCGGCTATGGGGCTAAATCAAGAGGCTGCTGCTCCTGAGCCAACAGAAGAAGTTGATGAGTTTGACGTTGCTGAGGAAGTGTTTGATGATGTCTCCCTTGACGACCAAGAGAAAACAACTCCTTCAGAAACGGAAGAGTTTACACCGGTATCTCAAGTGAGCCAGAATCAATCTGAAGAAAAGTCAGAGTCTGCTTCTAAAGAAGCACAAGCCATTTGGATGAAGACTTTTAAAACCTATGTTGGTCGTCAGCCTCTTCCAGAGGAATTTCTTCTAGGTAAATCTTCGGGATATGATGTGTCAACCATCCATAAGTTCATCTCAGATGGTAAGGCAGCCAAACCAGCTAAGCCAGCCATGGCTAAGAGTAAAAAAATCTTGATGATTGCTGGTATTGTTGCTGCAGTCTTGGCCCTTGCTGGCTACGGCTTTGGATCTTATTATTACTCACGAGGTCAAGTCGCAGAGCGTTATGAAGCAGCTGCTAAGAAGAGCTTTAAGGATAGTTTGGAATACCAGGTGTGGTCTGATACTAAAAAAGAAATTAAAACATCTGAAGTTAAGTATACAGACACCAAAAACACAACAACCTATAGTAAGAGCCAACTCATGTCTGGTGAACGTATGCAAAAGGTTGGACGCCAGTTCCTTATCTTTCCGAAGTGGAGAGTCGTGGTTGATCCTGGAACAGTTGATTTGACGGTTAATACAGCTGATTTGAATCTGACGATTAATGGCGTTTCTTATGGTACTACAGATGGAAATAACTACACCGCTAAGCTGAAACACCTCTATCCAGGAACTTACAATTTTGTGGCTTCTGGTAAGGTCAATGATCAGGATATCACGGTGTCATCTGAAGAAAATGTCACATCTAGGACCGAAGTCAACCTTTCAGTGAAGTATCTCAGCTTTACTGTTAAATCTAATCTTAAAGATGGGGACCTTTATGTTGGTGGTACCAAGGTTGGAACCCTCAGCTCAGGAAAATTAGATGTCAACAAGGTAGCAGTAGCTGGTTCTTCAGCTGTTTATGTTAAGAAGAATTTCGACGATGGTAGCTCTATCAAGACTGAGACACTGTCTATTAAGAAAATCTCTGAAGGTCAAACAGTTACTCTTGATGCTGACGGCGTTCTTGACAGTGATACGGCAGACCGTCTTTTGACAGCAGCCTACGGTAAATTTGGCAGTTATGCCTCAAACCATAACACGACTCCAGATGGTGTTTCTGACATTTTCCTTAATGGTACTGATGACACCATGTATAAGGATGTTATCGCTGATATTGATAAAAATACTACGGGAGCCAAAAACCGTGCTGCTGATAGTATCACCTTCTCAGATGTTGATGTAACTGAAGTCGTTCAGACTGGTGAAAAGACCTTTAAAGTAACTTTCACGGCAGTCTATGATTTCTATTATGGCTATGATTCTAAATTCAAATCATCAGGAGATATTAAAGATAAAATCTCTTGGACTTGTAATGTGGAATACGTTGGCGATGACGATAGTGATTCTAGCAGTAGTAGTTCTGACTACAGTGATTATCGTATCAACGGTAAAGCTGGCGAATCACAACATGTCAGCCGTGAAGATACCGTGAAATAGCAGTCGCTTTTGCGGTTGACTAGTCAACAGTGAACTAGAAAATGATTAAGAGGTTCGAACCTCAATCTAACAAGTGGAGAACTTGGGCTCTTTTCTACCATTTGTCAAGTCTATCAAGGCTTTAAATAAAAGAACAGATAAGACAGTAGCTATTCTGAGGTTACTGTCTTATTTTTAACACTTTTTGATCCATAAAAGAGCATGCTAAAAAAACACCTCATCTGGTATTTTTTGAAACAAGGTGTTACAATAATACGGCATAAACAACCTTATCGATTTTGGGTCAAAGAGTAATCGTAAAGTTTGTTATGCGTAATGAGGTAATACATTGTTCGAATGAGACGATGTATAGAGGCAATCGTATGTGACTTAGTTGAAGCTATTGTCGATTGTCTTTTTCGTTACTCATAAAAGTCAGCAATATGGCAGGAATTGGTAGAATGAAAGTGACGAATATCTTCCAATTCGCCAATGATAGATGTCACTGTGGTTTCTGCGATGCCAGGAATTGACCGTAAGATGTCATACTCTGGTAAAGGCTGAACTAGAGCTACCATGTTGTTTAAGACAACTTGTCTGCGTTCAGAAAGACTAAGCAATTCTTGAGCATAGTAACGGACCTCTTCCATCATGGGAGAGGTTTTCTTGATTGCACAAAAAGATTGTTTAGAGAGCTTTATAAGTTTATCAGTCAGGTAAGCAATACGCTTTTCAGAGATATGTTTGGAGGCAGATTGACGGATAATTTCACACAAGTCACTTTGGGATAGGCTTAATACAAATTCTTTGCATGGAAAAGCCATCACTAAGTTCCAATATTGATCTCCAGTAGGTGTGGATAATAGCTTCTCCAATTCAGGAAAAGTGACTTGTAGAACCTTGTGCAGACGGTTTTTAGCTCTAACAAGATCTTCATTCATATTTTCGTGGAGGGCTATGGAATATATTCGTTCTTTACAGAGACTGAACTTTACACGGAAGATTTGGCACAGAATAGATTATTTGGTTTTACGACTTTCTTTATCATCTTTAACCTTGCTTTGCTTGTCTTGGCAGGCTGGGTAGGGTATAAGTGGAAGATAAGATGAAAAAATGGAGAAAACTCTAATGGTTCTTCTCCATTTTTTTATCTAATTGGTAATGTTGAAAATCGGAAGTGAAATGATACTTTCAAAGAATTCATTT
>CAKQDX010000025.1 GCA_934229725.1 uncultured Streptococcus sp.
CACAGCAGTTAAGCCCTAGAACGCCTGAAGTAGTTGGGGGTTGCCCCCTGTTAGATATGGTAGTCGCTTAGCATTTATCCGCCATAGCTCAGTTGGTAGTAGCGCATGACTGTTAATCATGATGTCGTAGGTTCGAGTCCTACTGGCGGAGTATAGTACTTGTGGTCAGACTTTGTCTGACCTTGTCAACTGTAGTGGGTGACGAAAAGCTAACATCTAGAGAGAACCTGATAGGTTTTCTCTTTTTTTATGTTCAGAGTGATGAAAACACGTTTCCTAAAGTTAATAAAGTTTCTAAAACCGAAGCCCAGACGTTTAATATCTTTGATAATCTTATTGGTCCCCTCCAATTTTGCATTTGAGTAATGTGATTCTAGCGCATTTTTGATGTATGGTTTGTGTCTAAGGAAGGTCCTAAAGACAGTTTTGAAGTAATGATTGACCTTGCTTATATTCTCCTCTATAAGTTCAAAAAACTCATCCACCCTCTTTTCCTGAAAGTGAAAAAGCAAGAGCTGATAAAGTGTATAGTAGTCGGTAAGTTCTTCTGAGAAATTCAGTGTCTTCTTAACGACTTCATGTGGACTTAAGGTTTGACCAAAGGTCTTCGAGTGAAATGATTTACAAGATAGCTTACGGCTGTCCTTTTGGAAGAGTCTCCAGTGATTCTTCAAGGCTCGATAAGGGAGTGACTTCTTATCAAACTGGTTCATAATGGCAATTCTTGTCTTCAAAAAGGCTCTACCAAGGTGCTGGATGATGTGGAAACGATCAATAATGATTTCGGCGTTTGGAAAGAGTCTGCGAGCCAGCGGAATATAGGCTCCTGACATATCCATTGTAATAAACTGCACTTTTTGGCGAACCTTCAATGGATACTTCAAAAAGTGGTTTCGAATAGTGGTTTGACGGCGATTATCAAGGATGGTTATGAGTTTGTTGGTCTCATAGTTTTGAGCCACGAAAGCGAGTTCGCCTTTCTTGAAGCCAAACTCATCCCAGGACATAACAGCTGGGAGTTTGTCATAATGTTCTTTGAAAGTAAACTGGTCAAGCTTACGATAGACAGTGGACGTTGACACACGAAGTCTTCTGGCAATATCTGTTAGTGACACCTTCTCAATAAGGAGTTGTGCAACCTTTTGTCGGACTAGATTTGAAATTTGATGGTTTTTCTCAACGATTGATGTCTCAGCTACCGTGACTCTCCTACAGTTTTTACACTGGAAACGACGCTTTTTAAGACGTAATAGTGTAGGTGTTCCAGCTTGTTCAAGGAGAGGGATTTTAGAAGGCTTTTGAAAGTCATATTTGATCATCTTTCCTTGGCAGTGAGGGCATTGTGGTGCAGGGTAATCGAGTGTTGCTTGAACCTCAATGTAGGTATCTTTTTCAAAAACAAGAGAAATAATGATGTTAGGGTCTTTAATTCCAATTAATTCTGTGGTATTCTTAATAAGTCTCATAAGTTCTTCCTAATGATGGTTTTGTCGCTTTTCATTATAGTTCTTATGGGACTTTTTGTGTACACTCAAAAAGCTCTATAATCTCTACGGTGGTTTTACCCACTACAGAAATTATAGAGCCTTTTATGTTCAGAGTGATGAAGATACGTTTCTTAAAGTTGATGAAGTTTCTAAAACCGAAGCCCAGACGTTTAATATCTTTGATAAGCTTATTGGTCCCCTCCAATTTTGCATTTGAGTAATGTGTTTCTAGCGCATTTTTGATGTATGGTTTGTGTCTAAGAAAGGTTCTAAAGACAGTTTTGAAGTAGTGATTGACGTCTTTTAAGTTTTCTTGAATGAGCTCAAAAAACTCATCTACTCTCTTCTCTTGAAAGTGAAACAGCAGGATATTGATAGCTTAGCGCTTACCTTTTAGAAGTTCACTTTAATCTTCTTGAGTAGTAAGTTGTTTTACGGGTGAAATATGAAAATGAGTTTTTCTATCTCGGATGACCTGATTAGGAAAAGACTTTCACGTGGAGACCAAGTCACTTTTTCTTGAATTAGTATAGTTTTTTTATGTTATCTTAGCTTTGGAAGTTTAAAGTCGTTTTTGATTTTCTTTCGTGTTTTATTTCAATTTTATAGTGACATTTATGTCGCTATTTTATTTTGTTGATTTCTTTTATAATGGATCTGTAATTTAATTAGATTACATTATTTTATTTTTATTGGAGGTTTTATGCAGCAAGAAGTTTTTGTTCACGCATATGAGATTGTACGGCCGATTGTCCTTAAAGCTTTTCGCCAATACTTTATTCAACTTTGGGACCAAGCAGATATGGAGCAAGAAGCTATGATGACTCTTTATCAACTTTTAAGCAAGTTTCCTGAATTAGAAGGTGATGATGATAAGCTACGTCGTTATTTTAAAACGAAGTTTAGAAATAGACTGAATGACGAAGTTAGAAGACAGGAGTCAGTTAAGCGTCAAATCAATAGGCAGTGTTATGTAGAAATTTCAGATATCGCTTTTTGTCTTCCAGATAAGGGATTAGATACAGTTGATCGAATCGTTTATGATCAGCAAATTAAGGCTTTTCGTAATCAGCTTTCTGCGGAAGATTCTGCTAAGTTAGATCAATTGTTGGCTGGTGAATGTTTTAGGGGAAGAAAGAAGATGATTAGAGAGTTAAGATTTTGGATGGTTGATTTTGATCCTTACAATGAGGAGGATTAATTTTCGATTTTATAACGTTTTTTATCTTATTCTATGATATCTAATCACTTTTAGTTACGATCAAAGTTTGAGATAATCGCTTTTAACCCCTAGCTTATACCGATAATTACTATCTTTGTAAGCTGATTTCATAACGAAACACCCCCTATGTTAGATAGAATAAAATCTAACATAGGGGGTGCAGTGCATTCATTTTTGGGTGTTTTTCAGTTGATGATGATTGTAATGAGTAATTGAATCTTAATTATTTTACAGCTATGGGATTCCCAGAAAATTTTGGAAGTTCAATCTTTTCTTTTATCAGAGCTTCTTGGTAAAGTTTTAGGAAGTCTGAATAGATATGGGTTTGTTGCCCGTTTTGTGTAAAGATGTCAACTCGAAAAACTAGTTGGCCTGACGGTGTTGTGCTTAATCCAATGATATTTGGAGTTCCACAGATTTCGGGATATTTTTCAATGTTATCTTGGTTAACTTGTTGTATGATACTCGTGACTTTATTGATATCAGTTGAGATATAGACTGGAATGTCAATTTGTGCTCTCATGTCTCCTCGAGATTTGTTGGATACGATTGTAATATTTCGATTGGGTATGAAATGGAGCGTTCCATCAAATCCTCGAATTTGTGTTGCTCGGATACCAACAGTAGAAATACGACCTGTAACAGTTCCTACTTCTACTGAATCTCCCACTTCAAATTGATTTTCCAATAATATGAAAAATCCGTTGACGACATCTGATAAAAAACCTTGTGCGCCTAAACCAAGGGCAACTCCAGCAAGTCCAGCTCCTGCAAGGAGGCTAGATACAGGGACACCGAGGATACTGAGAAGCCAGTAAACAAGGAAAAAGTAAAGCACGTAGTTCATACTATTGTGTAGCAGGCGCTCAATTGTTTTTTGTCGGGCAGGGGTCTGAATAGTCCAAGATAGAGAGCGCCCTACAGTATGTTTAAACAGGAAGTTAATGATCTTTTTACTAAGGAGGAATATGATAAGGAGAATAAGGAGTTTAATTCCTTTGGTAATAAGCACCATTAGGGTTTCTTCGAAATTAAATTGTTGGATATACTTTTGTAAAATATTCATAGCACTAGTTTATCAAAATTTAAGAAAAGAAGCAGTTTGTAACGATGTTCTTGTGATTAAATTGGAGAAAAAAACTTTTAAAAGGCTTTGAAATATGGTAAACTAAACTGTATCTATAAAATTTTAAGGAGAATGACTACATGTCTGTATCATTTGAAAACACAGCCACTAACCGTGGTGTGGTGACATTTACTATCGGTCAAGATAAAATTCAACCAGCTTTGGATCAAGCGTTTAACAAGGTTAAAAAGAATTTGAACGCTCCAGGTTTCCGTAAAGGACATATGCCTCGTGCCGTATTTAACCAAAAATTTGGTGAAGAAGCTCTTTACGATGATGCTTTGAATGCTATCCTTCCAGCAGCTTACGAAGCAGCAATTGCTGAACTTGGTCTTGATGTTGTTGCACAACCAAAAATTGATGTCAAATCAATTGAAAAAGGTCAAGATTGGACGCTTACTGCAGAAGTTGTTACAAAACCAGAAGTAAAACTTGGTGCATATAAAGATCTTGAAGTTTCAGTTGAAGTTTCTAAAGAAGTTACTGATGAAGATGTTGATGCTAAGCTTGAAAACGAACGTAAAAACTTGGCTGAATTGGTCGTTAAAGAAGGTGCAGCTGAAAATGGCGACACTGTTGTTATCGACTTTGTTGGTTCAGTAGATGGCGTTGAATTTGATGGTGGTAAAGGTGAAAATCACTCTCTTGAACTTGGTTCAGGTCAATTTATCCCAGGTTTCGAAGATCAATTGGTTGGTTCAAAAGCTGGTGATGAAGTAGAAGTTAAAGTAACTTTCCCAGAAGACTATCAAGCTACTGATCTTGCAGGTAAAGATGCTGTATTTGTTACTAAAGTTAACGAAGTTAAAGCTAAAGAAGTTCCTGCTCTTGATGATGAGTTGGCTAAAGACCTTGACGATGAAGTTGAAACTCTTGATGAGTTAAAAGCTAAATATCGTAAAGAACTTGAAGCAGCTAAAGAAATCGCATTTGACGATGCTGTTGAAGGTGCTGCACTTGATTTGGCTGTTGAAAATGCTGAAATCGTTGAATTGCCAGCTGAAATGGTTGAAGACGAAGTTCACCGTGCTATGAACGAATTCATGGGTAACATGCAACGTCAGGGTATCTCTCCTGAAATGTACTTCCAAATCACTGGTACAACTCAAGAAGATCTTCACAAACAATATGAAGCTGACGCTGACAAACGTGTGAAAACTAACCTTGTTATCGAAGCTGTTGCTGCTGCTGAAGGATTCGATGCTACTGAAGAAGAAATTCAAAAAGAAATTAACGATCTTGCAGCTGAATACAACATGGAAGTATCACAAGTATCTTCACTTCTTTCACCTGAGATGCTTAAACATGATATTACTATGAAAAAAGCTGTTGAACTTATTACAAGCTCAGCAAAAGTTAAATAATAGAACTAAAATCAAGTTTCTGTTGAGACTTGATTTTTTCTTCTATAAATGCTTTGACTATTGACTCTTTTTAGCGTAAAATAGAGGGTAGCGAAAAATTGATTGCCGAGCTATTTTTGTTTCGACATTAGCTTGAGTAAGAATGAAGGAGAACCACTTTGGAACTAGACGTATTTGCTGGACAAGAAAAAAGTGAATTATCAATGATTGAAGTGGCCCGTGCTATCTTAGAAACACGTGGTCGTGATAATGAAATGTACTTCAATGATTTGGTCAATGAAATTCAAAATTACTTAGAAAAATCGGATGCTGATATCCGTAGTGCTTTGCCATTCTTTTATTCAGATTTGAATACGGATGGGAGCTTCATTCCTCTAGGAGATAACAAATGGGGCTTACGTTCATGGTACGCTATTGATGAAATTGATGAAGAAGTCATTACATTGGAAGATACTGATGAAAATGCGCCAAAACGTAAGAATAAAAAAGTTAATGCCTTCATGGATGGTGATGAAGATGCCATTGACTACAATGATGATGACCCAGAAGATGAAAACTTTACACCTAATTCTGATAGTCTTGAGTACGATGATGATAACGATGATGATGAGAAAGCCGAAGTGGAATCTTATGACTCTGAGTTGAATGAGATTATTCCAGATGATGATTTAGATGATGTTGAGTTGTCCGAAGAAGATGACGATGATGACTATGAAGATGAGTCAAATGATTAATTTTTCATTGACAAATAGTCTTGGATAGTTTAGACTATGTATCGGGCACCTCTTTTGAAGAGGTCATGATTAAGACTCCCAGAGTAAAACTCTTGGGAGTCATTTTTGTTTTTTGTCATTTACTGGTTTTGCTGATTTTGAGTTACTAAATAGTACTCATGTTGGACACTGGTAAAGGACTATCTCGATTATCGAATACGGTAATCAATCTGCTGTTTTTTATGGTTTTACATTATATTAAAGGAGTTAACATGACAAAATATATTTTCGTCACTGGTGGTGTGGTATCTTCAATTGGTAAAGGAATTGTAGCTGCAAGTCTTGGACGTTTGCTTAAGAATCGTGGACTTAAGGTTACCATTCAAAAATTTGACCCTTACATCAATATTGACCCAGGAACGATGAGTCCTTACCAACATGGTGAAGTTTATGTCACTGATGATGGTGCTGAAACTGACCTTGACCTTGGTCACTACGAACGTTTTATTGATATCAATCTTAATAAGTACTCTAACGTGACTACTGGTAAGATTTATAGTGAAGTTTTACGTAAAGAACGTAAAGGAGAGTATCTTGGTGCGACTGTTCAGGTGATTCCGCATATTACAGATGCTTTGAAAGACAAGATTAAGCGCGCAGCGACAACGACTGATTCTGATGTTATTATCACTGAAGTTGGTGGTACGGTTGGTGATATTGAAAGTCTTCCATTCCTTGAAGCTCTTCGTCAAATGAAGGCTGATGTGGGTTCTGATAATGTTATGTATATTCATACAACGCTGCTTCCTTACTTGAAAGCTGCTGGCGAAATGAAGACAAAACCAACGCAACACTCTGTTAAGGAATTGCGTGGTTTGGGTATTCAACCAAATATGTTGGTTATCCGTACAGAACAACCCGTTGGTCAAGGAATCAAAAATAAGTTGGCTCAGTTCTGTGATGTTGCACCTGAGGCTGTTATTGAATCGTTAGATGTGGAACATATTTATCAAGTACCACTTAATATGCAGGCTCAAGGTATGGATCAAATCGTTTGTGATCATTTGAAACTGGATGCTCCAGCTGCAGATATGACAGCGTGGTCTGCTATGGTTGATAAGGTGCTTAACCTTAAGAAAACAACGAAAATTGCTCTTGTTGGTAAGTATGTAGAGCTTCACGATGCTTACTTGTCAGTGGTTGAGGCACTTAAACACTCAGGCTTGGCAAATGATACTGCTATTGATATTGACTGGGTTAATGCTAATGATTTGACTGCTGAGAATGTTGCTTCTCGTTTGGCTGATGCTGATGGTATCATCGTTCCTGGTGGTTTTGGCCAACGTGGTACTGAGGGCAAAATTCAAGCTATTCGTTATGCTCGTGAGAACGATGTACCGATGTTGGGTATCTGTCTTGGTATGCAATTGACATGTATTGAGTTTGCTCGTCATGTCCTTCATTTGGATGGGGCTAACTCAGCTGAACTTGACCCAGAAACTAAATATCCAATTATCGATATTATGCGTGATCAAATTGACATTGAAGATATGGGTGGTACGCTTCGTCTCGGTCTTTACCCATGTAAGTTGAAACCAGGTTCTAAGGCAGCCGCCGCTTACGGCAACCAAGAGGTAGTGCAACGTCGTCACCGTCACCGTTATGAGTTTAATACTAAGTTCCGTGAACAGTTTGAGGCTGAGGGCTTTGTATTCTCAGGTGTGTCACCAGATAATCGTTTGATGGAAGTGGTAGAACTCCCAGACAAGAAATTCTTTGTGGCAGCACAATACCATCCAGAATATCATAGCCGTCCAAATCATGCTGAAGAACTTTACAATGCCTTTGTAACAGCAGCGGTTGAAAATGCTAAATAATTATCTAAGACAGAGTGGGAAAGCCTACTCTGTTTTTTATTGACTTCTTTTATGCTAAAATAAAGAGAATACTAAGAAAGAATGAGGAAAACAAATGGCTAAGTTTGGCTTTTTGTCAGTATTAGAAGAAGAATTGGATAAGTACCTGGACTATGATTTTGCTATGGACTGGGATAAAAAGAATCACGCTGTGGAAGTAACATTTATCTTAGAAGCGCAAAACAGTAGCAATGTGGAGACTATTGATGACAAGGGTGAAGTGTCTGATGAGGATGTTATTTTTGAAGACTACGTGCTCTTTTACAATCCAGCAAAATCACGTTTTGATGAGGAGGACTACCTAGTAACGATTCCATATGAGCCTAAGAAAGGTCTGTCTCGAGAGTTTTTAGCTTATTTTGCAGAGACCTTGAATGAAGTGGCAACAGAAGGATTGAGTGACTTGATGGATTTTCTATCTGATGATGGACCTGAGGAATTCGGTTTGGTTTGGGACAAAGATGCTTTCGAAAAAGGAAAAGCTCAACTTGAAGAAAAGGAATTTTTTGCTTATCCACGGTATTAAAGGGAGCGAAAAGGTATGGATGCTTATATAAAGGATCGGTTTGATTTTACAGGTGTTAAGGCTGCCTTACTCGTAGAGCAAAGTATTTTGGTCATTCTCAGAGATAATAATCCAGCTATTCCTTGGCCCAATATGTGGGAATTGACTGGTGGTGGAAGAGAAGGTCAAGAGACGCCTCTTGAGTGTCTTCGACGTGAAGTCTGGGAGGAGCTTGGATTGGTTCTGAAAGAGGAATCAATTATCTGGTCGAGAATCTATCCTAGTATGTTGGATAAAGACAGGTCAGCTGTTTTTGTGGTTGCTCAAATCAGTCAGGAGCAGTATCAGGAGATTGATTTTGGAGATGAAGGTCAAGAATTTAAATTGATGCCTATAGAGGACTTTATAAAAGCAGAAGGAATCATTCCACAGTTGCAAGAACGCTTTAAAGATTATTTATCAGAAAAGGAAGAAAATAATAGATGGACAAATGGCAAGAATTAACGATTGAAGTTAATCGTGAAGTTGAAGAGGCGGCTGCTAATATTCTAATTGAATCTGGAAGTCAGGGTGTGGCTATTGATGACAGTGCAGACTATTTGGAAAATACGGACCGTTTTGGTGAACTTTATCCTGAGGTTGAGCAGGTTGAGACGGTTAAAATTACGGCTTATTATCCGGAATCAGCAGATATTGAGACCATTACTAAGCAGGTTAATGAGCGTTTGGCTGAGTTAACGGATTTTGGTCTTGAAACGGGAGATATTCACTTGGCTACTCAAGAATTGGTTGAAGAGGATTGGGCTGAGAATTGGAAGAAGTACTATGAACCAGCACGAATCACTCATGACTTGACCATCGTACCGTCATGGACGGATTATGAAGCATCAGTAGGTGAGAAGATTATCAAGCTAGATCCTGGCATGGCCTTTGGGACAGGAACACACCCAACGACTAAGATGAGCCTTTTTGCACTTGAACAGGTGCTCCGTGGTGGTGAGACGGTGATTGATGTGGGAACTGGATCGGGTGTCCTCTCGATTGCTAGCTCTCTTCTTGGTGCTAAGGAGATCTACGCCTATGACCTTGACGACGTAGCGGTTCGAGTGGCACAGGAAAATATCGACATGAATCCTGGCATGGAAAATATCCACGTTGCTGCAGGTGACCTTTTGAAGGGCGTGACGCAAGAAGCTGATGTTATCGTGGCTAATATTTTGGCGGACATTCTCATCCACCTGACTGAAGATGCCTACCGTTTGGTGAAGGATGAAGGTTACTTGATTATGTCAGGGATTATCTCTGAAAAATGGGATATGGTGCGTGAATCGGCTGAGAAGGCTGGCTTCTTCCTCGAAACTCACATGGTTCAGGGAGAGTGGAATGCTTGTGTTTTCAAGAAGACAGATGATATTTCAGGTGTGATTGGGGGCTAAATGCAACAGTATTTTATAAAGGGGCAGGTTGAAAATCCAGTAATCATCAAAGACAAGGATACTGTGAAGCATATGTTTAACGTTATGCGTTTAACAGAGGATGATCAGGTTGTCTTAGTTTTTGAAGACGGTATCAAGCGTCTTGCTCGTGTGACTGACCGTGAGAATCATGTCTTTGAGGTGATTGAAGACTTAACTGATAATGTTGAGATGCCTGTTTCTGTGACTATTGCCTCTGGCTTTCCAAAGGGAGATAAGCTGGAGCTAGTGACACAAAAGGCAACGGAGCTTGGAGCTCAGGCTATTTGGTCCTTTCCTGCCGACTG
Source organism: uncultured Streptococcus sp. (assembly GCA_934229725.1). Lineage (GTDB taxonomy): Bacteria > Bacillota > Bacilli > Lactobacillales > Streptococcaceae > Streptococcus. The sequence continues at coordinate 10,096 of CAKQDX010000025.1, forward strand.
GTCTGTGGTTAAGTGGGATGGTAAGAAGCTTGCCAAGAAGGAAGATAAGCTTGCCAAGATTTCTTTAGGTGCTGCAGAACAATCCAAGCGTAATTGTGTCCCTGAGGTCAGGTTGTTCGAGAAAAAGGGGGAATTTCTATCAGAATTAGATAATTTTGATAAGATTTTTATTGCCTATGAGGAAACAGCCAAAGCAGGTGAGTTGGCTACTCTAGCTCGTGAATTGGCTCAGGTAGAAAATGGACAGAAGCTCCTCTTTATCTTTGGACCAGAAGGTGGTATTTCTCCATCTGAGATTGATGCATTTGAGGAAGCTGGTGGCCTTAAAATTGGCCTTGGACCGCGTATTATGCGGACGGAAACAGCTCCTCTCTATGCTTTGAGCAGTGTGAGCTATGCCTTAGAGTTGAATAAATAAAAGAAAGTTGGCTTTGTTCCAACTTTTTTTGTATTTGACACTTTTAAGCTAAGACTTACTCCCGGCTGTTCATTTTGACATGGACTTTGTAATTTCTAAAAAGGTTGATAATCTTATTTAGGTTTAATATAATTGTATTATCTTTATAAAAGGGGAAGATTTTTAATGAAAACGAATCGTTATGTGACTCAATCCGCTGTGGTTCTTAGTCTTTTTGCTCTCTTGACTGTGCCACAAGTCCTAGGTCATGCTGATGAAGCAAATGCACCAGTACCAACTGCTTCTACCGAAACTGTGGCAGATAGCGGGGCTTCTGTCGTATCAGGACAAGGAACTTCGGGGACAGCTGTTCAAGGAGGAACAGAGACTGTCTCTGCTACCCCAACACCAGTAGCAATCAATGCGTCTACAGAGCCATCATCTAATACCTCAACGACTCAAGCAAGTCAAGAAGCAAGTGCTGTTTTGACCAATGCTAACCAGGTAACACCAGCAGTACCAGTACAGGCTGAACCGGTTACAGAGCCTGCTCATGAGGGGCAAACCGTTGATATGCAGATTTTGTCAACAACAGACCTTCATACCAACTTGGTTAACTATGATTATTATCAAGATAAGCCGTCTCAAACCGTTGGTCTGTCTAAAACTGCTGTCCTTATCAAAAAAGCTCGTGAAACCAATCCCAATACGGTCTTGGTGGATAGTGGGGATACGATTCAGGGAACTCCTTTTGGAACTTATAAGGCTTTGATTGATCCTGTTGCTCAAGGTGAGACTCACCCTATGTATAAGGCCTTTGAGATGCTTGGGTATGATGCCGAAACACTTGGAAATCACGAGTTTAACTATGGCCTCGAATTTTTGAACCGTATGGTTAAGACTGCTAAGATTAACATTATTAATGCCAATGTACGTGATGCTAAGACAGGTGACTACTATTACAACCCTTATAAGATTGTTAACAAGACCTTTACTGATACGGACGGCAAACAGGTAACACTAAAAATCGGTATTACTGGTGTCCTTCCAACACAGATTTTGGTTTGGGATAAAGCCAATCTTGAAGGTAAGGTAACCGTTGATGACCCGATGGAGGCTGTTAAGACAATTGTTCCTCAAATGAAAGCTGCAGGAGCTGACTATATTCTGGTCGCAGCTCACTCTGGTATTGGTGACAATGAATATACTAAGAACGAGGAAAATGAAGGTTACCAAATTGCTGGTATCGAAGGTGTTGATGCTGTTGCGACAGGGCATTCTCATGCGGATTTCCCAAATGGAGATGGCACAAGTTTTTATGCCAAATACCCTGGTGTAGATGATGTCAATGGTCTAATCAATGGGAAACCTGTGGTTATGGCTGGTAAATTCGGAGATCATCTAGGAATCATGGATGTCAAATTGACCTATACGGATGGCAAATGGAAAGTTGTTAACAGTAAGGCCAAGCTTGAAAAGATTGATACTAAGTCAGATGTTGCGGACAAGGACTTAATTGACATGGCTGCTCATGACCATAATGGAACAATCAACTATGTCCGTAAGGAAGTTGGTGAGACCACTGCACCAATCACTAGCTACTTTGCTCAGGTTCAGGATGATCCATCTATTCAGATTGTTAATAATGCACAACTATGGTATGCTAAAAAACAAGTAGCGGGAACAGCAGATGAAAATCTTCCACTTCTCTCAGCAGCTGCACCTTTCAAAGCTGGGACTCGTGGGGATGCGACCTACTATACCGATATTCCAGCTGGGCCATTGGCCATTAAGAATGTCGCAGACCTCTACCTCTACGACAATGTTACTGCCCTACTCAAGGTGACTGGAGCACAAATCAAAGAATGGTTGGAAATGTCTGCAGGTCAGTTCAATCAAATTGATCCTAACAGCAAAGAACCACAACAACTCATTAACAGTAGCTATCGCTCATATAATTATGATGTGATTGATGGGTTGACTTATAAATTCGATTTAACACAACCTAACAAATATGACCGTGAAGGTAAGTTGGTTAACCCAGATGCTAGTCGTGTTCGTGACTTGGCTTATCAAGGGAAACCCATTGATTTGAATCAGACTTTCCTTGTGGTGACTAACAACTATCGTGCGACTGGTAATTTCCCTGGTGTTAAAGATGCTGCAGAAAAACGTCTCCTCAATCTTGAAAATCGTCAGGCCATCATTGACTATATCGTTAGTGAGAAAACGATTAATCCGAGTGCCGATGGAAATTGGAGTTTCGTTCCTAATATTACCAATGCAGACATCCGTTTTGCCTCTTCTGACAATGCGCGTGCTCATCTTGCTGGTCAGGATGCCATTAGTTATGTAGGACCATCAACACAGGCAGGATTTGCAGAGTACCGTTTGGTTGTTAAGGAAAAGGCTAATCAGGTTGAGGATACGACTAAGAAAGAATCTGAGAAGTCACCAAAAGGTGCTGTGACAGTGGATCAAACTAAGCGTGTGACACCAAAAGCTATTGCAGTTGCTAGCATGGCTAAACCCGCTTCAGCTATCCAGTTGTCAAACGCTCAAGTCGTTATCTTGCCTCAAGCTCAAGTACAAGAAGCTCAAGGCTCAAGCACAGCTAAGACCTTGCCAAACACTAGTTCAGACGAATCTGTTTCAGCAACTTTAGCCGGTATGGTTCTTATGACCTTGGCTGGATTCTTTGGAATCAAAAAGTACAAGAAAAATTAAGCACGAGAAAAAGCCCCAATCAGGGCTTTTTTGCTCTAGTTTTAGCATTGGTTAAAGTTCTTTTGTGCTTCTAGGATAATGGGTGCCAGACGTTCGATATCAGACTGTGTACCACGGAGCTCAAAGTCCCCTAACATAGGGAAACCAAAACGTTTACTATATTGTTTAGCAGTTAGGCAGTATTGATTGTTGAAGTTGCGGTTACCAGAACCGATGATACCAAAGCAATGTTTGTAGTTATCATGGGCAGCGATAAAGTCTCCCAATGGATTAGTTAGGATTTCGACATCTCCATTGTCGATGCCATTGCCTCCTTCAAGGTAGGTTGGCAAGAGAGCGACAAAGGGTTCGTCCACTTGGAAGGTTTCATGATTGAGTTCTTTAATATTGATTTGGCGACAGGTAATCCCATGTTTTTGGGATAAATAATCAGACATCCGTTTGACAAAGCTTTGGGTATTGCCACTAAGACTAATATACACGAGGGTAAGTTGAGACATAAGTGTCCTCTTTCTATCTATATCTTGTGTTTGCTCAATCATTCTAACACAAGATATTGTGTTTTTCAAGTTGCCTCCTTATGACTAAGAATTGCCTATCTAGCTCTTTTTCTTTACTTGTAAAAGTGATAAAATAAAGGATAATTAAAAAGTAGCGAAGGAAGAAATCATGGCTAAAGATAAAAATATAACAGGCGAAGAAATTTTAGACATTTGCTCGGCTTACATGTCAGCAGATGATTTAAAATTAGTGGAAAAAGCCTGGCATTATGCGACGGAGGCTCATAATGGGCAATTTCGTCAGTCAGGAGAACCTTATATTATCCACCCTATTCAAGTGGCAGGTATCTTGGCAGATCTCCATCTTGATGCAGTGACAGTGGCCTGTGGTTTCTTGCATGATGTCGTTGAAGACACCGAAAAGACGCTAGATGATTTGGAAGCAGATTTTGGCCTTGATGTACGAAATATCGTAGATGGTGTTACCAAGCTTGGTAAGGTCGAGTACAAGTCACACGAGGAGCAACTAGCTGAAAATCACCGTAAGATGCTTATGGCCATGTCTAAGGATATTCGTGTCATCTTGGTTAAATTAGCAGACCGTTTGCATAATATGCGTACCCTCAAGCATCTTCGTAAGGACAAGCAAGAGCGTATTTCTCGTGAAACTATGGAAATCTATGCTCCCTTGGCTCACCGTTTGGGTATCAGCCGTATTAAATGGGAACTGGAAGATATGGCCTTCCGTTATCTTAACGAGGTGGAATTCTACAAAATTTCCCACATGATGAAGGAAAAACGCCGTGAACGTGAGGAACTTGTGGATGAGATTGTCGCTAAAATCAAGACCTATACCTCTGAACAGGGACTTGTCGGAGATATTTATGGCCGCCCCAAACACATCTACTCAATTTATCGTAAGATGCGTGATAAGAAGAAGCGCTTCGATCAAATTTATGATTTGATTGCCATTCGCTGTGTCATGGAGACGCACAGTGATGTTTATGCCATGTTGGGCTACATCCACGAGCTTTGGCGCCCCATGCCTGGTCGCTTCAAAGACTATATTGCCAATCCTAAATCCAACGGTTACCAGTCTATCCATACAACAGTTTATGGGCCAAAAGGGCCTATTGAAATTCAAATCCGTACTAAGGAAATGCACCAAGTTGCCGAATACGGGGTTGCAGCTCACTGGGCTTACAAGAAAGGTATCAAGGGCAAGGTAGATTCGAAAGAATCTGCTTTGGGAATGAACTGGATTAAAGATCTCGTGGAACTTCAAGATGCCTCAAATGGCGATGCTATGGGATTTGTGGACTCTGTTAAGGAGGATATCTTCTCAGAACGTATCTACGTCTTTACACCAAATGGAGCTGTTCAGGAATTGCCTAAAGATTCGGGGCCTATTGACTTTGCCTATGCCATCCATACCCAAGTCGGTGAAAAGGCTACAGGTGCTAAAGTCAATGGTCGTATGGTTCCTCTGACTGCTAAGCTCAAGACAGGTGACGTGGTTGAGATTGTCACCAATGCTAATTCTTTTGGTCCTAGCCGTGACTGGATTAAGATGGTTAAGACCACCAAGGCCAGAAATAAGATTCGTCAATTCTTTAAAAATCAAGACAAAGAAGCTTCTATCACCAAGGGGCGTGAGCTTTTGGTTGGCTACTTCCAAGAGCAGGGCTACATTGCCAATAAATATTTGGACAAGAAGCATATAGAGGAAATTCTTCCTCGTATGAGTGTACGCAGTGAGGAGGCTCTCTATGCGGCTGTTGGTTTTGGTGAAATCAGTGCTGCTGCTGTCTTCAATCGTTTGACGGAAAAAGAACGTCGTGAAGAAGAGCGTGCTAAGGCTAAGGCTGAAGCCGAAGAGCTAATGAAGGGTGGCGAAGTCAAGACTGAGAAGAAAGAGGTTCTTAAGGTCAAGAGTGAAAATGGGGTTATCATCCAAGGTGCCTCAGGTCTCCTCATGCGTATTGCCAAGTGCTGTAACCCAGTGCCTGGAGACGAAATTGAAGGTTACATCACTAAAGGACGTGGTATCGCCATTCACCGTTCAGACTGTCATAATATCAAGAGTCAGGAGGGTTATGAACAACGGTTAATTGAAGTGGAGTGGGATGAGCGTAATGCTAATAAATCCTACTTGGCTGAGATTGATATCTATGGTCTTAACCGTTCAGGTCTGTTGAATGATGTTCTTCAAATCTTGTCAAATACGACTAAGAGTATTGCGACAGTCAATGCGCAACCAACTAAGGACATGAAGTTTGCCAATATTCACGTTAGCTTTGAAATTGCCAACCTTATCGAATTGACTGGTCTTGTGGATAAGATTAAGATTATTCCAGATGTTTACAGTGTTAAACGTACCAATGGTTAAGGAGCTCTTGCTATGAAGATTGTGATTCAGCGTGTGCAAAAGGCCTCCGTAGCTATTGAAGATCGTACGGTTGGTGCTATTAAGCAGGGTCTCTTACTCTTGGTCGGAGTGGGTCCGGAGGACACCAGAGAGGACTTGGACTATGCGGTTCGTAAGATTGTCAATATGCGCATTTTTTCAGACGAAGCTGGCAAGATGAATCTCTCTGTTAAGGATGTTGGTGGCCAGATTTTGTCGATTTCTCAATTTACGCTTTTTGCGGATACGAAAAAAGGGAACCGACCGGCCTTTACAGGAGCTGCAAAGCCAGATATGGCTAGCCAACTCTACGACGATTTCAATCAATCCTTGTCAACCCATGTTCCTGTAGAACGAGGACGTTTTGGTGCAGATATGCAGGTTAGTCTGGTTAATGATGGGCCTGTGACCATCATTGTAGATACCAAAAATAGATAAGCAAACCATTTCCCACCTTGTGTGGGAAGTGGTTTTTTGCTACTCTAGATTGTCTTCAAGACTTTATAAGTTGCTTGGATGAATCTTCGCTATTTAGGATTTCTCTTTGTCATTTTGTGAAGATAAAAATAAAGAATATTTAATGACATTAAAAAATGTTGCTCTAGAATTTCTGAAAAAATCTGACCATTCATGATGAAAAAGTTACCGTTTACGAGGATTACCGGAAATTCCCTTGTTTTACAAAAAAGATTAAGTTAACATTAATTTCATAAGAAACACCAAGCGGTTTTTATGAAACTAAAAACGACTCGAGTTTACTGCATGCAAATAAAATAGTGATAATTTGAAACGCCGAGGTGATAAAGATTTTGTAGAAGGATAGAGATAGATGTCAAAGAAAGTATCGTCAACTAAATTATTATCAGGTTTGTTTGTAGCTGGTGGTGTCTTGGGAATTAGTCAAGTAGCCAAGGCAGATAACGTTGTCAATTCAGAAGCAACCAACCCCGTCATTACCAGCAAGGCAGATAACTTGGCCGTGGCACCAACTGAGGCAGTTGCTCCAGTTGCAACAACAGAAATAGGTCCATCGTCTGCAACTGTTACGACAGATACGGCAATCACTGCGACTGCTAGCACAGTATTTTCCCAAACGGTATCAACAGAGAGCGCTAGCTCAGAAACTCTCGTGGCTAGTGAAGCGTTAGCTCCTGAGTCAGCTGCTGTGGAAACCATCACATCATCATCTGACAATGCTACGGAAGCAGGACGTCATTCAACAGCCCAAGTAACACCAGTTACTGAAGTGACAGAACAAAACTTGAATGGCGATGCTTACTTGACAGATCCAGAAACAACAAAAGCAGCCTATAGTAAGACTGATGGTGATGTTAATTACTCTGTTGTTGTATCTAACCCAACAGCAGAAACTCAAACTTTGACTGTCAACTTAACCCTTCAGCAGGCTTCAGAAATCGTCGGTCAAGATAACGTTGACCTTACGCTAGCGGCAGGAGCTTCAGCTAAGGTTTCAAATTTGACTGTTGCGTCAGAATGGTTGACAAACAACACAGGTTACTTGGTGACAATCAGTGTCAACGACAAATTGGGTAAAGCCTTGACAAGTAAACGTGTTGGCTTATCTGTTGAAGATGATTGGACAGTCTTCCCACGTTACGGGATTGTAGCAGGTTCACCGACTGATCAAAACAGTATCCTTGTCAAAAATCTTAAGGCCTACCGTAAAGAGCTTGAGCTTATGAAGTCTATGAATATTAACTCATATTTCTTCTACGATGCTTATAGTGAAGCTACTAATCCTTTCCCAGAGGGTGTTGATAGCTTTGTTCAAAAATGGAATACCTGGAGTCACACTCAGGTTGACACTAAAGCCGTTAAAGAATTGGTGGATCAAGTGCATAAGTCTGGCGCTGTTGCCATGCTCTATAACATGATTTCAGCAGATTCAAATCCAAAGAATCCAGCCCTTCCTCTCGCTGCTTTGGTTTATAATTTCTACGACAGCTTTGGTAAGAAGGGTGAGCCGATGACTTATACTATCGGTGACAACCCAACTCAAGTTTACTATGATCCAGCTAATCCCGATTGGCAAAAATATATTGCAGCTGTCATGAAATCAGCCATGGACCGTATGGGATTTGATGGTTGGCAAGGTGATACCATTGGTGACAACCGTGTGACTGATTATGAGCACCGTCACAGCACAGACGAAGCTGACTCACACATGATGTCTGATTCATATGCGTCATTTATTAATGCCATGAAAGACCTCATCGGTGAAAAGTACTACATCACAATCAATGATGTCAATGGCGGTAATGATGATAAATTAGCCAAGTCTCGTCAAGACGTTGTTTATAATGAGCTTTGGACAAATGGTAGTTCAGTGCTTCCAGGACGTATGCAAGTTGCCTACGGTGATTTGAAAGCACGCATTGATATGGTCCGCAATAAAACTGGTAAATCACTTATCGTTGGTGCCTACATGGAAGAACCAGGTATTGACTATACTGTTCCTGGCGGAAAAGCAACTAACGGTGCTGGTAAAGATGCCCTTGCTGGTAAACCATTGCAAGCTGATGCGACACTTCTCGTAGATGCGACAGTAGCTGCAGCTGGTGGCTATCACATGTCGATTGCAGCCCTTGCCAATGCCAATGCAGCCCTTAACGTCCTTCAAAGCGCTTATTACCCAACTCAATACCTCAGTGTGGCTAAGGACACTATTCGTAAACTTTACAATTACCAACAGTTTATCACTGCTTATGAAAATCTTCTCCGTGGTGAGGGTGTGACTAACAGCACTCAAGCTGTGTCTACCAAGAATGCTGCTGGTGAAATTCTTTCTAAAGATGCTCTTGGTGTGACAGGAGATCAAGTTTGGACATTTGCTAAATCAGGAAAAGGTTTCTCAACTGTTCAAATGATTAACATGATGGGCATCAATGCGGGCTGGCATAATGAAGAGGGTTATGCGGACACTAAAACACCGGACGCTCAAGAAAATCTCACAGTTCGTCTTAGCCTAGCAGGTAAGACAGCTCAAGAAGCAGCTAAAATTGCCGATCAAGTCTATGTGACGTCACCAGACGATTGGGCAACTTCAAGCATGAAGAAGGCACAAGCAAGCCTTGAAACAGATGAAAATGGTCAACCAGTGCTTGTCATTTCAGTTCCTAAGTTGACTCTCTGGAACATGCTCTATATCAAGGAAGACACAACAGCAACACCGATAGCACCAGTTGTCTTAAAACCAGTTACTAATCAAGCTGGTAAGAAAGCAGATAATACCGTAACATCTGAAGCAAGCTCAGAAACAGCTAAATCGGAAAATACAACAGTAAACAAAGGTTCAGAGGCTCCAAGTGATACGAAACCGTCTATTGAAGCTCCTAAACTAGATGAAACACTTAAACCATCACCATCAGTTGATACACTCATAAAATCAGCAGCTATCCCAGTATCTATGGAATCAGAAGCACCATTTGATGGGAAAGATGAAGACCTGGTATCTAACTCTGGTCAGGGAGCGCCAGAATCAGTTTCAGTAAATACACTAGCTTCGGAAGCCTTAAGCTTAGCGACATCAGAAGCATCATCGGAAAATTCAGAAAGTGCAAGGGTATCATCAGCAACCTCAGTCAATACAAGGGATTCAGCATCTTCAATGTCTGAATCAGAGCCTGCAAGCAGTGCCATGGTCTCAGAGTCAGCCATTGCAACGACAACAGCCATGTCAGAATCACATGTAGTGGTGGAACCGATCCTTTCATTGACAGAATCAGAAAGTCAAGTGAGTCCTTCAGAAGTGGCTTCGGCGACTTCTGAAACAGTAAGCACATCAGAAGAAGTCATCCTCGGTGGACTATCAGAAAACATCAATAGTTGGAATAGATTCCCTGATTCTCCACGTGTATCAGAATCCTTGCCAAGTACTTCAGAAACAATCACAGAAGCAGCGTCACTCTTTAGCAATTATGCAAGCTATTCAGAAACAGCAAGCTCAGAAGTTCATTCTATGGTAGCAGAATCTTCAGAAGCTTCTATTGAAAAATTAGCAGTATCTATTTTGAAGGATACTGAGGGTGGTTTATATGACGCTAGGACAATTAGAAATATTGTTGAGATGATTGATAGCATCACGACAAATGTTCGCTACACTCATGGGACCCTTCAAGAAGTTGCTAACACAGACTCATCAGATAACACCTACAGTGGTAGTCAAAATCTTAATATTGCCAATAAAACCACAACACAAAAAGGTGATAAAGGAACGACAGAAGGCCTCAAAGAGACAATTGTCAAAACAGCAAAATCTCATAAGTGGGGGGAACATGCTGTGGCTATCCTTACAGCCATTGTTCTAGCAGGTGCAGCCGCACTGGCAGCCCTTCGTAATTTCTTGATGTCAAAAAAAGATAACAAATAATAGGTAAAACTCTTTGTGTGAACAAGGAGTTTTCTTTGGGTAGACTGCTATTTTTCTGAAAATTGTGATACAATAGAAATAGTTTGAATATTGTGTCAAAGGAGAGCCAATGATTACTGCAAATGATATCGTAAAGGCTAACGAAGTCTTAAAAAACGTAGTGGAACGTACACCACTAGATTTTGATCGCTATTTGTCTGAAAAATACGGAGCAACCATCTATATTAAAAAAGAAAACATGCAAAAGGTACGCTCTTTCAAATTGCGTGGGGCCTACTATGCCATCCATCAGTTAAGCGATGAGGATAAGGCGCGTGGTGTGGTTTGTGCTTCAGCCGGAAACCATGCTCAAGGGGTTGCTTATACTTGTAACGAGATGAAAATTCCTGCAACCATCTTTATGCCAGTAACCACGCCTCTTCAAAAAATTGGACAAGTACGTTTCTTTGGTGGTAAGTTTGTGACTATCAAATTGGTGGGAGATACCTTTGATGCTTCTGCCCAAGCAGCACAAGATTTTACCAAATCTGAGGGGATGACTTTCATCGATCCATTTGACGATTATAATGTCCAAGCCGGTCAAGGAACGGTTGCCTATGAGATTTATGAGCAGGCTCAAGCGGAAGGTGTTTCTTTTGATAGCATCTTGGTTCCAGTAGGTGGTGGTGGTCTCATCTCTGGTGTTTCTACTTATATCAAAGATGTGGCACCATCTATGGAGGTTATCGGTGTTGAAGCTAGTGGTGCTCGTAGCATGCGAGCAGCCTTTGACCGTGGTTATCCTGTAAAACTCGAAGAAATCGATAAGTTTGCGGATGGGATTGCTGTCCAAAAGGTGGGAACCAAAACTTACGAAGTGGCTCGTAAACATGTGGATCGCCTCTTGGGTGTTGATGAAGGGTTGATTTCAGAAACCCTAATTGATATGTACTCTAAAGTTGGTACCATTGCAGAACCTGCAGGTGCAGCCTCTGTAGCGGCCCTTGAAGTGATTAAGGATGAGATTAAAGGAAAAACCATCGTTTGTATCATTTCAGGTGGTAACAATGACATTAACCGTATGCCAGAGATGGAAGAACGTGCCCTTATTTATAATGGCATCAAGCACTATTTTGTGGTTAATTTCCCACAACGTCCAGGTGCCCTTCGTGAATTTGTAAATGATATCTTGGGACCAAATGATGACATCACTCGTTTTGAGTACATCAAACGTGCCAATAAAGGAAAAGGTCCAGTTCTTATTGGTGTGGCTCTTAGTGATAAGAATGATTATGACGGCTTGCTTGAACGTCTTTCGGACTTTGACCCAAGTTACATTAATCTTCACGGTAATGAAACACTTTACAATATGCTTGTCTGAGGACAAGTTCACCTAAGGAGAAAAGAACCGACGAAAGTTGGTTCTTTCTATTTGTAAATAGAAGAAAGTTCTTGTTTCCAAACTAAAACCCTCAGTATTTCTACTGAGGGCTATTGTCGTTATTCGATAATTAAGAGTCCATCTTTGATGGCGAATGGATTGTCTTTGTTAATATGGTCGTAGAACATGATACCGTTAGTATGGTCAATTTCGTGTTGGACAACGATTGAATTGTAGCCACGGAATTTGATGCGTTTCTTTTCACCTTCTTTGTTGAAGTATTCAACGGTTACACGTGCGTGGCGAACAACATAGCCAGGGACATCACGGTCTACTGAAAGGCATCCTTCTCCCTCACCTAGGGCAGCATCCTGAACAGAATGTGCCACGACTTTAGGGTTGTACATAATCTCTTGAAGGCTGTAGGCTTCTTTGGGTGGATTACCCTCAGCGTCTTCAGGATTTGGAACAAGAACGGCGATAATACGTTTTGAAATGTCTAATTGTGGGGCTGCCAGACCGACACCTCCACGAAGCCCCATTTTTTCAGCAATGATAGGATCCTGTGAATTACGAAGAAATTGCATCATTTTTTCGCCCAGGATAATATCTTCATCTGAAAGTGGAAGGGTTACGTCTTCAGCGACAGCACGCAAGGTTGGGTTACCTTCACGAATGATATCATTCATATCAATCATATGGCTGGCGCGGATAATTTTAGTTTGAGCGTCCATTTATTTACCTCTATTTTCTTTGATTTACTTGTTTATAACTATAGCACAAAAGGGGTGAAAATTAAACCATCAAGGGTTCAGCGAAAGCTAATTCTAATCAATAAAAGCTAGTGTTTCCAAGGTCTGTCGCTGTAAGATACCATAGGTCTTAAAGGCTACCTTTTCAATGATTCCTTGGTCGATAAACTGTTTAATGACTCTTTGGACATGGCGGTAGCTGGTCCCAAAACTGGCTGCTAAAATAGATGGTGACAGTTGGAAGCTACCCTCTTCCTCAATACTCAAGATGTGGGTAGCCAAACGCTCCCTGACAGGGTAGCTAACATTTCTTGAGGCAGTAATGCCTTGCTTATGTAGTGCCATTGCTAGGTTACGTCCAATTTGATAGAGAAAAACTGGGTCTTTGAAGAGCGCTTCTTTATCATTTAATGGCAGTTGAACTGCCTGAACGTCTTCAAGGGCAATGACTGAGGAACCCGCTAATTGATTAGTCATGAGTTCAACGTCTCCTAATAGCTGTGGTTGGTGAAGCATTTCTAGGATATGTTCTTTACCATTGGATAGGGAGCGAACAATTTTTACTCTACCTGATAAAATGTAGGTTAGCTCAGTGATAGCTTGTCCTTGTGTGCATATGTAGTCGCCTTTCTGAAAGGTGACCTTTTGTAATTGGTTAAGGTAGGCTGCAGGAAAGACCTGGTCAAGCTGAGATCTTGTAGTGGGATTAGGCATATGTCTCCTTTTTAGGACCTAGGTCCTATTTTTTTAGCGCTTCTTAGATTATAATGAAAAAATAACTATCAGACAAGTAAAGAAAGGATGCTCTTATCCCGATATTATGACAAAAATTTTAGAAAAAATAAGCCTGCTTGGGCTATCTTTGCTTTTGATTTCGGCCTTCTCGATTTCAACCGCTCTACCACCTATGTTGGACTACTATGGTCCAACCTATACTGCTTCTCAAGTCGAGCTTTTAGTGTCTGTCCCTTCATTTTCTGTAGTGGCTATGCTCTTACTTAACCCTTTTGTTGACAGATGGTTAAATGACAGGCAATTGATTATGACAGGTTTGCTTTTACTAAGTAGTGCTGGGATCTTCCCTTTCTTTGTTCAATTGTATCCACTTGTCTTACTGTCACGTCTTGTTTTTGGGATGGGGATTGGTCTCATCAATGCCAAGGCTATTTCCATTATCAGTCAGCGTTATCAGGGCAAAGAGAGGGTTCAGATGCTTGGGGTTCGAGGTTCTATGGAATTGATTGGTGGGGCATCGTGTTCCCTGTTAGTTGGACAATTGCTGAAAATTCATTGGACACTTGCTTTTCTTATCTATGGTTTTGGTTTTATCATCCTAGCCATGTACCTCCTCTTTGTACCACCAATGGAGCTGGCAGAGAAGAAAGAGACACAAAAAAGTAAACAAGGTCTGGATCAAAAAGATTTGGCTATGATTTTAGGCATGGCCCTCTTGGCAGGTTTTGTGATTTGCATTAATTCATCGATTAGTTTGCGCGTGCCTCTGTTTCAAATTGATGGTAAGACCATTGCCAGTGGTCAATCAGCTCTGGTCCTTAGTTTGGAGCAGGGAATTGGGATTGTAGCTGGACTTAGTTTTGCTTCATTGATAGGTCACATCAAGAACCGTCTCTTGCCGATGGCGCTGTTTTGCCTATCTATTTGCCTACTTGGAATCTCCCTGGCTAACAACTTGCTGATATTGATTTTGTCTTCTGTTGGTGTTGGTTTCTTTTACAATATTGTTCTGACCATTATCTTTAACCGTCTTTCTGAACGTATTGCTAGAAATTTGCTGAATAAGGCGACGGCTTATGTTCTCCTAGGATGCAACCTAGGCTCTGCCATATCTCCTTATGTTTTGAAAGTATTGGCACTGGTTTCTCCAAGTTTTAGTTGGATTTTCCTAGCTTATGCTCTGGTCAGTTTTCTACTTTTCCTAGGATTCCTTCTGAATTCAAAAATGGTCAAAAAAGCCTAGGCCATGAAAGTCTTAAACAGGGAATCTTACGATTGACAAAGATTAGTAGATAAGCTAAAATAGAGAGGTCGTAAAGACAAACCAACTCTTTCTTGGTTTTAGGAGAGCCAATCCTAAGACTCGGATGGAGCAAAAAAAGGAGAAAAAACATGGCAATCTCAAAAGAGAAAAAAAATGAAATCATTGCACAATACGCACGTCACGAAGGTGACACTGGTTCAGTAGAGGTTCAAGTTGCTGTCCTTACTTGGGAAATCAACCACCTTAACGACCACATCAAACAACACAAAAAAGACCACGCTACTTACCGTGGTTTGATGAAAAAAATTGGTCACCGTCGTAACTTGTTGGCATACCTTCGCCGCACAGACGTTAACCGTTACCGTGAGTTGATCAGCTCACTCGGACTCCGTCGTTAATAACGATACTAAGGGCGTAAAAAATCCGTATGAAAATAGGGAAACGACGTCGTGTTCAAGGAACACAAGGAGTTTCATCTTTTTCACTAGGATTTTAGCCCGAGTTCAAAACAGCTCTCTAGATTTAGAGGGCTGTTATTTTTGTCTTTTGGTTTATGTTTAATCCCAAGATACAAAGACCGTTAAAAGCACAAAGCAAAAAT
>CAKQDX010000026.1 GCA_934229725.1 uncultured Streptococcus sp.
GACTGTTAATCATGATGTCGTAGGTTCGAGTCCTACTGGCGGAGTATAGTACTTGTGGTCAGACTTTGTCTGACCTTTTTTTGTTTCAATTTATTTACTTGTTTATTAGGTCGAATTCAGCTATCATAAGACTATACTTTTATTTGTGAGGTGTCATTATGTCTATTTTTGCTTCGGATTTTACTCCAGCTTCAGTTTCTTTAGTTAAAGAGAAAATTGCTTCTGGAGAAAAGTTCATTTTATTTATTGGTAGACCTTCTTGTCCTTATTGTCAACGCTTTGAACCTAAATTATCGAATATTGCTCGTAGTTCTAATTTTAATATTTTCTACGTTAATAGTGAAAATGGGGAAGAACTTGAGGAAATTCAAGGGTTACGTAATCGATATGGTATTGCAACTGTCCCGGCCCTTTTTGTTTCAGAAAATGGTTCTGTCAAGGTAGTTTGTGATTCTTCACTTTCTGAAGAAGATATTTTGGATTTCATTTCCTAATTTTTAATATATTGGGAGGTTCTTATGTTTATTTGTAAGCACGAGGTCCAGTACTATGAAACAGACAGAATGGGTATTACTCATCATTCTAATTATGTTCGATGGATGGAGGAAGCTAGAACATTCTTTCTTAGGGAAATAGGATGGCCTTATGAAAGAATAGAAGAGGAAGGTATTATATCTCCTGTTACCTCTCTGTCTTGTGAATATAAAGCAACTTCGACCTTTGCGGATGAGATCTCTATAGAGATTACTGTTAAAGGAGTTAAATCTGCGAGACTTTCTTTTGCATATCGTATGTTAAATCAAGATGGGATTATTGTTTGTACTGCTGTTTCTGAACATAGCTTTATGTCTAAAGAAGGTAAGTTTGTTAATCTAAAACGAGATTATCCAATATTCTTTGATTTGTTAAAAGAACAGTCTGAGATAAAATAAAAAAGTGAAGTAAGACAATTGTTTTAAATGATTGTCTTGCCTCACTGGTTATTTGAAGTTTACCTGTTATATACCTGAGGTTAGAAATTTTAATTCTAACCTTTTTATTTTGTAAGGAGTTCTTGATAAATACTTAAATTATCATCATCAAATACATTAAAGATAACTTTTTTAACGGTTGTAGAGTCCTTTATAAAGTTCTTAACAGTCTGAATTGCAATTGTCGCAGCCTTTTGTTTTGGAAAATTAAAGTCCCCTGTTGAGATACATGGAATTGCGATGGATTCAATGTTATTTTTTTCAGCTAGTGCCAATACAGATAGATAGCATTTAGCTAAAAGATCTTCATCAATTTGTGTTGGTTGGTTTTCTATCTTTGGTCCTACCGTGTGTATAACGAATGCAGAAGGAAGATTGTAAGCTGGCGTAATTTTAGCCATTCCTACTGGTTCCTCATATCCTTGCTCTAAAATGAGTTCGTAACAAGATTGACGAAGCTGTACTCCTGCATAAGTGTGGATAGCATTATCAACACAATCATGAAGTGGCTTCATGCAACCCAGTAAGGTTTTATTTGCAGCATTTACGATAGCATCTACTTCGAGTTTTGTGATATCTCCTTTCCAGATGTAAATCTGGTTATCTTGAGGAATTGGACGGAGTGTGTTGAGTTGTACAATTCCACGTTCTCCTTTTCTAACTTGTAGGTAAAGGTCTTGGATGGTCAAGAATTGTGTTGACGCTGCCATTGGTTTACGTGTATTAAAGAGTGCTCTTAGGAGTTTTTGCTTTTCCTCGAGCTCTTCTGGAACAATCAAATCATGTAATTCTAGATTTTCTTTTTTGAGTTCACCTATGAGATAGGTAATCATTGCATCTTTATCCATATGTACTCTTTTCTATTTTTTATAGTGTTTTTATTATTATACATCCAAGATATGTTGTGGGCAAGCAATGTCTATGATAGGCAATGACTAATATTTGATATGAATTTTTTATGTCTGTGTCAAATTCTTGCATTGCCCTGTAGAATCATATAGAATAGGTCTACAAATGTTTACTATATCTAGGAGGATAATGAAATGACGCAAGTAGTAACAGATGCTACCTTTGAAAAAGAGACAGCTGAAGGTCTAGTTTTGATTGATTTCTGGGCAACTTGGTGTGGGCCTTGTTTGATGCAGGCCCCTATTCTTGAACAGCTTTCTGAAGAAGTTTCAGAGGATGAACTCAAGATTGTCAAAATTGATGTTGATGAGAACCCAGAAACAGCTCAAAAGTTTGGAATCATGTCTATTCCAACTTTGCTCTTCAAAAAAGATGGTAAAGTTGTTAAGCAAGTTGCAGGTGTACATACGAAAGATCAAATTAAGGCCATCGTTGCTGAGCTTGGTTAAGTAATCGACGAAATCCCGTTCAGGGATTTTTATTTTAGTTAATTGAAATAGGAGGAGATTCTTATGACATACACATTTCAAAATCCTAGTGAAGAGGTTATCGAGTCATATTTGAAATCGGCCAAAACGATGGCCATTGTTGGTTTGTCTCATAGAAAAGAAACAGCAGCCTATCAAGTTGCGCATTTTTTAAAAACGGCCGGTTATCGTATTGTACCGGTTAATCCGAAACTTGAGGGGCAAGAAATTCTTGGAGAGCATGTCTATGGTCAACTAAAGGATATCCCATTTTCGGTCGATATTGTTGATGTTTTTCGACGTAGTGATTTTTTGCCAGATGTTGCCTCTGATTTCCTTGAAGCGGATGCCAAGGTGTTTTGGAGCCAGATTGGCATTGAAAATGAAGAAGCTGAAATCATGCTACGTCAGGCAGGACACCAAGATATTGTAATGAATCGCTGTACAAAGATAGAATATATGCGACTCTTTGTTTAATAAATGAAAGGATGAGTGAGCTAAGCTCGCTCCTTTTTGTTATAATAGACCTATGATTGAAATTTTTGATACGCATACCCATCTTAATGTGGATAATTTTGCAGGAAAAGAACAAGAAGAAATAGATTTTGCGGCTGAACTTGGTGTTACTAAAATGAATATTGTTGGTTTTGATAAGCCAACAATTGATAAGTCTTTAGCACTATCAGAGCAATATGATCAACTCTATAGTACGATTGGATGGCATCCTACGGAAGCAGGGTACTATTCTCAGGAAATTGAGGATATGATTGTATCACAATTGGATAATCCAAAAGTAGTGGCACTTGGTGAAATTGGATTGGACTACTATTGGATGGAAGATCCTAAAGAGGTTCAGATTGAGGTCTTTAAGCGTCAAATAGCCTTATCAAAGGAACATAATTTACCTTTTGTTGTCCATACACGTGATGCACTTGAAGATACTTACGATGTCATTAAAGAAGTTGGAGTTGGTCCCCGTGGTGGTATTATGCACTCGTACTCAGGATCCTTAGAAATGGCTCAAAAATTTGTTGATCTTGGAATGATGATTTCATTTTCAGGTGTTGTAACTTTTAAGAAGGCCTTGGATGTCCAAGAAGCTGCTCAGGAGTTACCTTTAGATAGGATTCTGGTTGAAACGGATGCTCCCTATTTGGCACCTGTTCCGAAACGTGGTCGCGAGAATCGTACAGGATATACACGTTACGTAGTAGACAAGATTGCTGAGCTTCGTGGTTTAACAAGTGAAGAAGTTGCAAGAACTACTTATGACAATGCGATGAGGATTTTTGGGCTTAATGACTAAAATAAAAATTCAAGAAGTCATCGTTGTAGAGGGTAAGGATGATACGGCAAACTTGAGACGTTTTTATGAGGTGGACACCTATGAAACTAGAGGCTCTGCTATTAATGATGATGACCTAGAGCGTATCGATAAGCTTAATGACTTACGTGGTGTTATTGTTTTTACTGATCCAGATTATAATGGAGAACGTATCCGTAAAATCATTATGGGAGCTGTTCCAACGGCTAAGCATGCTTTTTTAAATCGTGGTGAAGCTGTTCCCAAATCCAAGACAAAGGGGCGTTCTCTAGGGGTTGAGCATGCTAGTTTCGAGGATCTTCAAAAAGCTTTGGCAGGAGTCCTAGGTAGTTACGATGATGATAATCAGTTTGATATTAAGAAGTCAGATCTTATGCGTTTAGGACTAGTAATGGGAGCAGACAGTCGCAAACGTCGAGAATATTTGGGAGAAACGCTTCGTATTGGTTATTGCAATGGCAAGCAGCTTTTAAAACGTTTGGAATTATTTGGGATTACATTAGAAGAGCTTGAAGAGGCTATGGCCCATTACTAGAACATATCGGTGTTCTGATTAGGCAGGTGACTGCTGAGGTTGAATTTAAAATAGTTATTCCAGTTAAGGAAATGTTAAAGTATCAACCTTATTTTTTGTCTGAGTAAGCAGAATCGTAATATAACAATAAGAAGAGAGAAGAAATGAGAATTGCAGACTATAGCGTGACCAAGGCTGTTCTTGAGCGTCACGGCTTTACCTTTAAGAAGTCTTTTGGACAGAACTTTTTAACAGATACAAATATTTTACAAAAGATAGTAGATACGGCAGAGATTGACAAAAATGTCAATGTTATCGAAATTGGACCTGGTATCGGAGCATTAACTGAGTTTTTGGCTGAAAATGCTGCAGAGGTTATGGCTTTTGAAATCGATGAGCGTTTGGTTCCAATTTTGGAAGATACACTACGTGACCATGATAATATTAAAGTGATTAACGAAGATGTTCTCAAGGCAGATTTACAGACACGTGTCAAAGAATTTAAAAATCCAAACCTACCAATTAAGGTCGTAGCCAACCTACCATACTATATTACGACACCAATTTTAATGCATTTGATTGAGAGTAAGATTCCTTTTGCAGAATTTGTTGTCATGATGCAAAAAGAGGTTGCTGATCGCATTTCTGCAGAGCCAAATACCAAGGCATATGGTTCGTTATCAATCGCTGTGCAGTATTATATGACTGCTAAGGTGGCATTTGTTGTCCCTCGTACAGTTTTTGTGCCAGCACCTAACGTTGACTCGGCTATTTTGAAGATGACGCGTCGTGAGCAACCTCTGGTTGAAGTTAAAGACGAAGATTTCTTTTTCCGTGTATCGAAGATTAGCTTTGTGCATCGTCGTAAGACACTTTGGAATAATCTGACAAGTCATTTTGGTAAATCTGAAGAAGTCAAAACTAAACTTGAGCAGGCTTTGGAAAATGCAAATATAAAGCCTTCTATTCGTGGAGAGGCTCTATCTATTCCTGATTTTGCCCGTTTATCTGATGCTTTGAGCGAAGCAGGTTTATAGCTTAAAAATCCCACTGAACATAAATGTCAGTGGGATTTTCTGTACAATGATGCGGAGAAAGGGATTTGAACCCTCACGCTCGTAAGAGCACATGCGCCTGAAGCATGCGTGTCTGCCATTCCACCACCTCCGCAGATGATATGCTTATTATACTGCAAATTAGTAAAAATGCAAGGAGCCCAAAGGAATTGAGTTCCTTACTTGTTTTGGGTCAGAAATGCTTGTAGTTTTGTGGTATAATAGGGCTATTAAACGAATGAGGAGTTCACTTGCAAGGAAGAATTATCAAAGCGCTGGCAGGTTTCTATTATGTAGAGCATGATGGTGTTGTATACCAGACGCGTGCGCGAGGAAATTTTAGAAAAAAAGGACAAACGCCTTATGTTGGGGATTTTGTTGAATTTTCAGCAGAGGAAAATTCAGAAGGATATATTCTTAAAATTGGTCAACGCATTAATAGTTTAGTGCGTCCACCTATTGTCAATATCGATCAGGCTGTGATTATTATGTCTGCTAAGGAACCAGATTTTAATAGTAATCTTTTGGACCGTTTTTTGGTCTTATTAGAACACAAACATATAAAACCTGTAATCTATATTTCTAAAATGGATTTGATTGAAGATGATTCGGAAATGAAGGCGATTCAAAAACAGTACCAAAAAATTGGTTTTGATTTCGTTTTCACTTTGGAAAAGCTCTTACCTCTCTTGGCTGATAAAGTCACCGTATTTATGGGACAGACAGGTGTGGGTAAATCAACTCTATTGAACCGTATTGCTCCTGAGTTGAAGCTGGAAACGGGTGAAATTTCCGACAGTCTGGGGCGTGGACGTCACACAACAAGAGCTGTGAGTCTTTATGATGTGCATGGAGGGAAAATTGCAGATACACCTGGATTTTCTTCCTTAGATTATGAAGTGGATAATGCAGAAGATTTGAGTGAGTCTTTTCCAGAAATTCGTCAAGCCAGTCATGGTTGTAAGTTTCGATCTTGTACCCATACGCACGAGCCTTCTTGCGCTGTTAAAGATGAGGTGGAGAATGGACGAATCTGGCAAGTGCGTTATGATAATTACCTTCAATTTTTGAGTGAAATTGAAAACCGTCGCGAAACATATAAAAAAACTATCAAAAGAAAGTAGGTCTCTCATGTCATATAAAATTGCTCCTTCTATCCTAGCTGCTGATTACGCTAATTTTGCTTCAGAATTGGCTCGTGTTGATGCATCGGGTGCAGAATATGTTCACATTGATATTATGGACGGCCAGTTTGTTCCTAATATTAGTTGGGGAGCAGATGTGGTTGCTAGTATGCGTAAACACAGCAAGTTAGTTTTTGATTGTCACCTTATGGTTGTTGATCCTGAGCGTTATGTGGATGCCTATGCACAAGCTGGTGCAGATATCATGACGATTCATGTTGAAGCGACTAAACATATTCATGGTGCTCTTCAGAAGATAAAGGCTGCTGGTATGAAAGCAGGTGCTGTAATTAATCCGGGAACACCAGTTGAGGCACTTATTCCTGTGCTCGATTTAGTGGATCAAGTGCTCATCATGACTGTAAATCCAGGCTTTGGAGGTCAAGCGTTTATTCCAGAAATGATGTCTAAAGTGGAACGTGTTGCAGAACTTCGCCAAAAAGGTGGCTATTCATTTGATATTGAGGTTGATGGTGGTGTAGATAATAAGACGATTGCTGCTTGTGCCAAGGCAGGAGCTAATGTCTTTGTAGCAGGTTCTTATCTCTTTAAGAATCCTGATTTAACTGCTCAAGTTCAAACACTTCGTGATGCTATCGATGCCTAAAGTAGCTTTGTTTGTCGGTGGTGAGCTAGATTGGTTCACTACCGATTTTGATTATTTTGTTGGAGTGGACCGTGCTTGTTTGTACTTATTGGAGTGGGGGTTACCACTTGACTTGGCTGTAGGGGATTTTGATTCGGTATCCGAGTCAGAATTAAGTGTTATTCAATCGACAGCTAAATCTTGTAAGAAGGCTCCAGCTGAGAAGGATGACACGGACACTGAGTTAGCTTTGAAATTGATTTTTCAAGCTTTCCCCGGAGCTGAAGTAACTATTTTTGGTGCGTTTGGTGGCAGATTGGACCATATGTTGTCAAATGTATTTCTGGCTAGTGATCCTGAACTAGCTCCCTTTATGAGTCGTATCTGTTTGAGAGATAAGCAAAATAAGGTTACTTATTGTCCTGAAGGAAAACATGATATTTTTCCTGAACCAGGGATGACTTACGTTTCTTTCTTACAAGAAGGAACTGGGGAATTGACGATTTTGGGCGCAAAATACGAATTAACTGATAGGAATTATTTTCAAAAGAAAAACTATTCTAGTAATGAGTTTCTCGATGGTCCCATTCATGTTGTAGTTCCAAATGGATACGTGATTGTCATTCAGACTAAAGATAGGAGTTAGTATGATCTACCTGCTTACACTTTTGACCTTGTTAAGTTTAGGCATTCTTGTTGTTCTTTTCTTGAAAAATGCGGAGTTAAAGGGTCAGATTAATAAGAGTCTGGAGGAAAATGCGGATAATCTTTCAGATCAACTGTCTTTTCAGTTAGACAGCTTTGCCAAGGCAAACCAACTTGACACAACAAGGCAATTGAATCAATTGCAGAAAGAACTCTATCAGCAATTAACGGGTATCAGGGAAGTTTTACACCAAAACTTGTCTGATAATCGAGATCGTTCTGACCAGCGCCTAGAGCAAATAAACCAGAGCTTGACGAAGGCCGTTAAAGAAATGCAGGATTCCAATGAGAAACGTTTGGAACAAATGCGTCAGACAGTTGAAGAGAAACTGGAGCAAACCTTACAGACACGTTTGCAAGCCTCCTTTGAGACGGTGTCAAGACAGCTAGAGTCTGTTAACCAAGGTCTGGGGGAAATGAAAAATGTTGCTAAGGATGTTGGAAGTCTCAATAAGGTCCTTTCAAATACAAAAACACGTGGTATTATGGGGGAACTTCAATTAGGACAAATTATTGAAGATATATTGACTGCTAATCAATACGAGAGAGAGTTTCCGACAGTGTCGGGCTCAACTGAGCGAGTTGAATATGCGGTTAAGATGCCAGGAAATCACAAGGACGAATATGTCTATCTGCCGATTGACTCTAAATTTCCCCTTGAAGACTACTATCGCTTGGAAGATGCTTATGAGTCCGGAAATAAAGAGCAAATCGAGAGTCATCGTAAATCACTTTTGGCTAGCATTAAGCGATTTGCTAAGGATATTAACAAGAAGTATCTGAATCCACCTGAAACCACAAATTTTGGTATATTATTTTTGCCGACGGAAGGGCTTTATGCTGAGGTCGTACGTCAACCCGCATTCTTTGACGCTCTTCGTCGTGAGGAGAATATTGTTATTGCCGGACCATCAACATTGTCTGCACTCTTGAACTCATTGTCAGTCGGATTTAGGACCTTGAATATTCAAAAAAATGCGGATGATATCAGTAAGATTTTAGGCAACGTCAAACTGGAGTTCGGTAAGTTTGGAGATATGCTTGCCAAGGCTCAAAAACAATTAAATATAGCCAGTAAAACTGTCGATAGTCTCCTCAACACACGAAGTAGGGCTATTGTTAGAGCTCTTGATACCATTGAAACCTACCAAGATAGTGCGACACAAAGTTTGTTAGATCTACCACAATTAGAAAATGAGGACAAGCATGAAAATTAATCAAATGAAAAAAGACGAGTATTTTGAAGGCTTTTATCTGATTAAGCGTGCAGAAGTACGTAAGACAAGGGCTGGTAAAGACTATATTGCCTTTACCTTCCAAGATGACTCTGGTGAAATTTCGGGAAATCTTTGGGATGCTCAGCCTTATAATGTTGAAGAATTTAAAGCTGGTAAGGTAGTTCATATGGAAGGACGTCGAGAGGTTTATAATAATACTCCTCAGGTAAACCAAATTACTTTACGTTTGCCTGCATTTGGGGAACCAAATGATCCAGCTGATTTTAAGGAAAAACCACCGGTAAACCCGTCTGAAGTGCGTGAGTATCTTGAACAGATGATTTTCAAAATCGAGGAGGCGACATGGCAACGTGTGGTCCGTGCCCTTTATCGAAAGTATAACAAGGAGTTTTTTAGTTTTCCTGCTGCTAAAACAAATCACCATGCTTTTGAAAGTGGGTTGGCCTATCATACAGCTACAATGGTTCGTATAGCAGACAGTATTGGGGATATTTATCCGGAACTAAATAAGAGCTTGCTCTTTGCTGGAATTATGCTCCATGATTTGGCTAAGGTCATTGAATTGACTGGTCCGGAAAATACAGAGTATACTGTTCGAGGGAACTTGATTGGGCATATCGCCTTGATTGATGAAGAAATTACCAAGGTTCTCATGGAACTTAACATTGATGATACACGTGAGGATGTTGTTGTTTTACGTCATGTTATTTTAAGTCACCACGGGCAATTAGAATACGGAAGCCCGGTTCGTCCTCGTATCATGGAAGCGGAGGTTATCCATATGATTGATAATCTTGATGCTAGTATGATGATGATGATGACAGCTCTTAACCTAGTTGGACCTGGAGAAATGACTAATCGCCTCTTTGCTATGGATAATCGTTCCTTCTATAAACCAAAATTTGATTAAAATCGAAAGTAAACGAGCATTAAGGCAAAAATGTTCGTTTTTTAATGTGTTATGGTATAATAGTAAAAAAGTACAGAAATTATAGGTAATTTATGAAATTAAAACGAAGTGAGCGCATGGTAGTGATTTCAAACTACCTGATTAATAATCCCTATCAGTTGACAAGCCTTAATACCTTTGCAGAGCGTTATGAAGCTGCAAAATCTTCAATCTCAGAAGATATTGCAATCATTAAGAAAGCTTTTGAAGAGAGTCAGATAGGTGAAATTGAAACCGTAACAGGGGCCTCTGGTGGTGTTATGTTTACACCAACCATTTCTGATGAAGATGCTAGAAGTTTAGTCGAGGGTCTCTGTGAGAGACTTTCTGAGAGTGATCGTATCCTACCGGGTGGGTATCTCTATTTGTCTGATTTATTGAGTACACCGTCTATTTTGAAGAATGTTGGACGTATTATTGCTAGTGCATTTAAGGGGCAAAAGATTGATGCTGTTATGACTGTTGCAACAAAAGGTGTTCCTTTGGCAAATGCAGTAGCAGATGTCCTAAACATTCCCTTTGTTATTGTACGTCGTGATTTGAAAATCACAGAAGGTTCTACCGTCTCAGTGAACTATGTCAGCGGATCAAGTGACCGTATTGAAAAAATGTTCCTTTCAAAACGTAGCTTGAAACCCAATAGTCGTGTGCTTATTGTTGATGATTTTCTTAAGGGTGGTGGTACCATCACCGGTATGATTAGCTTACTTTCAGAATTTGATAGTGAATTAGTGGGTGTAGCTGTATTTGCAGAGAATGCCAAAGGCGATCGAGACATTCATGAATACAAATCATTGCTCACTGTATCTGATATCGATGTAAAATCACAAAAAGTAGAAGTTGAAGTAGGTAATATTTTCGATAAATAAAAAACTTAAAAGGTAATTCCTAATCTAATGCTTAGGAATTTTCTTTTTGGCAAGAAATTGTTGACAAGATTCCTCAAAAAATGGTACTATATTAGACGGTACTTTTTACTTTTGGTCTCTCAAAAGTGTACAGAGACGTGCTGACATAAGTTGCAAAAGTACACCCAGATATGGGCTGTCACCAAGTGCCATATCAACCAAAAATAAAAAAACACAGGAGAATGTAGATGCCTACAATTAACCAATTGGTTCGTAAACCACGTCAATCAAAAGTTGTTAAATCTAAATCACCAGCTTTGAACGTTGGTTACAATAGCCACAAAAAAGTTCAAACTAACGTATCTTCACCACAAAAACGTGGTGTTGCAACACGTGTTGGAACAATGACACCTAAAAAACCTAACTCAGCCCTTCGTAAATTTGCTCGTGTACGTTTGAGCAACCTTATCGAAGTTACTGCTTACATCCCAGGTATCGGACACAACCTCCAAGAACACAGCGTTGTTCTTATCCGTGGTGGACGTGTAAAAGACCTTCCAGGGGTACGTTACCACATCGTCCGTGGTGCACTTGATACTGCAGGTGTAGCTGATCGTAAACAAAGCCGTTCTAAATACGGTGCTAAACGTCCTAAAGGGTAAGAAGGGAGATAAGATAAAATGAGTCGTAAAAATAGAGCGCCTAAACGCGAAGTATTGGCAGATCCATTGTACAATTCAAAAATCGTTACACGTCTTATCAACCGTGTAATGCTTGACGGTAAACGTGGTACTGCTGCAACAATCGTATACGATGCTTTCGAACAAATCAAAGAAGCAACTGGAAACGATGCTCTTGAAGTATTTGAAACAGCTATGGACAACATCATGCCTGTACTTGAAGTACGTGCACGTCGTGTCGGTGGTTCAAACTACCAAGTCCCAGTTGAAGTTCGTCCAGAACGTCGTACAACACTTGGTCTTCGTTGGTTGGTTAACGCATCACGTGCGCGTGGTGAACACACTATGAAAGATCGTCTTGCAAAAGAAATCATGGATGCTGCAAACAACACTGGTGCATCAGTTAAGAAACGTGAAGATACTCACAAAATGGCTGAAGCTAACCGTGCCTTTGCTCACTTCCGCTGGTAAGATTAAGATACTGAGGGCGTTAAAAAAGCGACTGAAAATTAGGAAGCTTGACGTAGAATCAAAGATTCTAGGAAAGCTTATCTATTTTCCAAGCTTTTAGCCCGGGGTTCAATTGAGCTCGGGTAGCTCTTGAGTTCTTTTTAACTCATCTGCGAGTTGAAACCAACAAATCAAGAAACTAATGAGAACGGGTAGGTCCTGCCTATCCGTTTTTTGACAATAATGTTATAATAAATAAGTAAACTAAAATTTTTATAGGAGAATAAACCTAATGGCACGCGAATTTTCACTTGCAAAAACTCGTAATATCGGTATCATGGCCCACGTCGATGCCGGTAAAACAACTACAACAGAGCGTATCCTTTACTACACTGGTAAAATTCACAAAATCGGTGAAACTCACGAAGGTGCATCACAAATGGACTGGATGGAGCAAGAACAAGAACGTGGTATCACAATCACTTCTGCCGCTACAACAGCACAATGGAATGGTCACCGTGTTAATATCATCGATACACCAGGACACGTGGACTTCACTATCGAAGTACAACGTTCACTCCGTGTATTGGATGGTGCTGTAACCGTTCTTGACTCACAATCAGGTGTAGAACCTCAAACTGAAACAGTTTGGCGTCAAGCAACTGAGTATGGTGTTCCACGTATCGTATTTGCCAACAAGATGGATAAAATCGGTGCTGACTTCCTTTACTCAGTAAGCACACTTCACGATCGTCTTCAAGCAAACGCTCACCCAATTCAATTGCCAATCGGTGCTGAAGATGATTTCCGTGGTATCATTGACTTGATTAAAATGAAAGCTGAAATCTATACTAACGACCTTGGTACAGATATTCTTGAAGAAGATATCCCAGCTGAATACGTTGATCAAGCTAACGAATACCGTGAAAAATTGATTGAAGCTGTAGCTGAAACTGACGAAGATTTGATGATGAAATACCTTGAAGGTGAAGAAATCACAAATGAAGAATTGAAAGCAGCAATCCGTCGTGCAACAATCAACGTTGAATTCTTCCCAGTTCTTTGTGGTTCTGCCTTCAAGAACAAAGGTGTTCAATTGATGCTTGATGCAGTTATTGATTACCTTCCAAGCCCACTTGATATTCCAGCAATCAAAGGTGTTAACCCAGATACTGACGAAGAAGAAACTCGTCCAGCCTCTGATGATGAGCCATTTGCAGCTCTTGCCTTCAAGATCATGACTGACCCATTCGTAGGTCGTTTGACATTCATCCGTGTTTACTCAGGTATCCTTCAATCTGGTTCATATGTCATGAACACTTCTAAGGGTAAACGTGAACGTATCGGACGTATCCTTCAAATGCACGCTAACAGCCGTCACGAAATTGAACAAGTTTATGCTGGTGATATCGCCGCAGCTATCGGTTTGAAAGATACAACAACTGGTGACTCATTGACTGATGAAAAAGCAAAAATCATTCTTGAATCAATCGAAGTTCCAGAACCAGTTATCCAATTGATGGTTGAACCTAAGACTAAAGCTGACCAAGATAAGATGGGTATTGGTCTTCAAAAACTTGCTGAAGAAGACCCAACATTCCGTGTTGAAACAAACCCTGAAACAGGTGAAACAGTTATCTCTGGTATGGGTGAACTTCACCTTGACGTCCTTGTTGACCGTTTGAAACGTGAACACAAAGTTGAAGCCAATGTTGGTGCTCCACAGGTATCATACCGTGAAACATTCCGTGCAGCTACACAAGCACGTGGATTCTTCAAACGCCAATCAGGTGGTAAAGGTCAATTTGGTGACGTTTGGATTGAATTTACTCCAAACGAAGAAGGTAAAGGTTTCGAATTCGAGAATGCTATTGTCGGTGGTGTGGTTCCACGTGAATTCATCCCTGCAGTAGAAAAAGGATTGGAAGAATCTATGGCTAACGGTGTCCTTGCTGGATACCCAATGGTTGACATCAAAGCTAAGCTTTACGATGGTTCATACCACGATGTCGATTCATCTGAAACTGCCTTCAAGATCGCTGCATCTCTTGCACTTAAAGAAGCTGCTAAGACTGCACAACCAACTATCCTTGAACCAATGATGCTTGTAACAATCACTGTTCCTGAAGAAAACCTTGGTGATGTTATGGGTCACGTTACAGCTCGTCGTGGACGTGTTGATGGTATGGAAGCACACGGTAACAGCCAAATCGTTCGTGCTTACGTTCCACTTGCTGAAATGTTCGGTTATGCAACAACACTTCGTTCTGCAACTCAAGGGCGTGGTACGTTCATGATGGTATTTGACCACTATGAAGATGTTCCTAAATCAGTTCAAGAAGAAATCATCAAGAAAAACTCTGGTGAAGCTTAATTAGCACATATAAAAGTTAAGGTACTTATGAAAGTAAGTGCCTTTTCTATTTGCAATTTTTTGAAAAAAATTATATAATATGACTGTTGAAAGGTTAGATTGAAAGCGCTCAAGTTAATCTTTTCACAATAGGGAGAGCTTGCTCTCAAAATTATATTTATTTGATTTTCATAAGGAGGAAATCACTAATGGTAGTTAAAGTTGGTATTAACGGTTTCGGTCGTATTGGTCGTCTTGCTTTCCGTCGTATCCAAAACGTTGAAGGTGTTGAAGTTACTCGCATCAATGACCTTACAGATCCTACAATGCTTGCACATTTGTTGAAATATGACACAACTCAAGGTCGTTTCAACGGAACTGTTGAAGTAAAAGAAGGTGGATTTGAAGTTAACGGTAAATTCGTTAAGGTTTCTGCTGAACGTGATCCAGAACAAATTGACTGGGCTAGTGACGGTGTAGAAATCGTTCTTGAAGCAACTGGTTTCTTTGCAACTAAAGCAGCTGCTGAAAAACACTTGCACGCTAATGGTGGTGCTAAGAAAGTTGTTATCACTGCTCCTGGTGGAAGCGATGTTAAAACTATCGTATTCAACACTAACCACGATACACTTGATGGTACTGAAACAGTTATTTCAGGTGCTTCATGTACAACTAACTGTTTGGCACCAATGGCTAAAGCATTGCAAGATAACTTTGGTATTAAACAAGGTTTGATGACTACTATCCACGCTTACACTGGTGACCAAATGATCCTTGATGGACCACACCGTAAAGGTGATTTGCGTCGTGCTCGTGCTGGTGCTGCAAACATTGTTCCTAACTCAACTGGTGCTGCCAAAGCTATCGGTTTGGTTATCCCTGAATTGAACGGTAAACTTGACGGTGCTGCTCAACGTGTTCCAGTTCCAACAGGTTCTGTAACTGAATTGGTTTCAGTCCTTAACAAAGAAGTAACTGTTGATGAAGTTAACGCAGCAATGAAAGCAGCTGCTAACGAATCTTACGGTTACACTGAAGATCCAATCGTATCTTCTGACGTTGTTGGTATGTCATTTGGTTCATTGTTTGACGCAACTCAAACTAAAGTTCAAACTGTTGATGGACATCAATTGGTTAAAACTGTGTCATGGTACGACAATGAAATGTCATACACTTCACAACTTGTACGTACTCTTGAATACTTCGCAAAAATTGCTAAATAATTCAATTGTATATTAAGGAGAGCTTAGGCTCTTCTTTTTTTGTACAGAAAATAATGGCTCTTTTGAAGCAAGTTAAAGGGCGTTTCAAAAACTGCAATGGTAAATTGCAAACTGGCTAATGGAATCAAACGTGTCCATAGTGAGACTGAGGTTTGGTTAATATAGGAAAAGAGTATTTGTTTAAGGGTAAGAAAGAAGAAAAGAAGAATAAGTGTAAGTATGAGGATTATATGTAAATCCTGATCAGCTTTTTTCTGAATTTTATTTAGTTGTTTTTTCATTACTATTCTGCCTTTCTATTTTGATTATATGGTAGATGTACTTGTACTAGTAATAAGCTAGAAATCCTTCTGATTTTGCTATCTCTTTTAGGTATTTTGTGATATAATGAAAACGTATTAAAAAATTAAGGAGTCTGATCAAATGGCTAAATTGACTGTTAAAGATGTTGACTTGAAAGGGAAAAAAGTTCTCGTTCGTGTTGACTTCAACGTTCCTGTAAAAGACGGTGTGATCACTAATGATAACCGTATCACTGCTGCTCTTCCAACAATCAAGTATATCCTTGAACAAGGTGGACGTGCAATCCTCTTCTCTCACCTTGGACGTGTAAAAGAAGAAGCTGACAAAGAAGGTAAATCACTTGCTCCTGTAGCTGCTGACTTGGCTGCTAAATTGGGTCAAGACGTTAAATTTATCCCAGGTGTTACACGTGGTGCTGAATTGGAAGCAGCTGTTAACGCTCTTGAAGATGGACAAGTTCTCTTGGTTGAAAACACTCGTTTTGAAGATGTTGATGGCAAGAAAGAATCTAAAAACGATCCTGAACTTGGTAAATATTGGGCATCACTTGGAGATGGTATCTTCGTAAACGATGCATTTGGTACTGCTCACCGTGCTCACGCATCTAACGTTGGTATCTCAGCAAACGTTGATAAAGCTGTTGCTGGTTTCCTTCTTGAAAACGAAATTGCTTACATCAAAGAAGCAGTTGAAAATCCAGAACGTCCATTTGTAGCAATCCTCGGTGGTTCTAAAGTATCTGACAAGATTGGTGTTATCGAAAACCTTCTTGCTAAAGCTGATAAAGTCCTTATCGGTGGTGGTATGACTTACACATTCTACAAAGCACAAGGTATCGAAATTGGTAACTCACTTGTAGAAGAAGACAAACTTGATGTTGCTAAAGCTCTTCTTGAAAAATCAAACGGTAAATTGATCTTGCCAGTTGACTCAAAAGAAGCTAATGCATTTGCTGACTACACTGAAGTGAAAGATACTGAAGGTGAAGCAGTAGATCCAGGATTCCTTGGTCTTGATATCGGTCCTAAATCAATTGCTGAATTCGATAAAGCCTTGACTGGTGCGAAAACAGTTGTATGGAATGGTCCTATGGGTGTATTTGAAAACCCTGACTTCCAAGCTGGTACAATCGGTGTAATGGACGCTATCGTGAAACAACCAGGCGTTAAATCAATCATCGGTGGTGGTGACTCAGCTGCCGCAGCAATCAACCTTGGACGTGCAGATAAATTCTCATGGATCTCTACTGGTGGTGGTGCATCTATGGAACTCCTTGAAGGTAAAGAACTTCCAGGATTGGCTGCTCTTACTGATAAATAAGCCATCTAATTAAAAGAGTTGGGGAACCAGCTCTTTTTACGTTGTCATTTTAAAAATACTTAGTGAAGAATATGTAATCAAAATCATTTAGAATAGCCAAAAGTTTCATAATCATGTTAAAATAGTTGAATGGGATTGAAATTTGAACCGAAAAAATTTAAATTTGGTATGCGTACACTGAAGACTGGGATAGCTGTTTTTCTTGTTTTAGGCTTGTTTTCTGCTTTAGGGTGGGAAGGACTTCAAATTGGTTGTTTAACTGCTGTCTTCAGCCTTCGTGAAAACTTTGATAGAAGTATTCAGTTTGGAAAGTCACGTATTTTTGCGAATACGGTTGGAGGACTTTTGTCGCTATTATTTTACTTTGTGAATATGTTGTTTGATCATTCGGTTTGGGTGACATTGATATTGGTTCCAATTTTAACCATGTTAACTATTGTGATTAATGTGTCTTTCAATAATTCCTCTGGTGTTATTGGAGGGGTAGCGGCACTATTAATTATTACCTTGTCTATCCCACCTAATGATACTTTTGTTTATGTTATTGCTCGGGTTTTTGAGACCTTTTGTGGTGTTTTCATTGCTATCCTCGTGAACTATGATTATAATTGGCTGACTAAACACCTAAAATAAGAATAATGGAGTTCTCAGGGGCTCTATTTTTCTGTTTTCAATGACAAAACACCTCAATTTAAGTAAATAAATGATGAAATGTTCGGAAATTACTCATTATGTTAGAAAAAGTAACATAAACAGTTGACATGTAGAAATATTCAGAATATAATTGTTAGGAAAGGAGGAAAATCATGGCAAGAGAAAAAGAACTGAGACGTTCCTTGGCTGTTTTTCCGATTGGAACAGTTATGAAGTTGACAGATTTAACTGCTCGTCAAATTCGTTACTATGAAGATCAAGGGTTGATTCAACCTGAACGTACAGCAGGAAATCGTCGTATGTACTCACTGAATGATATGGACCGTTTGTTGGAAATCAAAGATTTTTTAGATGATGGTTATAATATTGCAGCGATTAAACGTGAATACGAAGAACGTGAAGTTCGTGCACAACAAAAACAAGTGACCTTAACGGATGCAGATGTTCGACGTATTTTGCATGATGAACTCCTCCAGCAAGGCCGTTTTACGACCCCGTCACAACAATTTGGTAACTTGCGTATCTAATTACGCCTTGAACTTTTATTTTTTGGTTTTTTATAAAGGAGACCCCTATTATGGCAATCACAGCAGCTGATATTCGTCGCGAAGTCAAAGAAAAGAATGTTACTTTCTTGCGTTTAATGTTCTCTGATATCCTTGGAGTTATGAAGAATGTTGAAATTCCTGCGACAGATGAACAGTTGGATAAGGTACTTTCAAATAAAGCAATGTTTGATGGTTCATCAATTGAGGGATTCGTTCGTATCAATGAATCTGATATGTATCTTTACCCAGATCTTGATACTTGGACAGTATTCCCTTGGGGCGATGAAAATGGTGCAGTAGCAGGTCTTATTTGTGATATTTATACTTCTGCAGGAGAACCATTTGCAGGTGATCCACGTGGTAACTTGAAAAAGGCATTGCGTCATATGGAAGAAGTGGGTTACAAATCATTTAACCTTGGACCAGAACCAGAATTCTTCCTTTTCAAATTGGATGAACTAGGCAATCCTACACTTGAAGTAAACGATAAAGGTGGTTATTTCGACCTTGCTCCAACTGACCTTGCAGATAATACACGCCGTGAAATTGTTAACGTTTTGACAGAAATGGGCTTTGAAGTTGAAGCTTCTCACCATGAAGTAGCAGTTGGTCAACATGAAATTGATTTCAAATATGCTGATGTTTTGAAAGCATGTGATAATATTCAAATGTTTAAGCTAGTTGTTAAGACAATTGCTCGTAAACATGGTCTCTATGCTACATTTATGGCGAAACCTAAATACGGTATTGCTGGTAGTGGTATGCACTGTAACATGTCTCTCTTCACTGATGAAGGAAATGCTTTCTTTGATCCAGAAGATCCACGTGGTATGCAATTATCTCAAGATGCCTATTACTTCCTTGGTGGATTGATGAAACACGCCTATAACTATACTGCCATTATTAATCCAACAGTTAACTCTTATAAACGTTTGGTTCCAGGCTACGAAGCTCCTGTATATATTGCATGGGCAGGTAGCAACCGTTCACCATTGATCCGCGTTCCTGCTTCTCGTGGTATGGGTACACGTTTGGAATTGCGTTCAGTAGACCCAATGGCAAACCCATACTTAGCACTTGCTGTTCTTTTGGAAGCAGGTCTTGATGGTATTATTAACAAGATTGAAGCACCAGAGCCAGTTGAAACAAACATTTATTCAATGTCTCCTGAAGAACGTAAAGAAGCTGGTATCATTGATTTGCCATCAACACTTCGTAATGCTCTTAAAGCCTTGGAAACTGACGAAGTTGTTCGTAAAGCTTTGGGTAATCATATCTTTACAAACTTCCTTGATGCGAAACGCATGGAATGGGCAAGCTATGCAACCTTCGTTTCACAATGGGAAATTGATAATTATTTGGATATTTACTAATAATATTTCTTTGAAAACCAGGTTTTCCTGGTTTTTTTGATTAATTAAGTTCTTGGACAAATTACGTACTTTTAACAGACTTGTTTATTTTTGTTATATTTCTTTACTCTTCCTTAATCGCATTAAAATATGAGAGTGTTAAACTTATTCCATATTAATCTTATTCAGGGGGAATTATGAAAACTACAAAAAAAGCTGCTTTGGCAGCAGCTTCAAGTGCATTATTGCTAGGTCTTACAGTCGCACAAACAGCCAAGGCTGATGCTTATACGATTCAAAATGGAGATTCCTTCTTTGGAATTGCTAGTCAGTATGGGGTAGATCCTTATCAATTAGCAGCTGAGAATGGTATGACTATCTGGTCAACTATTGTTCCTGGTGAAACTTTGGACGTTTCTGGGGCAGGTGCTACTGTAGCAGATACAGAAACGGCTGAAACTTCTTCAGAGGTTACAGCTAGTGACTCAGACGCTACATGGAATCGTTATCCAGTTGGTCAATGTACATGGGGTGTTAAAGAAGTTGCTCCATGGGCAAGTAACTGGTGGGGTAATGGTGGTGATTGGGCAGGAAGCGCTGCTAGCCAAGGTTATGCTGTAGGTTCGACACCTGCCGCTGGGTCAATTGTATGTTGGACTGATGGTGGCTATGGACACGTTGGATATGTCACACAAGTCGCTCAAGATGGACAAATTCAAATCTTGGAATCTAACTATAACAATCAGCAACACATCGATAATTATCGTGGTTGGTTTGACCCACAAAATTCAACAACACCAGGTTCAGTATCTTACATTTATCCAGGTGCATAAGAAGAAGCGCTCATTGTGTACTGACCCCAAAAAGTTAGACATTTAATTTATTCAAAGGATTTAGTTCTGTATTGCACAGGACTGAGTCCTTTT
>CAKQDX010000027.1 GCA_934229725.1 uncultured Streptococcus sp.
TTTCTTAATTCTAAATGTATCCGACGATAGCCATAATTTCCCTTGTGTTCAGTAAAAATAGATTGGATTTCAGCTTTAAGATCTTTATCTTTGTCAAGCCTATCCAGTTGCTTCAACTGATAGTAGTAAGTTGAGCGAGGTAAACGAGCCACTTCAAGAAGTAAATCTAGTCGAAATCCTCCTGAAGCCATTTCTCTAATTGTCTCTGCCTTTCTCGTTGTAAGGCTTCGTCCCTGTCTTCTAGCTCTTTTAACTTTTTTAAGTAAGCCACCTCGGTACGTAAGCGTTCATTCTCTTCTTGGAGTCGCTCTAGTTCTGTCATTTCTTCCCAAGTTTTCTTACGTTTACGTCCCATTTTAGGTACTCTCCCTCTTGTTTTCTCAACAATAGTATACCCATTTTTCTTGTATTGTGCTATCCAATTTTTCAACAGAGAAGGATTGGGTAGAGCATAATCTAAAGATACACTTTTTCGTGAACGACCTTTAAGCAAAACTTTATTAATTATTTCTTCCTTTAATTCGGGAGAATAGTAACGATTCTTCCCTTTTTTGACGATTTCTATTCCGTAACGTTCAATCAACCTCACCATATATTTTAGTCCAGAAACATCCACACCAAATCTTTTGGAAAGCTCTTTGAAGCTTCTCCCCTGTTTTCTCAGTTCATATATCTGAATCTTGTCCTCATAAGTTAATTTCATAATAAAAACACCTCAAAAATTAGATTTTTTCTGTCTAACTTTTGGGGTGCAGTTCATCAAAAGGGAGTTTTTTTTTGCCTTATGAATTAATGATGAAATCGTAAAAGCTTCTTCTCAACACCTTAAGTTCCTCTCAAAATGTGGTATAATGAATATCCAAAATACACGAAGGAACAAGCCATGAAGAAACTAATTACGCTTATTATGACCTTCTTACTCTGTCTGGGAAGCGTAGCTCCTGCTTTTGCAGCAGAGAAGAAAAAAGGATTTGATGCCGCAGCCAAGCATGCTATCGCTGTAGAAGCAACTACCGGTAAGATTTTATACGAAAAAGATGCCACTACTTCTACAGGGATTGGTTCTATCACCAAACTCCTAACAGCCTATATGGTTTATCAGGCGGTAGACAAGGGAGAGCTTAAATGGAACACAAAGGTTAATATTTCCGACTATCCCTTTGAATTGACTGTTAGTGCTGGAGTTTCCAACATCCCATTAGATGCCAGAAAATACACCGTCAAACAACTACTTGACGCAACTCTTATTTCCAGTGCCAATAGTGCATCCATTGCCCTAGCTGAGGAAATCGGAGGAACAGAAAGTAAATTTGTCGACAAAATGAAAGCCCAACTCAAAAAATGGGGAATCACTGATGCTAAAATTGTCAATGCTTCTGGTCTCAATAATTCCTATTTGGGTGACAATATCTATCCAGGTTCTAAATCTGACGAAGAAAACACCATGAGTGCCAAGGATGTTGCTATCATTGCACAACATGTGATTAAAGAATATCCTGAAATTCTCGACATCACTAAAAAAACAGAAGCCAATTTTGATGGTGTCAATAAACTCAAAACCTTCAATTATATGCTTAAGGGGCAGCCTAGTTACCGCAAAGGAGTTGACGGCCTTAAAACAGGTACCACTGATTTGGCCGGTGCTTCCTTCGTGGCCCACTCAAATGAAAGTGGTATGAGTATTATCACAGTCATCATAAATGCTGATCACACCGATACAGATGACTATGCCCGTTTTACCGCAACCAATGACCTGCTTAACTATGTGGTCTATCATTGGGAAAGCAAGACCATTGCCAAGAAAGGTCAAGACATCGATAAGAGTCAAGCAAATGTCCTTGATGGTAAGTCTAAACAGGTCTCTGCTGTAGCCAAGTCTGACTTTAATATCATCCAAAAAATAGATGATGACAACACTAAACATATTAAAGTCTCCACCAACCAAATTCAAGCCCCTGTTAAATCAGGAGACAAGGTGGGAACAGCTACCTTTGAAGATAAAACCCTTGTAGGAGAGGGCTACCTACCGGATCAGGGCATGCCTAGCATGGAACTGGTTGCTGGTAAAGAAATTAAGAAAAGTTTCTTCCTCAAAGTCTGGTGGAATCACTTTGTCACCTTTGTCAACGAGAAACTTTGACCGTTACAGTCGAGCTTTGCTCGGCTTTTTCTTTTACACTCGCTTTACTGAATCCTTTACACTTGCTTGACTCCTATTGACACAAAAAGACAGATTACAAGCGTAATCTGTCTTTGTTGTTTAGTCTTTACACTACTGTAAAGGTCAATTTATCTTTAGAGCAGCCAATCTTAAGGGTCTGTCCACTCACTACTTGGCCACCTAGTAAGAGTTCAGACAACTTATCCTCCACTTGAGTTTGAATCGCACGACGCAACGGACGAGCACCCATCTCAACATCATAGCCATCTTTAGCTAAATACTTAAGGGCAGCTGGTTGGAATTTCAAGTCAATCCCTTTTTCAGCCAAAGCTGATACCAACGGTTTCACCATAATCTTGACAATCTCACGAAGTTGCTCTTCCTCTAGACTATGGAAGACAACCTTCTCATCAATACGGTTTATAAACTCTGGACGGTAGGCTTTCTTAAGTTCTTCCATGATACGTGACTGCATAGCTTGGTGATTATGAGAAATGTCTTGGGCTCCAAAACCAACGGTTTTGTCATCACGAAGAGCAGTCGCTCCCAAGTTCGAAGTCATAATGATAATGGTATTTGAAAAGTCAACTTTACGTCCACGGCTATCTGTCAGAACACCATCATCCAAAACCTGTAAGAGGATGTTGAAAATATCTGGGTGAGCCTTTTCCACCTCGTCAAAGAGAAGAACTGAGTAAGGCTTATTGCGAACTTTCTCTGTTAATTCACCACCCTCATCATATCCAACATAACCTGGAGGAGCACCATTAAGGCGACTAGCCGCAAATTTTTCCATATACTCCGACATATCAAAGCGAAGCAAAGCAGACTCATCATCAAAGAGGACTTCTGCCAAAGTCTTAGCCAATTCCGTCTTACCAACACCAGTAGGTCCAAGGAACATGAAGGAACCAATCGGACGTTTTCCAGTACGAATACCTGACTGGTTACGACGAATAGCACGACTAATCGCTGAAACTGCTTCGTCTTGACCAATAACACGTTTGTGAAGCTCAGATTCAAGATTCAGGTAACGTTTGCTATCTGCCTGAGTCATCTTCTCAACAGGAATACCTGATAGGCGACTAAGGGTTTGCATAATCTGGTCCGTATCCACCAAGGCAGGTTTTGGTAATTTTGCTTTTTGACTAGCCTTATATTGTTTAACAGCAGCTTTCATATCACCAGCTAAAAGTGCTTCATCCAAAGGCGTTATCTCACGTTTGGCTTCTTTTTTGATACGACCTTGAACAGTTGCACTCGCTTCATCTAGAAGGTCAATAGCCGAATCAGGTAAATTTTTACTCGTCAAATAACGATGTGCCGCCTTGACAGCTGTCTCAACGGCTGCATCAGTGATAGTTACACGATGGTAGACTTCATATGACGAACGCAAACCCTTCAAAATATCAATAGCTTCAGATACGCTTGGTTCTTCAATTGTAATCTTAGCGAAACGACGAGAAAGGGCTGCATCTTTCTCAATATGCTTTTGGTACTCAGCTTGTGTTGTTGCTCCAACCATGTGAAGTGTTCCACGTGCTAGAGCAGGTTTCAAAATATTTGCCGCATCCAAGGTGCTATCAATACCAGAACCAGAGCCAATAATCGTATGCAATTCGTCAATAAAGAGAATGATTTTTCCATCAGCTTCAATCTCATCAATGATTTGATTCATACGCTCTTCGAAATCACCACGAAAACGGGTCCCTGCAACCACACTCATCATATCAAGTTCTAAGATACGCATATCAGCTAATTCGAAAGGTACGTCACCCGAAGCAATACGCTGTGCCAAACCAAGGGCAAGGGCCGTCTTACCAACACCTGCTTCACCCACAAGAACTGGGTTATTCTTCGTTTTACGACTCAAGACCTGAATCATGCGTGAAATTTCTTCATCACGCCCAATGACTGGATCAAGAGCTCCCGATTCTGCTACTGCAGTCAGATCTTTTGTATAATCCGCCAGTTCCCCAGTAGAAGATTGAGGAGGCTGCATCATATTAGCAAAATTCCCAGATGCTTTTGCTTTTTTAGGCTTACGCAAGTCATGAATGGCCTTCAAATCTTGCTTACTAAGACCTGCATAACGCTCCAAAGAACGTCGCAAATCAATAATACGAGGCTTGTCACTGTCATCCTTATATTGAAAACCAGCAACTTCAAGGAGACGGCAAACCATCAAATCCTTATGGAGCAAAAAGGCCATCAAAACATGTTCAGAACCTACCTCTACGGCACCAGTCACCTTAGCAATCCCCTCTGCCTCTTGAAGCATAGCTTCTAAAGCATGTGACTGAGCACGTAAATCAATAATATCTGATTTGAATAACTCTGTTGGACTCTTCTCCAAAGCCAAGACAGCAGCCGTCTCAATTTCTTCCGCACGAATACGGTCCTCAAAATCAGTAAATGTTAGGTAGGCTACAGTTCCTGGAACTTCAAGCATAGCCAAAAGCACATGCCAAGTCTCCAGAAAAGGACTACCAAAACGCTCTGCTTCAAGCTGAGCACGATGGAAAATGGCTTGCATTTTTCTTGAATATGTCGTCATCTAATTTCCTTTTCTATCCAATCTAAGTAAAAGCGATCGTAAGATACGCGAACGAATTGCAGCAGCATCCTCTCCGAGAATATCATCACTAGCAGTTGCTAAAACCAAATTTCCCTCACGTTCTGTGATGATTTTTTCATCAAATAGCAACTGAATCAAATCCGTAAAAACCTGTTCACTGAGCTGATCTGCTAAGTTTTGAAGTAGAGCATTGATTCTGTGATGTTTATCAGAGAATCTAACCTTGACAATACG
This sequence comes from uncultured Streptococcus sp., assembly GCA_934229725.1. Taxonomy (GTDB): domain Bacteria; phylum Bacillota; class Bacilli; order Lactobacillales; family Streptococcaceae; genus Streptococcus. The sequence continues at coordinate 4,974 of CAKQDX010000027.1, forward strand.
AATATAACCGCCACCACCACGCTTACTCTCAACAATATAACCACGACTCTCTGTAAAACGTGTCTTAATAACATAGTTAATCTGACTCGGTACAACTTGAAATGTATCTGCTAAATTCGAACGTTGAATCTCAGCAATCCCAGACTGGCCCAGCAATTCTTTAATATATTCTTCTATACTGTCTGATGTATTTCTTGCCATCTTAATTCCTCCAGTCTAATTTGACTATAACTGACTATTATTATACCAAAAATGTCAGCACATGGGAAACTATAGTCTCAAAAAGCTTTTTAAAGTTGTCATTAGAGGTCATATAAGATACAATAAATAAGACAAAATGAAAAGGCAACCTAGGTATTCTGCTGAAACAACTTGAACAATCGGAGAAGTAAATCTTCATCCGAACAAGAGCTTTTCACTTTATACCACGGTAATATTCCCTTACCGCTATTGAGAAAACTCACTTCACCTTGAGACTTCTCACTAACTTTATTTTCCTAGGAAAGGTTATTCATGAAATACATCATCGCACTTTTAATCTCTATGATTCCCCTTGTTGAGCTCCGTGGAGCCGTACCTGTCGCTATTGCCTCAGGTATTCCTTGGTGGCAGGCCCTCATTCTTTGTGTTATCGGGAACATGCTTCCAGTTCCAATTATTTTCTTCTTCGCCCGCCGTGTTCTCGAGTGGGGTGCTGACAAACCTCTTATTGGTGGCTTCTTTACCTGGTGTCTTAAAAAAGGCCACAGTGGGGGGCAAAAGCTTGAAAAAGCCGCTGGAGACAAAGGTATCTTCTGGGCTCTCCTACTCTTTGTGGGTATCCCACTTCCAGGAACAGGCGCTTGGACAGGTACGCTTGCAGCATCTATCCTAGATTGGGATTTTAAACGCAGCGTTCTAGCTGTTATGCTTGGAGTTATTCTTGCAGGTATTATCATGGGGACGCTCTCTCTTCTCCTTGGTGTCAATACCTTCGCTCATTAATATTTTTGACGTCTGGGGAATACTCAGACGTTTTCTATTTACGACAAAAAAGAAGCTACGATTACGTAACTTCTTTTCTTTTTATCTAGCAACTAGAATTAGTTGTTAAGGGCTGCTGCCATTGTAGCTGCAACTTCTGATTCAAAGTCGTTAGATGCTTTTTCAATACCTTCACCAACTTCAAAGCGAACGAATTCCACTACTGAAGCGCTTACTGATTCAAGGTAAGCTTCAACTGTTTTGCTGTCGTCCATGATGTAAACTTGAGCAAGAAGAGTGTAAGCTTGGTCAACTTTAGTGTTGTCAAGCAAGAAGCGGTCCATTTTACCTGGAATGATTTTATCCCAGATTTTTTCTGGTTTACCTTCAGCAGCCAACTCAGCTTTGATATCTTCTTCAGCTTGAGCAAGAACAGCATCAGTCAATTGAGCCTTAGAACCAAATTTAAGGTGTGGAAGAGCTGGTTTGTTAACCATTGCACGGCTTTCGTTATCTTGATCGATTGTGTGGTTAAGTTGTGCCAATTCATCTTTAACAAATTGTTCATCCAATTCAGTGTATGAAAGAACAGTTGGTTTCATTGCAGCGATATGCATTGAGATTTGTTTAGCAAGAGCTTCATCTCCACCTTCAAGAACTGTAACAACACCGATACGTCCACCGTTGTGTTGGTAAGCTCCGAAGTGTTGTGCATCTGTTTTTTCAAGCAAAGCAAAACGACGGAATGAAATTTTTTCACCGATAGTAGCTGTTGCAGATACGTATGCAGCTTCAAGAGTTTCACCTGAAGGCATAGTCAAAGCAAGTGCTTCTTCGTTGTTTGCTGGTTTACCTTCAGCGATTACTTTAGCTGTTTCGTTTACCAATTCAACGAATTGAGCATTTTTCGCAACAAAGTCAGTTTCAGCGTTAACTTCAACGACCGCTGCAACATTACCGTGAACATAAACACCAGTCAATCCTTCAGCGGCAACACGGTCAGCTTTCTTAGCTGCTTTAGCCATACCTTTTTCACGAAGCAATTCAATCGCTTTTTCGATATCACCATCAACTTCAACCAATGCTTTTTTAGCGTCCATGACACCAGCACCAGATTTTTCGCGCAATTCTTTAACAAGTTTAGCTGTAATTTCTGCCATTTTGTATTTTCTCCAAATTTATTTTATCAAACTAAGGGGCAGGGCTGAGCCCCGCCCCTTAGGTGTTTGTCTTATTTTTAGTGGGCATCAAGCCCTAAACTAACCTTCAAGATTAGTTGTTGTCACCTTCGACAACTTCAACGATTTCTTCGATTGAATCAGCTGAAGCTGCTTCTTGGAAATCTGCTGAAGCATCTTCACCTTGTTTACCTTCGATGATAGCATCAGCCATTTTTGAAGTGATCAATTTAACGGCACGGATAGCGTCATCGTTAGCTGGGATGATAACATCGATTTCATCTGGATCAGCGTTTGTATCGACCATCGCTACAACTGGGATACCAAGTTTTTTAGCTTCTTTAACAGCGATTTGTTCTTTGTGTGGGTCAACGATGTAGATTACATCTGGAATACGAGGCATGTCTTCGATACCACCCAAGAATTTTTCAAGACGTGCACGTTGTTTGTTAAGAAGTGCAACTTCTTTCTTAGGAAGAACTTCGAAAGTTCCATCAGCTTCCATTTGTTTGATTTCTTTCAAACGAGCGATACGTTTTTGGATAGTATCCCAGTTTGTAAGAGTACCACCCAACCAACGGTGGTTGATGTAGTATTGACCAGCACGAGTAGCTTCTTCAGCGACTGCTTCAGCTGCTTGTTTTTTAGTACCAACGAACAAGATTACTGCATCGTTAGCTGCTGCTTCACGAACGAATTCGTAAGCTGTATCAGCCATTTTTACAGTTTGTTGCAAGTCGATAACGTGGATTCCGTTACGTTCTGTGAAGATGTACTTAGCCATCTTAGGATTCCAGCGACGAGTTTGGTGACCGAAGTGAACACCAGCCTCAAGAAGTTGTTTCATTGAAATTACTGCCATGAGTATTTCTCCTTAAAAATTGTTTTTTCCTCTTCTGAGCTTTAGACTTGCAGTCCCACCCTGCGGCAACAAGACCACAATCGGCTTAGAATGAGTATTTGTTACTTTACGCAACTATAGTAGTTTATCAAAAAAAGTGACATTTGACAAGCTATAAAATCAGGCTATCCATTAGAAAAGCAGTCCCTCCTTATAAAATGTAATCGTTTCCTTTGAGATTCGAAAATATTTCGTTTATAATTAGGCTATCAAAAATAGAGGAGGACATTATTTTGTCATTAGTCGGAAAAGAAATTATTGAATTCTCAGCACAAGCTTATCATAATGGAGAATTCATCACTGTTACAGATGAAGATGTTAAAGGAAAATGGGCTGTTTTCTGCTTCTATCCTGCAGATTTTTCATTTGTTTGCCCAACTGAACTCGGTGACCTTCAAGAGCAATATGAAACACTTAAATCTCTTGATGTAGAGGTTTACTCTGTCTCTACAGATACTCACTTTGTTCACAAAGCTTGGCATGATGACTCAGATGTTGTTGGAACTATCACTTACCCAATGATTGGAGATCCTTCACACCTCATCTCTCAAGGTTTTGATGTTCTTGGTCAAGATGGTCTTGCACAACGTGGTACATTCATCATTGATCCAGACGGCGTTATCCAAATGATGGAAATTAACGCTGATGGTATCGGACGCGACGCAAGCACTCTTATTGATAAAGTTCGTGCTGCTCAATATATTCGCCAACATCCAGGTGAAGTTTGTCCAGCCAAATGGAAAGAAGGAGCTGAAACATTGACTCCTAGCTTGGATCTTGTAGGTAAAATTTAATAACCAGGGGGTATCGTATCCATGGTCTTAGATAAAGAAATCAAGGCTCAGTTAGCACAATATTTAAATTTACTAGAATCTGATATTGTATTACAAACCGATTTGGGAGATGACGATAATTCTCGAAAAGTAAAAGACTTTCTAGATGAAATTGCTGCCATGTCCAATCGTATTAGTCTTGAACCAGCTCATTTCAAACGTCAACCTAGCTTTGGGATTGCACAGAAAGGGCAAAAAAGTCGTGTTATTTTCTCTGGCCTACCGATGGGGCACGAATTTACGTCTTTCATTTTAGCTCTCTTGCAAGTTTCTGGTCGTCCACCAAAAGTTGATGAGGATATTATTGAACGCATCAAAAAGATTGACAAAACTATCAATCTTGAAACTTATGTTTCACTAACATGCCATAATTGTCCAGACGTTGTTCAAGCCTTTAATATAATGGCTGTTTTGAACCCAAATATCACCCACACTATGATTGAAGGTGGTATGTATCAAGATGAAGTCAAAGCCAAAGGTATCATGTCTGTTCCTACGGTGTATAAAGACCAAGAAGAATTTACATCTGGTCGTGCAACCATCGAACAGCTGGTAGAAAAACTGGACGGCCCACTTGATGCTGATGCTTTCGCTGATAAAGGTGTCTATGATGTTTTGGTTATTGGTGGTGGTCCTGCTGGAAACAGTGCTGCAATTTACGCTGCTCGTAAAGGACTTAAAACTGGTATTTTAGCAGAAACCTTTGGTGGACAAGTTATTGAGACAGTCGGTATTGAAAACATGATTGGTACGCTATATACAGAAGGTCCTAAGTTAATGGCCCAAGTTGAAGAGCATACGAAATCTTACAATGTTGATATCATCAAAAGTCAATTAGCTACTGGCATTGAGAAAAAAGAACTCATTGAAGTCACACTAGCTAATGGTGCTGTTCTACAGGCTAAAACTGCTATTCTAGCCCTAGGAGCCAAATGGCGTAATATCAACGTTCCTGGTGAAGATGAATTCCGTAACAAAGGGGTTACTTACTGTCCACACTGCGATGGTCCTCTATTTGAAGGAAAAGATGTTGCTGTTATCGGTGGTGGTAACTCCGGTTTGGAAGCTGCTTTGGATTTAGCAGGTATTACTAAACACGTTACGGTCTTAGAGTTCTTACCTGAACTAAAGGCAGACCAAGTTTTACAAGAACGTGCTGCTAAAACTGATAATCTAACCATTCTTAAAAATGTTGCAACCAAAGAAATCGTTGGTCAAGATCATGTGACTGGTTTGAATTACGTTGAGCGTGATACAAACGAAGAAAAACATCTTGATCTTGAAGGTGTCTTTGTCCAAATTGGTCTTGTACCAAGTACTGCTTGGCTCAAAGATAGTGGCATTGAACTCAATGAACGCCAAGAAATTGTCGTTGATAAATTTGGTTCAACAAACATCCCTGGTATTTTCGCTGCAGGTGACTGTACTGATAGCGCCTATAAGCAAATCATTATCTCCATGGGATCTGGCGCTACAGCAGCCATTGGTGCATTTGATTACTTGATTAGACAATAATCAAAACTTACGTGTTAGTAATCTATCTGCAACAGTTATAATTACTATAAAGAGGTTGAATAAATTTCAGCCTCTTTTTTTGAAGGTACGTAGCTTTTATAGTTGAATCACCTATTTGATGAAAGAGACTTGACGAATCATTCTTTTTTCGATAGAATGGTATCTGTTATGGCGGTATAGCCAAGTGGTAAGGCACGGCTCTGCAAAAGCTTGATCGTCGGTTCAAATCCGTCTACCGCCTTCATAATTTGAGGACACCTAAGGGTGTCTTTTTTTTTTTGCTATAATCACATAAAAAATTCCTGAAGCTAAATGCTTCAGGAATCCATAAATCATAAACCAGTGAGCATATCTAATAGCAGCTAACTTATAGGCCCACTCTCAAACTTTAATCAAACTAGGAGTGTAACATTTAGAACACGAACAAATATGTTCAGACATTCTTAAATTTTTTCAGGAGCTCCACCAATTGTGCTTGTTCTTCAGAAGTCAAAACGGAAAAAGTCTCCTCAATTGCTCGTTGATGCGGTGGAACTGCTGCTTGAATGATTCGACGGCCCTCATCTGTCAAATCAACCTCGAAAGCTCGCTTATCCGTTGGACAAGCTTGTCGACTCAACCAGCCCTTTTTCTCCATATTTTTTATGACAACAGTCATATTACCAGAAGTGGCAAGCATGCGATCAATTAATTCACCAATCTTCATACGTCCCTTGGCATTTAACACATCCATAACTCCAAATTGAGTTGGTGTTAAATCAAATTCTTTAAAAGTCTCAGAGACCTTGGCATCAATGGTACGAAAAGCCTTACGCATAACAACCATACTCTTGACAGCCATATTTTTATCTAAGTCGCTCATTTATAGTCCTTTCCAAATAGATGCTGTATTTATTACTCTACCACAGTTTTTCTAAAAGTGGTATATGAAAAAGAAGAAATAAGAAAAAGAGTTCTTAGATATCTAACCAACACCTCAGAACTCTTTCATTTACTAACTATTACGATTCCAAAAAAGAGCCAATAAAATCACCGCACCTAATACTGAAGGAACAATAGCGGTGCCTGCTAGCATCGGTCCCCAATTTCCAAAAAGAAGTTGTCCAACAAAAGCGCCAAGCCATCCTAAAAAGGTCTTACCAATACAGCCCATTCGCTCACCTCGGTTTGAAATAGCAGAGGCAATAAGACCAATTAGAAAACCAACTATCATACTTCCAATCATAAGAATTCCTCCTTCTTACTTAAATTACCCAATCACCATTTCGGAAGATTGGTACACGACTACCATCTTGGCGAATACCATCAATATCCATTTGATTTGAACCAATCATAAAATCGACGTGTACATCTGAACGGTTAAGACCAGCTTCCTTAAGCTCTTCTTCTGTCATGTCTGCTCCTCCCTCAACACTGGTAGCATAGGCTGCTCCAATAGCTAGATGGTTGGAGGCATTTTCATCAAAAAGGGTATTAAAGAAGGTAATACCAGACTGCGAAATAGGACTTGGATCTGGTACCAAGGCACACTCACCTAGAGCACGTGCTCCATTATTGTTGAAGACAAGATTTTTCATCACTTCATCACCTTGGTCTGCTGTAACGTCTACAATCTCACCATCTTTAAAGGTTACCTTGATTCCCTCAATAATATTACCATTATAGCTTAAAGGTTTTGTGCTTGAGACATAACCATCTGCACGACGGAAATCTGGTGCCGTAAAAACTTCTTCGGTTGGCATATTAGGTAGGAAGCCTTCACCCTGTGCATTAATTGCCCTTGCAGATTCCCAAACGTGATTTTTAGGTAATCCTAGGGTCAAATCTGTTCCAGGTGCTTGGTAGTGTAAGGCTGAGAATTGCGCCTCATTAAGTAGGCGTGCTTTAGCATCTAAACGATCAGCATGTTCCTTCCAAGCATGTACAGGGTCCTCTTCATAGACACGACAAGTCTTGAAAATTTGGTCCCAAAGTAAATCTACAGCTTCCTCATCACTCGAAGCATCAGGAAAGACCTTCTTAGCCCATTTCTTACCGGCTGCAGCAGCTACAGTCCAACTAACCTTATTAGACTGAGTTGCCACCTGCATAGGTTTAAAGGCCACCCCAGTAGCCTTAGCATGAGCAGATAGACGTTCAGGAGCTACACCATTAAGGGCCCCTGGATCAGAAGAACGGACCCCTAAGCGGCTTGCCTTTTTGTCCAGCAAATATTCCATCTCAGCTTTTTTATAGGCAGGAACCTCTTCGATTCGGTCCATACCAGCATGCAAAAATCGTTCTCGATTAATGACATCATCCGACCATTGAACAATTACCTCAGCTGCTCTTAAAGCATAGGCTTCTTTAACTAAGAGATGAGCTAGCTCTGCTTGCTCTACATCGATACTCAAGGCCACCGTATGACCAGGTTGTACATTAATCCCATTGGCAACCAATAATTTAGCATATTTTTCAAGATTTTCTTTAAAATGTGGTAAAACCATAATCAACTCCCTAAAACTATAATTTTCTAACAGTATACCATAAGACCAAGAAAAAAGTTTCTTCACAGCTTTAGCCTTACATCACCCACTACGGTTGGCAAGAAAAATAAAAAAGAGAACAGAGACTAACTCCATCCTCTCAAGTTTATGCACGACTTCTTTTAGCTCCTAAAAGAAATCATCAAAAAGACTTAACTGATTATCTTCTGGCATATTTCCTAGGATGCCCATTTCATCTAGCTTTTCAACCAAAGTGGATGAAAGGCCTCCTCGTTTACGCAATTCTGTTTTAGAAAGGAATTCTCCTTCCTCACGTGCAGCAACTACCTGCTTGGCAACGTTCTCGCCCAAACCTTCAAGAGCAATAAATGGTGGAATTAAGGTATCCCCCTCAATCAGAAATTCAGTTGCCTGACTTTTGTAAAGATCTAACTGACCAAAAGTAAAGCCACGTTCTAACATTTCATTGACAATTTCAAGGGTCGTAAACAAATCAATTTCCACATTAGTCGCTTCATTTCGTTGACGCTTTTCTTTGATATCTTCCATTCTCGCTTTAACAGCATCAAGCCCTGCCGACATAGTCTTAAGTTCAAAAGCTTTGGCACGGATAGAAAAGTAGGCACAATAGTAATAAATAGGATGGTGCACTTTGAAATAAGCGACACGCAGGGCCATCATAACGTAGGCAGCCGCATGGGCTTTAGGGAACATGTACTTGATTTTACCACAAGATTCAATGTACCAGTCTGGAACATTATTTTCACGCATGGCTTGAATATAGCCATTACGCTCTTCTTCAGAAATCTTCAACCACATTCCCTTACGCACACGTTCCATGATGGTAAAGGCCATCTTAGGATCTAACCCCGCATGCATTAGGTATACCATGATGTCATCACGACAACCGATAACTGTTTTCAGAGTAGCGATACCTTCCTTAATCAAATCTTGTGCATTACCTAACCAAACGTCTGTTCCGTGGGACAAACCAGATAACTGTAAGAGTTCCGCAAAGGTCGTCGGATGCGTCTCGTCGACCATACCACGCACAAAGTTAGTCCCAAACTCAGGGATTCCCAACATTCCCGTTGGTGTCCCAATCTGTTCAGGTGTTACACCTAAAATATCGGTACCTGAAAAAAGCTTCATTACATCCGGATCATCTGCTCGAATATCTTTGGGATCGATTCCCGATAAATCCTGTAACTTACGAATCATCGTCGGATCATCATGTCCCAGAATATCAAGCTTCAACACGTTCTCATCAATATCGTGGAAGTTAAAGTGAGTCGTTTGCCAAGCAGCAGTCACATCATCTGCCGGATATTGGACAGGGGTAAAATCATAGACATCCATATAATTTGGAATAACAACGATACCACCTGGGTGTTGACCTGTACTTCGCTTAACCCCAGCAGCTCCCATGGCCAAACGATCGACCTCGGCATCACGGTAAAACTTATTGTAATCACGCTCATAACCCTTGACAAAACCATAAGCCGTCCTATCTGCAACAGTACCTACTGTTCCAGCACGAAAGGCATATTGCTCACCAAAAATATCTCGAACATCTAAGTGGGCTGACGGCTGATCATCTCCTGAGAAGTTCAAATCGATATCAGGAACCTTGTCCCCATCAAAACCTAGGAAGGTTTCGAAAGGAATATCTTGACCATCTTTCTTATACTCGGTTCCACATTCTGAACACTTCTTATCAGGCAAATCAAAACCAGAACCATAAGAACCATCTGTGATGAACTCCGAATGTTGACATTTAGGACATAAATAATGAGGAGGCATAGGATTGACCTCAGTAATTCCAATCATTGTCGCAACAAAACTAGAGCCAACAGATCCCCGAGAGCCAACCAAGTAACCACGTTCATTTGAACGATTAACCAACATCTGCGAAGCCAGATAGATTACGGCAAAGCCATTACCAAGAATTGAAGACAACTCTTTCTCAATCCGCAGGTCAATAATATCAGGCAAAGGATTCCCATAAAGCTCAAACGCTCTAGCATAAGTCATCTCAGCAACTTGCTCCTCCGCACGATCAATAAAAGGCGTGTACAAGTCTTTTTTGACAACCTCAACCTCTTCAATTCGATTCGCCATAGCTTGCGTATTCGTTACTACAACCTCATAGGCCAACTCTTTCCCTAAAAAGGCAAAGTCATCCAGCATCTCATTGGTTGTTCTAAAATGCGCATCAGGTAACGGAGCAGGTTTCGCATTTTCTCCCTTACCAATCGGTCTATTAATCATAGCTCCCTGCCCTAAAGCTCGCACAATGATTTCACGATAAATAGCATCCTCAGGATTGATATAATGTACATTTCCTGTAGCAAGCACAGGCTTGTCCAAACGATTAGCGACTTCAATCAAATCCCTAATCAGCTGTTCTACAGCTGACTCATCCTTGATTAAATCTTTTGCAATCAATGGCGCATAAATCGCTGGTGGCATAATCTCAATAAAGTCATAATATTTAGCAACTTCAACTGCCTTTTCAACACCATGAGACAAGAGCGTATCAAAAACCTCACCATCCGCACAAGCAGAACCTACAATGATTCCCTCACGATACTCATCTAAGACCGTACGAGGAATACGTGCTACTCCCTCAAAGTATGAGACATTTGATAAACTTACCAACTTAAAGATGTTCTTCAAACCAGTTTGATTCTGAACATAGAGCGTTGCATGTTTGACACGAGACTTTTTATACGAATCTTCAGAAACCAAATCCGTGTTCAACTGTTCTAGATTAGTCAAACCGTGCTTATCAAACACATCTTTTATGAAGATAAACAACAAACGACCTGTAGCTTCCGCATCATAATTGGCCATATGGTGGTGGTCCAATGCCACACCAAAACGCTTGGTCAAAGGTCCCAAACCATGACGCTTATACTCAGGATAAAGATTTCTTGCAAATTCCAAAGTATCAATAACCGGTTGTGAAATTGTTGGTAATTGATTTCTTTCATAATTGGCATTCATAAACCCAACGTCAAAGGTCGCATTGTGGGCCACTAGCACCGTTCCCTGACAAAAATCTTGAAACTCCTGTAATACTTGTAACAAAGGTTTGGCACCTTTAACATGATTATCAGTAATACCGGTCAATTCAGTAGTAAACGCAGACAAGGGGTAACCTGGATCAATAAATTCATCAAATTGCTCAATAATATTACCTTTATGCATTTTTGATGCCGCAATCTGAATCAAATCATTATGAACAGCAGACAATCCCGTCGTTTCAACGTCAAAAACAACATATGTCGCTTCTTTTAATTCCAAATCCTCAGAATTATAAACAATAGGAACCTTATCCTCAACAAGATTAGCTTCAAGACCAAAAATAGCTTTAATCCCAGCTTTTTTAGCCCTATGGTAACCATGAGGAAAACTTTGAACATTAGCATGGTCAGTTATAGCAACTGCTGGATGCCCCCAAGAAGCCGCTGTATCAATAAGCTCCTCAACGGTAGGCATGGCATCCATAGTCGACATATTAGTATGAGCATGGAATTCAACACGCTTTTGTCCCTCAGGCATCAAATCCTTACGAGGTGTATGAGAAATCTCCTTAATATCTTGTACATTCATCGTCAAACTATGTGTATAAGGATTATTCTCAATACGTCCGCGAACCCTTACCCAGTTTCCCTTTTTAATCATATCGAACTTAGCGAGCTCTTCACTATCTTTCGCCCAACGTTGCATCGCAAAACTTGAAGTATAATCAGTTACTTTGAAATTAATGATAATACGTCCTGTCTTCGTTTCACGTTGTTCAACATCAAAGATATATCCCTCAAAGACAATTCTGTTTTCTTCAGAATTAACATCAATCATCGGGGTTATCTCAGCCTTATCAAAGCTTGCCTGACGTTGGCTTTGTTTCTCGGTATATTTTGGACTCTGCTCATGTCGAGTAGTCGGTACTGGTTCACTTTCAATAATAGATTGAAGAGCCTGTTTTGCTTGAGATTCAGCTTGCTCTTGTAAAGAAACCTTGTTTGTTTCATAAGCCATTTCGAAAGAAGAAGAAACATCTTTATCTTCGAGAACGGAAACTTTAACATCAGACAATCCAACACTCGAAAGAACATCAGAAACTAAAAAAATAAATCTATCCTGAACATTCTCTCTAAAAATATGAGATGGAGCTTTAACGAGAATCTCTCTATTAAAAAATTCAACATTGAGATTGGAGAATAAAGAATAAAGGGAAAAATGTGAAACTTTTAAAGAATCTAAAGCATAAGAAAAATAGAAAGATAGTAAGTCATTATCACAAGACGATGACTCCAAAATAAACTCATAAGAAACTTCTGCACCAAGGGAATTAAAAGTAGACTGAAGTAACGAATTAAAAAGGTTAAAACCTTCACTTGAAAGAACATTTTGAAAAGCAAAAACAAAAAACCAATGACGTTTTGATTTTGATAATTTTACAGAGTGAATAGAACCATCTTTAATTTCATTATAAGTTTTATGATCCTTAGGAAAACGAATTTGTTTTAAAAGAAGCTGAAATTTATCAGACATAAAAAATAACTCCTATATACAAAAAAACACTCCTCATGGAGTGTAACTTATACCGGCGGCCGGGGTCGAACCGGCACGTCCTTGCGGACACTGGATTTTGAGTCCAGCGCGTCTGCCAATTCCGCCACGCCGGCAAAGTATAACTGGGGTAGCTGGATTCGAACCAACGCATGAGGGAGTCAAAGTCCCTTGCCTTACCGCTTGGCTATACCCCAAAGTATAGGCGAATGAGGGGAATCGAACCCCCGAATGTCAGAGCCACAATCTGATGTGTTAACCACTTCACCACATTCGCCATTATATAAACACGGGCAGTAGGAATTGAACCCACACTGAAGGTTTTGGAGACCTTAGTTCTACCTTTAAACTATGCCCGTTACTATGGAAGGGGAGGGATTCGAACCCCCGAACCCGAAGGAGCGGATTTACAGTCCGCCGCGTTTAGCCTCTTCGCTACCCTTCCAAATATAAACAAATGGCGCGAGACGGAATCGAACCGCCGACACATGGAGCTTCAATCCATTGCTCTACCAACTGAGCTACCGAGCCAAATTGCGGGAGCAGGATTTGAACCTACGACCTTCGGGTTATGAGCCCGACGAGCTACCTAGCTGCTCCATCCCGCGATAAAATTAAGGAGGATGTGGGATTCGAACCCACGCACGCTTTTACACGCCTGACGGTTTTCAAGACCGTTCCCTTCAGCCGGACTTGGGTAATCCTCCAAATAATATAGTCCGTACGGGATTCGAACCCGTGTTACCGCCGTGAAAAGGCGGTGTCTTAACCCCTTGACCAACGGACCATATAATGGGCACGAGTGGAATCGAACCACCGACCTCACGCTTATCAGGCGTGCGCTCTAACCATCTGAGCTACGCGCCCAAGCTAAATGCTTGGCTTTTTATTCCAAATAAAGCGGGTGACGAGAATCGAACTCGCGACAACAGCTTGGAAGGCTGTAGTTTTACCACTAAACTACACCCGCTAAAAATGGGAGTTAACGGGATCGAACCGCTGACCCTCTGCTTGTAAGGCAGATGCTCTCCCAGCTGAGCTAAACTCCCTCT
>CAKQDX010000028.1 GCA_934229725.1 uncultured Streptococcus sp.
GACGCACTTTCTGACGCTGAAAGCGAATTTGACAAAGACTGAGACTCAGACACTGATGCACTCTCTGACGCTGAAAGCGAGTTAGATTCTGACTGTGATTCAGACACTGAAGCACTCTCTGACGCTGAAAGGGAATTTGACTCAGATTGTGACTCAGACACTGACGCACTCTCTGACGCTGAAAGTGAATTTGACAAAGACTGTGATTCAGACACTGATGCACTCTCTGACGCTGAAAGGGAATTTGATTCGGACTGTGATTCAGATACCGACTCACTTTCTGACGCTGAAAGTGAATTTGACAAAGACTGTGATTCAGACACTGATGCACTCTCTGACGCTGAAAGCGAGTTAGATTCTGACTGTGATTCAGACACTGATGCACTCTCTGACGCTGAAAGTGAATTTGATTCAGACTGAGATTCAGACACTGACGCACTCTCTGACGCTGAAAGCGAGTTAGATTCTGACTGTGATTCAGACACTGATGCACTCTCTGACGCTGAAAGCGAGTTTGACTCGGATTGTGACTCAGACACTGAAGCACTCTCTGACGCTGAAAGAGAGTTGGATTCGGATTGGGACTCACTTACTGAAGCACTCTCTGACGCTGAAAGCGAGTTGGATAGAGACTGAGACTCAGACACTGAAGCACTTTCTGACGCTGAGAGGGAGTTGGATTCGGATTGAGATACGCTCACTGAGGCACTTTCTGATGCTGAAAGGGAGTTGGATTCGGATTGGGACTCACTTACTGACGCACTCTCTGACGCTGAAAGGGAATTGGATAGAGACTGAGACTCAGACACTGAAGCACTTTCTGACGCTGAAAGAGAATTGGATTCTGATTGCGATTCACTTACTGAAGCACTCTCTGATGCTGAGGTTGAGTTGGACTCGGATTGAGATTCAGACACTGAAGCACTCTCTGACGCGCTCTCCAAAAGGCTTGTTGAATAGCTCTCAGAAGTAGACATTGAAGCTTCTTCAGATACCGATACAGATTCTACCTTACTTGTTGATATAGATGCTGATACACTTGTTGTATCAGATTGAGATTGAGATAGAGACGGAGTTTCAGATTCTGACTCGATAACCTGACTACCATTAAAGAAGTTAACCTTATTATTATCTGTCTTACCTGCAAAAGGTGAGAAGGTAAAGGATGTGTCATTACCAGTGATTTTAGCACTCCAAGTTGATGTCAGACCATAGCTTTGCTTAGCCTGGTAACCATTCATTTGGATACCATTTGACCAAGTAAAACCGTTTCCTTGGGTTGTTACTGGTGTTGGATTAGGCGAAGGTATTGATCTTTGAGTGCCGTCTGGATTGGAAATATAAGACGTTACAGTTGTTGGAGCACTAAGTCCTTTACCTAAAGTAAACATCGTTTGATTAGATGTTCCTGAACTATAGATAGAATATCCAGGACTCATCTTCGAAATATTTCCAAGGGTTGATGTTGCAGGATTAACATATGTAACAGTGTAGACAAAATTCAAATTTGTCCCGTCATTTGTCACTGTCAATTTATAATAAATTGGAACATTATTATTTGAATCAGTACCAGTTCCTGTATAAACCTTAGATTCACCAGTCGCAAGGTTAAGATAAGAAGTGATAGCTGGACTACCGCTTACGGTAGAATTTCCATTAAAACCTGCATTGGTAATCTTGGTCATCAACCCCTCAACGGCATTGCCAAGACGTTCACGTTGTTCTGCATAAGCAGCGTTTGTTGCTGATGCCGCAAGCAATGTTGTTGATTTAGTTACTTCTTCTTGAACTGTTGTGATAGCTGTTTGAATTTCAGCTTTTGCAGCTGTGTCTGTCAATTTTGCTTGGTAATCTTTAGCAATATTAACGAGCAATTCTGCTTCTGAAACGTTTTGATCCAAGATAGTTTTTTCATCTTCTTGAGTCGCTGTTTCTGATGCAGTCGCTACTGTTGAACTAGCTGATTCTGAATGTGAAGCCGAACCACTTGCGCTTTCAGTATGTGACTGACTAGCGGAGGTTGACTGCTCTTTGCTAAGTGATACAGATTCAGAGATAGCTTGTGACACTTCTGTTGATACAGATTGTGACAATGATACTGAAGCATCAGTACTTGCTTGAGTGTCAGCTGAAGAGCTTGTAGACTCTTGGCTAGTTGATGGTGCCACTGAAGCTTCTGATGTAGGAGCTGCACTCAAGACAACAGACTCAGAATTAGCTGTTACATCATGATTCCCAGTCAATTGACTCTCTAAAGCTGGCCTTGCCGTTTCTTCGGCTTGAGCAGTGTAAGTGGCTACTGCACCACCTGCCACCGCACCTGCTGCTGCAATCCCTTTAAGTAGAGATTGACCTGAGAGAAGAGGTGTTTTCTCCTCAACACTTTGCGCTGAAACTGACGGTGCATCTGTTCCACCTTTAACAACCTTAAAAAGTCCAAAGTTTGATGTCGCCGCACGAAGCCATTGCTTACCTGATTTAATTAATTTAAAACGAGTCACACGATCTGTTTCGCGATATTCCCCTTCGTTTCTTCTAAAAAACATATCTGCTCCATTCTAGATGTTTGTATAAAAACACGTAGCTAAATTTTATCACAAAATTGTTCCAAGTTCTAATTTTTTGTCATATATTTCTTAAATAAAATTGCAAACGCTTCATCCAATTAATACCTTAAAGACATTGATTTCACACTATTTTCAGTCATTCTCTAGTTTATAAAATGAAATTTAAAGATTTCTTGAAATTCTAGAGAGATGATTTCCTTCTTTAACAGTATTACCTTTCAAGATAAGCTTGATTACTCTATATAGCAGACAAATTCTAATCCTTTAGGTTAATCTCATAATCACAAAAAGACACACTCCAATTTGGAATGTGTCTTTTTTAGAACGAAGCTAATCGGCTTATTCTTTCTTAAGAGTAGTTAGTGTTTTATTAGGACTAATCACTCAAAAGTTTTAGGGAGGTAAGTCGAGGAAATATTATTCCTCAGTTTTTTTGCGTTTTGCCGCAAGAGCCAAGCCAGATGCAGTTGCAAGCAATCCAAGAGCTGCTGTAGCAGCTACGTTAGACTCATCACCAGTATTTGGCAATTGTGTCATTTCTGAAGCTGGTTTAGCTGGAGTTACAGGAGTTGCTTTAGCTGGAGCTTTAGGAGCTGGATCAACTGGTTTAGCTGGAGTTGGTTGTTCAGGTTTACCAGGAGTTGGTGTCACTGGTTTTTCTGGAGTTGTATCGACAAGTTTGTAAACGTAAGTTACGTTCTTATCACCTTCGATAACTTTACCAGTTACTGGGTCAGTTGTAGTCAAGTGACCATCACCATCAACTTTACCTACTGGATAGTTACCTTGTGGTACCAATTCATAGACTTTACCATCTGCAGTAACGATTGTCTTAGGACGGTTATCAATTACTGTATCATAATGTTTACCTACTGGTTGTTTAGATTCATCTGTAACAGATTGTTTGATAGTGTTACCATTTTCATCTACATAGTGAACGTATACATTACCCTTAGGTTGTGCTGGTTGTTCTTTAAGTTTGTAGATGTAAGTAACATCTTTACGTCCTTCGATAACTTTACCAGTTGTAGCGTCTGATGACTCAAGGTGACCTTGTCCATCAACCTTACCTACAGTATAGTTACCAGCTGGAACCAATTCATATGTCTTACCATTGTATTTGATTTCTTTTGGACGGTTATCAATTACTGTATCGTAGTCTTTATCGACTGGTTGATCTTTTTCATCAGTAACGTCAGTCTTGATTGTGTTACCTTCAGTATCTTTATAGTGAACGTAAACGTCACCTTTCACTTCTTTATAAACGTAAGTAACGATTGAACGAGGTTTCTCAACTTTACCTTTAGTTGGGTCAGAAGATTCAAGGTGTCCATCCTTATCAACTTTACCTACTGGGTAATCACCTTTTGGTACGATCTTGTATGTCTTACCATCTGGAGTCTTGATTGTCTTAGGTTTTTCACCTTCCTCAGTTGTGTTATATGGAGTGTCATATGGTGAGTTTGGTGTGTCTTGACGAGGTTTCTTGATTTCTTTACCTTTTTCGTTTACGTAAGTGATGATGACGTCACCTTCTTTAGGTTTCGTTGGATCTTCTTTAAGTTTGTAAACGTAAGTAACATTCTTATCACCTTCGATGACTTTACCTGTTGTAGCATCATCACCTGTCCAGTGACCTTGTTCGTCGACTTGACCTACTTTGTAGTTACCTGCTGGTACCAATTCGTATGTCTTACCTTGGAATTCGATTTCTTTTGGACGATTGTCAATAACTGTGTCGTAGTCTTTACCAACTGGTTGTGCCAATTCATCAGTTACTGAATCTTTAATGATATTACCTTCAGTATCTACATAGTGAACGTATACATTACCCTTAGGTTGTGCTGGTTGTTCTTTGAGTTGGTATACGTAAGTAACGTTCTTATCACCTTCGATGACTTTACCTGTTGTAGCATCATCACCATTCCAGTGACCTTGTTCGTCAACTTTACCTACTGGGTAGTTACCAGCTGGTACCAATTCGTATGTCTTACCTTGGAATTCGATTTCTTTTGGACGGTTGTCAATAACTGTGTCGTAGTCTTTATCAACTGGTTGATCTTTTTCATCAGTCACATCGTCTTTAATCTTGTTACCATTTACATCAACATAGTGAACGTAAACATTACCCTTCACTTCTTTATAAACGTAAGTGATTGTTGATTTAGGTTTTTCAACTTTACCTTTAATTGGATCTGATGATTCAAGGTGTCCGTCACCGTCAACTTTACCTACTGGGTAATCACCTTTTGGTACGATCTTGTATGTCTTACCATCTGGAGTCTTGATTGTGTTAGGTTTCTCACCTTCCTCAGTTGTGTTATATGGTGTGTCATATGGTGAGTTTGGTGTATCTTGACGTGGTTTTTGGATTTCTTTACCATCATTTTCACGGATGTAAGTGATGATAACTTCACCAACTTTAGGAGTTTCACTTTCAGACAATGATTGAGAAACTGATACAGATGTAGATTCTGAGCTAGAAAGTGATTCTGAAACTGAAGTTGATGTAGAAGTTGAAACTGAAAGACTAGCAGATGCAGAGTATGATTCAGAAGCTGATACTGATTCAGATACAGAAGTTGATTCTGATGTACTTGCTGATTCTGATGCAGATGCTGAAGCTGATGTGCTTGCTGATTCTGATGCAGATGCTGACTCAGAGGCACTTACTGATTCTGATGCAGAAACTGAAGCTGATGTGCTTGCTGATTCTGATGCAGACGCTGACTCAGATACACTTGCTGATTCTGATGCAGAAACTGAAGCTGATGTGCTTGCTGATTCTGATGCAGACGCTGACTCTGAAGCACTTGCTGATTCTGATGCAGAAACTGAAGCTGATGTGCTTGCTGATTCTGATGCAGATGCTGAAGC
>CAKQDX010000029.1 GCA_934229725.1 uncultured Streptococcus sp.
GATTTTACCGACTTGACGTAGTTAGTGAGGTTGATAGGCAGTTCGCCATAGCGACTGCCGTAGACTATCAAGTGCTTTAGCACTTAGAGAGTCTTTCAACGTCAATCCACAAACTCAAATTCAAAGTTACCAATACGAACAATGTCACCATCCTTAGCCCCACGTTCACGGAGTGCTTCGTCAACTCCCATTCCACGCAATTGACGTGCAAATTTCATAATTGATTCGTCACGTTCCATGTTTGTCATGATAAAGAGTTTTTCAAGTTTTTCACCAGAAAGTACCCATGAAGCATCGTCATCACGGCTAATTTCAAATGGACGTTCATCCTCGTTAAAGCCATAGTATACTTCTTCTTGTTCCATATCTTCTTCACTATAAAGTAAGAATTCATCTGTTTGATCAAGAAGTTCTGCGGTCGCTTCCAAAAGGTTCTCTAGACCTTGATGAGCCAAACTTGAAATTGGGAAAATTTGTGGCAACTCTTCGAATTCATCGTAATTAGCAGCCAATTTTTCCTTAAACTCTTTCAAGTTTTCCTCAGCCTCAGGCATGTCCATCTTATTAGCAACAATAATTTGCGGACGTTCCATCAGGCGCAGGTTGTAAGTTTCCAATTCCTTGTTAATTTGAAGATAATCCTCGTAAGGATCACGCCCCTCGCTTCCCGACATATCAATCACATGAAGGATAACACGTGTACGCTCAATGTGGCGAAGGAACTGTGTCCCCAATCCAACACCCTGACTAGCCCCTTCAATCAAGCCCGGAAGATCAGCCATGGCAAAGCTCTCACCTGACTTAGTACGAACCATTCCCAAGTTAGGAACAATCGTCGTAAAGTGGTAGGCACCAATCTTTGGCTTGGCTGCCGTTACCACACTAAGAATTGTTGATTTACCAACAGATGGAAAACCAACCAAACCAACATCAGCCAAAATCTTCAGTTCCAACTGAAGTTCACGCTCTTCACCTGGTTCACCATTCTCAGCGATTTCAGGTGCAGGGTTACGAGGCGTCGCAAAACGGATATTTCCACGACCGCCACGACCGCCATGAGCAATGACAAACTCTTGACCTTCTTCGACCAGGTCAGTAATAACCTTGCCCGTTTCAGCATCACGCACTGTCGTACCTGGCGGAATACTCACAATCAGGTCTTCGGCACCACGACCATGCATTCCCTTGGTCATCCCTTTTTCACCGTTCTTGGCCTTGAACTTACGGTTATAACGGAAATCCATAAGGGTACGCAAGCCTTCGTCAACTTTGAAAATGACTGAGCCACCCTTTCCGCCGTCACCGCCCCAAGGACCGCCATTCGGTACATATTTTTCACGACGGAAGGCAACCATCCCATCGCCACCACGACCAGCTTTGACGCTGATCTTGGCCGTATCTAAAAACATACTCATCTATTATTTTCTCTCTTTCTGACACATGTTGCATGCCCTCATTTCATCTTAAAGCAATAAGTTTCCGACATACACAAAAAAACGCTTAATAGCGTCTTAAAGGACAGCTGCGACTGCTTGGAAAATCAATGCCCCAACTGTTACTAATAACATAATTAAAACGACAACTATTGTCAGACGTTCAAAGAATGATTTCTTACGTGGTCCGTTATCTCCAAATGCCACTTGAATTTACCTCTTTTTTCTTCTAGTATATCATTTTAATGGTAACAAAAATCTACCTATTTCGCAACTGTTTGTTAAGCTTAAACCAAAGGAATTCCAAAAACGCTTAATCCGTCTAACTCCTCTTGAGTCAATCGACGCCAAGTGCCAATTTCTAAATCATCTGGCAAAACTAAAGATCCCATACTCAAACGTTGCAAGTCTGTCACTTCCTTACCACAAGCAGCTACCATGCGCTTGACTTGGTGG
The DNA here is from genome assembly GCA_934229725.1 of uncultured Streptococcus sp. Taxonomy (GTDB): domain Bacteria; phylum Bacillota; class Bacilli; order Lactobacillales; family Streptococcaceae; genus Streptococcus. The sequence continues at coordinate 1,890 of CAKQDX010000029.1, forward strand.
AATTTACCTTCGGCAATGGTAATCTGAACTGTACTCGTTCTAGCTGCCTGATCTACTGACAAAATCTCTAATTTAGCTGGTTGGCAAGTGTGGTCTTTTAACTCAATTCCCTTTTCAAAAGCTTGCATATCTGCTTCGTCCATGACACCTGCTACCTTAGCTTGATAAATCTTGTCCACATGTTTTCTAGGTGATAACATAGCGTGAGCCAAATCACCATTGTTGGTCAATAGAAGCAGGCCATGAGTATCAATATCCAACCGACCAACCGGAAAAACCTGCTTGTGGCGAGCTGTCTCATCCAGTAAATCTAAAACCGTCTTATGACGAGCATCTTCTGTTGCCGAAATCACACCTTTTGGCTTATTCAAGAGATAGTAAACAAAGGTCTCATGTGTTAGTTCCTGACCTTGATAAGCAATCTGGTCCTTCTTCTCATCAATCTGAGTTTTAGGCGACGTTTCCACCTGACCATTGACAGTCACCTGCTTTTTCTTAAGATAGGTCTTGACTTGACTACGACTGCCAAGACCACAGTCAACCAAAAACTTGTCCAGACGCATCTACACATCCTCCTTTATCGGAATCCAAACTTCCATCTCATAATCTTCAGCCTGACGATTACCTGGTGGATAGACCTCTACCATGGGCTGGTTAATAATGTCAAAATGTTTCTTGGCATGCTGAAAACTCTCCCAGACCGCTGCTGTCGCCGGCCCCTTAAGTTTAAAAACTGCATAATTAGCCGGTGCAAGGGCAATCATCTCCAAGCCATCATCCTCACCAGCCAAGGCGGTGACATAAGTTTTTCGACTTCCGTCAGTGATGCGAATCCCATAAGTAGTAAGGGCCAAATCATCTCGCTCTGCAAGAAAAGGAATCCAGAGAGGCTCTGTCGGCTTGCCAATTTCTCCACCCTCAAAAGTCAGACCTGAAAACGTCAAAAAGCCTTTTTTAACAATTTCCACATCATAACGAACAGTCACCAGATGAAGTTTTTGAATAACCTGTTTCATCTCTGTTGGCTGAATCGGCGTCTCATCAGCTAAGGCATAGGAGATTTTTTCCACAAAGGCTTGCTTTTCCTTATCACCAGAACCTATAGGAACAAGCACCCAATCCTCTACCTCCACGCTTTTATCTTCACAAAGATAAGTGTAACGCTGACCGCCTTGGTTAAAAGATACTTCAGCCAAACGATAGAGGGGATCTGGGTAATCGACAACCACCATTTCCAGTGCACCTGCTTGGAACAAGAGCTCCTGATCCTTGAGACGTACCTTCATCGCCAAGCTATTCGCATCAATGAAAAAGCCGTTGTCAGAATCCATCATAGACTGAAAGAAGGCCTGGTGTAAGCCAGAGAAGGTCCAAACAACATGCCAACGACACATCATCTCATAGTCATCAATAGTCACGAGAAGAGACAGTTCTTGCTGATCAGCAGCATAAGAATAAGCTTGGACAATCACTTGTTCCGGTGTCAGGTAGTCATTGACAAAGACCGCAAAATCGTCCATGGTTTGAAAATCTGACATAAGCTCTTCCTCTCTAATCTTCTACTACACCTGTCACATACATGGTAAATGTTGCCCTAGTTAGGATTTTCTCCTCCTGGTTAGTGACGAGGACATCCACTACCTTGGTAGACTTACCATTATGGACACAAAGCCCTTCAATCTTAAGGTCATCAGACAGATGACCAGCCTTTAGATAATTGATATTAGACTGAAGTGTCACTGCATAATCACCTGTTGAGATGGCCACCAGTCCAGCCACCTGATCACAAAGCGTGAATAAATAACCACCATGTGCGTTGCCAAAATAATTTAGAGACTTCTCAACCACCTTTGTCGTCACGATGACATGGCCAGTTTCAAACAGTTCTTCTCGAAAATTCTCAAATACTCGAATTTCATGTAGTTTGTCTTGCATAGCAAGCCCTCCCTATCATTTTCTATTCCACTTTAAAACAAATAGCTTATCTTTACTTACTAGTATAACACGAACTTGGTAAAGGATAATCAGCTTATGGAGCTAAGCTGATATCAACCACTATATCTTCACGAAAGAGCTTCTTGACACGACAAAACTCATCCACAAAAGCCAGCAATTTATCCTCATTTTCGATAGCCAAGTTCTCAGGCAAATGTATCTTTAGCTTGAAATTCCCCTCTTCATAGCTAGAATCAACCCGAATAGCAAGCTCCTCCTTTCCCTGAAACTTTGCAAAATAACTCTGTAAACACATGGTCACACAAGAAGCCAAAGCAATATTCACCAAACTCATGGGTGTTTCCCCGTCCTCAGTATAGCCAAAAAGTTCCACAGGTACCCCGTAACCCTCTGAAAGGGAATGGTAACGTTTGTCACCCTTAATAGTTGTTTGATACATCTTAGTCACCTCATTACGTTTTACTCTTATTATAACAAAGATAAGCTGACCTACCGAGCTTAACGACTTGAACTGTCTGTCATTATGATGGAAAGCGTTATGGAGCTAACCTCTTATTTTCCAATAGATTAGCCTAGCACAACACCACTATTACTGAGGGATAACAGTTAGATAAAATCCTTTGAGAGCGCTTTCGAATTTCCAATTTTTCCTTTACAATGGATGTATTAAGAAAAAAGTGAGACTATTATGAAAACATTTTCTAAACTAACTTTAGCCTCTGTCTCAGTTCTTGCCTTGTTGACCTTAGCAGCATGTGGCAACTCTAAAGACAAAACTGACTCGTCATCTTCATCAACATCATCCAGTAAGGTGACCAAAAAATCTTCTTCAAGCAGCTCAAGTGCTTCAGTAAAAGTCAACAAAGACGGTTCAACTGAAGTGAGTGACGGAAACGGTAACTCAGCAAAAACAAACGGAAATAACACTGTCGAAGCCAATGACAACAATGGCAATAATGGAACAGTGAGCCAGGATGGTTCAGTTGAGGTCAATAGCCAAGACGGAACAAATGTCAAAGTCGGATCAGACGGAACCGTCTCAATTGGGAACTAAACTAAAACTCTCGGAAAATAATTTCCGAGAGTTTTTTCATCAGTCAAGATTTGAAGGAATAGAATAAACCTATAGATTTTGAAACCATTCGAAACAATACAGCTCTAAAACTTTTGAACAGAGTTACCATAAGTCAACTGGGTTTTGGAACCATTCGAAACAACACAGCTCTAAAACATACCGTCCGAAATCTTGTTGAAATCAATTGTTTTGGAACCATTCGAAACAACACAGCTCTAAAACAACTTAGAGTGTAGAGCTTATGCATCACAGGTTTTGGAACCATTCGAAACAACACAGCTCTAAAACTCCATTCCGCTATATCGGATATGATTCAAGGTTTTGGAACCATTCGAAACAACACAGCTCTAAAACGCAGGTATTGCTGCGGTTGCCAAAGAAATGGTTTTGGAACCATTCGAAACAACACAGCTCTAAAAC
>CAKQDX010000030.1 GCA_934229725.1 uncultured Streptococcus sp.
TTCTTTTATTATACTCCTTCAAAGCAAGAAAAGTCCCCAGAAGTATAACTTCTGAGGACTTTGTCTTCAATCTGAAAGACGCCTTGAGCGTCTTTTTTTACCATAAAAACTGTATGGGGTCAATTTATGGCCTAACCACTTTTTATCCTCAATTAAATTTGATATGATAGGCTTATGGTTAGATACAAAGCAATAATTTCCTATGATGGTACACTTTTTTCAGGTTTTCAAAGACAACCAGACGCTCGCTCTATTCAGGAGGAAATTGAGAAGACGCTATTGCGGCTAAATAGTGGCACACCTGTAGTAGTTCACGGAGCAGGTCGAACGGATGCTGGTGTTCATGCTTATGGACAGGTTATTCACTTCGATTTACCTCAGGAACGAGAACCTGAAAAGCTACGTTTTGGTCTAGATACGCAATGTCCAGATGATATTGATATTGTTAGCATCGAACTTGTATCAGAGGATTTCCATGCACGTTACAATAAACACAGTAAGACTTACGAGTTCCTAGTAGATGCAGGCCGTCCTAAAAATCCTATGATGCGAAATTATGCCACCCATTATCCCTATCCACTAAGCTTAGCTCTTATGCAAGAAGCTGCCAAAGATTTGGTTGGTACGCATGATTTTACAGGTTTTACAGCTTCGGGGACATCTGTAGAAAATAAGGTGCGCACAATTACCCAAGCTCGAGTCTCAATTGATGAAAAGACTGGATTCTATGTCTTTACTTTTTCTGGCAATGGTTTCCTTTATAAGCAAGTCAGAAACATGGTCGGAACATTGTTGAAAATTGGAAATGGCCGCATGCCTGTTTCGCAAGTTAAGACAGTGTTGGAGAGTCGTAATCGTAATCTTGCAGGACCAACGGCATCAGGTAATGGATTATATTTGAAGGAGATAAAATATGAGTGATGAATTAATTTTAGCCATCTCAGGTAATGACATTTTCAGTGGTGGAGGGCTTCACGCAGACTTAGCGACATTTACAACCAATAAGCAACATGGCTTTGTGGCTTTGACTTGTCTGACAGCTATGACTGAGAACGGTTTTGAGGTCATTCCGATTGATAGCAAGGTCTTTAAGCAACAACTGGAATCACTAAAAGATGTGCCTTTCTCAGCAATTAAAATTGGGTTATTACCAAACGTTGAAATCGCAGAGCTAACTTTGGATTTTGTTAAGAATCATTCTGGGATTCCAATTGTCTTGGACCCTGTATTAGTTTGTAAGGAGACCCATGACGTTGAGGTTTCTCGGCTACGTAATGAATTGGTTAAATTCTTCCCTTATGTTACAGTCATAACTCCAAATTTACCAGAAGCTGAGCTCCTTATTGATAAAAAAATCCATACTCTTGACGATATGAAGCGTGCAGCTAGTATTTTAAATGAATTAGGTGCTAAGACGGCCGTCGTTAAGGGTGGAAATCGTTTAAATGATCATAAAGCGATTGATGTCTTTTATAATGGAAAAGGCTATAAAATCTTTGAAGAGGCTGTATTGGATAAAAATAATACAGGTGCAGGTTGTACATTCGCCTCTAGTATAGCAAGTGAATTAGTTAAAGGGTGCTCAGAAACTGAAGCTGTAGCGAATGCTAAAGCCTTTGTCTTTGAATCAATAAAACACTCAAATGAGTTTGGAGTAGTTCAATATGCAAAATGATAAAACAAAAAAATTAACATTGTTAGCTGTTTTAACAGCGTTGTCAGTCACCTTTGGATTTGTAGCTAAAATCCCCACACCAACAGGATTGTTGACTTTGGTAGATGCAGGTATCTATTTTACTGCCTTCTATTTGGGTAAAAAAGAGGGAGCTACTGTAGGAGGTTTATCGGCATTTCTGATTGATCTCTTATCGTCCGCCCCACAATGGATGTTTATTAGTTTACTGATTCATGGTGCGCAAGGATATTTTGCTGGATTTAAGGGGAAATATCGTATTGTAGGTCTGCTACTTGCTACAATTGCAATGGTTGGTGGTTATGCTCTTGCTTCGATATTTATGTATGGAACAGGATCTGCCGTCGCAGAAATCATACCAAATTTCTGTCAGAACGCTCTCGGCCTAGTCGTTGGATGGGTATTGTATCAAGGATTCAAAAAGTTCAATATAAAATAGGATAATAGTTTTTCAAAATCCTATTGACAAGTATTGATTTGGGTGTTAAGATATAAAAGTTGTCTTAACTGACTTGCCACAAACTTGAAAAGGTTCCAAAACTTTAAAAAAGTTATTGACAAGGTAAGCAAGAGATGATAATATGAATAGGCTACATCGGAGGATGAAGCTGCGACACGAG